>JAFVFY010000049.1 GCA_017475265.1 Prevotella sp. | reverse complement strand
CATATCTTTTGTAGTACAAAACCATAGCTTTTGTTGAACAAAACCAGTGCTTTTCTACTACAAACCCGCTCACTTACTACTATTAGACTGGCTGTTTGGCTCCAAAAAGGCCAAAACGGACGCCTCGAACACCCTTTTTCGGGGTATTTCCCAAACACGAAAAACGCCAGTTTTAAGCGAAATAGGGACAAGGAACTGTTAAGGTTATGTAATTTTAAGTCAATTTCTGCACAAAAGAGGGGGGGTGTGCAGGGTTATGAAGCGCGATTCCTGCAAAAAACAGCCAGTTTGTGCAGGTTTTTGCGCTAGATGGTCAACTTTTAGGAACACTTTTTTCTGCACTTTTTCTTTACATTTCAGCCAAATAGTTTGGTAAACTTTTCCTATGGTCGCTTCTTCGCCCGCTTTTTGCATATTTAACGCCCGAAGCGCTCGCTTTTACAAAATATATGCGTACCTTTGCATGCGATAAACCACAAAAGAGCAACAGATATGGAAGACTTGGTATTAACGATTCCCACTCAGGACGGAGCTTTCATCGAGACGCTGGCGCAGCGTCGCCTTCATGTGCCACCAGGTCATCGAAAAGACCCTCAAGGCCTACCCGAGGACAAGGACGCACTCGCCCGCACACTCACCAACGACTTCTGCCGACAGATGATTGACGAAACCAAACAGTTACAACAATGGATAGAAGGACACTTACCCGCGACGAGGCCCTCGAACTCGTCCGAAGATACAAGCGAGTGATAAGCGCCCGCTTTGACGTGGAGCCGAAAGTCATGATGTTCGGCTCCTACAGCAAGGGCTACGCCAACCCCGACAGCGACATCGACGTGGCCGTCATCGTGCCCACCTACGGCGACCGCAAGTTCGAGATTTCCAAGAAGCTCTGGCACGACGTCGACCAAGTCAGCTTCCTCATCGAGCCGGTCCTCATGGCCGAAGACCGCCAGTCGCCCCTCTACGACGACGTCATGCGCACCGGCGTCCCAGTGTGACACGCACGGCTTCCCTTGCCGCTACGGCGGGCGAGGCCGCGGCTTTTCTTGTGAGTATTCATCAGGAATAATGAAAACCATTAAAAAGATAACAGATATGAAACCAAAACCAAACAGATTGATTTCATCGTGGCAGGCCTTTCCGTTAAACATTGCTACTTTTTCCGTGCAATTGCAACTTGTTTCACAAAAAAGTGTTACCTTTGCAGCAGATAATAAAATACATATCAGCAAGATGAACACAATTGACATTTTCAAGCGCTATGACAGCCCCGAGCAGTACGCCGAGGCATTCCAGCAGATGATAGACGCCCGTGAGAGATGGCGCGAGCAGATTCGTGAAACAGAAGCAAAGACCGCACGATGACACTCTCAGCCGACAAACTCAACCTTCGCTCGCCTTACCAGCTGACGCAAATCAACGATATGACGTTCAGCTTCGTGACCGACAAGCAGATACACTACAACGTCGGTTTCTACAAAGACACGTACTTCATGGACGAGGGAGCCTATCATTTCTTTATTGACAACAGCGAGCATGAGCACGGCTCCTACGACCCGAAGATTCTCGACACGGTGACCGTCATCCTCGAAGACTTCTTCAGTCAGGAACCCACCGTCATGCTCTACATCTGCGACCCCACCGACAAGCGCCAGGCCGCCCGCGACCGTCTCTACCACCTCTGGTTCTACGACTACGCCCGCAACCATGAGATGACGCTCTTCAGCGACAGCGTCACCTTCAAGAAAACGAAGTACTACGCTGGCATTCTCCTGCGCCACGACCATCCCCTGCACGACATGATTCTTGCTTACTATCAGGACTTCTTGAAACACGTGCCGGAGCTGTTCATCCCAAGAGAAAAGTAACTCAACGACATAACCACTGATTAAAAGCGAGAGAGACTTTTATGCACCACCAACCAACATGGGATTTCAGGCATGAGAAAGATGGAGGTGATAACGGCGAGAGATACGGCTTCGCTTGCCACTACGGCGGGCGAGGCCGCGGCTTTTCTTGTGAGTATTCATCAGGAATAATGAAAACCATTAAAAAGATAACAGATATGAAACCAAAACCAAACAGAATGATTTCAAGGGCGGCCATGATGCTGCTCACAGTACTAATGGCCTTCGCGGCGCAGACGGCGTGAGCCGACGCGTGGACGGAGAAGGGCGGAACGGGCGGCGCGGGAACGGACACCAACCCGTACTATGTGAACATGCCCACGACGGGCACGAAGACGCTCGACCTTTCCAACGGCAGCTTCACCACCTTCAAGGTGTATGACGACGGCGGCAAGTATATTGATGAAGACCACCCCGGCAATTACAGCAGCAACTGCAATGGCTTACTTGTCATCACTGCCCCTGGGGGCTATTATCTCCAGATTACGGGCAGCATCATCGATTGCTCGACTGGCTATTTTTACATCTATGAGGGCTCCGACCCCGACGATCCCGTTGGGTTGCTTGTGACAGGAACTGGGGACCAAAACGTCAATGTCAACGCCACCAGCGAGAACAAGAGCATTATATTCGCCTTCTATACGGATAATGCCGAAGCCAAGGAAGGCTTTGACATCACCGTGACGCTCGTCGATGCTCCTGAACATAACATCAGCTTCACCACCGCTGCGAACGGCAGCGTCACGGCCAGTGCCGGTGGAACGGTTGTGAACACGGCGAGGGAGGGCGAGCCCGTTACCTCGGCCACCGCAGGCCAGACCGTCACCCTGACGGCTTCACCCGCCGAGGGGTACGTGCTCGGTGCGCTCAGCGTGAGGGACGCTGACGGCAAAGTGGTGGACCTGATAGATTACATGACAGAGAGCGACATGCTATGGTACACCGGCAATAACACCGCCGTCTTCACTATGCCCCGCAGCGACGTCACCGTCACCCCGGTGTTCACCAACGTCATGACTGCCGACGGCGGACTCACCGTCAACATGGGCCCGATTATAAGGGATCAATCTATACAAGCAGAAATTGTATATAGATCTAATGTGAAAAAAGTCACCATCCCCAGCGGCGTGACATCGTTCAAGCTTTATGACAATGGCGGCCCCGACTGCAACTACAGTGACAACAACGGCGGCAAACTCTATCTGACAGCCCCCGAGGGCTGCGTGCTCCAGCTCTCGGGCAGCATCACGACGCAGAGCGGCGACACTGACGTCCTAACCGCCTACGACGGCAACACGGACGTAAGCGACTATCTGCTCAACCATGTGAGCAGCACCAGCGACGGCGTCGCGACCGCCATCCCCACGGTGGTCAGCACCGTGCAGACAATCGAAATCGATTTCTTTACGGACGATAGCGACAACTACGCCGGCCTCGACCTCACCGTGACGGTCATCAGCCCGGGCACGGACTACAGCGTCAGCGTGGCCACCGCCGAGGGCGGCACCATGGAGGCCAGCACCACCACGGCCCAGCTGGGCGATGTCGTCACCCTGACCGCCACGCCGGCGTCGGGCTGCGTGCTGAGCGGACTGAGCGTGACCTGCGGCGGCCAGGCGGTGAAGACCAACTGGAACGTCTGGACGAACAGCGCCACCTTCAAGATGCCCGACGGCGACGTCAGCGTCACCCCGACATTCACCAGCGACCTGGCCAACTTCTCCGTCAACCTGCCGGTCAAGGGCCATAAGGATGCCACCATCTCCGAGGGCGTGGCGTCGTTCAAGATATACGACGACGGCGGTGCCAACGGCAACTACACCCCTTATTGCCGAGGAGTGCTCGGCCTGACAGCCCCCGAGGGCAGCCTGCTGCGGTTCACGGGCAGCGTCGCGGGGCCGGATGATAAATTCTATCTGAATGTCGATGGCTACTTGACCGACTTCTCCCGGAACGACATCGACGTCACCAGCACGGACAATAACCCGGGTATCCAATTCGGGTCAAGAGGAGTCGACTCCGAAACCGGCGCCGGCCTCGACCTGACGGCCACCGTGCTCTATGCCGTCAACGTGGCTACGGGCATCGCTGGCGGCACCGTGACTCCCGACAAGGCCCACGCCGCCGCCGGAGAGACCGTCACCCTGACCGTCACGCCCAACGCGGACTACACTGTCGGCACGGTGAGCATCAACGGCCAGCCGCTTGAGGCCGTCGCCGGGGTATATTCCTTCACCATGCCTGCGGCGAACGTCACCGTGGGCAACCCCTTCCGCAAGCCGCTGACGCACGCCGACATCACCGTGGCCGACATCCCGTCGCAGACCTACGACGGCACGGTGCTAACGCCCGTAGTGACCATCACCGACGCCAACGGCGGCTCGGCGAAGACGCTCACCCAGAACGAGGACTACAGCCTGAGCCATGAGAGCTGCCAGGATGCGGGCGATTACACCGTGACCATCACCGGCATCGGGGCCTACGACGGCTCGACGACGAAGACGTTCACCATCGCCCGCCGCTCGGTGACGCTGACCAGCGGTTCAGAGACGAGGCCCTACGACGGCACGGCACTGACAAATAACGGCGTGAGCGTGGACGGCGACGGATTCGCCGAGGGCGAGGGCGCTATCTACGACGTGACCGGCTCGCAGACCGACGCGGGCAGCAGCGCGAACACCTTCACCTATACGCTGAACACGGGCACCAAGGCCGCCAACTATGACATACAGAAGACGGAGGGCACGCTGACCGTCGAGCCACTCACGGGCGTCACCGTGACCATCACCGGGCATACGACCACCGTCACCTTCGACGGCGAGGAGCACTCGGTGAGCGGATATGAGTATGCTTCTTCGTCGGAGTTATACGCTGAGGGCTACTTCAGCTTCAGCGGTGATGCATCGGCCTCGCGGTCTGATGCTGGCACGGTCTACATGGGGCTCACTTCGGCAGACTTCGCCAACATAAACCCGAACTTCGACGTGACCTTCGACGTGACCGACGGCTTCGTGACCATCGCCTACTATGCCGCCGAGCTGGCCGACAATGCCGACAACACCGCCGCCATCAGCGAGATTCTGAGCACCTACGGCGGCAAGGCCGACGTGAAGCTCACGGGGCGCAAGCTGTGGAAGGACGGCGACTGGAACACGCTGACGCTGCCCTTCGACGTTGTGCTCGAGGGTTCTCCCCTCGAGAACGCCGTGGCCCGCCCGCTTAGCGCAGCCAGCATCGAGGGCACAACGCTGAACCTGACCTTCGGCGACGCGGTGACGACGCTGGCTGCGGGCGTTCCCTACATCATCAAGTGGACTAAGGACGAGGTGAATCCGACCATCGACGACCCCGTGTTCAGCGGCGTGACCATCAACGCGAAGGACAACAGCTTCGACAACAAAGTGAGCGATGACGAGCGCGTCCGCTTCATCGGCACCTACAAGAGCACGACGTTCACCGCCGAGGACAAGAGCATCCTCTTCCTCGGCACCGAGAACAAGCTCTACTATCCGCAGCCCGTCATTGACAACGATAACGACGCGAACTCGAAGTACCCCAGCATCGGCGCACAGCGTGCCTACTTCAAGATAGGCGAGGACTCTTCCTCCGCCCGCCAGCTGACGGCGTTCAACCTCAGCTTCGATGGCGACGGCACACAGAATGGAATAGGTCACACAGAAATCACGGAAATCACAGAAAAGGCTGGCGCGTGGTACACCCTCGACGGCGTGCGCCTCGATGGCAAGCCCACGAAGAAGGGACTATACATCCACGGCGGCCGCAAGGTTGTGATTAAGTAAAGATTTAACACGAATTGCCACGAATTGCCCACGAATTTCTCATGAATAAAAATATTATATGAACATTCGTGGGTAATTCATGGCCATTACATGTTAAATATAAAATCTCCGCGGAAGATATATTCTAAGGAATCAAGGAATCAAGGAGTGGCTGCGCGTAGCTTCCTAAATTCCTAAATTCCTTAGACAACAGTCCCGCAGGGAAAAACTCCTGAACTCCTAAACTCCTTAGACAATATATTCGGAGGCATGGAGATAAGGAGAAGCTACGTGCAGCCCTCCCTTCCTCCAAGTCTCCGTAGACAGAAAAACAAAAGCTGAACAATATGGAATGATTCTTTAACACCGCGGGGCTTTGCACTAGATTAACATTCCACAAACTGGGCGGGTGTCATGCCCGTGCTCTCCTTGAAGACCGTCTGGAAATAGGAACGACTGCCAAAGCCGCAAGCGTCGGCGATGCTGTCGTTTGACCAGTCAGGGTGTTCCTTCATTAGTAGCTTTGCCTCCTCTACACGCAGGAGGTTAATCCACTGGTTGAACACCTTGTCTGTTGCTTTCAGCCATGCCGACAACTGGGTGCGCGGCACGTCCATCTCGTCGGCCACGCGCTGCAGCGTTGCCTTCTTATGCAGATAGCCCTTACGGGCGGTCCAGCGTTCCGCGGCCTCCTCCACGTGCTGAAGTATGGCGTTGCTAGTCTCTGCCTTTCCCGTCGTATGTCCTCCGGCTTCTTCCGGGAAAGACGATTCCGAGGCCATTGACAATTCTGACCTGTCTGCCTCGTCGACCAACTGTGGCGTGGCACTTACCGAGTAGCGGTAGAAGCGTATGATACAATAGTAGATGGCACCGCACAGGAGAACACTGAACAGCCCCAGCATATAGCCCGACATGAAGATGGCGAGAGGCACGAACACGGCGGCTGCGGCCAGAAGCATCACGCTGTTGTGCATCCACCCCAGCAGTTCGTCGCTGTCGTCATCGTTATAGTTGTCCAGCCTCTGCTTCAGTTTCTTGTGCTCCTTGTTGTGCAGGTGGTAGTGCCATATCTGTGTGGCGCAAAAGCACAGGGCAACGATATATTCCGCCGTTTTCAGGGCAGGAGAGTCCGTCAGGAGCAGCCGTCCGCCGGTCATCGTCACATTTGCCGTTGACACTATCAGCACAATGGCGCATAACCAGCACAGGACGCCTGTCACCCATGCCGACCGTGGCACCGTGCCTCGACGCTGAAGGTAGAGCATGGCCACGGCAATCAGACAGGAAACGGGGATGAAGAACAGCAGGTTGACGGCCACGCCCTGGGTGACACCCTGCGAGCGGAAACCAAAGATGTATTGCACCAGGAACTGTGAGAAAAGCACCACCATGGCGACGACCATCAGCCAGCGGGCACGATTCACCGTGCGACCCACCCGAAGCGGCACCTGCGTCACTAATGTCAGCGTCAGGAAAGCTATCACCATCATAGCTCCGAATTGTAGCTCCTCGATTCTCATAATCTTCCTTTCCGACCGCAAAATTAATGCTTTTTTTCCAAATGCAAGGTCTTAGATGTAAAAATCACACTTTTTTAACACTACGATGGGTTCCAGCCTGCTGGCACTGTCTACACTCTCATGACACTGATGGGGGTGGCTGGACTAGCTGCTTTTGGAAAGAAATATGAAAGAATTAGAATAATAGTGTCCAGAAAGTAGAAAAAAAATAAAAAAATTGGGCAAATCGTTTGGCGGTTCGCTCAACATTTTGTAACTTTGCACCCGAATTACAACAATAAAAACTGGAAAACCATTAATTACTTATAAGGACATGAATAAGAAAATGTATCAGCAGCCTCGGCTGCGCATCGTTAATCTTCACTGTAAGCAACTCCTGGGTAGTACGAGCGGTCAAGGAATCACAGTAAAGCAACTTGGAGGCAACGCCGGACTTACAGGTGCTGATGGAGGTGCTGTTACTGGCGGTAACGAACCTGCCCGTGGCCGCCAGTTCGACAGCTGGGACGAGGAGGAGTAATAACGACCACCATTCAGGAGGCGAGACATGCTTAAGGTTTTTATTATGAAAGGCAGACAGCGCAGTACGATGCTTGTTCTGCTTTTCTTTTTTGCTATGGTGGCATTTGCCGTGCCGGCAAAGCCAGGGTTCACGCGTACATTAACTATTACCGATGGCTCCACGGTGAACGCCATGCTCGTAGGTGACGAGTACCTGCACTACTGGCTCGGCGACGACGGCAAGGCTTATCAGGCTGTTTCCCAACAGAAAAGAGGGGCTAAGGGTGGTAGCGAAGACGGCGACGCAGTCTACCAAGCCTTTGACGTGGAGGCAGCCAAGAAGAGTGCCGACGAGCGGCGCAGCAACGCCAACCAACAGCGCGCCCGCCGCCTGGCCCCGCGAAAGGTGGGAAGCGTGGGGAACATAAGCGGCGAGAAGAAAGGCATCATCATCCTGGTGAACTTCAAGGACAAGGCTTTCACCGCCACGCAAAGTGATTTCTATAATCTCGCCAATACGGTGAACTACAACTCGGGCAACTTCAAAGGCTCGATGTACGACTATTTCTATGCACAGAGCGATGGGCAGTTCCGCCTGACCTTCGACGTCGTAGGGCCTTACACCGTAAGCAAGAACTACGCATACTATGGAGCCAACGATTCAAACGGCAGCGATGTACATCCGGCAGAGATGGTAATCGAGGCCGTTAAGTTGGCCGATAACGATGTGAACTTTGCCAATTACGATTGGGACAATGACGGCTTTGTTGACCAGGTCTATGTGGTCTATGCCGGAAAGGGCGAGGCCGACGGCGGTGCTGAGGACACCATCTGGCCACATGAGTATGACCTCTATTCTGCCAATTACTATGGTGATGGTGAAGGTATACAGATACTTGACGATGTAAAAATCAAAACCTACGCCTGCGGCGGCGAGCAGAACGGAAGCACGGGCGAAACGGCAGGCATCGGCACCATGTGCCATGAGTTCAGCCACTGCCTCGGCTATCCCGATTTCTACGACACCGACTATAGCGGCGGTCAGGGCATGGGCTACTGGGACTTAATGAATAGCGGTTCGTACAACGGCAATGGCTACCGCCCGGCAGGCTACACCAGCTACGAGCGTTGGGTGGCGGGGTGGAAAACGCCTATAGAACTCAAGTACACCCAGACCATCAGCAACATGGCTGCCTTGCAAACCACTGGCAGCAACTCTTACATTATTTATAATAAGGGTAACAGCAACGAATACTACCTATTAGAGAACCGTCAGAAGACCGGGTGGGACACCAACCTGCCTGGTGCGGGTCTGCTCATCCTGCATGTGGACTACGATGCGGATGTATGGTCTCACAACAAGCCCAACGATGATCCCGCCCACCAGCGCATGACGTGGATTGCCGCTGACAACGAGTATCAGTATAATTTGACATCCAACGGCAAAAAATCTTATACCAGGGCTGGCATGGCTAACGACCCGTTCCCATACGGCTCGGTCAACTCCTTCGGCAAGAACTCCAAGCCGGCAGCCACGCTCTACAACGCAAATTCTGACGGCACCTATTATCTTGACTCCTCGATAACGGACATCACGCAGAACAGCGACGGCACCATTTCGTTCAACTTCAAGGGAATCGGCAATGTGTATATGCCGAACCTCTCGCCCGAAGGCGGACGTTTTGCCAAAGACCAGACTGTTACGGTGACTATTACCGCTGAGACAGGCGCAACCATCTACTACACCACCAACGGCAACGAACCTACTACGGCGAGCACCCTCTACACTGCTCCCTTCACGGTTACCACTACCACCACTGTTAAGGCTATTGCAGTGAAAGATGGTGAAGAGAGTGGCGTCGCTACTGCGACATATACATTCGTAGATCCGTTAATCTTGGCTGACGAAAGCCTGTCGTTCTCCGCCGTAACCGGTTCGTCGGAGACAAAGCAGCTTACCGTGCTCACCGAAGGACTGACACAGGACATCACCCTGACGCTCACTGATGCCAACAATGTGTTCTCGCTTGGTACGACCACCATTTCAAAGAGTCTGGAAGATGCAACGGTTGGCATCACCTTCTCGCCCACAAAAGCAGGCTCTTATGCGGGCACCATCACGCTGAAGAGTGCAGGGGCTAAAACCGTGACCGTCATCCTTTCTGGCATTGCCACCACTGCCTCGGCAATCTTATACGAGACTATTGACTTCACCGCACAGGGATATGAAAACGAAACAACTGTCGAAAGCGTAGACGGCACTTGTTGTTCTGTCACCTTCGACAAAGGTTCCAACAAAAGCAACGCGCCAAAATATTACACCAACGGAACCGCCATCCGTATGTATGGAGGTAACACCATGACCATTGCTTCTACCACCAAGAAGATCGCAAAGATTGAAATCACTTTCGGGTCAAGTGATGGCAGCAATGAAATCACCACTGATGAAGTAACCTATAGCAATGGCACTTGGACGGGTAGCGCCTCGTCTGTCACGTTCACCATTAGCGGCACAAGTGGTAATCGTCGTATCAGGAAGGTGAAAGTCACTTATGATGTTCCCTATTACAAAAGCGCTGACGGCAAGATGGGAGCAGCTCTGAAGACAGAATTGTGCGGCATCATCTACAATCGCAGGGAGATAGGATACGATGACCTGTGGACGGCCTATCAGACTACCGACGTGCGCAGCGACGGGAAGATATGGGATATGTATTCAAACGTCACCGACTACGACCCCGTCAACGGCTCTCACGCCAACACTGCAGAGGGTAGCGGCTTTAGCCGCGAGCACTCCTTCCCCAAGAGCTGGTTTGGCGGCGAAATAATGCCTATGTTTACCGACCTCCACCATATATATCCTGTCGACGCGAATATAAATACGAGGCGCAACAACAATCCTTACGGAGAGACCAACGGAGAAGATTATAAGTCGGCCCATGACTTCAGCAAGATCGGAGCCTGCACCTATCCCGGCTATTCGGGCAAGGTGTTCGAACCCGCTGATGAGTACAAGGGCGACTTCGCACGTACCTTTTTTTATATGGTGACTTGCTACGAGGATAAACTGCACGACTGGTACAATGATAATAGTTTTACCGAAGTGAGGGAAGTGCTTGAAGGTAACCCTTATCCCGGCCTATCAGAATGGCAGCTGAACATGCTGATGAAGTGGGCAAAGAACGACCCCGTGAGCGAGAAGGAAATTAACCGCAACAACGCCGTCTATGCCATACAGAACAACCGCAACCCGTTTATCGACTATCCAGGATTGGAGGAGTATATCTGGGGCAGCTTGACCAACTCGGCGTTCAGCTACGACAACTATGTGCAGCCTGTCTTTAAGCAGGATGTGACGATGAGCTTCAGCCCCGCCGAGGCCACGGCTACTATCGGCATGGACTTCACCAAACCTACGCTGACCACCGACCCAACGGGTCTGACCGTCACTTATAGTAGCAATGATGAAGAGGTTGCAACGGTAGATTCCAGCACTGGCGAGGTCACTCTTGTTGCCGCAGGTACCACTACTATCTCCGCCTCCTTCGCCGGTAATGACAGCTATAACGGCAGCTTGGCTTCTTACACGCTTACCGTCTCAGATGCCTCTGCCGTAGGCTCTGGAAACTTCGCATTAGTGACAGATGCCAGTACGCTTGCAGCGGGAGACAAGATACTGATTGCATACGTAGACGGAACAACTGCGAAGGCACTGGGCGCACAGAACTCCAACAACCGTGACGCCGTAGATGTCACCAAGAATACTGATAATACCCTGACTTCTGGCAGCAATGCACAGGTTATCACGTTGGAGAAGGATGGCGATAATTACCTGTTTAATGTGGGTAATGGTTATCTCTATGCAGCGAGCAACAATAACAACTATCTGAAGACAGAAACTAAAGCCGATGACAATGCCAAGGCAACGATTAGCATCAGTAACGGCAGTGCCACCATTACTTTCCAAGGAGAAAATACACACAAGATCATTCGTTATAATCCAAACACAAGTAATAATAACCCTCTGTTCTCATGCTACACTTCAGGCTCCACCACTGGTTCGCTACCCCAGATTTACCGTGAAGTGCTGATTCCGTTGATTGCCCTGAATAATAGCGGTACAGGCAATGCAGGCGTCATCACGACATACGATAATCAGACTGTCTGTGTCACCCTCGCTGGCCGCACCCTCTACAAGGACGGTGCTTGGAACACGCTGACCTTGCCGTTTGCGCTCAGTGCAGAACAGATAGCAGCCAGCGACTTGGCGGGAGCCGACATTCGCACGCTGAGCACGGCATCGTTCAGCGGCGGCACGCTGACGCTGAACTTCACGCCAGAGACTGGAGAAGGAGCTGTCACCGAAATCACTGCGGGTACACCTTATATCATTAAGTGGGCCGACAGTAACAGCACCATCAAGGACCCCGTATTCAGTGGCGTGACCATCGACAAGACCGTTCGCGACAAGGTTTGCGACCTGGACGACGGCTATAGCATCTCTTTCTGCGGCACCTACGAAAAGCTGACCTACAATGATGACGACCCGAGCATCCTCTTCATTGGTGCAGGGAACACGCTGTACTATCCCTTGAGTGGTACCTCCATCGGTGCCCAGCGCGCATACTTCCAGCTGAATGGCATCGAGGCAAGGGCTTCAGCGCCCAACAACGGCGATGGTCCCGTCCGCGCCTTTGTCCTGAACTTCGGCGATGACAAGTCCAATGGCATTGAAAATGTTCATAGTCCAATGTTCAATGTTCCATCAGAAGGCTGGTATACGCTTGACGGTCGCAGGCTGAGCGGCAAGCCCACGAAGAAAGGCATTTACGTGAATGGCAACCGCAAGGTCTTGATCAAATGAATGAAGGACTAACGTAAATGCTTAAAAATATTTAATTATCACTGGGCTAAAGCCATAGAAGTTGCGTAAGTCAGGAAATCTGCGTACCTTTGCAGTCCGAAAACAGAAAAACGTCTGTCGCTGAGCAAATGACTCTTTAGCGGCAGCAAGATAATAACAATAAACATTAAACAATTAACAGTAACAATGAGTCAGAAAATTCGTATTAAGCTGAAGAGCTATGATCACAAATTGGTCGACAAGTCAGCCGAGAAAATCGTGAAGGCCGTGAAGGCCACGGGTGCTATCATCAGCGGTCCTATCCCCCTGCCCACCCACAAGCGTATCTACACTGTCAACCGCTCTACCTTCGTCAACAAGAAGTCACGCGAGCAGTTCCAGCTGAGTGACTACAAGCGCCTCATCGACATCTACAGCTCGACCGCCAAGACCGTCGACGCCCTGATGAAGCTCGAACTCCCCAGCGGCGTGGAAGTAGAAATCAAGGTCTAGTATCTTTATACACCCTTATACAGTTCGTGGGGCAGCACTCTCAAAGGTGCTGTCCCACGAACGTTTTATGAATCACTAGGAATAAGGTACTGACACTAAATAAACTTTACAATTGACTTTTTATGAACAACGAATTACACGAATTACACGAATTGACACGAATTGACACGAATTGACACGAATTGACACGAATTACATGAATTACACGAATTATTATTGATTTCACGAATTTCCTCTGGCGCAGCAATTCGAATAATTTAAAATCAATTCGTGTCAATTCGTGTAATTCGTGTAATTCGTTGTTTATAGAAAACAAATTTGTAAACAAATTAAAAAACAGTTCATAAAGAATCGGCCAAAGTGCGGTGACACTTTGGCCGAAAATTATGTTCGCCTAAAATCTTAGAGTTTCGGACCAGCGGCTACGAGTGCCTTGCCGGCCTCGTTGCCCTCGTACTTCTTGAAGTTCTTGATGAAGCGTCCGGCGAGATCCTTGGCCTTCTCCTCCCACTCGTCGCGGTTCTGATAGGTGTCGCGGGGATCGAGGATACCCCATGCCACGCCGTTGAGCTGTGTGGGAACCTCGAAGTCGAAGTAAGGAATCTTCTTCGTGGGAGCGTTCAGGATGTCACCGCCCAGGATGGCGTCGATGATACCACGGGTGTCCTTGATGCTGATACGCTTGCCAGTGCCGTTCCAGCCGGTGTTTACCAGATAAGCCTTGGCACCGCTCTTCTCCATGCGCTTCACCAACTCCTCGGCATACTTTGTGGGATGCAGCTCGAGGAATGCCTGGCCGAAGCAAGCACTGAAGGTGGGAGTAGGCTCGGTGATGCCGCGCTCTGTACCAGCTAACTTTGCGGTGAAGCCAGAGAGGAAGTAGTACTTTGTCTGCTCGGGGGTGAGGATGCTCACGGGAGGCAGCACGCCGAAGGCATCGGCGCTGAGGAAGATAACGTTCTTGGCCTCGGGGCCGGCGCTCTTCTGGTTCACCTTCTGGGCAATCTTCTCAATGTGGTTGATGGGATAGCTGACGCGGGTGTTCTCGGTCACGCTCTTGTCGGCGAAGTCGATCTTGCCGTTCTCGTCAACAGTCACGTTCTCCAACAGGGCGTCGCGGCGGATGGCGTTGTAGATGTCGGGCTCGCTCTCCTTGTCGAGGTTGATGACCTTGGCATAGCAGCCGCCCTCGAAGTTGAACACGCCCTCGTCGTCCCAACCGTGCTCGTCGTCGCCGATAAGCAGACGCTTCGGGTCGGTGGAAAGGGTGGTCTTACCGGTGCCGGAGAGACCGAAGAAGATGGCGGTGTTCTTACCCTCCATGTCGGTGTTGGCCGAGCAGTGCATCGAAGCGATGCCCTGCAGGGGCAGATAGTAGTTCATCATCGAGAACATACCCTTCTTCATCTCACCACCGTACCAGGTGTTGATGATGCACTGCTCGCGGGTCGAGGTGTTGAAGGCCACGCAGGTCTCGCTGTTCAGGCCCAGCTCCTTGTAGTTCTCCACCTTAGCCTTCGAGGCGTTGTAGATGACGAAGTTCGGCTCAAAGTTCTCCAACTCCTCAGCGGTGGGCTGGATGAACATGTTCTTCACGAAGTGAGCCTGCCAGGCCACCTCGACGATGAAGCGGACGCGCAGACGGGTAGCCTCGTTGGCACCGCAGAAAGCGTCCATCACATACAGATTCTTGTTGCACAGCTCCTTGATGGCAATCTCCTTCACCTTGGCCCATACCTCCTCGCTCATGGGGTGGTTGTCGTTCTTGTACTCGTCGGTGGTCCACCACACCTTGTCCTCGCTCTGTGCATCGCGAACGATGTACTTGTCCTTAGGCGAGCGGCCGGTGTAGATGCCGGTCATCACGTTCACGGCGTTCAGCTCAGTGTTCACGCCCTTGTCAAAGCCGGTCAGGCCCTGCTTGGTTTCCTCCTCATAGAGGTACTCATACGACGGATTGTGGGCAATCACGGTGCTACCGGTGATGCCATACTGTGTCAAATCTAACTTTGCCATTGTTGTTTATTGATTATTATTTGGTGTTTGTTGTTTTTTCGGGTGCAAAGGTACTAATAATTTACGATTTACGACTTACGAATTAAGAATATTTGTGCGCGCACAACATTATTTTTTGTTAAACTGTTCAAAAACAGTGATTCTGCACCCTATTTGCCACCCGCAGTTAGCATTTGTTTACCACTGAATGGGTTCCAGCCCGTTCTGCACGAGGTATTCATTGCAGCGCGAGAACTGGTGCTGGCCGAACCATCCGCCACGGTTGGCAGAGAGGGGCGAGGGATGGACACTCTCGAGTACGAGGTTCTCCTGTCGGTTGATCATGTAGGCCTTGCTGCGGGCATAGCCTCCCCAGAGCATATACACTAGGTGGCTGCGGCTGCGTGCCAGTGCCTGGATGGCTGCGTCGGTGAAGTTCTGCCAGCCCAGGCGCGAGTGGCTGTTGGCCAGATGGGCACGCACGGTGAGCGTGGCGTTGAGCAGCAGCACACCCTGATTGGCCCATCGTGTGAGGTCGCCGTCCTGAGGCATGGGAGTGCCCAGGTCGTCGGAAATCTCGCGGAAGATGTTCTGCAACGACGGGGGGAAAGGCACGCCGGGCAGCACAGAGAAGCTCAGTCCGTGAGCCTGACCCGGCTCATGGTAGGGGTCCTGGCCGATGATGACCACCTTCACCTGGTCGAAGGGACAGAGGTTGAAGGCATTGAAGATGAGGCGCGCCGGGGGATAGCAGCGCACGGTCTGGTACTCCTGGCGCACGGCTTCGGTCAGCTGCGCAAAATAGGGCTTCGAGAACTCGCCCTCTAGTTGTCGTTTCCACGACTCTTCTATCTGTACATTCATTGGAAACTATTTAGTCGTTGTAATTTAAGGACCAGCGCTTTTTTAGTAAATAGTCCCGGACTTTCCATGAGACAGTCCGGGACTTCCTAAAAGCTTGAGCGGTGCCGCGAGCGGGACTCGAACCCGCACAACCATTCCTGGTCAAGGGATTTTAAGTCCCTCGTGTCTACCATTCCACCATCGCGGCTGCCAAAATCGCGTGCAAAGATAAGGATATTTCCCGTAACGACCAAATATTTTACATTCTTTCTGCACTTTTTTAAAATAAAGTTGTGATTTTCTTGCTTATCTTATTTTTTTCCTTTAATTTTGCACCACAATATGGGAACGCGGGCGGCGTAGCCCGCATTTTATAGACGAAGCATAGGATAAAATGGCTAAGAATAGGAAAAAGAAGTCTGCTGCCTCGCGTCATAGTGAGCCGCGGCCTTCACTTCTTGAGGTGTTGGGCTTGCGTCGCGTGGCAGACATATTCATGAACGAGCGGCTTCATTTCTTCATCGGCATGACGCTGTTCGCCGTTTCGGTGTGCATGGCATGGGCTTTCGTGTCCTACCTCACCACGGGCACTGCCGACCAGAGTATCATAGAGAATCTCCGTGAAGGTGAGCTGGCCAACGAGGACGGAAAGTTCCAGAACGCGATAGGAAGCCTGGGGGCCTACACCTCTTACTTCCTCATGAAACGATGCTTTGGCCTCGCGGCTTTCGGCATTCCGCTTCTGCTTTTCGTCATTTCGCTGGCACTGATGAAGGCCTATAAGCCATCACTGTTGAAGTGGTTCATGTGCGTCTCGCTCATCGTCATCTGGTTGTCGCTGGCATTGGCATGGTTTGTCACGCCGTTCACGTCGGCACTGCATTTCTGTCCTGGTGGTGACCACGGACTCTACGTGGGCCATCGCATCGTTGGACTGATAGGTTCACCAGGACTTTTCGCCTTGCTTGTTATCGTGGCCATACTTTTCCTGATGTACCTCAGCGGAGAGACCGTGCTCTTCTTGAGAAACCTCTTTAACCCCATGGGATTCTTGAAGAAGGTGAAATTCGTCGTCACCGACCCCAACGAGGAACCGTCGGAGGAGGACTCCTATGAGAAGCAGATACAGCCACAGGACGAAGACCTCGTTTTCGACAACCCCGAAACCGAGACCATCGACTTCGACCACAATCCCAAGGAGTCCCCTAAATCAAATGAGACCTCTAAGCCCCAGCCGTCCCGTAATCCCCAGGACAGCGAGCTGACCGTCGAGGTAGGCAAGGAGGAAGAGAAGGCCGATGGCCAAGACCTCGTTCCTGTGGGCGAGAAGATGCTGGAACCTTACGACCCCAAGCGCGACCTGGAGCTTTACAAGTATCCCACCCTCGACCTGCTGAAGGTCTACGAGGACGACGGAAAGCCCTACATCGACATGGAGGAGCAGACGAAGAACAAGAACCGCATCGTGGAGGTGCTTCGCAACTTTGGCATTGAGATTAACAGCATCAAGGCCACCGTAGGCCCCACCATCACGCTTTATGAAATTACACCGGCACAGGGTGTACGTATCTCGAAAATCCGTAACCTGGAGGATGACATCGCCCTTTCGCTGAAGGCCCTCGGCATCCGTATCATTGCCCCGATTCCCGGCAAGGGTACCATCGGTATTGAGGTGCCTAACGAGAAGAAGAACATCGTGTCGATGCAGAGTGTCCTGAACTCGAAGAAGTTCCAGGAGACGACGATGGACCTGCCCTGCGCCATGGGTAAGACCATCACCAACGAGGTATTCATGTTCGACCTCGCCAAAGCTCCCCACCTGCTCGTTGCCGGTGCTACGGGTCAGGGAAAGTCCGTTGGACTGAACGCCATCCTTACATCTTTATTATATAAGAAGCACCCCGCAGAGCTGAAAATCGTCCTCGTAGACCCGAAGATGGTGGAGTTCAGCATCTACCGAACCATCGATAAGCACTTCCTTGCCTCGCTGCCTGAACAGTTCGACGACCCCATCATTACCGACACATCGAAAGTCATCCGCACCCTGCAGAGTCTCTGCGTGGAGATGGATTCGCGTTACGAACTGCTCAAGGAGGCCGGCGAGCGAAACATCAAAGACTATAACCGCAAGTTCATTGCCCGTCAGCTGAACCCCGAAAAGGGTCATAAGTTCATGCCCTACATCGTTGTTGTCATCGACGAGTATGGCGACCTCATCATGACCGCCGGCAAGGAGATAGAGCTACCCATTGCACGCATCGCCCAGAAAGCCCGTGCCGTAGGCATACACATGGTCATCGCAACGCAGCGACCCACCACGAACATCATCACGGGTACCATCAAGGCCAACTTCCCGGCACGTATTGCTTTCAAGGTGAGCCAGGGTATTGACTCGAAGACCATCCTCGACCGCATGGGCGCACAACAGCTCATTGGCCGCGGTGACATGCTCTATCTGCAGGGTAACGACCCCATCCGTGTGCAGTGCGCCTTCGTCGATACGCCCGAAGTAGTCGACATCAACAAGTTCATCGCCGAACAACAGGGCTACGTGGAGCCTTTCGAGTTGCCCGAGCCTATCGTGGAGGGCGATGCTGCTGATGGCGGCAGTAACGATGCCGACCTGAGTCACCTCGACCCGATGTTCGACGATGCCGCCCGCCTTGTTGTCTCTTCGCAGCAGGGCAGTACTAGCCTCATTCAGCGAAAGTTCTCCATTGGCTATAATCGCGCCGGCCGCCTCATGGACCAGCTAGAGAAGGCTGGGGTGGTAGGTCAGGCCCACGGCTCGAAGCCCCGCGAAGTACTCATTCAGGATGAGCTGAGCCTGGAGCAGCTCATCGCTTCACTAAGATAACTATGAACTATGCACTATGAACTATGCACTATGAACTAGAAGTCCACCGCCCCGGCCGCATAGAAGTGGTCTGCGGCTCTATGTTCTCCGGCAAGACCGAAGAGCTTATCCGCCGCATGCGCCGCGCCCAGTTTGCCCGCCAGCGTGTGGAAATCTTCAAACCCTCCATCGACGTGCGCTACTCGGAGGAGGATGTTGTCAGCCACGACCAGAAGCACATACAGAGTACGCCCATCGACTCCTCGGCCAGCATCCTCTTGCTGGCCAGCGACATCGACGTGGTAGGCATCGACGAGGCACAGTTCTTCGACGAGGGCATTGTCGATGTCTGCAACCAGCTGGCCAACCGTGGCGTGCGCGTCATTGTTGCCGGGCTGGACATGGACTTCCGCGGCCAGCCCTTCGGCCCCATGCCAGCCCTTTGTGCCATCGCCGACGAGGTGACCAAGGTGCATGCCATCTGCGTCCGCTGTGGTTCACTGGCCTACGTCAGCCACCGTAAGGTGGACAGCGAGCGCCGTGTGCTCCTTGGCGAGACCCAGGAGTATGAACCCCTTTGCCGCGACTGCTACCAGAAATCTTTGCAGGATAATAGTAAATCGTAAATAGTCAAATAGTAAATGAAAGAGGTTATCACCTTCGACCGCTTCGTGCGGATGCTCGGCACGGGACTACTCATTCTCTTCATCGTCTGGCTCATCAACTATCTTAGCAGCGTGCTGCTTCCCTTTGCCGTGGCGTGGCTCCTGGCCTATCTGCTCTACCCCATGGTACGCTTTGTGCAGTATCGTCTGCACGTCCCCGGCCGCGTGCTCAGCATCCTCTTGACCATGATTGTCGTATTCTCCGTCGTGAGCCTTGTGGTGTGGCTCATCATCCCGCCCATGATTGAGCAGTTCCAGAAACTAAGTGACCTTGTCACCACTTACATACATCAGTCGGCCCATATCACCAGCATCCCTGATGCCATACGCGAATGGTCTCAGAACCACAGCGAGGATTTACATAAATACATCCGCAGCGAAGAGTTCAACCGCAGCGTGAAAGAACTGCTGCCGCGCATGTACAACATGCTCGGACAGACGGCAAGCGTCATCGTCAGCATTGCGGCATCGCTTATTACATTATTATATATGTTCTTCATCCTGCTCGACTACGAGTACCTCACCGACAGCTGGCTGAAGATCTTCCCGCCCAAGCGCCGTCCCTTCTGGCAGGCCCTGGCCACCGACGCCGAGCGCGAGCTGAGCAACTACATCCGTGGACAGTCGCTCGTGGCGCTCACCATGGGCATCCTCTTCTGCATAGGCTTCACCATCATCGACTTCCCCATGGCCATCGGCCTCGGCATACTCATCGGAATCCTCGACCTCGTGCCCTATCTCCACACCTTCGCACTCATCCCCACGGCCATGCTGGCCCTGCTCAAGGCTGCCGATACGGGGCAGAACTTCTGGATCATCTTCGCCTCGGCCGTCGCCGTCTTTGCCATCGTGCAGGTCATCATCGATATGTTCGT
This sequence comes from Prevotella sp., assembly GCA_017475265.1. GTDB lineage: Bacteria > Bacteroidota > Bacteroidia > Bacteroidales > Bacteroidaceae > Prevotella. The sequence continues at coordinate 28,952 of JAFVFY010000049.1, read as the reverse complement.
CACACCGAAGATCATGGGCAAGGCCATGGGCCTCAACCCTGCCATCCTGCTGCTCTCACTTTCAGTGTGGGGAGCACTCCTCGGATTCATCGGACTCATCATCGCCCTGCCCCTCACTACCCTCCTCATAGCCTATTATCAGCGGTATATCACCCGCGAAAATGAAGAAATATTGCTTGAAGCGGAAAATTCCTCTGAATAAATTTGGCCATATCAAAAAAACATTGTACCTTTGCACCCGCTTTTAAGCAAAACACGGTAGACCCGCTAGCTCAGTAGGTAGAGCACATCCCTTTTAAGGATGGGGTCTTGGGTTCGAACCCCAAGCGGGTCACACAAAAAATAGTCACAGGCATCCGGCAGGATGCCTGGTGTTGTTTTAGCATTTGCGGAAAAAACCACCGTTTTATTTTGTCGTTTCAGAATTATTTCTTATCTTTGCCGCCAATAAGCACGTTTAACGAGAAACGATGAATAATAATAACACAAATAACTAAACGTAAACTGTAATCAAGATGCTAAGGAAAATCAGAATCATTCTCGCAGCGGTGTTCTTCATAGGACTGACGCTGCTGTTCCTCGACTTCACGGGGACGCTTCATGCGTGGCTGGGCTGGATGGCGAAAGTGCAGGCATTAGAGGCAGTGCTGGCACTCAACGCCATTGTCATCGTGGCACTCGTGGTGCTGACGCTCATTTTCGGGCGCATCTACTGTTCCGTCATCTGCCCATTGGGCGTGATGCAGGATCTCTTCGGATGGATGGGAAAGAAAGCAAAGAAGAACCGCTACACGTACTCCAAAGCCAAGAACGTACTGTGGGGGATCTTCTTCGTCCTGACAGTGATTTCCTTGCTGATAGGCTTTGGGAACCTCGCGCAACTGCTGGCTCCCTATTCAGCCTTTGGGCGCATCATCGTAAACCTGCTCCAGCCCATTTATATCGCAGGGAACAACGTGCTGGCTACCATTGCTGAACGCTACGACAGCTATGCCTTCTACCACACCGATGTATTGCTGCGCACCTTGCCCAGACTGGGCATCGCCGCAGTGACACTGGTGGTGCTGGCAGTACTCGCCTGGCGCAACGGGCGCACCTACTGCAACACCATCTGCCCTGTGGGCTACCTGCTGAGCTTCTTTGCCCGTTTCTCGTGGATGAGGATACGCTTTGATGCCGACAAGTGCAAGAACTGCTCGCTCTGCACGAAGAATTGCAAGGCATCGTGCATAGACTTCAAGAACCACAAGGTCGATTACACCCGTTGCGTGGTATGTGGCGACTGTATTGAGAGCTGTAAGTTTGGGGCGCTGAGATACGACAATCAGCGATTGCATAATAAGGCTAATGGGGTCTCTGAGAATTCTGGAACATCTGAAGACCAGCCACTAGACACCACTAAGCGCTCCTTCCTTCTCGCCACTGCACTTGCTACCACGGCTGCCTTGGCCCAGGAGAAGAAGAAGGTAGATGGCGGCCTTGCCGAGCTGGTGGACAAGAAGGCACCAGAGCGCCAGACCCCAGTAGTACCGCCAGGTGCTCAGTCGCTGAAGAACCTACAGACGCGCTGTACGGGCTGTCAGCTATGCATGTCGGTATGCCCGAACCACGTGCTGCGCCCCAGCACCGACCTGCTGCACTTGATGCAGCCCGTTATGGAGTTCGACTATGGCTACTGCCGTCCGGAGTGTACGCGCTGTAGCGACGTATGCCCATCAGGAGCGATACAACCACTCGACGAGGTGGAGAAGTCGAGCATACAGACAGGTCACGCCGTGGTGTCGCCCGACCACTGCATCTCCGCCCTTGGCGAGTCTGAGTGCGGAAACTGCGCCCGCCACTGCCCGGCACAGGCCATTGAGATGGTGCCCACTGACCCCGACGACGACCTCTCACCCTCCGTGCCTGCCGTCAACGAAGAGGCCTGCATCGGCTGTGGTGCTTGTGAGTATCTCTGTCCCGTACGTCCCATCTCGGCCATCCATGTAGAAGGCCATGAAGTACACCGCTCAATCTAAACCATATCCCCAAAAGCAAATCCCTATGAATAAAAATATAACCCGCCGCTCCTTCCTCAAATTCATGGGAGCTGGCTCTGCCGCAGTCCTTGCCGCCTGCGCCGGAAAGACAAATACACAGAGTGATGACAACCTCGCCACTGAGCCGCCCGTTGGCCAGATGACCTATCGCACGAACCCCAAGACGGGTGAGAAGGTGTCGCTGCTTGGCTACGGCATGATGCGTCTGCCGCAAAAAGACAACAGCGAGGACTACGACCAGGACATGATTAACCGCCAGGTGGACTACGCCATGGAGCACGGCCTGAACTATTTCGATACTTCGCCCGCCTATTGTCGTGGTCTCTCCGAGCGTTGTACCGGCATCGCCCTGAAGCGCCACCCCCGCGAGAGCTTCTTCGTTGCCACGAAGCTCTCCAACTTTGGCGACAACTCGCGTAAAGGTTCCTTGCAGATGTACCATAACTCGTTCAAGGAGCTGCAGGTTGACTACATCGACTATTACCTGCTCCACGCCGTCGGTGGCGGCGGCTTGGAGAACCTGCACCAGCGTTACTTGGACAATGGCATACTCGACTTCCTCCTAGAGGAACGCGAAGCTGGGCGCATCCGCAACCTCGGCTTCTCCTACCACGGCGACATCGAAGTGTTCGACTATCTGCTCTCCGAGCACGAGAAGTACAAGTGGGACTTCGTGCAGGTAGAACTGAACTGGCTGGACTGGAACTACGCCGACGAAATCAGCAAGGGCGGTAACACCGATGCCTCCTATCTCTATGCAGAACTACAGAAACGAAACATCCCTGCCGTCATCATGGAGCCGCTGCTGGGTGGCCGACTGGCCAAGGTGCCGGAGTACGTGGTGAGCGAGTTGAAGCAGCGCGCCCCGCAAAAGAGTCTCGCCTCATGGGCCTTCCGCTATGCTGGCACGCCCGAGGGAGTGCTCACCGTGCTCAGCGGCATGACCTACATGGAGCACCTGAAGGATAATCTCGTAAGCTACTGCCCGCTGGTGCCGCTGACGGAGGAGGAGTGTCACTTCCTAGACCACGACATTGCCCACCAGATGATGGAGGAAGATACCATCCCCTGCAACAACTGCAACTACTGTATGCCCTGTCCCTACGGCATCGACATCCCCGCCGCCTTCGTACATTATAATAAATGTAAGATAGAGGGCCGTCTGCCCAACCCCATCGACAGCGAGGGCAGCGACCGCGAGACCTACCGCCGCAACCGCCGTCAGTTTCTCATCGGCCTGGACCGCATCATCGAACGCGAGCGTCAGCCCGACCACTGCATACAGTGTGGTAAGTGTGTATCCCATTGCCCGCAGAAAATCAAGATTCCGCAGGAACTGGAGAAGATAAGCAGGCTCATTGATGAGCTGAAGAGAGAAGGGACGTTCTGATGCCTTTAGGAAAGATCCTAAAACCCAGCCATGATGAGGATGATTCTGGAGATGTCGGCAACATCGACAATACCGTCATTGTTCACGTCGCCATAGATACCTCCACTGGCCAGGGACAGCTCATAGACGGCCACGTCACTGTCTTCCTTTCCTTTGCACGAGGCATAGACACTGAGCTTGACCGTCTGTGGCAACTCCACGCGGTCGCCCGTGCCCTCCTGGTTCTGCGGGTAGGTGAACGAATAGTGGAACTCCACATCCTTCGTATCGCAGGCGAACACCAGTTCCCCTTTCTCTATCGACACGGTGGGTGTGGCACATTTTCCCTCGCCCGTCTCACTGGTGCTAAAGAACTGCTTCCATCCCTCCGCAGCCTTATAGGCGGCCTCACTGCCCTTGGGCACGTAGAGCCGGCACGTCTTGTACATCTCGTCGCTGACAGGGCCTGCCCAGGTCTCGCAAGTGGGAGGAACGGCGGCGTAGGAGCGAATCTCCTTCAGCTTGCTGTCGAAGCCAAAGGCACAGTCGCCAACCCACTCCACGCTGGCTGGAATGGTGACGCTCGTAGCCTCCGTGTTCATGAAGGCTCCCTGGCCGATGCTCTTCAGCTTCTTATAGTGCTGGCTGAGGAAATTCACCTTCGGACTGTCGGAGAAGGCATATTTACCGATGGAGACCAGTCCATACGGTATGTCGGCCGTTTCGAGCAGCGGGCAAGTGTCGAAGCAGTAGTCGGGGATGGTCGTAACACCAGCCCCTATCGTTACTTTCTTCAGCTTGCGACAGTAGCTGCAGTCACCTTCGTGGAGCAAGGTGACGTTGCTGCCAAAGACCACCTCCTCCAGTTCTTCACACGAATAGAACAGTCCCTTCGGTCCGCCAGTCTCTTCGGCACTGGGATTATTGACAATGAAATTGCGCCCAACGTAAGCATAGCGCACGGGCAAGCCCAAGAAGAATGAGCCATAGACGGCAGCGGAGCCTATGACGATGGGGGCATCGCTGTCCTCGATGATGAACCGCTCCAGGGAAGATGCCCCGAAGGCATCATAGTCCATCCGCTCCATAGAGGCGGGAATACTGATTTCCTTAAGTTTGGTGCACAGCTGGAAGGCCAGTTCGCCGATGGTCTTCAGCGTGGCGGGCAGCTTGACGGAGGTAAGGCCGTCGCAACAATTGAAAGCTTGGTCACCGACACCCGTCACGGTGTAGCCGTTGGGAGCCTTCTCAGGGATGACGATGTCGCCATGGTAGCAATGACAATTGCCATAGGCATCCTCGTCGCCATGCTTGTGCCAGCGGGTGCTGCTGACAACGGTGGCCGTCCTGGCGGCATCATCATACTGCCAGTAGAAACCATCAACCTTTTGGAGGCTGTCCTGCTCCTCCTGCGAATAAGATACTGTCGCCATAAAGGCGAGTGCTAAAAGAAGAAATGCTTTTTTCATAATTATTACTAATGATTATTTGACTACTTGGACGCTGCAAAGGTAGTACATTCTGCGGGAACTGGCAAATATCTGGGTTGCAAAAACGCTTCTACCCCCTTGCTTTTAAGTTTTTCGTCCTTGAAGGGTAATAAATCAGGGCGTTTCACGTTCTTTAATACAATGAAAGCAGATGAAACTGAACAGAACTACGGACATATACTGAAATACACTGGCATCTTCGGCGGCGTGCAAGGCCTGAACATTTTGATTGGCCTAGTGCGCAATAAGATTGTCGCGTCTCTGCTCGGGCCTTCGGGCATGGGTCTGGTTTCGCTGTTCAATTCCACTGTTGCTTTCATCTCCCAGGCCACCAACCTTGGCATTTCGTTCAGTGCTGTACGCCATGTATCGGAGCTGTTTGATACTGGCGACGAGGAGCGTATCACCCACTTCATCAAGGTGGTACGTGTGTGGAGCTTGCTCACGGCCTTGCTGGGCATGATGGTGTGTATTATTGCCGGTCCTTTGCTCAGTGATTATACCTTCTCCTGGGGTGACCACACATTACACTTTGTCATGTTGGCCCCTGCCGTGGCCTTGACAGCCATCTGCGGTGGCGAGACAGCCATTCTGAAAGGTGCACGCCGTCTTAAGTCGCTGGCCATGATACAGCTCATAAACGTGTTCTGTGCTCTCATCATATCGTTCCCCATCTACTATTTCTTCTGGCAGGCTGGCATCGTGCCCGTCATTGTGCTCATGGCCCTGATCAGCATGCTCTCCACGGTGTGGTATTCCTACCGTCTGTATCCTCTTCGTTTGCATGGTGCTAAGGGGTTGCTGGGTGATGGCATGGAAATGGTACGCCTGGGTATGGGGTTCGTGGTGGCCGGTGTGATGGGCAGTGGAGCAGAAATGGTCATACGTTCATATCTCAACGTGGTAGGTGAACTTGGTGTAGTAGGTATCTATAATGTGGGCTTTATGATGACGATGACATACGGCGGATTGGTGTTCACGGCCATGGAGACCGATTTTTTCCCCCGTCTTTCGGCCGTGAACAAGGATGTCGCCCTCTCCAACCAGACGGTAAACCGCCAGATAGAGGTGTCGCTGCTCATCATTGCCCCGATGCTTGTGGCACTTATCTTCGCCACTCCCATACTCATACCCCTGCTCTTCACCCGCGAATTCATGCCCGTTGTCGACATGATGCGTATCACCACGCTTGCCCTCTATCTGCGGGCACTGAAGCTGCCCGTGTGCTATCTCACCCTGGCCAAGGGCGATGCCCTGTCGTACATGCTCATGGAGGGCATTTACGATGTGGTGATGGTGTTCCTGGTCATTATGGGCTACGACCTGTGGGGCATCAATGGCACTGGCGTCGGTCTGCTCCTCGTGGCCTCGTTTGACTTCCTGATGATAAATACTTATACCCACTTCAAGTACAGTTTCAGCATGTCGCGAAACATCGCTATTTGTGCATTGCCTCAGATAGCCCTTGGCGCAATAGCCTTCTTTATGGCTACGATGACTACTGGCTGGATTTACTGGATTAGTGGTTCGGTGCTCCTTGCCCTCAGCCTGGCTTTCTCGCTACATCTGCTGCACAGCAAGACATCGTTGTGGGCCAAGCTGAAGGAGAAAATGAAACAAAGGTTGCGTGGCCATGCCTAAAGTGTCAGTACTTGTCGCCGTTTACAATGACGGGAAGCATCTTGCCCAGAGTCTCGGCTCATTACTGCGCCAGACACTTTCTGACATTGAGATTGTCTGCATTGACGACAATTCTACCGACGACTCTCTCTCCATTCTTAACGACTATGCTCGTCGTGACAGTCGCGTTGTCGTTATTCATCAGGATGTGAACACCGGTCAGGCACGTGCCCGAAATAACGGACTGCTGCGTGCCACAGGTGAGTACATCGCTTTTCTGGATAGCGACGACTGGATGTCGGATGACTGTCTTGAGCAGGCAGCCCGTGTACTCGACGACCATCCTGATACCAGCTGCGTGCTGCTCCATGTGAAGAATTACATGGAAGGAAAGAACGTATGCGAGGATTATCCTATGGAGCCTTTCGAGGTAATGACGGGCCGCGAGGCTTTTGAACTAAGCCTTGACTGGAGCATACACGGTTGGTACGTGGCAAGGCGGAAACTCTACGAGGACGATCATTACGACGAGACTTGCCGCTCGTACAGCGATGACAACACCACGCACCTGCATTACTACAAGTCGCGTGAGGTGCGCTGTTGCGAGGGAATATTCTATTACCGAATAAATACTGTGTCAGTGACACATCAGGCTTCCGTTAGGCGCTTCGACTGGATGCGGGCCAACGAGAGCATGAAAAACCATTTGGAAAAGCTGGGTGTAGAAGAACGGATCATGCGCAGGTGGGAGACCATACGTATGCTGACACTTGTTGATTGCTACATGTTCTATCATGTACGCGGTCGTGAGTTGTCGCCCACCGACCGCCGTTATGCCCTCTCAGAGCTTCGCCGAGTATGGGGAAACATTGACCGCTCTTTGCTCGACCCATCGAAGACAAACAAGTTCGGCTACCGCCCCATGCCCTACTGGTGGCTATTCCGCCTCCAGGAGTGGGTCTATTTCACCATTCGGGGGTTGATGGGAAAGAACCGCTATTACTAAAAGCTGGCCAGCACCTGACGGGTCGATAGAAAGACCGGCTCAAACGCTGGGTCTGGGCCGGTCTTTCTATGATGTCTTTTGGGGGTTACTTCACGACTCTCTTCTCGCCGTCGATGACGTAGATGCCTTTCTTCATCTGTCCGCTCATCTTGCGGCCATTCAGGTCGTAAGCCTCGCCAGTGGTCTTCTCGACCTCAATGCCGGCGATGGCTGTTGCCTCGCTCTGGGCCACGTGCTTGATTTGCAGCTCATTGGCGGTTGACGACTGCTCGTCCCATGAGAATCCGCAGCGTGTGGGAAGGAAGGTCTTGTCGCCCTCTGTGCGTACAAGCACGCTTTCCAGCGGATAGACGTTCTGCTGTGCGGGAATGCCGTAGCGGCCTTCCTTGGTCATTGCCTCCCAGCTGCTCGAGAAGGTCACCTGGTTGCCCTGTCCGTCAATCATGCGCACGGCCTTCAGCTCAGTGCTCAACGTCATGGCATCGGTGTTCTTGAAGCGCAGGGTCTGCTCCTTTGGCGAATACACGAGGTAGGGCACGCCGGCCTCAATGCCGCTGGCGGTGCAGTCGGTGAAGTAGAGGTTGAGTACGTTACCCTCCTGGCCGATGGCCGTAAGGCGCTCAACGGTCACGCCGGGAGCGGCCTCGCTGAGCTGCTCGGCACTCATCGACATGGGAAGACACAGTGTGTTATAGCCGGCAAAGAAATAGCGGCTTACCTGAGCAGCCTTGCTCTGATCCTGCAGCTGCTCTACGTTGAGCTTTGTGGTGTTGGTGCTCACGTATTTTACCTGTGCACTGGCAGTAAGGCAGATTGCCGATGCCAGGAGTGCGATAAATGTATGCTTCATAATAATGCGTTTTTAAGGGTTTAGAGGTTGTTTTTCAAAATCTGTCCAGAGTTACTGAAAGTTTTCTGGGCGTAAGTACAAAGCAGGCTCACGCCTTACTGCGAGGCGGTTGCCTGCTTTAGAAAAATCTTTACAAAGTGGATTACTTCAGAGACTCTGTGAAGTCGCTGCCAGCCTTGAATTTCACCTGCTTCTTTGCGGGGATGGTAATCTTAGCCTTAGTGGCGGGGTTGATACCCTCGCGAGCGGCGCGCTCGCTGACAGAGAATGTGCCAAAGCCGATGAGGGAAACCTTGTCGCTAGCGGCCAGGGCGTCCTTAATGGCTACGATAGTGGCCTCGAGGGCCTTCTTGGAATCAGCTTTCGAGAGACCAGCACCAGCTGAAATCTTCTCAATTAATTCTGTCTTGTTCATAATTTTGATAATAATTTAAGTGAATAATTAGGGTTATAAGTTCAAATTCTTCGGCAAATATAGCGTAAAGTATTGATAAAACAAACAAAAATCAAGAAAAAATTTGTTTTTTGGTGAAAAAAAGTGCTTTCTGCCCCCTTTTTGTGCTTTGGGAGAGATATTTTTAGTAATTTTGCAGCCGAAAAGCTTCATCAGCTTAAATCGTAAATAGAAAATCAGTAAATAGTAAATAACGAAGATGTTCAGTAATATTCCTGCGGTGACCCGCAATCTGCTCTTGATAAACATCCTGGTTTACATTGGCCAGTGGCTCTTTGAGACCTCTGGTGTGAGTCTGGTGGAGTATGGCGGTCTGCACTTCTTTTCGGCCAGTCATTTCCATCTCTGGCAGTTCGTCACCTACATGTTCCTTCATGGTGGTTTCACCCACTTGTTTTTCAACATGTTTGCCCTCTGGATGTTCGGCTGTGTGATAGAACGTGTATGGGGCTCTCAGAAATTCCTTTTTTATTACATTTTCTGTGGAATCGGAGCTGGTCTTTGCCAAGAGCTGGTGCAGTTCTGCGAGTTCTATTACACCGTGCAGCAGCAGTTCCCTGGCACGTCGCTGTCGGAGACGATGACCATTCTGGGCAATAGCAACCTCAACGGTGCGCTGACCATTGGTGCCTCGGGTGCTGTCTATGCCATCCTGCTCGCCTTCGGCATGATTTTCCCCAACGAGCGCATCTTCATCTTCCCCCTACCCGTACCCATCAAGGCAAAGTGGTTCGTGTGCATATATGTGGCCATCGAGCTGTTCTCGGCCCTTTCGGCCGTTGGCGACGGCATTGCCCACATGGCTCACGTGGGCGGTATGCTCTTCGGATTCCTGCTCATCAACTACTGGCGTCGCCATCCGGAGCGAAACTTCGACCTGAGCAGCAGCAGGCAGTTCTTTGAGAAGTGGGGTAGGGCGAGAGGCTCTTCCACTAACCTTGACTCCGAGCGATACGGCGAGACCACCACTACTACCACTACTGGCTATGGCCCCCGTCGGGAAGACGACATGGAGTACAACGCAAAAAAGAAGGCTTTGCAGGAAGAGATTGATGCCCTGCTCGACAAGATTCGTCTTAGTGGCTACGACAGCCTGACGAAGGAAGAGAAGAAACGCCTTTTTGAGGCCAGCCGTCAATGAAGATAGTCAAGGAGATAGTCATCAATCTGCTGACGTTGCTGGCCCTGGTCGTTGGCCTGTTGTTGGTTGTCGTGGGCTATAGCGACCGCGTCTCGCCTGAGGTTTATCCGCTATTGGCGTGTGTTGGCATGGCCATGCCAGCCGCGATAGTGCTCAACATTGTCATGTTGCTTGTCATGTTGTCTGTCAGGTGGCGGCGGGCATGGATTCCACTCGCGGCCTTTGTGGTGGCTTACGTGCCTATACGCACATACGTACCTCTACATTTCAATACTGTTGATGATGCCGAGCAGGAGGGATGTCTGCGCCTGATGACCTACAACGTCTGTGGCTATGGTGGAAACTACAAGTATGAGCAAGCCCTTGACACTGTTACCGATTACATTATGGCGCAAAACGTGGACATTGTGTGCATCCAGGAGGAACAGGCCACCAAGCACAAACCTGTGGAACGATGGAAAGAATTGTATCCATACAATGACACGCTGACCATCAGCAAGAACAACCCTAAGGGCTTAAACATCATAGGCATACACTCACGGCTGCCCATCATTAGGTACGAACGGATAGAATATGAGTCCAAGACCAATGGCTCCGTGGCTTACTACCTGCAGTCGGGTCCTGACACTATCATCGTCATTAACAACCACTTGGAAAGCACCCACCTCACCGAGAAAGAGCGCACGCAGTACAGCGATATACTCAAGGGTAAAAAGGAACGGCAGCAGGCCGAGGAGGAGCTGTTCTCACTCATCGGGATTCTGGGCGAGAGCATGGTGAAACGCGCTCCCGCAGCCGAGGCCGTCCACCGCTATGTCGAGGCACACAGCCAATACCCCATCATTGTCTGCGGAGACTTTAACGACACACCCATCTCCTACACCCGTCATGTCATTGCACAGGGGCTCACAGACTGTTTCGCAGAGGCTGGCTGCGGACTCGGTTTGTCATATAATCGGAAAGGCTTTAACTTCCGTATCGACCACATTTTCTGTTCCCGTCACTTCACTCCCATCATGTGCAAAGTGGACAGCAAGATGGACGCTAGCGACCACTATCCCATGGTTTGCAGCATGAAAATGAACAATAAACCCTAAAAAATATGTGAAAGTTATCCAAAAATTTCTTCGTGTGTAAAAAAAGCTGTATATTTGCACGCTCAAATTTGAATATATATATCAAATAATTAACAAATAACAAAATGCAAAACAAAGGAATTGTAAAATTTATTGCAGTAGCACTCATTCTCGTGTGCTGCTTCTATCTTTCCTTCTCCTTCGTGACAAGTTATCACGAAAACAAGGCCAAAGCTCTTGCTGAGCAGGTCGGAGAGGAAGCCGGACAGGCCTACCTGGACTCGGTATCATCTACTAAAGTCTATCTCATGACCTACAACCTCAAGGAGTGCCGTGAGATGGAGATTGGCCTCGGCCTTGACCTGAAGGGTGGTATGAACGTTATCCTCGAGGTCTCCGTACCTGACATTATCGACGTGCTCGCCGACCACAAGAAGGACGAGGGTTATCGCAAGGCTTGGGAACTGGCCAAGCAAGACGAAGAGCAGAGTCAGTCTGACTACCTCACTCTCTTCTACAACCGCTGGAAGGAAACAGGCAATGGCCGCCCCTTGGCCGCCATCTTCGCCACCCAGCAGATGAAGAACACCGTGAACACTAAGAGCACCGACGAGGAAGTCCTCAAGGCCCTGCGCGCCGAGGTGGATGCCGCCGTCGATAACGCCGAGACCGTCGTCCGCACCCGTGTCGACAAGTTCGGTGTCGTGCAGCCCAACATACAGAAGCTCGAGGGTCAGAGCCGCATCATGGTCGAAATGCCTGGTGTGAAGGAGCCCGAGCGTGTACGTAAGCTCCTCCAGGGAAGTGCAAACCTGGAGTTCTGGGAGACCTACAATGCCCAGGAGGCTCTGCCTTACCTCGCACAGCTCAACCAGGCATACGCTGCAGAGATGAGTCACCTCAATGCTGGTGAAACTGAGACCACGGAGGTTGCTGAGACCGCTGAGGCCACAGAGACTCCTGAGGTTGCTGAGGCCGCAGAGAAGAGCGATACGCAGGAACTCATTGACAGCGCCAAGAACGCCCTCGATGCCGCTGCTGATAAAATCAGCGAGGCAGAGACCAGCCAGATTAACGCCGACGCAGACTTGGAGCGCGTACGCCGCCAGAACCCGCTGCTTGCCTATCTCGACACCCGCTTCGCCGGACTGGCATTGCTCGGCTATGCTAACGCCAACGACATTGCCAAGATTAACGAGGTCATCAACAGCGACATCGCCAAGAAGGTGCTCCCCGCCGACCTGAGGCTGCTGTGGAGTGCCAAGCCCGCACGCCTCGAGGGTGCCAAGGGCGACTATTACGAGCTTTATGCCATCAAGGTCACAGACCCCAACGGCAAGGCTCCCCTCTCAGGTGATGTCATCGTCAACGCCAAGGACGACTTCTCACAGGGTCTTGGCAAGAGTGAGCCCGTTGTCTCCATGCAGATGAATACTGAGGGTACCCGTATCTGGGCTAACCTCACCAAGATGAACATCGGTCGCGCCATCGCCATCGTTCTTGACGATGCCGTCTACAGCGCTCCCCGCGTAAACGACGAGATTACCGGTGGTAACTCTCAGATTTCGGGTAACTTCACTCCCTCTGAGACCAAGGACCTTGCCAACACGCTGAACTCTGGTAAGATGCCGGCTCCTACCCGCATCGTCCAGGAGCAGGTCGTCGGTCCTACCCTCGGTGCTCAGTCCATCCAGCAGGGCTTCTGGTCATTCGTTGTGGCCTTCATCCTGCTGATGTGCGTCATGCTCGCCCTCTACGGATTTATCCCCGGTATGCTGGCCAACTGTGCGCTGCTGTTCAACCTCTTCTTCACGCTGGGTATCCTTGCTTCGTTCCAGGCCGCGCTGACCATGCCGGGTATCGCCGGTATCGTGCTGACGCTGGGCACCGCTGTGGACGCCAACGTGCTTATCTATGAGCGCACGAAGGAAGAGCTGCGCAAGGGCTTGCACATTAAGGAGGCTCTCAACCAAGGTTATGCAAACGCCTTCTCGGCTATCTTCGACTCTAACCTCACATCGTTGATTACTGGTGTTATCCTCTACGTCTTCGGTACAGGTCCTATCCGCGGCTTCGCCACGACGCTTATCATCGGTATCTGCGTCAGCTTCTTCACCGCTGTGTTTATGACACGTCTGGTCTACGACCATCAGATGAAGAAGGACAAGTGGCAGAACCTCACCTTCTCCACTTCGTTCTCGAAGAACCTCATGCAGGGCACACACTTCAACTTCATGGGTGCCTACAAGACCTCTTATACTGTTTGGTTCGCAGCAGCCATCATCTTCATCCTCTGCTTCTTCTTCCGCGGTCTCGACCAGAGTATCGACTTCACCGGTGGTCGTAACTACGTGGTGACCCTCGACAAGGAGGTTCCCGTGGAGCAGGTGCGTGAGCTTGTGAGCAACGTCTTCACTGAGGACGAGGGCAAGGTGGCCTACACTAGCGTTATCGCCCTGGGTGCTTCAAGCGACAAGACCGTGCGTATCTCCACCAACTGGAAGATTAACTCCAACGATCCCGTAGTCGATGACCAGGCTGAGGACATCCTCTACAACACCCTGAAGGACGGTGGTCTTATTGCCCAGGAGAGCATCGAGTCGTTCAAGAATCCCGACGTTCGCGAAGGCGGTTCCATCATCGAGTCTTCGAAGGTTGGTCCTTCCATTGCTAAGACCATCACCCGTGGTGCTATCATCAGCGTCATCCTGGCTCTGATTGCCATCTTCCTCTACATCCTGCTGCGCTTCCGCAACGTCGCCTTCTCTGTTGGCTCTATCGTTGCCCTGGCCTTCGACGCCCTGGTGGTCATCGGCTTCTACTCGCTGCTCCACCACATCGTGCCTTGGTCGCTCGAGGTTGACCAGACCTTCATCGGTGCTATCCTGACCGTGATTGGTTACTCCATCAACGATAAGGTGGTGGTCTTCGACCGTATCCGTGAGAACATTGGCCTCTTCCCCAAGCGTGACCGCCGCCAACTGTTCAACGAGTCGCTGAACCAGACTCTGGCCCGTACCATCAACACGTCGGTGACGACGCTCGTCGTGCTGCTCACTATCTTCTTCCTTGGTGGCGACAGCATCCGCTCGTTCTCCTTCGCCATGATTCTCGGTGTCATCTTCGGTACCCTCTCGTCCATCTTCATCGCAGCCCCCACGGCCTACCTCACCATGAGTCGCAAGGAGCGCAAGGAAGTGGAACCCGCAGAATAACCCACATTATTTATATACGTGCGCATGCGCGTGCGTATGAATAATCAGAAACCCACCGCCCTGGCCTTAGACCAGGACGGTGGGTTTGGATTTTTGCAAATGAAAAGGCAATCAGCAGATACCAATGGTACGGCTGCCACGAATGAGAAGCGATTTTGAAAAGCAAAATACAGGACCTCTTGTACATTTTAGGAGCATCCAGTAACAATTCGGGCGAATCGTTTGGCGGTTCATCCGTTTTTTCGTAACTTTGTAAGAATTCTCAGCTTTTCTTTGTATAAAGGCAGTCTGGGGGATTGAGGAAAAACTGGGTTACGATTTGGCACCTGTTCTATTTCTACGAATATCAAGGTTGTGGGGAACGATGAGGCTATTACGGATGAGACAGCGTAAATCGTTGATACTGCGTTGGTTTGCTGTTATATGCGTTTTTGAGATTCTTTCGGATTAGGAAGAATGTTGAGTCTGTTCCGTTACCTAAGTGTTACCTCGGTTACTATGTTTGGTAACTGGGATTCGAGCTCTGCTCGCTTCGCTCGTCGAAGAACACTTGGTAAAACATGGAAGTCTGTACGAAATTTCCAACGGCTCGGAAAAACATACATATTTTGGCATATTTTGCACATCAGGGGACGCTCTGAGATAGTTTAACTTTGCACCCAAAAACTCAGAAGCGTATGAAAAATGTGATTAAGAGAGAGCAATGCAAGCTTGCTTGCGGATTGCCGAGCGTGAACATTTTATCTAAAGTAAGCAAATTCAAGGTGTTGCTCTACCTTAAAAAGAGTAATCTGGATAAACAGGGAAAAGCACCTATTATGGGACGTATTACCCTAAACAATTCAATGGCGCAGTTCTCCTGCAAGTTGTCATGCAATCCCAAGTTCTTGCCTTGCAAGCGTCCTAAAGGCCGAGCGGTGGAACTCTCGCTCAGGCAGGCTGGACGGTAAAAGCAAAGAGGCGGTAGAGACGAATGCCAAGATTGAGCGCATCCTGCTGTCTGTCAATTCTGCAGTTGACAATCTCACTAAGCGCAATGTGGACTTCACGGCTACGACGGTCAAGGAAATGATGCAGGGAAGTGTCAACGGACAGGTGACGCTCCTTCAAGTTTTTGACATCCTGTTGGAAGATACGAAAAACCGTGTAGGCATAGACAGGACTTCTGCCACATATACCTGTATCAGACAGGTTAAGGACTCTCTTGCAGACTTCATTTCCGCAACGTATGGAGTCAGTGACATGGCATTCGGACAAATGACCAACCAATCCATCAGTGACTACGAGCATTTTCTGATTGACGGACAAGGCAAAAAGGCAGCAACAGCCCACAAGCATTTCACTTATCTGAAACAGGCTTGTCATAGGGCATATAAGGACGGACTGACGGACAAGTACCTCTTTGCCCGCTATAAGGAGCCGACTATACCGAAGAGAACACCACGAACCATCACACCAGAAAACTTTGAGAGGATAGTCAGTCTGGAAATTCCTTCGGACAAACCTTCACTCATTATCTCACGTGACCTGTTGCTGATAGCCTGCTACACGGGTATGGCTTATATTGATGCTGTATCAGTTACACAAGACAACCTGTCATACGATGAGCAAGGAAACTTGTGGTTGAAATACAAGCGAAAGAAAACGGGAGTACAGGCAATGGTAAAACTGATACCAGAGGCCATTGAACTGTTCGACAAGTATAAGGATGCAGGTCTGCCAACGCTGATGCCCCACCAGAACTACACCTTCCTTCTGAAGAACTTGAAGAAGATTGCAGAAATGGCAGGTTGTACACAGCCAATCAGCCACCACATGGGAAGGCACTACTACGCCTCAATCCTTACACTATCCAATGACGTGCCGATAGATGTCATCAGCAAGATGCTTGGTCACACGAATGTGAGAATGACACAAGTCTATGCAATGGTGACACAGGACAAACTCTTTGAGGAAGCCGACAAATTCATTGAAGCAACCAAGGACTTTGTACTAGTGCTCAATGCTAACAGCAAGGAAATCGTAAACAAGCAAAGACAATAAAATATAGCAATCATGAACAGAAGTACATTCAGACTGATGCCCTATATCAACAGGGCAAAGACAAAGGCAGACGGTACAACTTCCGTATTGCTCAGAATCACCATTGACGGCAAGAAGACCGTCATGACAACAGATTTCAGTTGCCGCCCCGAACTATGGGATGCCAAACGAGGCGAAATGACCTCTCCTACAAAAGATGCCAATGCCTTGCGGGAGTTTATCAAGAAAGCATGTGTACAATATGGAAATTATTATCCTTCTAACATATTCAGTTTCGTATGGTAGGCAACCGCTCGGCCATTGGACGCTTTGCTTGCAAAGAACTACAATCAAACTCTAAAAGAACTGAAAAGCCACTTCTCAGAACGTAGGACAATGGCACTTGTATGTAAGTTGGAGAAATGCATGATGGAGTTGGTACAAATTATGCATGACATCGTAGGAACTAACAAATAGGTATGAAAATCATCGAATTGGCAAGGATAATTGAATTTAAACACATTTTTTCAACTTAAAATTACCTCTTTTTTGCTTAATATACATTGAGTATGGAAATTTTTGTGTAAATTTGTAGCCAAATATAGTTATGGAATGGAACGTAAACGAATTAACCGCCTGAAGGTGGTACTTGCAGAGAAGGGAATGACCAACAAACAATTGTCGGAAATCCTTGATAAAGATCCTGCTGTCATATCAAAATGGGTGACTAATGCCGCCCAGCCAAATGTGGAAATGTTCATCCAATTATCAAAAATATTGGGTGTGAGTGTAGATGATTTACTTTGGACAGAAGAAGAATAGTGTTTTAGAAGTGTTATTATGGCAAGAATCTACGATAATATAGAAACCAAATTCGCAGAAGGACTACAGGGTATTATTACCAATGTAGGTGTAAAGCGTGTGGACTTTTGCGTCGGCTATTTTAATCTGCGAGGATGGAATCTCGTAGTAGAACAAATAGATACCCTTACGGGCGATTATGTCTATGAAAACGACAAACGTATCTTTCGCAAATGTCGTTTGTTGATTGGTATGCATCGGCCTGCAGAAGAATTGATTCGACAACTCTATACAGAACAGGTCTTACCTGATGCCAACTATGTCAGTCAGTGCAAACTGGAGATTGCCCGCGACTTCAAGCGTCAACTCCAGTTGGGCCTGCCCACTAAACAAGACGAGTTTACCCTTCGTCGCCTATCAGCACAGATGAAAGACGAGAAGGTTTGTGTGAAACTGTATTTACGCGAACCACTTCACGCCAAGTTATACCTTGCCCATCGTCCTGATGACAACTTCAATAAGATTCAGGCCATTATGGGTAGCAGCAATCTTACTTATTCGGGATTGACCAAGCAAGGAGAACTGAATGCCGAATTTGGCGACAGCGATAGCGCCGAAAAATTATCCCGTTGGTTCGATGACCGTTGGGAAGACAAGTTCTGTCTTGACATCACCAAAGAACTGATAGAGATTATTGACAATAGTTGGGCAGGAGAAAAGGAAATACCACCTTATTATATATATTTGAAGACAGCATACCATCTGAGTGAGGAAGCCCGTACTGGTATCAAGGAGTTTACCATCCCACCAGAATTCAAGAGCAGCCTTTTCGATTTCCAACAGACGGCAGTCAAGATTGCTGCCCGTCATCTGAACAACGAGAAGCGTGGTGGTGCTATGATTGGCGACGTAGTGGGATTAGGAAAGACTATCACAGCCTGTGCCATTGCCAAAATGTATGAAAACACCTTTGGCAGCAATACACTGATTATCTGTCCTGCCAATCTGCAAGATATGTGGGCAAAGTATCGCAGGCAATATGACCTAAAGGCCGACGTCATGTCGATGGCAAAGCCTATTGATGTGGATAATGCAAGATACTACAAACTGATTATTGTCGATGAAAGTCACAACCTTCGCAACAGTCAGGGCACGCGCTATCGCAACATCCGCGACCTTATTCAGAAGCAGGACTGCAAGGTGTTGCTGCTGACGGCAACACCCTATAACAAGCAATACAAGGACTTGAGCAGCCAACTGCGCCTGTTCGTAGATGATGACACCGATTTAGGCATTCGCCCCGAAGCTTACATCCGCGAGATTGGCGGTGAGCGTAAGTTTGCCGAGAAGCACGAGGACTTCATCAGGAGTATCAAGGCTTTTGAGCGCAGTGAGTGTCAGGAGGATTGGCAGGAACTGATGAAACTTTTCCTGGTTCGCCGTACCCGTACCTTCATCAAAGACAACTATGCCAAGACCGACCCCAAGAACGGACGTAAGTACTTGGAGTTTAAGGACGGGCACAAATCCTATTTCCCTGACCGCGTACCCAAAGCAATAAAGTTCAAAACCGTCAGTGGCGACCAGTATAGCAGGCTCTATTCTGTGGAGATGATAGGCCTGATGGAAAGTCTGAAACTACCCCGCTACGGACTGATCCATTATTTGGACGAGAAGAAGGCTGAAGATGCTTCCAAATACGAAAGCGACTTGATTGCCAATCTCTCCCGTGCCGGCGAGCGTATGATGGGCTTCTGCAAAAGCACTTTCTTCAAGCGTATTGACAGCAGCGGTTTTTCTTTCCTGCTGACGCTGTACCGTCACATTTTGCGCAATGCTGTGTTTATCTATGCTATTGACAACAAACTCAAACTGCCTATCAGCGACGAGAACACCTTTCCCGAAGACTTCATTGACGATGCCGACATCAACGACATTTTTTCTAATGATGACGAACAGGAGGAAGAGGCATCCGGCGACAATCTCATACAGGTTCCCAACGACATGGCCGTCTATATGAAGAAGGCCGAGGAGTATTATAACGGTTTGATAGGCAAGAACAATGTGCAGTGGATAGATGCCAAATACTTTAAGCGCACACTGAAGCAGCAGTTGAAGAAGGACTGTGAGCAGTTGATAGCCATGATCAACCTCTGCGATGCCTGGAACCCACAGACTGACCAGAAACTCAACGAACTACAAGAACTTCTCTGCACTAAACACACCAGCGATAAGGTCATTGTGTTCACCCAGTACTCAGATACCGCCAACTACATATATCACCAGTTGAAGAAGCGAGGCATACAGCATATAGATAAGGCAACGGGCGGCAGCAAAAATCCGACGGCAATAGTAGAACGCTTCTCGCCACTAAGCAATCAGGCGGATGTCTCTGCAGAAAATGAACTGCGGGTGCTAATTGCTACCGATGTGCTCAGTGAAGGCCAGAA
Organism: Prevotella sp.; assembly: GCA_017475265.1. Lineage (GTDB taxonomy): Bacteria > Bacteroidota > Bacteroidia > Bacteroidales > Bacteroidaceae > Prevotella. The sequence continues at coordinate 9,419 of JAFVFY010000049.1, read as the reverse complement.
CTTGCAGGATGCGCATGTCATTGTGAACTATGACTTGCCTTGGGCCATCATCCGCCTCATTCAGCGTGCCGGACGTGTGGACCGTATCGACCAGAGTTCAGAGCAAATCTATTGCTATTCGTTCTTCCCTGCCGACAGGGTAGAAGAGATTATCCGATTGCGTACCCGTCTGAATGCCCGTATCAATGAGAATGCTGGTATTGTGGGTAGCGACGAAGTGTTCTTTGAGGGCAACGAGCAGAACCTCCGCGATATGTATAACGAGAAGAGCGGCAGTCTGGATGAAGACGAGGACGATGTGGACGTAGACCTCGGCTCGCAGGCTTTCCAGATCTGGAAGAACGCCACCGATGCCAACCCTGAGTTGAAACGCATCATCCCAGAGATACCCAATATTGCTTATTCCACCAAACAGGCTCATAGTGCCATCGAGGATGGTGTCATTACATATGCCCGAACCTATAATGACTTTGACGTGCTGACGTGGTTCAACTCTAAAGGTGAGATTGTCAGCCAGTCGCAGAAACGCATCCTTCAGTCTATGGCCTGCTCGCTCAACGAGCCGAGACTGGAGCCACAGGACAACCACTTAGCGTTAGTTGAGAAAGCCATCAAGGGCATCAAAAACGAGAATACCAATGTTGGCGGCATCCTTGGTAGCCGTTTCAGCACGAAGCGTAAGATTTACGACCTGCTGAATCACTACTACGAGCAACCCCTGAACCTCTTCTATACACAGGAGAAGAAAGCGTTGTTGAAGTTTGCCATCGACCAGATTTACAACTATCCGCTGTTGGAAAACTCCAAGTTTATCCTGGGCCGGATGATGCGCACTGGCAGCACCCACGACGACATTGTGGATACTGTCATCGAGATGTACGAGAATGCCAATCTTTGCCGAATCGATGAAGACCGGACAAAACATAAAGACCCCACCATCATTTGCTCGATGGGACTAAAAGCTTAAAACAAGATGAAAAGAAACGTATTTAATCAATATCTGTCAGAGAGTAATTTCCGAGAGTTGTTCATCACCGAGATGGGATGGAACAATCCTTCGGGTGCAACCCTGCTGCCCGAATATACCATTGATGAACGGACGGAACAGCGAGAGCCATCAAACTCGTTTGAATGGCCGAGTCGTGACGGACGAAGACGAAGTCAACGAACCTTCCAAATAGAACAGATAGCCGAGCGTAGCGGCTTCCAGATTCTGCAATGCAAGGTTGACGAGATTCCTGTCTCGTCCATCTGCAAGAAACTGGATACCAAACTACGCAAAAATGCCGAATACTATATCTGTATCTTCGTGGTGCCAGGCACGATGCACCATCTCTGGGTAGCCCCTGTCAAGAAAGTGGAGAAGCGCGACTTGGTGTTGGTGGAATACGACACTGTCGATAAGGCCAGTTTCCTGTTTGAGAAGATGGAAGGACTCTCCTTCTCGCTCGACGACGAGACACCCACCATTCTTGACATCATCGAGAAGGTGCAGGCGGCTTTCCTCATCAACTCCGAGAAAATCACCAAGGACTTCTATGCTGGCTTCAAGAAGGAGCACACCAATTTCGCCAAGTTCATAACGGGCATTGACGACCATTTGGCCGATAAGGACAACAAGAACAAGCAGTGGTACACCAGCGTGATGCTCAACCGCCTCATGTTCTGCTACTTCATCCAGAAGAAAGGCTTCCTTGACGGCGATGTCGATTACTTACGTCATAAGTTGGAGTGGACTCAGGAGAATGAGGGCGAGGACCGCTTCTTCAACAAGTTCTACAAAGGATTCCTCGTCAGTTTGTTCCACGATGGACTGAACGCCCCCCACCATGACCAGACGTTTGAATCCGTCTATGGGCGCATCCCCTATCTGAATGGTGGTATGTTCGATGTTCACCAGATAGAGCAGGACTATGCCGGCCTTGACATAGCCGACGAGGCTTTCAGCAGTCTCTTCGATTTCTTCGACAAGTGGCACTGGCACCTCGATGACCGCATGACGGCCACGGGCCGCGACATCAATCCCGACGTGCTGGGCTATATCTTCGAGCAGTACATCAACGACCGTGCCCAGATGGGAGCCTACTACACCAAGGAGGACATCACGGAGTACATAGGTCGCAACACCATCATCCCCTATCTGATGGATGCGGTGAAGCAGAAAGACGAAAAACTCTTCAAGACGAATGGCGAACTGTGGCAGTTCCTCCGCGACAGTGGCGACCGATACATCTTTGATGCAGTAAAGAAGGGCCACGACCAGCCCATCCCAGAGGAAATAGCCGTTGGCATTGATACCACGCAGCCCAATCTCTTGGAGCGTCGTAGTCATTGGAACGAGCGTACGCCCGACGCTTTGGCACTGCCTACCGAGATTTGGCGAGAGACCATCGAGCGGCTGCAGCGATACCGCAGCATCAAGGCGAAGATAGAGAATGGTGAGATTACCGCTATCAACGATTTCATCACCTACAATCTTGACATCCGGCAGTTTGCCTACGACTATCTGTCGCATACGCGGAACCACCTGTTTGTGGAGTATTTCTACGATGTCTTACAGCGTGTCACCATCCTCGACCCCACTTGTGGCTCTGGGGCCTTCCTCTTTGCTGCCCTCAACATCCTTGAACCACTTTATGAGGTGTGCATCTCACGTATGCAGGAGTTCCACGAGAAGAACCAGCACCTTTTCAACCGTCAGTTGCAGGAGATACAAAACAAATACCGGTCCAATATCCAGTACTTCATCTACAAGAGCATCATCTTGCGCAACCTCTATGGTGTTGACATTATGGTGGAGGCCACTGAGATTGCCAAACTCCGCCTGTTCCTGAAGATGGTGGCAGTGGTGGATGTCGATAAGCGCGACCCCAACTTGGGTCTCGACCCGCTGCCCGATATTGATTTCAACATCCGCTGTGGCAATACCCTTGTGGGCTATGCCACGCAGAAAGAGTTAGAGGCTGGCATTGCCTATTCCGATTTCTTCACGGCTGAGGAGTTCCGCAACAAGGTGACGGAGGAGATGGAGAAGGTGGCACTGACCTACGATGTGTTCAAGACCGTCCAACTGACGCAGGCAGAGGACATGGCAGCCTTCAAACGCGCCAAGCACGACTTGAAGGTCCGTCTTGCTACCCTCAACGACCTGCTGAACCGTCAGATGTATGGTTCCGTCTCTTCCACCATCGATTATAATGCCTGGCTCAGTTCCCACCAGCCCTTCCACTGGTTGGCTGAGTTCTATGAAATCATCAACGACCATGGTGGCTTTGATGTGATTATTGGTAATCCGCCATATTTGGAATTTAGAGAAGTTCGAACTTATAGTCTTCCACCGTCCTATAAGACATTGTCATGTGGGAACTTGTATGCACCTATAATAGAGCGATGTGAATTCCTTTCTTTGAAACATGGCAAGATGGGATTCATTGTACCAGTTTCTTCCGTATCAACAGAAAGGTATATCGCATTACAAGAAATATTCCATCATCATACGCATTGGTATTCAAATTATGACGACCGCCCTTCAAGACTTTTCGAACAATTAGAACATATTCGTCTGTCAATACATTTACTTTCGGCAATATCTAATCCATACATTTCTTATAGCACAGGATATAGAAAATGGAATGAAAAGGAACGTAACTTCATATTCCAAACGGTCGATTATGTATCCGCATCAAATGGATACATTAACGGCTCTCTGCCCAAACTTCGCTCCCTATTAGAAATTTCCATTATCGAAAAGACGAGACGAAACCTTGCTCTTGCACAAAAGTTAGATAGACATGGTCACAAAATTATCTATTACTCGCGTAAGTTGGGAGCTTTTGTCCAAGTTCTCAATTTCAAGCCAGAGGTACGTTGTAATGATGGTACACTGAGAGACCCTTCTGAGTTTAAAACTCTCTTATTTGATAATAGTTTTGAAGCTGACTCAGTTCTATTAGCTTTAAATTCCAACTTGTTTTTATGGTTCTGCACTGTATATTCCGATTGTCGCCATGTCAATAAACGCGAAGTAGAAGCATTCCCGGTTCCATTTGATTCTCTAACCATGAATGCAGGGCAGCAAATTGCCAGGCTCTCTCAAAGATTAATGGAGAATCTTAGGATAACGTCAGAATTGCGAACTATGAAATTCGCCCATGATACGTTGACCATACAATGTATAATACCCAAGAAATCAAAATCCATCATTGACGAGATAGACAAACTTCTCGCCTCTCATTACGGTTTCACCGAAGAAGAATTAGACTTCATCATCAACTACGACATCAAATATCGTATGGGTGATGAATTAAACGAAGAATAACTATATGCAAAAGATAAGATGAAAAAGTTAAAAGATAATTACACCGTCAAGTTGCGTTGCGCAACCTGTGGCTGTGACGACCATTTTGAGTTTAATGATGATAAGTCGTATGTAAAATGTACGATGTGTAATCGTGAGTACTTAGGTGGAATCGAGGAATTGAAAGAATTGAATGAAGAAGCTTTTGATGAGTTGAAAGGACAGATAGCGGATGATGCAAAATCATACATTCAGGATGAACTTCGGAAAGCTTTTAAGGGAAACAAATTCATAAAATTCAAATAATATGGGGTTCGTTGATTTGTTTAAAGATTGGGGTGGGCATGTGTTCTCTATCTGTGGAATCATAGGTGGATTGTTCATGTATTATCGTCACGATAAGAGAATAAAGACACAAGAACAATTATTAAATGATTTGCAGATAAAGCAATACAAAAAAGCAGAAGACCAAGAGAAGCAAGCAAAGGTTGAGTGTAACATTTTATCTGGGAATAAGGGTAGTCGTAGAGTCCGTTTCTATAATTCTGGGTTGTCTGATGCTCGCAATGTTCGCATCGAAATTCTTAACGAGGATAAACTTGAAGGAGTTGAAGGAATTAGAAATTGGGGGCCATACGAGCTAATAACGCCTCGCAACGGAAGCAGGGAAGAACGTATTTTCTTATGTGAAGGCCACACGGATGTTTTACAACTCCGAATTACTTGGGACGATGATTTTGAAAATAATCGTAGTTTACTTCAGTCGCCACAATTATAGTATATTAAATAGAAAAAAATATGGATAAACTTTCAATAATGGAACAGTTATGCTTTAGTACTACACGTATTGAAACTAAAGATGCAAACGGTAATGGTTATTCTGGAACGGGCTTCTTTTTCAGCTATAAGCATAATGAAAGTAAAATAGTGCCATTAATTGTTACTAATAAACATGTTGTTAGAGGAATGACAACCGGCATGTTTAAATTAACAAAGGCTGACGCAAATGGAAAACCTATTCATAAAGACCATTTCCAAATTCAGATTGACAAGTTTGAACAAAGTTGGTTATTTCATCCTGATAATAATGTAGATTTGTGTGTATTACCAGTAGCGAATATCCTTAATATCGCACAAGCACATGGTGTGTCTTTGTTTTATAGGTCTTTTGACGAAACTATCATTCCCAATAAAGAGCAACTTAATACTCTTGATGCTGTTGAAGAAATATTAATGATAGGCTATCCTAATGGACTTTGGGATTCTGTAAACAACATGCCCATTGTTCGCAAAGGAATAACGGCCACAGACATTAAGTTCGATTATGATGGTCGAAAAGAGTTCTTGATTGATGCAGCTTGCTTCCCTGGTTCCAGTGGATCCCCAGTGCTAATATGTAATATTGGTGGCTACAGGGATAAGCAAGGGAATCTTAACTGGGGAAATTCAAGAATTTTTTTGTTAGGTATACTATATGCAGGACCTCAACTCACCGTTACGGGTGATATAAAGGTTGTTACCATTCCCAATATGCAACAAAAAGCATTGGCAGTATCTCACATACCCAATAATCTCGGCTATATCATCAAAGCAGAACGTATAATGGACTTTGTTCCAATTATCACGCAGAAATTTAATTTGTAAAGACAGAAACTATTCTGTGTTACTGGCTAACTCTGTAGAGTTAATGGGTAACTATAATACACTTAGTGGGTAACTCGAAAAGAGACGTTTATTACAAACAAGAACTATGGCAGGAGTAAATATATTTATAAGTTCTACATGTTATGACTTGTCGCAAGTCAGGCAAGATTTGCGTGAGTTTAAAATCATGCACTGGTCTGTGATTAGTTTATAATAATAGAAATGTGTAATTTTGCAAACGATATGGACGATAAGAATACAATACAGACAACGATGTCGGGTCTCATCAATGATGTCAGAGACATTGTAGAGAGTGGACTGAAAAAGGCATATCAAAATGTGAATGCCATAACTGTGTTCACTTATTGGCAAGTGGGGAAACGCATCGTAGAAGAGGAACAGCGAGGAGAGAAAAGGGCAGAATACGGAGCGCAGATAATCAATATGCTTTCTGCAGATTTATGCAGGACTTATGCCAAAGGATATACGCCTCGTGACTTGAGAGCATATAGACAGTTCTATCTGTGTTTCAGCGATTTAGAGATTTGGTACTCGCGAGTGCCAAATCTTACGTGGACTCACTTCCGTACATTACTCTCAGTTGCAAGTGACGATGCCAGATACTGGTACGTGAAGGAAGCATCACGAGAGATGTGGAGTGTTCGCACTTTGGCACGCAATGTTGGCTCGCAGTATTATCATCGTCTGCTGCAATCACCTAAGAAAGAGGCCGTTATTGCTGAAATGCAAACATTGACAGCACCGCTACAGGAGGATGCAAGAGGATTTCTGAAAGACCCTGTAGTGACAGAGTTCTTGCAACTGCCATCAAACAGTGACTACACGGAAAGCGACCTTGAAAGGTCTATCATTAAGCATCTCAGAGCGTTCTTGCTGGAATTGGGACGAGGCTTTGCCTTTATGTTTGAGCAATATCATATAAAAACAGATGCAGGCGATTTCTTCATCGATCTTGTCTTCTATAATGTGGTGCTGAAATGTTATGTTTTGATAGACTTGAAGACACAGAAAGTGACGCACCAAGATGTAGGACAGATGGATATGTATGTACGGATGTTTGACGATTTGAAACGCACTGACGGTGACAACCCCACCATTGGGCTTCTACTGTGTTCTGAGACAAGTGAGGACATCGCCCGCTATTCTGTGCTTCACGACAGCAAGCAACTGTTTGCCTCAAAATATCTGACCTTTCTGCCTTCGCAAGAGGAACTGCAAAGGGAGATAGAAAAGCAAAAAGCTATCTTTGAACTGCAAAATAAAGAATGACTATCGCAATCCTATTATAGCGGAAGCCATGAAGGAGATGAAGTATGTCAATATGTTCAACCAAGGTATAAGGCGTGTGCAGGATATGTTGCTTGATAATGGCAATAAGGAGGCCGTTTTTGATATGTCAAAGTTGACTGCATTTGAAGTGACCGTACCTTCAACCGTAGATGTCACTCAAGATGTCCCTCAAGATGTCACCCAAGGTGGCACCCAAGGTGGCACTCAAGGTGGCACTCAAGATGGCACTCAAGGTGGCACTCAAGGTGATACTCAAAGTGATACTCAAAGAGATACTCAAAGTGATACTCAAGGTGATACTCAAGGTGATGCACTTGATATATGGATTGAAGATCAGATTAGGAAAAATCCAAAGATCACTACCGAAGAATTGGCAGAAATAAGTAAAAAGGGACTTAGAACTATCAAACGCCATATTGCTAAACTCGCTCATATCAAATATGTCGGCAGTGGTTATAGCGGTCACTGGGAAATTATTGAAAATAATGCAGAGACGTAATTGAGAGACAATGCAAGTGGAGTATCTTGGCAATCAGAAACTGTTGAAACTTAGGAAGACTGCCTTCTTGGCTTCGAGCACCATTTCTTCGGAAACGGTGCTGCAAGTGTATGACTGGGCAACAGAGATGCGCAATCGAGGGGAGTGTGTGGTCAGCGGTTTCAGTAGCAAGTTGGAGCAAGACGTGCTTCATTTCCTATTGAAAGGCAGTCAGCCCATTATCATTGTGCTTGCACGAAGGATGTATAAGGTTATTCCTAACGAATTAAAAGAGCCGTTGGCTCAAAACCGTTTATTGATTATCTCTGTTAGTAATGCTATCCGTCAATCAAAGGTGACAGCAATGGCCAGGAACAGATATGTATGTGAAATGGCAGACAGGATTCTGTTCGTTGGAGTGACCGAACAGAGTAGTTTGTATCCCTATAAAAATGAATATCGCAATAAACTTGAAAAAAATATATGACACCATTTGGCAAGAAGGAATTTGTTTTGTACCTTTGCACCCAAGATGAGCGATCTTTGGTTTAGTGAGAAATGTGTAGGAATATGTAAGTCCTCTCGTTTCTAAAGTGTTACCTGTCTCTTTTCTATTTAAAGGTAACTCACTGATATTCAAATAGGAAATTGGAGTTCTACTATTTGGTAACCGTACTCAATTCCACATTCTGCTATGAATTGCTTTCAATGAACACCTGACGCTGAGCCTGCAACCATTTATGACTCATCATCGGGTGCAAAGTTACGAATAAGTGAGCAAAATACCAAATTTATTTGAGTATTTTCGAACGTGAGAACTCGAACTCGTTCGCTTGGCTTGTCCAAGAACTTCGAGACATCGTCTCAAAGGTAATCATTTCTTATGAAAGAACCAAATCCAGACTCAATTTTTTGTTCTGAGTAGCAATAACTTTGTTCTGTCAGTCAAGACATGGATAGAAAAGACAGGTGCCATTGGAATCTTTTCTAAAGCAGGTCGCTATGGTGGCACTTATGCCCATCGCGATATTGCCTACCACTTTGGCATGTGGATAAGTCCTAAATTCCAACTGCTACTGGTCAAGGAATACCAACGGCTGAAAGCTGAGGAACAAAAAATGTTGGGATGGACTGCCAAAAGAGAATTATCCAAAATCAACTACCATATACATACTGATGCCATCAAGAGCCATCTGATACCTGAAGAGGTCACTTCTGCACAAGCCAGCCTCCGTCCTATCAATGGGGTAATACGAGCAAGGGTTATTGGCGTATAGCTGGCAGCTGGATACTTACCCGAGCTATTAGTGAGGAGTCACTCCATAGGGCAGGCTATAGCTGGATAGGTTGTTACTACAGCGCGTCTGCGCTGCCGAAAGGCTGAGGAACCGCCGTATGCTGAACCGCTTGTACGGTGGTGGGAGAGAACAAGTGAACACGAAAAGAGGTGAACACCTCTGAAGAGTGTTCACCTCCTACTCGATTGATTTAGCCCGTCACTTGGCTACGGTGAGGTATTTGTCTCTGAGTTGCATCTGCTCTTCCTTAGAGAATCCGAGTTGGTTCTCCAGGTATTGATCCATCGAGCCGTAGGTCTGGTCTATCAGGTCGAGCGCGGCCTCGAAGTTCGGAGTGCTCACGCCCACCATGGCCTGTATGAAAGCCACGGCACCTTCGCCGCCCTCCTTG
>JAFVFY010000094.1 GCA_017475265.1 Prevotella sp. | reverse complement strand
CAGAAGGAGATTCACCATTTTGCCGAGCGTTGCCAAAGGATGTTTACATTCGTACCAGAGTTAATGCAGATACAGGACGAGACGGAGTTCAATAAACTTTTTTCACGCATTGGGAAGTATGAGAATATCACCGACTCGATGGAGATGGAGATTGCTGCCTATCTGAACAAGGTGAGCGAAGGCCGCCTGTCGGATGCCTCGAAGAGTCAGATACAGAAGATGCTTCGCCAGATAACGGAGTTGGAGTCCATTGGCGACTCGGTATATAATCTCGGTCGCACGCTGAACCGCCACCGCATGCACTGTCAGGATGACTTTACGCCAGAGCAGACGCAGCACATGCAGACGATGCTACAACTCGTAGAGGGCTCACTGGATGAAATGATGAAGCGCATAGACCTGACCGCACCAAGAACCAACATCACAAAATCTATCAATATAGAGCATGAGATTAACAACTACCGCAAGCAGCTGCGCAACCAGAACCTGCACGATGTGAATGCCGGTCTCTATAGTTACCAGCTCGGTGTTTTCTACGTCGATTTCATTTCTGAGTGTGAACGCCTGGCCGACTACGTGATGAACGTGGTACAAGCAGGAAAGGGTCTGAGCAACGACTTCGAGGACCGCCCGCGAAATGGGCAGGGGTAGTTAAAAACGTGCGAGGGTGAAGCGGATGGTGAGTCCGCCGCCTGGTGTTAGAAGTGCAGTTGTGGTTCCGCCGTGGGCAGCAACTGCATTTTTAACAATGGCAAGGCCGAGACCTGTGCCGCCAAGTTTGCGTGAGCGGCCCTTGTCGATGCGGTAGAAACGTTCGAAGATATGATCCAAGTGCACTGATTCAACCCCAGGGCCGTTGTCGCTGACGGTGAACTGGTAGAAATGACGGCCTTCAGTCGATTGGTGCTCACCATCGCCTTCCACCTCAGTGCAGTTGATATCCAAGCGCGATGCCCCAGTGGCGTAAGCTATTGTATTGTCGATGAGATTGCGAAAGATACTGTATATGAGACTATGATCGCCCAGAACCTCGATATGCTCTGGCACACGGAGTGACGGGATGATGCCTTTGTCCTGGAGATAGAGAGCAGTATCATCGAGGGCATTCTTAATAATCTCCAGCACATTGACCTGACGGTATTCACGACGGGCACTGGATTTATTGTCGTCCATATCGTCCAACCTGGTGAGGGCACTCATGTCGAGTAGCAGTTTGTTCATACGTTCGCTTTGGGCATAGCAGCGCTCAAGGAAATGTTTTTTCTTGTCCTCTGGCATGTCTGGATGGTCGAGGATGCTCTCCAAGTAGCCGTGGATACTGGCAGCAGGGGTCTTTAGTTCGTGAGCGGCATTTTGCGTGAGTTGGCGTTTGATACGTATTTTTTCTTCTTCAGAATGACGAAGCTTCCAGTAGAGCATAATAATGGTGTGACTGATGTCACCCAACTCATCGTCGGGCAGACGTCGCTCCAGTTCGTGGTCAAGTTCTTCGCCCTCTTCGGCCTTGACGGCAAACTCGCGCAGATAGCCGATATGGCGGCTGATACGACGGGTACTCAGGTAGAGGACGATGCCAAGCAACAGGGTAAGGGCAACGGCAAAGTAAATGTAGGTGTTATCGGCCTGCAGCGATTGCGTCAACTCAGCAGAATAGGGTACGGCAGTACGCACGATGACGTTGCCAAAGCGGGTGGCAGAATAGAAGTAGGTCTCGTGGGTGGATTGAGACAAACGCTTGATGTCGTAACCATTGCCATCATGCAGGGCCTGCTGGATTTCGGTTCGCTGAAGATGATTGCCTAGCGAATCCACTTGTGGCTCGTAGCTGTCAAGGACAACTCGCCCGTTCTTGTCTATAATAGAAACGCGAAGGCCTTCCATGCTGTGCCGCGCTACATAGTCGCGAAACAAACGGATGCTTGTGAGGCTGTCCTCGCCCAACGTCTGTACCATCTCGTAGTTGTACATCTGCAGTCGCGAGTGAAGGATGTCAATCTTGTACTCCTTCTCGCGCTGATACTGATATACACTGAAGCAGACGGCGAAGAGCAGGAAAATACCGCCAATGCTGAGCAATAGATTGCGCTGGAACGATTTACTTTTCGCCTCCGGCGCAAAATGCTCACGCTCGGCAGAGCTCAAACGAGTTTGGTTCTGCTCTCGCTTAATCTCATCTTTCAAAGCAGTAGCCATAGCCTACACGTGTTTTAATATGTTTACCATAGCGGCCAATTTTCTTGCGCAGTCGGGTGATGTTCACGTCCACCGTACGGTCAAGCACCAGCACGTCCTGCGGCCAGCAGTATTTCAGCAGATCTTCGCGCGAAAAAACCTTCCCAGGGTGTTGTAACAAGAGTGACAGCAGTTCATATTCCAACTTGGTGAGCGAAAGATTCTGGCCATCAAGTGTGGCCGTCTTTGCATTATGGTCAAGTGTAATGCCTTCGTAGCATATTTTGTTATCAGTGGTAATGATGGTTTGCTGGAGTTGCGGCTGAGACGATCGCCTGAGCACCGCTCTCACTCTGGCTTTCACCTCTTTCATACTCAACGGCTTGGCGATGTAGTCATCAGCCCCAATGTTCAGCCCCTTTACCAGATTGTCCTCGCTGTCGAGTGCCGTGATGAAGATGATGGGAATCTGCGCTGTCGCCGTATTGTCCTTCAATCGCCGAGCCATCTGGAAACCTGACATCTCGCCCATCATCACATCCAGCAGAATCAGCCCAAACTCCTGTAGGGGTAGTCCGAGTGCTTCTTCTGCCGAATTGGCGGTCACTACCTCATACCCCTCTGTTTCGAGGTTGTATTGCAGTATCTCGCAGATGTCCTGTTCATCATCGACAACAAGAATTCTCATAAATCAAGTACCTTTTTGGGGTGCAAATATAGTGATAATTGCTTAGAAATAAGAATGACTGGTATTACAATGTCGTTACAATCTTCCATAAACGTAGTGTCATGGAGTCTTTATAACTTTGCAGGGGTTGCCTACTGCAATAGAGTTCGAAGGAATATCTTTCGTCACGACGCTACCAGCACCGATGGTTACGTTATCACCGATGGTTACACCTGGCAGGATGGTCACACTGCCGCCAATCCACACATTATCGCCGATGATGACTGATTCTGCCCACTCCCTACGGCTGTTGCGCTCTACGGGGTCAGTACTATGACAGGCTGTGTATATGCTGACATTCGGGCCGATAAAGCAGTCGTCACCAATGGTGACTGAGGCTTCGTCGAGCACAGTAAAATTGAAGTTGGCAAAGAACCGCTTGCCCACACTAATCTGCTTACCGTAGTCGCAGTAGAAGGGCTGGATAATCAATATCTCATCGTCGGCGATGTGTCCCAAGAGACCTTTCAGGATCTCCCTTGCCTTCTGCTTCTCCGACGGGCGCAACAGGTTATAGTCGTGGATTATCTCCTTCACTTCCGTCAACTCTTCAATCAGCTGCGGGTCAACGGCGGAATAAATCTCGCCCGCCAACATCTTTTCTTTTTCTATCATATCATTCTCGTTTTCTAAATTCTTTTGGAGTTATTTGAAACATGCGCTTGAATATGCGGCAGAAATGGGGCACATCGTTGAATCCGCATTTGTAACAGACCTGCTGGATGGTGAGCGAAGAATGCCCGT
>JAFVFY010000129.1 GCA_017475265.1 Prevotella sp. | reverse complement strand
TTTCGATATAGTGTTGGGCCAGACGAATGAACTTCACATAGTCATCATTCAGCCACTTGGGGTTACGTTCGTCCAAAGGCTGCTTCCCACCTGGTTCTTTTTTATAGTCCTCCATCAGCGACATAATCCACTTGCCTTTGTCTGGCTTTCTCCACTATACGGTGGATTACCTATGACAACCATCACAGGACAGTCACGCTTAATCACATTGGCTTCTGCGGCCTCACGGCTGAGCCATTGGGCAAAGAGTGTTCGCGGCTCGTTATTGCTTTCTTCAAGGGAGTTGGTCAGATAAACATGCAGACGTTTCTCTGACTGATGCTGATACCCCGTTTCACTCAGCAACATATCAAGTTTTAAATGAGCTACGGCATACGAGGCCATCAATATCTCGAAACCGTTCAAACGAGGTAACAAGTGTTGTTCCACATACTGCTGCCAAATGCCCTGTTGGTCAAGATAGCGGTCATAAATCTGATTGACCACCTCGGCCAAGAATGTGCCTGTGCCAGTAGCAGGATCGAGAATCTGTACACGATGGAAGCGTTTCATGGCGTGTTTCATACCGTCCTTGGTACGTCCGTCGCGGCTTTGCTCCACGGCCACCTCGCGCTCTATCATCGAATAGTCGGCCAGGCCTTCCGGCAGATTGAACTCCTTTTGCAGTATCTCGTCTACAGCCCTCACGATGAAGCCCACGACGGGCTGCGGCGTGTACCATACGCCCTTTGACTTGCGCAGCTTGGGGTTGTATTCAGAAAGGAAGTCCTCGTAAAAGTGAATCATGGGGTCGTGGTGGCGCTTGTCCTGCACGTATGTGGCCATGATGTTCTTGAGGTCTGTGGCCTGGAACACCGTCACGAGGTCGTCTACCACCCATGCTATGCGGTCGTCAAGCTCATTTCCCGCCACATTATTAAATAGGTTGCGCAGGAAGGGATTAGTCTTTGGAATCAGGCGGCCCGCCTCCTCGCGGCTGAAGTCCTCTGGCGTGGGGTCGTGCAGACGGGCTGCAAACATGCCATAGGCGATGGTCTGGGCATAGATGTCGGCAAAGTCCTGACGGGTAAGCTCCTGAATGAGGAAGTCGCGGAAAGACTGGTGTTGTCCTTGCAGCGTGTCGTTGGCCTCTGAGTAGGTGTCGTCGTTCAGGGCCTGCTCGATGATATTCTCTAAGAGCCGTGCCTTGCCTGCCATCAGCTTGGCCAGGCGCTGGGCCGACGTGATGCGCTGGATAGCATTGTTGCCCACATGTTCCATGAGGTTCAGGAACTTCGCTTCATTCTCCTTGATGGCCACAATCTTGTCGCCCTTCACCTCGGCTATACGGACGCTATCGACAAACTCACCATGCTCGTAAAGGTGGAAGTCCAAATAGTCCGTGAAGATGATGTAGTCGAGGGCTTGCTTATAGCGTGTGAACTGCTCCTTATGGCCATGAGGATTGCGCCCGTCAAGGTCGTTGTCGCCTATGTCCTTCGCCTCAATATAGAATACGGGCATGCCGTCCTTGCGACTGGCGATATAGTCAGGTGCGCCGCATTTCACCCTTTTGGGTTCGTTCACGATTTGAAGTTTTGGCAACAGCGTCTGCATCAGCTGCTCCAAAGCGCCTCTATAGGTATGCTCTGTGGCATTGCCTGCACGATACTTCTGATTGACGGTACTGATATATTCTTTTAGGTCCATAATGATAGTTTCAAATTACATAAGTAATATTACAAATCATATTACCGGTTTGTTCGTTATCGTTATTGGAATGCAAAGATATACAATTCCCTCGAAACGAACGAAGAAATGAAAAGGATTTAATACTTTTTGCGATATATGGAGGCCGAAAACGGAAAACATAGTGTTTAGGTGACAGAAGTATGATACTTAGGTGGCGCAAGTATAATACTTAGGCTCAGTAAGTGTGACATTTTTTCTGGCGAAAAGTTTTTAAAAACACTATACATTCCTACATTTTTGTTGTAACTGTCTAAAGATAAATGATTTAGATAATGTATAGAGCATACATAATTAGTGAGCTCTATACATTCATTGAGAACAGACGTAGGATATTGACCATAATAATGCATTTAAGTATAAGATAATCAGTTTGTTTCCCAACATTTCCTCCGTGGAAACAATTTGTTTCCATGGGAGAAACAAACAGTTTCTACAGGAGAAACAAACAGTTTCCACGGAGGAAACTGAAACAAAGGTCGGTTATTGTGACCACTTTCTTCCGTTATGTTTGTTGGTAAAGACCTTTTCCTCCGTTATGTTTGTTGAAGAAGTCCGTTTATTGTCTATGTATAGAGGCATCATCCTCTTAATCAAGTTTGGTTATTGATTAGATGATGATGTTCTAAAAAAAATCGTATAATTTATTAAATTTGTTTGTGCTTTTCCGAAAAAACTATATCTTTGCACTTCATTTTTAAAAATCAATAAATAATCATCATAATGAAACAAAAGGCATTTCTGTTAATCCTCTTTTCTCTCGTTATCGGCCGTGCATCGGCGCAGCACAATCCCTATCTCTGTTGTGAGGACACTTGCGCCCACACTCACGGCATCGACATGAGTCACTATCAGGGCGAGGTGTTCTGGGAAACCATCGGTGAGCATACCAACATGGCCTACGTCTACCTGAAGGCCACCGAGGGCGGCGACCGCATCGACGCCCGCTATGAGCGTAACATCGACCTGGCTCACCGTCACGGATTGAAGGTGGGCAGCTATCACTTCTTCCGTCCCAAGACCCCGCTGCGTCAGCAACTGAAAAACTTCAAGGCACAATGTCTGCCCGGGGAGCAAGACCTGATTCCCATGCTCGACGTGGAAACGACTGGTAACCTGAGCCAGAAGGCTTTCTGTGACTCGCTTCAGAAGTTCTTGGTACTCATGGAGGAGGCCTATCATCAGAAGCCTTTGATTTATACCTTCCGTAACTTCTATAACAAGCACCTGCAGGGCTTGATTGACGACTATCACCTGATGATTGCCATGTATAGCGACGAGAAACCTTTGCTTGCCGACGGACGTGACTACACCATCTGGCAGTATACCAGCAAAGGACGCATCGTGGGCGTGACCACCAATGTGGACAAGAGCCGCTTCATGGACAAGCACTCACTCAAGGAAATACGATACAGACGATAAACTCTAAACCCTCAACTCTCAAATCTCAAATCTCAAATGTCAAATCCTAAATGGCAGAGACAACCAATAGTATATTAGAAAAGCTCGATGGACTCGAGGCTCGTTTCGAGGAAGTATCGACACTCATTACCGATCCTAACGTCATTGGCGACCAGCAGCGCTTCGTCAAGCTGACCAAGGAATATAAAGACCTCTCGGACATCATGGATGCCCGCAAACGCTACATCGCCTGTCTGAATGGCATCAAGGAGGCCAAGGACATCTTGGCCAACGAGGACGACCCCGAAATGAAGGAGATGGCCCGTGAGGAACTGGCTGCCAACGAGGAGCTGCAGCCGAAGCTGGAGGAGGAAATCAAGATTGCCCTCATCCCCAAAGACCCGGAGGACGCGAAGAACGTGCAGATGGAGATTCGTGCCGGTACGGGTGGCGACGAGGCCTGTCTCTTCGCTGGCGACCTGTTCAAGATGTACAAGAGCTTCTGTGAGTCGAAGGGCTGGCAGCTGTCGGTGACCGACTTCAACGAGGGTACCGTGGGCGGCTACAAGGAGATTGACTTCGCTGTCTCGGGTGCCGATGTCTATGGTACGCTGAAGTATGAGAGCGGCGTGCACCGTGTGCAGCGCGTGCCCGCCACCGAGACACAGGGACGTATGCATACCTCTGCTGCCACCGTCGCCGTGCTTCCCGAGGCCGATAAGTTTGAGGTGCACATAAACGAGGGCGAGATTAAGTGGGACACTTTCCGTTCCTCAGGTGCCGGCGGTCAGAATGTGAACAAGGTGGAGTCGGGTGTCCGTCTCCGTTACATGTGGAAGAACCCCAACACCGGTGAGACCGAGGAAATCCTCATCGAGTGTACCGAGACCCGCGACCAACCGAAGAACAAGGAGCGTGCTCTCTCGCGCCTGTACACTTTTATATATGACAAGGAGCACCAAAAGTATATGGACGACATTGCCTCACGCCGCAAGACCCTCGTCTCCACCGGTGACCGAAGCGCAAAGATTCGCACCTACAACTTCCCCCAAGGTCGTGTCACCGACCATCGTATCGGCTACACCACCCACGACCTCCAGGGCTTCCTCTCTGGCGACATCCAGCCCATGATTGATGCACTCACCGTGGCCGAGAATGCAGAACGCATGAAGGAAACAGAACTCTGATGTAGTGTGACAATGGCACATCAATAACAATTATGACAAGACAAGAATTAGTAAACCAGATTAAGACGAAGAGGTCGTTCCTCTGCGTAGGACTTGACCCGGACATCAAGAAGATTCCACAGTGTGTCATCGACGACTGTAAGGCTGAGGTGGGCGATGATGAGGAGTATGACGACACCCTCGCCATTATGGCCTTCAACCAGGCCATCATCGATGCTACGGCTCCTTATTGCGTGGCCTATAAGCCCAACCTTGCCTTTTACGAGTCGCTTGGCTCGATGGGGGTGGCAGCTTATGAGGAGACGGTGGCCTATCTGCGTGAGAACTATCCTAACCACTTCATCATCGCTGATGCCAAGCGCGGCGACATCGGTAATACGTCGAAGATGTATGCCCGCTCGTTCTTTGAGGGCGACACACAGGTCGACGCCCTCACCGTCGCTCCCTATATGGGCGAGGACAGCGTAAAGCCCTTCCTCGAATATGAGGGTAAGTGGGTCATTCTTCTAGCATTGACCAGCAACAAGGGAAGCGAGGACTTCCAGCTCACTCCCCTTCATACTCCTCTTGTCGGCAGGTGGGGACCAGGTAATTTTAAGGGTGAGCGTCTCTATGAGAAGGTGCTGAAAACCTCAATGCAATGGGGCACGGAGGAAAACATGATGTACGTCGTGGGTGCCACGCAGGGGCGTATGTTCGAGGACATCCGCGATATTGTTCCCCATCATTTCCTGCTCGTCCCTGGTGTAGGTGCTCAGGGCGGAAGTCTGGAAGAGGTTTGCAAGTACGGAATGAATGAGGACTGTGGCTTGTTGGTGAACTCCTCACGAGGCATCATCTTTGCTTCATCTGGCGAAGACTTTGCCGAAGTGGCTGGCATGAAGGCCAAGGAACTGCAAGAGCAGATGGCCAGGGAACTGGAGGCTTTCGGGATTTGACAAGCAAGACTCCCTACTCGTAGCGCATAGACTTCGCTGGGTCTATGCGCGAGACGAGATAGCTAGGACCAATGAGCACAACGACGCTGATAATAAGTGTGGCGACGTTGAGTAGGATAATGAGTGGAATGTTCAGCTCCATGGGTGCCTGGCTGACATAGTAGGTTTGTGGGTCAAGGGTGATGATGCCCGTTTGCTGCTGAAGCACCACGATACCAATGCCGACGATGTTCCCCCAGAGGAGTCCTCGTCCGATAATGAAAGTAGCAAACCAGAGGAAGGTGTGACGAATCGTAGTATTACGTGCACCGAGGGCTTTCAACACGCCAATCATTCGCGTGCGCTCCAAGATGATGATGAGCAGTCCGCTAATCATCGTGAAGCCCGCAACGGCAATCATCAAGGCCAGGATTATCCATACGTTGATGTCAAGCAGCTCGAGCCAGGAGAACACCTGGGGATAGGCACTCGTAATGGTTTGCGGCGACATGAGATTGCCTTCGTCATCGAAACGACCCTTGAGCATCAAAGCCACGCTACGGTTGGTCTCGTCGAGGTGTGAGAAATCATTCACCAACAGTTCTGCTCCCGTACATTCATCGGCTGTCCAGCCGTTGAGCTTCTGGGTGGTGTAGAGGTCGGTAAGACAGATGAGGTCATCGAAGCGCTTCATGTTCGTCTGATAGACAGCACTCACCGTGAAGCGGCGGGCACGTACATCGTCTGTCTCTATGAAATAGGCGTGGACACGATCGCCAACCTTCAGACGCAGCTTGTCGGCCATGGTCTTTGAGATGACAAGGGGATAGGTCGTGGCCGTATCGCAGAACGCAGGTAGTTCGCCCTCCAAGAGACATTCGTTCAGAAACTGTGTGTCATATTCAGGACCAATGCCCTTCATCATCACACCAAGAAAGTCATCTTCGGTCTTGAGTATTCCCTGCGTCATGACGATGCGGGCAGCATGACGCACACCTTCCACGTCACAAAATGCTTGCAACATACTGTCGCCGATGCACACAGGACGGCTGCCGGCTGTCATTGCCATCGAGTGAACGTTCATCACCTGTATGTGACTGCCGAAGCCCACCACCTTGTCCCTGATGGTATGCTTGAACCCCAGAATCACACTCACCGTGACAATCATCACCGCAAGGCCGATGGCTACGCCGATGGTGGCAATACGAATGGCAGGTCGGCTTACGCTCCGAGTCTTTTCGGAGGCCATTTCCTGACTCGCCTTCTCGCGATTGCCCTCGTCGCCATAGATGCGGCGGGCTAAGAAAAGTGGGAGGTTCATGAGGCTTATAGGTCTTTGGGGCTTATAAGGCTTATAGAGAGTTTATGCCTCTACTCTTCCCGGATACTGCTCCAAGGCTTTGCGGAGGACGATAAGGGCGTGCTCCAAGTCTTTCTTCTTGAGCACGTAGGCAATACGCACCTCGTTGATGCCGGCACCTGGCGTGGTGTAGAAACCTGCAGCAGGAGCCATCATCACGGTGCAGCCCTCATATTCAAACTCGGCAAGACACCAGCGGCAGAACTTCTCGCTGTCGTCCACGGGCAGCTTGGCCACGGTATAGAAAGCTCCCATGGGGATGGGCGAATAGACGCCGGGGATGCGGTTCAGTCCGTCGATGAGGCACTTACGGCGTTCTACATATTCGTCGTAAACCTCACGCATGTACTCTTCTTGTACGTCGAGCGATGCCTCGGCCACAATTTGTCCGATAAGAGGAGGGGAGAGGCGAGCCTGACAGAACTTCAGCACCGTGCGACGCACCTGCTCGTTCTTCGTGATAAGAGCTCCGATGCGGATGCCGCACTCAGAGTAGCGCTTCGATACAGAGTCGATGAGGATAACATTCTGCTCGATGCCCTCCAGGTGACAGGCAGAGATATAGGGTGAACCAGTGTAGATATATTCGCGGTAGACCTCGTCGGAGAAGAGGTAAAGGTCATACTTCTTCACAAGGTCACGTATCTGGTTCATCTCGCGACGGGTGTAGAGATAGCCCGTGGGGTTGTTGGGGTTGCAGATCATGATGGCGCGGGTGCGCTCGTTGATGAGTTCCTCGAACTTCTCCACCTTCGGCAAGGAAAAGCCTTCCTCGATAGTCGTGGCAATGGTGCGTATCTTTGCTCCGGCTGAGATGGCAAAAGCCATGTAGTTGGCGTAGGCAGGCTCCGGGACGATGATTTCGTCGCCGGGGTTCAGGCACGACAGGAAGGCGAAGAGCACGGCCTCACTACCACCACTGGTGATGATGATGTCATCGGCAGTCACCTGAATATTGTATTTCGCGTAGTAGCCCACCAGCTTCTCACGGTAGCTGAGATAGCCTTGCGAGGGAGAATACTCCAGGATGTTGCGGTCGATGGTCTTCAGCGCATCAAGACCTACCTGCGGTGTAGGCAGGTCGGGCTGACCGATATTCAGGTGATAGACATGTGTGCCACGCTTCTTGGCGGCAGCGGCCAGAGGGGCCAGCTTGCGTATGGGGCTTTCGGGCATCTCAAGGCCCCGGACGGAAATCTCAGGCATCTTATTATTTACGATTTAGCAATTTTCGATTTACGATTTGGGCTTGCGCCTAAACGATTTGACTATTTACGAATTTACGATTTACGATTTGGGCTTACGCCTAAACGATTTGACTATTTACGAATTTACGATTTACGATTTGGGCGCAAAGGTACTAAGATTGCATGAACTAGCCAAAAATGTGAACTTTTTTTAATATTTAAGCATTATGTCCCGCTTTTTTCTTACCTTTGCAGCCAATTTGTAAATAGTCAAATAGTAAATAGTCAAATAGTCCAATAATAAGATGAGTACAGATAATGTCAATGTGAGGAAGAACCCGTTTTTTGAACCCTACAACACGCCTCACGACACCCCGCCATTCGACCGCATACGCCTGGAGGACTTCGAGGAAGCCTTCATGGAGGGTATACGCCGGGACAACGAGCAGATAGACCGTATCGTCAATAACCCCGCAAAGCCCAACTTCGACAACACCATCGTAGACCAGGAGGACGATTCCGAGGGTTACTACGACCTGCTGGAGCGTGTCAGCAGCGTGTTCTTCAACTTGCTCTCTGCAGAGACGAATGATGACATGGATGCCCTTGCCCAGAAGCTGCAACCTATCCTGACACAACATGCCAATGATGTGCGCCTGAACCCTAAGCTATTCGAGCGTGTGAAATATGTGCACCTCCATCACCGCCGTCTTACTCCCGAAGAAAAACGTTTGCTCGATAACTGTTACGACGGTTTTGTGCGTAGCGGTGCCTTGCTAGATGACGAGGGCAAGGAGAAGCTGCGAAAGCTCACCGAGGAGGCTTCGATGCTCTCCCTGATGTTCTCGCAGAACGTGCTCAAGGAGCAGAAGGCCTTCAAGCTCCACATTACCGACCCCGCACAACTCGAAGGACTGCCCCAGACGGCTATCGACGCTGCCGCAGAGGAAGCAAAGGGCGACGGATGGACTTTCACCCTCGACTCTCCGTCCTATTCGCCATTTATGACCTACAGCACTCAGCGGGAGCTACGCCGTCAGATGTACATGGCTCACAACACGCTCTGTATACACGACAACGATGCTAACAACCTGGAAATCTGTAAGAAGCTTGTCAACCTGCGCCGCGAGATTGCCCAGCTGCTCGGCTTCAAGACATACGCCGACTACGTGCTCAAAAACCGTATGGCACGTAACGTCCGCAGCGTCTACCGTCTGTTCAACGACCTCATAGAAGCGTATAAGCCTACAGCTTTGAAGGAGAAAGAAGAGGTCAAGCGTTTCTATAAGAAATCTCAACCCTCAAATCTCAAATCTCAAATCAAGCTCGAGCCTTGGGACATTGCCTTCTACTCCCACAAACTGAAGCTGAAGAAATACAACATCGATGCTGAGATGCTGCGTCCTTATCTACAGTTGGAGAAAGTCATCGACGGCGTCTTCGGCCTGGCCAACCGCCTCTACGGCATCACTTTCAAGGAGAACAAGGACATTCCCGTCTATCACCCCGACGTGAAGGCCTACGAGGTGTTCGACAAGGACGGCTCGTATCTTGCTGTGTTCTATGCCGACTTCCATCCGCGCAAGGGCAAGCAGGGTGGGGCATGGATGACGCAGTTTCAGAGCCAGTGCATCGACAAGAAGGGCGAGAACATACGTCCGCATGTCAGCGTGGTGATGAACCTCACGAAGCCTACTGAAGGTTCAATGGTCAATGGTCAATGGTCAATGGGAAAGCCTGCCTTGCTGACTCTTGGCGAGGTGGAGACCTTCCTCCATGAGTTTGGTCATTCGCTTCACGGCATGTTTGCCAATACACGCTTCGAGAGCCTTTCGGGTACGAGTGTGCTCTGGGACTTCGTGGAGCTGCCCTCACAGTTCATGGAGAACTACGCTGTGGAGAAGGAGTTCCTGCGTACCTTTGCCTTCCACTATGAGACGGGCGAGCCGCTACCCGACGAACTGATAGACCGTGTGGTGAAGAGCCGTAACTTCATGGCGGCCACGGCTTGTCTGCGTCAGGTAAGCCTCGGACTGCTCGATATGGCCTACTACACCCAGAAAGAAGAGTTTACGGAGAATGTGATGACCTTCGAGAAAGAGGCCTGGAAGAAAGCCATCATCGGCAAGCAACGTACCGACACCTGCATGACCGTGCAGTTCTCGCACATTATGGCAGGAGGTTACGCCGCTGGTTACTATAGTTATAAGTGGGCCGAGGTGCTCGACGCTGATGCTTTTGCCGTGTTCAAACGCCATGGTATCTTCGACCGTGAGACTGCCGAGAGCTTCCGTGAGAACATCCTTTCCAAGGGAGGCACCGAAGACCCGATGGTGCTCTACAAACGCTTCCGTGGCGGAGAGCCGACCATCAAGGCGCTGCTCAAACGGAACGGGATAAAACCATTGCGCTAAAAGTCACTCAAGTTTTGGAAGTACGAGTAACGTCCCTTTCACTCCCCTTTCACTCCCCTTCGTTCTTTAAAGAATTCCGTCATTAGCAGGCGGCACTCCTCCTCCAGGATGCCGCCTGTTATTGTTGCCTTGGGGTGTAGCGCCTGAGGGGCGAAACGTTG
Organism: Prevotella sp.; assembly: GCA_017475265.1. GTDB lineage: Bacteria > Bacteroidota > Bacteroidia > Bacteroidales > Bacteroidaceae > Prevotella. The sequence goes on along the minus strand of JAFVFY010000129.1, from coordinate 55,351 downwards.
GTAGCCACGTTTCTCATCACGGCATCCGAAGACTATACGTGGCAGTTGTGCCCATCCCAAAGCCCCTGCACACATCACACAAGGCTCCACCGTCACATAGAGCGTACAGTCCGTTAAGTACTTCCCGCCCAATTGGTTGGCAGCCATCGTCACGGCCTGCATCTCGGCATGTGCCGTTACGTCAGTCAATGTCTCCGTCATGTTATGTGCACGTGCTATGACACGATCCTTGCACACCACCACCGCCCCAATGGGCACCTCGCCCTTTTCCAAGGCTATCCGTGCCTCGGCCAAGGCCATGCGCATATAGCGCTCATCGTCTTCTTGTTTCATAGTCAGTCGTATAGAAAAACACGTCCGTCATGCAAGATGCACGGCGGACGTTGTAGCTGTAAAGTGTAATCGCGTTTTAGAACTTTGCCATCTTGATGGCTACCACGGCGCACTCGTCTCCTTTGTTCCCCAGCTTCCCACCGGCACGTTCCTTAGCCTGTTCAAGGTCATTGGTAGTGAGCAGACCATAGATGACAGGAATGTTACTGGTGGCATTGAGCCGTGCGATACCTGCCGTCACTCCTTCGCAGATGTAGTCGAAGTGGGGTGTCTCGCCACGGATAACGCTTCCTAGGATGATGACGGCATCATAACCGTCGTTGAGGGTCATCTGGTGAGCACCGTAGATGAGTTCGAAAGAGCCTGGGACGGTCTTCACGTGGATGTTCTCGGGCAGCGCGCCGTGCTTCTCCAATGTGGAGACACAACCTTCGAGCAAGGCACCCGTTATCTCAGAGTTCCACTCGGCCACGACAATGCCGAAAATCATGTTCGACGCGTCGGGTACGGCCTTGAAGTCGTAGTCGCTCAGGTTATGGAGTGCGGAAGCCATTATTTAACGCGCTCAATGAAGTTGTCAAGGTTGTTGAAGCGCAGGTACTCGGGATAGTCGGCCTTCACCTGCTCGTAGAGCTTGAGGGCCTCGTCCTTCTTACCCTGGCTCTCCAGGATTTCTGCTGCCTGGATGAGGAACTGTGGTGAGAGAGCGGCGTTGTCAGCCTTTGAAGCAGCCTTCTTCAGGGTGCTTATGGCCTCGTCGAGCTGTCCAAGGCTAGCCTGGACATTGCCCAGGGCACCGATGGCAGCGGGAGCTACCATCTCGTCGTCGCCGTCGAACTTCTTGATGTAGTTTGCTGCTTCCTCCCAGTTGCCCAGACGAGCGTAGCAGATGCCGGCATAGAGGTTAGCCAGGTTGGCGGCCTTGCCTGAGTAATCGCTGGCGATGGCAAGGAATCCAACGTTGCCGAGGCTGTCACCATTGAGAGCCTTGTTGAAGAGGGCGGCATCGTCGCTGAGCACGGCGTCGGAGTAGTACTCCTGAGCCTTGGCCATAGCGGTGCTGGCTTTCTGGAACGACTCGTGGGTGAAATGCTTCACGGTGAAGTAGCCGGCCACGAGGACGAGTATAGCCACAACGCCGCCAATGAGAAGGTTTTTGTACTTGAGGATAAAGTCCTCGCTCTTGCTGAGGGTCTCCATCACTTCAGGAGCACCCTGCTGATTGTTCATTTTGTCTGCCATTATTTTATTGGTTTTTTTTACTGTCGCTTATTTTGCGGGCGCAAAGTTACGTAAAATATTGGATATGGTGAAATTTTAAACCTTTTTTTTGCGTTTTTAGGCCACAAAAGGCACTTTTATCAATCTGTTTATCTTTTTTTAGCATTATTTTTTAAAACTCCGAGGAAAAAGTGCCTACCTTTGCACCCGATTTTAAGAAGAGACCCGCTTATGGGCCATTACACATTATTATTTATTAATAGGTAACAATTATGAAAAAGTTTGTGATGATTGCCGCCATGATGGTGGCCGCAGTAAGTGCTAACGCCCAGTTTGAACCAGGCACGTTTTCCATTCAGCCGAAGGCCGGTCTCGGTGTCTCTTGGTTGAGCAACATGCCCGACCTGCCTTTGGATCAAGCAGGTTTACAAGGTATGACTCTTGACAAGTCGCCCATCGGTGCCGGACTCATTGGCGTGGAGTTTGAATACCAGCTGGCTCCCAAGTTCAGCTTGGCAGCAGGTGTGGACTATGCTCTTCAGGGAAGTGGTTGGAAAGATACGGACATCTACAGTACTGCAGACGGAAAAAAGCATGAAATCTCCGACGCCAAGTTGGAGCTGGGTTATGTCCATGTGCCTGTGACCGCCAATCTCTATCTCTTTAACGGTTTTGCCGTAAAGGCTGGTGTGCAGTTCGGCTTCCTGACGAACGCCAGCTCGAAGGCTAAGGAAAAGGTAGACAACACGTCGATGGAGGCTGATGTTGACATCAAGGACGGCCTGAAAAAGGTGGACATCTCCATCCCCCTGGGCGTTTCCTATCAGTTCAAGGTGCCCATCGTGCTCGACCTGCGCTACAACCTTGGCCTGACGAAGGTGAACAAGGATAGCACTCCTGGCGTGAAGGACTTTAAGAACAACTCTGTGATGCTCACCGTGGGCTACAAGTTCGCCCTCTAAATTTATGTTCAGGGCAGCTCTTTTTGACCTCGACGGTGTGGTGTTCGACACGGAACCCCAGTACTCTGTGTTCTGGGGTTCACAATGTCGGCTTTACCATCCGGAGCATCCTGGCCTGGAGCATGAGATAAAAGGCTCCACGTTGGACCAGATTTTCGACCGTTGGTGGTCAGGACCTTTGGAGGCGGAGCGCGAGACGGTGATGCAACGGCTCAACGACTTCGAGGCACAGATGCACTACGACTACATCGAAGGGCTACAGGACTTTTTGGCCGTACTGCGCACCCAAGGGGTGCGGACGGCTATAGTGACCAGCTCCAACCGGCAGAAGATGGACAGCGTCTATCGCAGCCGGCCGGAGCTGCGTCTCGTTTTCGACGAGATACTCACCAGCGAAGACTTCACCGAGAGCAAGCCTTCGCCGCAATGCTACCTCAGGGCGGCACAGAGACTAGGCGTGGCGCCTGAGGACTGTGTGGTGTTTGAAGACAGCTTCAACGGACTGCGTTCTGGCCGAGCCGCCGGGATGTATGTCGTAGGACTGGCTACCACCAATACCCGCGAGGCCATAGCACCGCTCTCTGATATTCAGATTGATAACTATAATAACTTTAATTTTTGGAGTGAAAGGGAAGTGAAGGGGGGAAGTGAAGGGGGAGTGAAAGGGACAATACTTTTGCTGTTCCCATAAACTGAGAAAGAAGGTAACGTCCCTTTCACTCCCCTTTCACTCCCCCTTCACTTCCCTTTCACTCCCCTAAACAAAAATGGCAGGATATTTAGTTAACGACGAGCGTAAGGTAACAACGCATCGCTTCATCGAAATGAAACAGAAGGGAGAGAAAATCTCCATGCTCACTTCCTACGATTTCACCACCGCCGGTATCGTAGACCGTGCTGGTATTGACGGAATCCTTATCGGTGACTCCGCCTCGAACGTAATGGTAGGTAACACGACGACGCTTCCCATGACCGTCGACCAGATGATTTACCATGCACGTGCCGTGGTCAACGGCGTGAAGCGTGCCCTGGTGGTCTGCGACATGCCTTTCGGCTCCTATCAGGTGGGTAGTCATGTCGCCGTGTCCAATGCCATACGTATCATGAAGGAGAGCGGATGCGACGCGCTGAAGCTCGAAGGTGGTGTGGAAATCATCGATGGCGTGAAGCGGATCCTCGATGCTGGAATCCCCGTGATGGGGCACCTTGGCCTTACACCGCAAAGTATCAATAAATTTGGAACTTACGCCGTCAGGGCTAAAGAAGAGCGCGAGGCTGAGAAACTGCTCAACGATGCCCGTCTGCTTGCCGAGACCGGTTGCTTCGCCGTGGTGCTGGAAAAGGTTCCTGCTGCGCTGGCTGAACAGGTAACGGCAGAGATCAGTGTGCCCACCATCGGCATTGGTGCCGGAGCCTATTGCGACGGTCAGATTCTTGTCATAGCCGACATGCTGGGCATGACACAAGGCTTCTCGCCACGTTTCCTCCGTCGCTATGCCGACCTCAACAGTATCATGACCGATGCCGTAGGGCAGTATGTCACCGATGTGAAGAGCGGCGATTTCCCCAACGAAAGCGAATCATACTAATTTTATGGGAGTGAAAGGGGAGTGAAGGGGGAGTTAAAGAGGAGTGAAAGGGACGATACTTATATTATTAGACTGACAACAACATTAAGTTAATAGAAGTGAGTGTTATGGTATTCTATACTACCAGCAAGACATTCGTCCCTTTCACTCCCCCTTCACTCCCCCCATCACTCCCCTTTCACTCCCCAAAAAGAAAGAAATATGGACAAAATCAGGATAAAGGACATTGCCGAAAGGGCAGGAGTAAGTGTGGGCACCGTGGACCGTGTGCTCCATGAACGTCCCAATGTGTCGAAGACGGCACGAGAGAAGGTGGAGCAGGCGCTCTCAGAGATGGACTATCAGCCCAATATGTACGCCTCGGCGCTGGCCTACAACAAGGACTACACTTTCGTCTGCATCATCCCCCAGCACGACAGCGAGGCCTACTGGGACGAGATAGAAGAGGGCGTGCAGGCCGCCACAAAGCATCGTCGCGACTTTCACATCACGTTGCGCTTACTTTACTACGAGCGTTTCAACGCCCCGACGTTCATCAAGGCCGCTGCCGATTGTCTGGCAGAAAAGGTGGATGGCGTCATTGTCGTGCCGGCAAAGCTGGAGGTGACACGTAACTTTACCGATGAGCTGACCGAGCGCGGCGTGCCCTTCATTCTCCTCGACTCCTACCTGCCCGACCTGAAGCCGCTGGCGTTCTTCGGTCAGGACTCCTTCCAAAGTGGCTACTTCGCCGCCCGCATGATGATGCTCATCGCGTCGAAGGAGAAGGAAATCATGGTGATGAAGCAGCTCAAGGACGGACACATCGGCTCCAAGCAGCAGTCGAACCGTGAGACTGGCTTCCGGCATTACATGAGGGATCACTTCCCAGAGATTGAGATTACAGAGGTGAACCTCCCACTGGGACAGCCGAAGGAGACGTTCGACGAGATTCTTGACGAGTTCTTTCAGGCCCATCCTCATGTGCACCATTGCATTACGTTCAACTCGAAGGCCCACCTCGTCGGCGACTATCTCCTGCGAAAGAACCGCCGGAACATCCAAATCATGGGCTACGACATGGTGCCAAAGAACGCGGAGTGCGTGCGGCAGGGCAGCATCTCGTTCCTCATTGCCCAGCATGCCTACCTCCAGGGTTACTCCTGCGTGGAGACGCTCTTCCAGGCCATCGTGCTGAAACACGAAGTCACTCCCGTCAACTACATGCCCATCGAGCTGCTCACCAAGGAGAACATTGATTTCTACCGCCGAACGAACATCGGATAGTATTTTAAGGGGAGTGAAAGGGGAGTGAAAGGGACAATACTTTTGCTGTCCCCATAAACTGAGAAAGAAGGTATCGTCCCTTTCACTCCCCCTTCACTCCCCCTTCACTCCCCCTTCACTCCCCCTTCACTCCCCTTTATCAATATGGATTACAATAAAATCATAGAGAAGTATTATCCTGACGACGACGAGCTGCGCCAGTTGCTGTTGCTCCATAGTCGTCAGGTGGCCAATCGTTGTCTGGAGTGCTGTGACCGTCATCCAGAGTTGTCGTTAGACCGTCAGTTTGTGGAGGAAGCCGCCATGCTCCATGACATTGGCATCCGCTGGTGCGATGCGCCGGGCATCTACTGTCATGGTGATTCGCCTTATCTTTGTCACGGACTCATCGGTGGGCGTGTGCTTCGTGAGGAAGGGTTTCCCCGTCATGCCCGTGTCTGTGAGCGACATACCGGAGCTGGCCTTACCCGACAGCAGATAGAAGAACGACAACTGCCCCTGCCATTGGCCGACTATCTGCCGGAGACGCTGGAGGAGCAGCTAATATGCTATGCCGACAAGTTCTACTCTAAGAGCCACCCACAAAGACTGCTCACCGCCGAGCAGACCGCCAAGAGCCTGGAAAAGTTCGGCCTTGATGGTGTGGAACGCTTCTTACACTGGCATAGCCTATTCTCATGAGAAGAACAGGTAGCAGATGGCTATGGCGGCAATGATGCCGGCAAGGTCTGCCAGTAGTCCACAGGCTACGGCATGGCGTGTGTGACGTACGCCCACAGAGCCAAAGTAAACAGCAAGGATATAGAACGTGGTGTCTGTCGAACCCTGGAAGATGCAACTCAGACGACCCACGAAGGAGTCGGCACCGTAGGTCTGCATGGCGTCGACCATCATGCCACGTGCTCCGCTACCGCTCAGGGGTTTCATAAGCGCTGTAGGCAAGGCAGCCACCCAGTCGGCATCGATGCCACAGGCCTTGACGCCGTTGGCAACACCGTCGATGAGATAGTCCATAGCTCCCGAGGCCCGGAACACGCCGATAGCCACGAGGATGGCCACGAGGTAGGGGATGATACGTACCGCCGTCTGGAAACCATCCTTTGCCCCGTCGATGAATGCATCGTAGACATTGACGCGCTTCCTCATGCCGGATAGGATGAAGGCCACGATGATAGTCATCAGCAGGATGTTGGCCACCGTAGTACTCACCGTGTTCATCGTCTCGCCATCGAGCTGACTGAATCCCCAGATGATAGCCGAGACAAGCAGACAGGCCCCGCCAAGAGTTCCGATGATGACGCGGTTAAAGAGGTTGATGCGTTGCCAAATCGAGGTGACGAGCACGCCCACGATAGTAGAGAAGAACGTGGCCAGGAGTATCGGTATGAAGACATCCGTAGGCTGTGCCGCCCCCTGCTGGGCACGGTAGACGAGGATGCTCACGGGGATGAGCGTCAGGCCGCTGGTGTTCAGCACGAGGAACATAATCATCGGATTGGTGGCCGTCTCCTTATCCTTATTCAGTTCCTGCAGCTGTTCCATAGCCTTCAGACCTAAGGGTGTGGCGGCATTGTCCAGCCCGAGCATGTTGGCGGCGATGTTCATGAAGATGCTCCCCGTCACGGGGTGTCCTTTCGGGATGTCGGGGAAGAGCTTTGCGAACAGCGGAGAGAGCAGACGGGCCAGCACATTCACCACGCCGCCCTTCTCTCCAATCTTCATCACGCCGAGCCAAAGGGCCAGCACGCCCGTAAGACCCAGGGAAATCTCAAACGCAGTCTTCGACGATGAGAACGTGCTGTCCATCATCGCAGGGAACACTTCATAGTCGCCAAAGAAAATCAAGCGCACCAGCGCCACCACAAAGGCAATGATGAAAAACGCTATCCAGATGTAGTTAAGAACCATAGTTGTTTACGAATGATGATTTAGTGTTACATGATGAACTTTTCTAAATACGGGTGCAAAGTTAGCAATAATTCCGTAATTATCACTATCTTTGCATTTAAACTTTTCTAAATCCCGAACGACCCTGCTACAGACGGATCGTCTTCCCATGTCAATTTCAAGGATTTCTTCAAAAAGCATGTGCCTTACACGGAATACGATGTGGACAAAGTCGTCAAGACGAACCTCCCGTGGGTACATATCGTGATAGGCAGATGTAAAAACGGGATAGCAGCAATTCATGGCGAAGTTGACAGGCAATTCTTGCAACTCTACCTCAATGAGTTCTGCTGGAAGTTCAATCGCAGGTTCTTCAGGGACTCAAACGACCCTAAGTACGATTTGTTCGACAGATTGGTCAAGATAGCTGCGTGCTACACCTCGGACATAAAGTGGAGGAACTATTCCATACCAACTGACGACGAAATCGATTAACATTTTTTGAGATATTTATCACCACACGGAGCAAAAAAATACCGCAACTCACAAAAGAATTGCGGGATTATTTCTAGATTATCTTCTTATCTTCTTTCGGACGTATCAATAATGAGTCGATGTCAGCTGGTTGGCTCAGCTTAGTCGGTAGGTTTGGCCTGTGGGCTTATCCCTGATGCTGCGGGCGGAGCAGGTCGTTGACGGTCTTCACGGGGTTGAAGGTTCCGAGGGGAACTTCTACGAAGACGGTACTCCAGTCGCTCATGGCTCCGTTCCAGAGACCGGGCAGCTCGAGGGCTTTCAGTTCCTTTCCACCCTTCGATTTCGAGGAGATGAAGCCGGTGGTCTTGTCCACGAAGTCGGGCAGATGATAGGGCTTACCCAGATAGTCTTTCACGGCGCAGACAAGGTCTACGGGGTTGAAGTGGGTGCCCTGGGTGAACATCTTCATGTACTCCTCGTTGTTGGTGTCAATCTGTGAGCTCTCGAGAATCTGCAGCGAGACGGTGCCGTCCTGATTGTAGGTGAGGAAGGGGCCTCCTCCAGGCTCGCCCACGTTCTTCACCACACCACAGACGCGCATGGGGCGGTCCAGCTTGCTGCGCAGGTAGCCAGCGTCGACCACATTGTCCTTCGGGTCTACGCACAGGCAGTCCTTTACAAATTGTGCTATCTCCTGTAGCTGGGCATCGGTGGCACCGTGGTCGAGGATGCGCAGGTAGTCGAAGGCTTTCTGCTGCAGGGTGACGAGCACGCCGGCGATGACCTGCTTCCACTCTACGGTCTCGGGCTTCAGACGGTCGGGCACCACATTGTCTATGTTCTTGATGAACACCACGTCGGCTTCAATCTCGTTGAGGTTCTCGATGAGTGCGCCGTGGCCTCCTGGACGGAAGAGCAACGAGCCGTCGTCCTCGCGGAAGGGGGTGTTGTCGGTGTTGGCGGCGAGGGTGTCGGTAGAGGGTTTCTGCTCGGAGAAGGTGATGTCGTACTTGATGCCATACTTCTGTGCGAAGCCGTCGGCCTTCTCGGCCACCTTCTGCTTGAAGAACTCCAGATGGTCGTGCGAGACGGTGAAGTGCACGTGGGCCTCACCATTGCTGGCGGCATAGAGGGCTCCCTCGACGAGGTGCTCCTCCATCGGTGTGCGGGCTCCCTCGGCATACTTGTGGAAGAGCAACATGCCCTTGGGCAGCTGGCCGTAGTTCAGGCCTTCCTTACGGAGCATGTTGGCAGCCACGGCCTTGTAATTGCCTTCGGCCATCAGGGCTTTGATGCCCTTGCCCTCATTCTTCTGGCAGGCGGCATCGAGCGCGTCGTAGAAGGCAAACTTCTCTATCTCGTCGAAATATTTCTTCTCGAAGTCGGTAGTGGGCACATCGTAGGGGGCGTCTACAAAGGCGAACATGTTCTTGAACATGCGGCTGGCGGCACCACTGGCAGGAACGAACTTCACGATGCGGCGTCCGGCGGCCTTATACTGCTCCCATGCGCTGACGTACTGCTTGCGCTCTGCCTCCGTTGGGGCCACGATGCCACGTCCTACGGCTGCTGCGGCTTCGAGTTTAAGGAAGGGGAAGCCTGTCTCAAACTGGTGTAACTGGGTCTTGATTTGCTCTTCGCTAATGCCACGCTGGGCAATCTGCTTTAGGTCTTTTTCCTGTAACATAATGATTATCTTTAAGGTTTAACGCAATTTGCCGACAAAGGTACAATTTTTCACAGATATAGACGTTATAAAAGTTGTTAAAAAGAAAATTGCATGGACATAAAGCTTATTATTTCTTTTCTGCGCGACGTGATGGCTAACAACAACCGTGCATGGTTTCAGGAGCATCGCGCAGCCTACGACGCTGCCCGGCGTGAGTGGGAGACGGCTGTGGAGAAGGCGCGTGGGCGCATCATTGGCTTCGACCCCGACATAGCGCGTCAGCCGCTGAAGGATTGCACCTACCGCTTCTACCGCGACACAAGGTTCTCGCCCGACAAGTCGCCATATAAGAACCATTTCGGAGCCTACTTCAATGCCCACGGGAAGAAAGCCCTTCGTGGCGGGTACTACATGCATGTGGAACCCGATGGCTGCGTGCTGGCTGTGGGTAACTACTGGCTGCCTACAAACATCCTCACTGCCTGTCGCAACGAAATAATGGCCAATGAGGCGGATTGGCTGCGCTGTGTAGAGAGTGCGGAGTTCCTCCGTTTTTTCGACGGGCCGGAGGATGCCAGTTGGGGTTCGCCGCAAGGCTTTGGCATGACTAAGCTGAAATCATGTCCTAGCGGTTTTCCACGTGACTATGAGCATGTTAAGTATCTGCGACTGAAGGACTACTGCATGTGGCATCATGTCCCTGAGACGTTTTTCGAGGGCGATGGATGGCTTGACGAGATGGAGCGGATATTCCGCGCAGCCAAACCTATGATGGATTTCACCAATGCCGTCATCGATGACTACGAGTAAGCGGGGGGCTTATGAAACAGTATTATTCCCCCAACTAGCGTTCAAAGTGCTGGTAGTCCTTGACGGTTTTCCATTCTCCGCCCCAATGGAAACCGTGCTCCACAAACAGACGATAACAGAGGTCGCCGCGTTTCAATTTGTAGGGTGAGGGCTTGCGGCGGTCAGCATAGGGTGCTCCTGCTGCGGGCTGGATGGTGGTCTTACCGTCGGATTTCTTCTTCACACAGGGGTTGTACAGCGGGTTGATGTCTACGGCCAGTCCCTGGGCGTGCTTCGACAGCCGCTTGCTGCCCGCAATCGGTCGGTAGCAGAAGCAGGAGGTGTTGTTGGCCGTCATAGAGTGCTCGTCGTCAGCGTCATAGTCGTCGATAAGCGTCATGCGTTCTATGGGGTAGCGGGCTTCGTAGAGTTGGCGGAAGATGTCGAGCAGGTCGGAGGCGATGGACTTATGGCACACCATCTGGCCTTTCATCGTGTATCCGTTGGCATCGTAGTGGAGCACGCTGAGAAGGCGCAGGTCGCTACGGGCTACGGAACAACCCTCAGGATAGCTCTTGCCCAACATACGACTGAACACGGCATCGCTGAGGGTGTCGACGCGAAATGACTCCGCTTCCTGACCCGTTGCGGTCAGACTACAGATGAGAAGGAGCAGGTAGATGAAATGTCTCATATATAATAATATTGTAAGGAGTGGCAAAGGTATGAATAATATTCCATAAAATGGGCTTCGGCACTCCTTTTTTAATCTATTTTCAAAAAAAACGAGGAAAAATTTGTTGGGAATAGAAAAAATGCTTACCTTTGCAGCCGCAAATGAGCGGAATGCCGATATGGCTCAGTTGGTAGAGCAACGCATTCGTAATGCGTGGGTCCCCGGTTCGAGTCCGGGTATCGGCTCAAAGTCAAGGGGAACAGCGTTGTTCCTTTCTTTTTAGATTTACAGGCGGAATTAGCTCAGTTGGTAGAGCATTGGCTTCCCAAGCCGAGGGTCGCGGGTTCGAGTCCCGTATTCCGCTCCACTTGTAGATAAAATTCCCCCACAAATTTGGAGATTACAACAAAAATAACTACCTTTGCACCGTAGTTAATCAGATATGCCTTTAAATCGAATATAATATGAACACTACAGCAAGGAAAGTGAGAATGACGGTCACCCTCCCACAGTTCGAGGCCGACTACATAAGGAAAGAGGCTAAGCGCATTGGCTGGAGCCTCAGCGCGCTCGCTGGCGAGTATATCCTCGACGGAATGTACAAAAGGCCAAACGCCGACACACTCGCCGCCATCGAGGAGGCACGCTCTGGCGTGGAAATGGAAGAGCTGACACCCTATCAGATTGAACACTTTGAGGAGTACGTCGCCAGTCTATGACAACCATCATACAATCGGGGAAGTTCAAGAAAGACCTGAAGCGGTACAAGCACCAAGCCGATAAAATACACGCCCTGGGAGAAATCATCAGGTATATGAATCGGCACGGGCGCGTACCTGCTGAGAACCACCCGCACAAGCTTCACGGCGAATACGAAGGCTGCATGGAGTGCCACATTGAAGACGACTTCCTGCTCATCTGGATTGACAAAGCCACCAACACCATCAAACTCCTGCGTCTCGGCACACACCACGAGCTGTTCGGGATTTAGGTACTCCCAACCAGCCTCAAAAGGTAACAATATTCACTTTATTTGGAGTTTTGCATCTCTTCCACCTGCCTTTTCAACTGTGCCAGTTCACGGTACATGTCTGGCAGGTGTTTTAATATGGCCATGCCTCGGAAGTAGGTCTTGGGCTCCATGGCGGGCGAGCCGATGAGCTGCTCGTTGCCCTTGGTGTTGCTGATGACGCCACATTGTGCGCCAACGAAGGTCTTGTCGGCAACATGGATATGGCCTGCGAAGCCAGCCTGTCCGCCTACCATGCACCACTGGCCAATCTTGGTGCTTCCTGCCATTCCTACCTGAGCAGACATGACGGTGTTCTCGCCAATCTCGCAGTTGTGAGCCACCTGGATAAGGTTGTCGAGCTTTACGCCACGGTGTATGACGGTGGCTCCCATGGTGGAGCGGTCGATGCAGGTGTTAGCACCTATCTCGACGTTGTCCTCGATGATGACGATGCCAATCTGCGGAATCTTGTCGTAGCCCTCTGTGCCAGGCGCGAAGCCGAAGCCATCGGCACCTATGACGCTTCCAGCATGGATGGTGACGGCATTGCCGAGCTTACAGCCCTGATAGATGGTGACGTTGGGGTAGAGCAGACATTTCTGGCCGATAGTCACTCCCTCGCCGATGACGACGTTGGGGTATATCTGTGTGCCATCGCCGATGACTGCCCCGTCGCCGATGCAGGCAAAGGGACCGATGTAGACATCCTTGCCGATGGTGGCTTTCGGTGAGACGAAGGCCAGCGTGTCTACGCCCGTCTTGCGGGGCTTGATGCTCTCGTAGATTTGCAGCAGCTTGGCCACGGCCTCGTAGGCATCGGGCACGCGGATGAGTGTGGTCGTCACGGGCTGCTCCAGCTGGAGGTCATCGTTGATGAGCACGATGCTTGAATGGGTGTCGTAGAGGAAGTGCTTATATTTCGGGTTCGAGAGAAATGACAATGCGCCTTCCTGTCCCTCCTCAATCTTTGCAAAGGTGTGTACTGCGGCATTCTCGTTGCCTTCAATTCGTCCGCCAATCATCTCGGCGATTTGTTTTGCTGTAAACTCCATATTATTTGCGATTTACTAATTTTCGATTTACGATTCAACTCCCGCCATGATGCTTATCACGTTTGAGATGTCGGCCACGTCGACTGTTCCGTCACCATTCACGTCGGCAGCTGTTTTAGCTTCATCGTTACCACCGTCGGCCATGAAGGTGATGATGCTGGATATGTCGGCCACGTCGACTACGCCGTCGCCGTTCACATCGCCCTTGACAGATTCTTCAGGCAGAGAGGCAATGTCGAAGCGCACGGTGTCCAGATAGTCCATGCGGCGGGTGAACCAGTCGGTGAGGTATTCCATCTCGTCATCGAAGTTCAGGTCGTAGCCATAGATGTCGCTGTCGCCGTTCCAGCGGTCGTACTCACGCTGTGCTGCCCCACATTTCTTAAACTGGTTGAGGTAGATGCGGAACCGGCTGAGGATGCTGTCGGTGGCCAGGTTGTTGTGTCTGAGGTCACGGTAGCGCAGGCGCATCTGCATGTTGAAGTCATTGGCATCGGTGTCACGCAGACGTTTGTAGAGGTTGTTCTCGCCGTGCTCGTTGTTATAGATGTATCGGGCGTAGTCCTGCTCAGGCTGCATGAGCGAGGAGTGGTAGTACTGGTCGCTCCACCGCTGTCCGCAGGTGGCGTCCATGTCCCATACGGCGAAAGTGATTCTCTTGTCCTCCTGCTTGTCGTAGACGGCGAAGAACTGGTTCTTGCCGTGGTTGTCGGTGGCGAGGACGGTCTCCATGAGAATGTAGTAGTCCATGACCACGGGTATGTCGAAATACTCGGCCACGTGCTCACGGAACTCGTCGTCGTCGGAGTGGCAGACAAAGTCCACGGCATCATAGAGCAGGCTCCAGTCGGTCACGTTGCCGTAGTCCTCGAAGTCGGGGTACTTCACTTCATAATTGTCCCACATTTCGCTTCTCTTGTTGGGGGTGGTGAGATAGTTGGCGGGCTGGTAGTGTCCTCGGTTGGGACCCATGAACACGGCGTAGCACCAGTCCTTTGCCTTCCACAGTTGTCCGTGTGTGACTTGCTCGGTGTCGTCGGTGGCTTCGTCTATCTTCTTCAGCTTCATCTGCTTGCGGTCCATGTTTTCCGTCATGCAGTAGATGCCTCGGTATTCGTCGTTGAGTATCAGCTCCACGAATTGTCCGCGTGTGCCGGTCATGGCCCTGTCGTCCTTGTCGATGTAGTAGGGTGGGGTGGAGAAGTCGTTCCAGAGGTCGGTGAGCACTCGGTTGCGTATGCGGCTCATGTCTACCTGGCACGACTCCAGAATCCAGGAGTTGTCGTGTCGCAGTCCGAAGAACTCCGTCTCTAGTTTCTTGCCCAGCGCGTTCTGCAGCTTGACGTGGTAGTTGCGCTTGTGCTTTCCGCTGCCGTTGGTGATTCCTCCGCGCCATTTTGCCTTCATGTTCAGTACGTCTGGTATGTAGCCCAAGCCGGGTTCCATCACCTGAATGTATCCGTCGCTGTAGCTGTTGTTGAATGAACCGTAGAGTCTCACTACGGGAAGTGAGGTGAAGGTGACACGCCTGATGTATTTCTTTGAGCCGTCTTTCTTGGCGGCCGTGAAGGAATAGTACTTTCCTGCGGTGACCTTGGAGAAGGTGAAGCTTTCGCCAGGAGCCACGTACTTGCCGTTGATTTTCAGGCTGTCCCATCCCTCAGCCTGGACGTAGTCGATGACGGCAGTATAGTCTGTGCCGAAGATGTCCTCTGAGGTGCTTACCAGGTAGAGTTCTATGCTCTCTGCCCATGAGAGTCCCTGTCCGTCGATGGTCAGTTCAATCATTCCTTCTCCCAGTGGGTCGATGGTTGGCATGTTGTCGGTACTGTGGCGCAGCACTTCGAGGGCGTTGAAGTCATCGTTACAAGCATCGATGAGTGTTTCCAGCGAGCTACTGTCGTAGTAGCTCTCCAGCTCGGCCCTCACCTTAGCCTTTTCTCCGGCAATCAGTTCCTCCTCTGTTCCCAGGAAGTAAAGCTCAAAATTGTCGATAGCCACCCAGTTGGCGTTGGTGCCGTTGATGCGCAGTCCCAGCGAAACCGTTCCTTTGCTGTCTACAGTAAAGTTGGTAGTGTAATGACGTGGCCGCTCATCGTTGGTGCCACACTCTGTCTGCTGACTGTTGGCATAGAGGAACACGCCGTGGCCTACCTCTTCCGGCGTGCTGCTCCACCAGTCGTTTGAAGACTGGCGCACGGCGATGACGTCGGCTTCCAGCTGGTAGTTGCCTTCAGGCAGGTTGTGGAGCGTCTGGCTCAGGGCGTTGTCATCCAGGGCACCGTATGCGCTGTCGTTCCAACGCTCCAGGAAAGGCGAAGTGATTCTTGACGTTCCGTTGCGGTAGTCTCCAAAGCCGGGGTCGCTCCAGGCATCGGTCTGGAAAGTCCATCCGTCGGGAGAGTCTGCCGTTGCCACCAGCCACGACGAAACATAGAACTTATCGTCCGTCTCGGGAATCTCTTCCTTTTTCTCCCCCACCAGGTTGTCGTTTTCGTCGAAGATGCGGAACTGCTGGTTCGAGTTGGGAGATTCGGTGCGTGAGTAAGTGCCCACGCAGTAGCTGTCTACACGGACATCCCAGAGGTGGTCGGTCTTCTCGGCATTGCGTATGGCATACACGCCGTCGGTGTATTCTATGAAGGCCCAGAGCGAGTTCCTGCCGTCCATCTCGTCGGTCATGTTCACGTAGCGCAACAGCATGGGCGAGTCCTGGCGCTGCCCGTCGTAGGTGACGTATTGTCCAGTCTTGGCGTTCTTGATGGAGAAGTATCCGTCGCCCTCGTCATTCATCAGCCAGTAGGTCTCCGCGTCTGTGGTCGCCTCCTGCAGATGATAGAGCGGCGTGTTCTGATGGGCAGAGGCTCCGTCGACAACACATCCTGCGGAGAACTGCGAACAAACGATGTGGTACTTCTTGTCTTTCGAGAAATCGGGGTCGGCCCAAACGGTGGTCGAAATGACCAGGGAAAATAGTAGTAGTCGTAACTTCATGGTTAGTTGTTTTAGTAATTTGGCTGCAAAATTACACATTATTTTTTATATATGTGCGGTTTTTACGAAAAATAACGAATATCGGGAATAATACTAAAAAAAAGTAACGACCTTTGCCCTTTCGCTTTTTCTTTGTACCTTTGCGCAAAATTCCTAAAAACATAAAACAAGAAAACTATGGAAAGAACTTGGAGATGGTTTGGCAAGAAGGACAAGATTACGCTTGCCATGTTGAGACAGATTGGTGTTGAGGGCATCGTCACCGCACTTCACGACGTGCCCCTGGGACAGGTTTGGACACGTGAGAAAATCCGTGACCTGCGTGAGTATATCGAGAGCTACGGCATGCGCTGGAGCGTGGTGGAGAGCCTGCCGGTGGTGGAGACCATCAAGTATGCTGGCCCCGACCGCGACGAGCAGATTGAGGTCTACAAGGAGAGCCTGCGCAACCTCTCGGCAGAGGGCATCCATTGCATCTGCTATAACTTCATGCCTGTGCTCGACTGGGCACGCACAGACCTGCTGCACCAGAATCCCAACGGTTCGACGAACCTCTACTTCAACTACGCCGAGTTCGCCTATTTCGACATCTATATCCTGAAGCGTCCGGGTGCACGCGAGGAGTGGGCGAAGTTTGAATTTCCCGCTGGTGTGGGTGAAGGCCGCAACGTATTGGCCGAGTGCGACGAGCTGGCCAAGACCATGACTCCCGAGAAAGACCACAAGCTGGTGGAGAACATCGTCATCAAGACCCAGGGCTTCGTCTCTGGCAACTTCAGCGAGAACGACGAGGCTCCGGTACAGAAGTTCCGCGAGTTTCTCGACCTGTACAAAGGCATAGACAAGGCTCAGTTGCGCGCGAACATGAAGTACTTCCTGGAGGCCATCATGCCCGTCTGTGAGGAGTGT
This sequence comes from Prevotella sp., assembly GCA_017475265.1. Lineage (GTDB taxonomy): Bacteria > Bacteroidota > Bacteroidia > Bacteroidales > Bacteroidaceae > Prevotella. Next base: position 38,515 of record JAFVFY010000129.1, on the reverse strand, counting down.
AACATGGACATGTGCGTGCATCCCGATGACCCCCCCATCGAGATTCTGGGTCTGCCGCGCATCGTGCGTACTGCCGACGACATCCGCTGGTTCCTCAATGCCGTGCCCAACCAGCACAACGGCCTCACTTTCTGTGCCGGTTCGCTCTCCGCAGGAGCCTATAACAACGTCGTCGAGATGGCTCGCGAGTTTGCTCCCCGTACCCACTTCGTTCACCTGCGCTCTTGCCACATCTTTCCCAATGGAGACTTCACCGAGGCCAGCCACCTTGGCGGACGTGCCGACCTCATCGAGCTCTGCCGCATCTTCGAGCAAGAGGGCCAGCGTCGTGCAGCTAACTCTCAACTCTCAAATCTCAACTCTCAACTCCCCATGCGTGTCGACCACGGTATGACCTTCACCGACCAACCCGGTGGTATCATGGACGAGAGCAGTCACGGCCACAATGCCGGCTACACCCTCCTAGGCCGTATGTTCGCCCTCGGCCAGGTGCAGGGCATCCTCGCTACCGTCGACCGTGAGCTAGGCATCCCCTACAAGCAGCCCGGATTCTTCGACTGAATCACATAGGTTCTCAATGTTTCCTCCGTGGAAACAAATTTGTTTCCACGGAGGAAACAGAAGCCGGTTATTATCTTTACATTCTTCCGTTATATTTGTTGAAAAAGTCCGTTTATTGTCTATGTATAGAGGCATCATTGAATGTATAGTCTATACATAAACTAACATTATGGAAAAACCTGTTATTCTTATCTCAAATGACGATGGCTACGAGGCGAAGGGCCTGCGCTGTCTTGTAGACATGGTGCGCCGCTTTGCCGACATTGTGGTATGTGCGCCTGAAGGTCCCCGCTCTGGCTTCTCTTGTGCTTTCTCGGCCACCACACCGCTGCTGCTCACCCTGCGCCATCGGGAGCCGGGCGTGGAGATATGGTCGTGCAACGGCACTCCCGTCGACTGTGTGAAGATGGCGCTCTCACAGATATTACAGCGCCGCCCCGACATGGTCATCGGCGGCATTAACCACGGCGACAACGGCTCTGTGAATAGCCACTACAGCGGAACGATGGGCGTTACCCTCGAAGGGTGCATGAAGTATATCCCTTCGGTGGCCTACTCGCTCTGCGACCACAGGACGGATGCCGACTTCGAACCTCTGCGCCCCTACATAGAGCAGTTCACTGAGCGTGTGTTGCGCGAGGGACTTCCCCAGGGTGTGTGCCTCAACATCAACTTCCCCTTGCTGGAGGAAAGCACAGCTGAGGTGCCGACTCCTATGGCCACTGACTCTCCGGCAGTCGTGGCTTCCAGTTTCAAGGGGGTGAAGGTCTGCCGCATGGCTCATGGCTCATGGCTCAACGAGGTGACGCGCTGCCATCATCCCCGTGGCTATGACTACTTCTGGATGGTGGGTCACTACCAGAATGACGAGCCAGAAGCTGACGACACCGACAACTGGGCACTACGTAACGGCTACATCGCCATCACACCCACGCACATCGACGTGACCCACTACGAGATGCTGCGTCAGATGAAGTCCACTTGGGAAACTGTTTAATGTTTATTGTTTATTGGTTATTGGTTCACGTTCAATGCGATACTACCTGATAGCTGGTGAGGCCAGTGGCGACCTCCATGCCTCGCGCCTGATGATGGCACTGAAGCGTCGTGACCCTAAGGCGGAGTTTCGCTTCATAGGCGGCGACCAGATGACAGCCGTGGGCGGAGCCCTTGTGCGCCACTACCGTGAACTGGCATATATGGGTCTATTCCCCGTACTCAGGCATTTGCCTGCCATTCTGCGAAACATGCGGCGTGCGAAGCAAGATATCAAGGAGTGGCAGCCCGACTGCGTCATCCTTGTGGATTATCCGGGCTTCAACCTCAATATTGCCAAGTACGTGCACCGGCTCCACGTTGCCGACCCTCATAAATATAATGTATACTATTATATTGCACCGAAGATTTGGGCCTGGAAGGAATACCGCATCAAGAACATCAAGCGCGACGTTGACGAGCTGTTCTCCATCCTGCCCTTCGAGGTGGACTTCTTCGAGGGTAAGCACCATTATCCCATTCACTATGTGGGCAATCCGACCTACGACGAGGTACAGGAGTTCAAAAGTAACGTCCCTTTCACTCCCCCTTCACTCCCTCCTCACTCCCCTTTCACTCCCTCAAAACTCCCCATCATCGCCGTGCTCTGCGGCAGCCGCAAGCAGGAGATAAAGGACAACCTTCCGCCGATGCTGGCCGTCACCGACCGCCTGGCCTCCGACTATCAGGTTATCGTTGCCGGAGCACCTGGCATAGACCACGACTATTACGAGTCCTTCACTCGCGGCCATCAAGTCAGCGTACTCCCCGAGGGTCACACCTACGAACTGCTCTATCACGCCCACACGGCCCTCGTCACCAGCGGTACGGCCACGCTGGAGACGGCTCTCTTCGGCGTGCCTCAGGTGGTGTGTTATGCCACCGCCCTGCCTCGTCTCTTCGGCATGTTGCGGAAAATCCTCGTCAAGGTGAAATACGTCTCTCTGGTCAATCTTATTGCTGGTCGCGAGGTGGTGCCTGAACTGGTGGCCGACGGATTCTCTGTCGCAAACCTCGAGCACCACCTGAAATGCATCCTCCAAGGCCCTGCCCGGGAGGAGATGTTGCGGGGCTATGAGGAGGTGATGCAGCGTTTGAAACCTAGCCATGACACCGACAACCCTGAATCGGGAAAAAACAGCGCGCCAGAGAACGCAGCTCGCATTTTGCTAAGAAATCTGTGAAAATACTTTTAAATAATGCTATTTTCTTTTTCCGTTACGGATTATTGTTGTAACTTTGCCAAAACTTTTAAAACACTAAACCTATTTAATTCTATCTAACATGTTGAAACCGTTAAACAAACATTTCGCTCCTAAGAGCGTGATGCCCGAGAAAGTTATTCAGTTTGGCGAGGGCAATTTCCTTCGTGCGTTTGTCGATTGGATTATCTGGAATACGAACCAGAAGACCAACTTCAACGGCTCCGTCGTCGTCGTACAACCCTTGGCACAGGGCATGATTGAGTGGCTCAACGGCCAGGACTGCCTCTACCACGTCAACCTGCAGGGCCGTGAGAACGGAAAGCCCGTGAATACGCTGGAGCGCATCGACGTCATCAGCCGCTGCCTGAACCCCTATAGCCAGAACGAAGCCTTCATGGCACTGGCCGACCAGCCCGAGATTCGCTTTGTCATCTCTAACACCACCGAGGCCGGCATTGCCTTTGACCCCGCTTGCAAGCTTGACGACAAACCCGCCAGCTCGTATCCCGGCAAGCTCGTGCAGCTGCTCTACCGCCGCTACCAGACCTTCAACGGCGACCCCACCAAGGGTCTCATCATCTTCCCCTGCGAGCTGATCTTCCTCAACGGCCACGTGCTGAAGGACTGCATCCGTAAGTATATCGACCTCTGGGAACTGCCCGAGGGCTTCCGCAAGTGGTTTGAGGACAGCTGCGGCGTCTATGCCACGCTCGTAGACCGTATCGTGCCGGGCTTCCCCCGCAAGGAGATTGCCCAGATACAGGAGAAGATTGGTTATCGTGACAACCTCGTCGTACAGGCCGAGAACTTCCACCTTTGGGTCATCGAGGCCCCACGCGAAGTGGCACAGGAGTTCCCCGCCGACAAGGCCGGCCTGCATGTGCTCTTCGTTCCCTCAGAGGAGCCTTACCACAAGCGCAAGGTCACCCTGCTCAACGGCCCGCACACCGTGCTCTCGCCCGTGGCTTTCCTTTCTGGTGTGAACATCGTGCGCGATGCTTGTCAGCACGAGGTCATCGGCAAGTACATCCACAAGGTGCAGTTCGACGAGCTGATGCAGACACTCGACCTGCCCATCGAGGAGCTGGAGAAGTTCGCCGGCGACGTGCTGGAGCGCTTCGACAACCCGTTCGTTGATCACGCAGTCACGAGCATCATGCTCAACTCGTTCCCGAAGTTCCAGGCTCGCGACCTGCCCGGCGTGAAGACTTATCTGGAGCGCAAGGGAGAACTGCCAAAGGGACTCGTTTTCGGACTTGCTGCCATTATCACCTACTACAAGGGAGGCAAGCGCGCCGACGGCACCGACATCATCCCCAACGACGACCCGAAGATCATGCAGCTGCTTGCTGACCTCTGGGCTACGGGCGACACGCAGAAGGTTACCGACGGAGTACTCTCGGCAGAGTTCATCTGGCAAGAGAACCTCAACAAGGTGCCAGGTCTCAACGCACTCGTCAAACAGTACCTCGACCTCATTCAGCAGGTGGGTATGCTCGATGCCGTAAAGACCATCATCTAATGCTGAAGTATGTAAACACGGGAATCGTGTTCCAGGAGATACCCGATGAGGTGACGCTGGCCATTAACATCAGCGGCTGTCCATGCCGCTGTCCAGGTTGCCATAGCCATTATCTGTGGGAAGACATCGGGCTTCCCCTGGACACAGATGCTATCGACGATTTCATTGCCCAGTATGGTCAAGACATCACCTGCCTGGCTTTCATGGGCGGCGATGGTGACCAGGTAGGAGTGAACCTTCTGGCACAATACATCCATGAGGAGCACCCGGAGTTCCGCGTAGCCTGGTACAGTGGCAGGGCTTACATACCGGCAAATGTAAACAAGACCGACTTTGACTACATCAAGCTAGGCCCCTACATACGCCACCTCGGACCGCTGAACCAGAAAACGACAAACCAGCGTCTTTACCGAGTCAATCCTGATGGAAGTATGGATGACATCACATCTTGGTTTTGGAAGTAAATACGAGGCAGACCCATTCTGCCTCGTTTTTCTTTGCCGTAAGGGTTAGTCCCAGTTCACCAGCCTTGGCAAGCAACAGGGAAACATCGGCGGTGAGGAACCCACTGAGGGCAAGCGTACCGCCGGGAGTCAGCTTTAATGCCATGGCGGGCATGTCGGCAAGAAGGATGTTGCGGTTGATGTTTGCCAGCACCACGTCGAAAGAGCCCTCCACCTCATTGAGTACAGAAACATCACCCAGAAGAACCTTCATCCGCTCGTCCACGCCGTTCAGCGTGGCGTTATGGCGGGCATTGGCAGTACTCCATTCGTCAATGTCGTAGCCCACGGCCTCACGGGCACCGCCTTTCAGTGCGACGATGGCCAGGATGCCAGTGCCTGTGCCGCAGTCAAGTACTCGTTTCCCTTCCAGCTCCATTGCTGCCAACGTGGCAACCATCATCTGGGTGGTCTCGTGGGTGCCGGTGCCGAAGGCCTGACGGGCGTGAATCTCAATCATTTGAGTTGAGCGTTGAGAGTTGAGAGTTCTTGCTGCGCAAGCGTCCTTCGGCCGAGCGGAGAGTTGAGAGTTCTTGCTGCGCAAGCGTCCTTCGGCCGAGCGGAGAGTTGAGAGTTCTTGCTGCGCAAGCGTCCTTCGGCCGAGCGGAGAGTTGAGAGTTGGCAAATGCTTCCCGTCGTGGATGACGTACCGGTCTACGACAATGGGGTAGAAGCCCTGCTGTTCCCACTCCTCGTTCCAGTCACGGTATTCGGCCTCGCTGATGTCATAACTGACAGTAATATCGGGTAAAGGAAAGTTGTCTACGAGGTCATCCAGTTGCTGGCGTTCGAGCAGTTGTTGCTGCACATAGCCCGTAATGCCCTCTTCGGTCTCTTCGAAAGTTTCAAATCCTGCTTCTCCAGCCATTGCCGAGAGCACGTCACGTCCTGTCTGCATAAGCTCCTCTGGAGCCTCTATGCGGAAGTTCACCTCAAAGTATTTCATATAAATATGTCCTTTTGTTAAATAACGGTGCAAAATTACTAAAAATAGGGAAAATCCTACCCCGTTTTAGGGTTTTTCCGTATCTTTGCAGTCAATTTTAGGATTAATTTTGCATTCGGAATCCGAAAGGAACCAAAAGTATAACCAAAAACACAGTAAAGGATATGAAAAACAGGTGCTTGTTACTTACACTGCTCATCGGGATGCTTCCGCTCTCGATGATGGCTCAGGACGACATGTATTTCGTCAAGAGCAAGAAGGCCGAGAAGAAAAGTGAGCCCAGCTCCAGCTATGTCCCTGTACAGGAGACTTACTATTCGGGCAGCAGCCGCAGCGTTGACGAGTACAACCGTCGTGGCGGCAGCAGCTATGAGGTGCTTCCCGCCGATACTGGCGACATCATCTCGTTTGCCCCAGTGGAGGGTGTCTACCCCGACTCCTTGCTTGACTTCAAGGCCACGCGTGAAATGGCACGCTGGGACGGCTACACTCCCTCGGATGCCTACTGGGAGGGCTACAGCCAAGGCAGCAAGGATGCCCGCGTGATATGGCACTCACCTTGGTACTATAGTTCATATTACCCCTGGTACGACTCATGGTACTGGGATCCTTGGTACTACGACCCCTGGTACTATTCGTCATGGCACTATGGCTGGTACGACCCCTGGTACTACGGCGGCTACTGGGGCTGGGGACCCTATTACCACTACGGCTGGGGCGGCTACTATGGTGGCTGGTATGGCGGCTGGTACGGTGGCTACCATGGTGGTGGTCTTGTAACCCATACGTATGGTCGTGGCACATACCGTGACATACCTCATGGCACGGGCTCTGGCCGCTACACCGGTAGCGTGGCAGGCACACGGCGTGCATCGCGCTTCGGCGATGCTGGAGGCTCCCGTGCATCGACAGGTAGCCGGGGGAGCATAGGCACCGGCCGAAGCAGTAGTGTTGGCACTAGCCGCAGCAGTAGTGTGGGCAGCCGTCGTTCTGGTAGTGGCTTGGGCGTGCGTTCAGCGACAGGAGGTTCATATAGCATTGGCCCAACCTACAGCAGTGGCTCTTCTTATAGCGGTAGCTCTTCGCGTAGCAGCTCTTCCTATAGTGGCAGTAGCTCTTCGGGTGGCCGTTCTTATAGCGGCAGCAGTGGCAGCAGCTATAGCGGTAGCAGTGGTAGCCGCGGTGGCGGCGGTGGCTTCAGCGGCGGCGGTGGCGGCGGCGGAACTCGCAGTGGCAGCAGCCGGAGGTAATCCAAATTGATAATTGATAATTGACAATTGAAAATTGATAGTATTATGAAGAGATATATTGCAATGGCAGCATTGACCGTGGCTCTGATGCCGGCGGCTGCGCAAGACACATACGAGAACGCCAACGTGCTGGGTGGTGACCTTAACGGTACTGCACGATACGTGGGCATGGGTGGAGCAATGGAGGCTTTAGGCGCCGACATCTCGACCATAGGCACCAACCCAGCTGGACTGGGTCTTTTCCGCCACTCACACGTAAGCCTCTCCGCAGGTTTGGTGAGCCAGCAGGGCATGAACAAGTTCGACAATTTGAGTAAGACTAACATGAGCTTTGACCAGGGAGGCTTCGTATGGGCAGACATCGTGGGTGATGAGTCGTTCCTGAACTTCTCGTTCAACTATCACAAGAGTCGTAACTTTGACCGTCTGATCAACGTCCACAACAATTTTGTCCGCCACAACGACCGTGGAGCATCGCTTTCGAAGCTGGCTTTTGCCAAGAGTACGAAGCGCAGCGATACCAACGGCGGGTACGACCTGGGGTACAATACAAAGACGAACACCTGGATGGGGTATCGTAACCCTCAGGAGAACAGTCAGTATGCCTATCCATTCACACAGTGGGACTACCTCTACACCAACGCCTATAACGTTGACGACGTGAACAACCCCGAAGGTGATTTCCTCTTCTCCGATGCCCATGATTATTACTTCGACGAGGCCAACCGTGGGTGGATTGCTGACTTTGACTTCAACCTCAGTGGCAACTTCGACCAGCGTGTGTTCTGGGGTCTCACCTTTGGGTTCCACAGTGTGAACTACAAGAGCTTTAGCCTCTACGACGAGATGCTGGTAAACAGCAATGGTGATGACGTTGGAACCATCCAGCTGGAGGATGACCACCGCATAGAGGGTAGCGGATTCGACGTGAAGTTTGGCCTCATCGTCCGTCCTGTGGAGGACAGCCCTTTCCGTGTCGGCCTCTCGGTGAGTACCCCGACATGGTATACGTTGACTAGCAAGAACTACACTACGATATTCAATAATACTTATACGGGCGAATACGAGCATCTGCTTGACCCTGCATACGACTATTGGGGCTACGATGACCTGTCGTGCGAGGATTCATTCGAATACAAGTATGTTACTCCGTGGAAGTTCGGCCTCAGCCTTGGCCACACCTTCGAGAGCTACCTCGCTCTGGGTGCCAGCTATGAGTACAGCGACTATGGTGCCGCCAGTACCCGTGGCTACAATGGCAGCTTCGACTACTATGGCCATGAGAATACTTCGCAGGACCGTATTATGACCCGCGATACAGAGAACAAGCTTACCGGTGTACACCTGCTGAAGGTGGGCGCAGAGTTCAAGCCAGACCCCGCACTGGCTGTCCGCCTGGGTTACAACTATCAGACGACTGCCTATAACAAGGACGCCTTCCGTGACACACAGCTCGATTCCCCAGGCGTGTACTTCTCCTCTACGCCCGACTTCGTGAACTGGGACGATACTCACCGCATCACCTGCGGACTGGGCTACAAGTACGAAGGCTTCAGCATTGACCTGGCTTATCAGTACTCCATCAACAAGGGAACGTTCCACCCCTTCCAGTCAAACCTGGAGTTCCAAGACGGTTATATCACATACGACAATGGAGTGACGGAGCCTTACTACGAGACCTGTATTGCCACTCCCACATCCTTTGACTTCAAGCGTCATCAGGTATTGCTCACCCTTGGGTACACCTTCTAAGTAGTAGGTCACGCTTCCCAGCGTGACAACGAGGCCAAAAGAACAATTTGTTCTATTGAAGAAGTGGTAATGATTTCTAAGAACCAGATAAAGCTGGTACGCTCTCTCGAAAAGAAGAAATACCGACAAGAAGAAGGACTCTTCGTTGCCGAGGGGCCGAAAGTGGTAGGCGATTTGCTCGCCTGCCACTTTCGGCCTCGCTACATTTACCTCAACCAAAAAGGCCTCACCCCCAACCCCTCTCCAAAGAGCCTCACCCCCAGCCCCTCTCCAAAAAGCCTCACCCCCAGCCCCTCTCCAAAAGAGATGGGAGTATATGCTGACTTCGCTGATTGTGTTATAGATGTTACTGAGGAGGAACTCCGCCGCCTCAGTTTCCTCCAGCATCCCCAGCAGGTACTTGCTGTATTTGAGCTGCCCGCTGAATATCATTCTACCCCCTATAGTAGCCTCTCCCTGGCTCTCGACGGCATCCAAGACCCTGGCAACCTTGGCACCATCATCCGCGTTGCTGACTGGTATGGCATAGACACCATTTATTGCTCGGCGGACACTGCCGATGCTTGGAGCCCCAAGGTGGTTCAGGCAACGATGGGCAGTATCGCACGCGTACATATTATATATTGTGACCTTCAGCAGTTGCTACGCGAAGCCTCCGTTCCTGTCTACGGCACCGTCCTTGACGGTGACAATATATACGACCTGCAACTTACTCAGGAGGGAATCATCGTCATGGGTAATGAGGGCAACGGCATTTCTGAACCTATCCGCCAGTTGCTCACCCACCGTCTGCTCATCCCGCAAATGCGCCCCGGTGCTGAGAGTCTCAACGTTGCCATTGCCACTGCCATCGTCTGTTCAGAGTTCTGCCGCATAAATCTCAAATCTTAATCCTCAAATCTCAATCCTCAAATCTCAATTCTCAAATCTCAATTCTCAAATCTCAATTCTCAAATCTCAATTCTCAAATCATCATGTATATAGCCAACGAACTGCGAAAAACAAACATTGCCGAATATCTGCTCTACATGTGGCAGATAGAAGACACGATACGCGCCTTTGGTTGTTCACTTCCACGTATCCGTCGTGAGTACATTTCCCGTTTTGACTACAGTGAAGAACAGAAGGACGAGGAGGCTGACTGGTTTGGCAACCTTGTGCGCATGATGAATGAAGAAGGATGTCGTGACGGAGGTCATCTGCAGATAAACCGGGTGACGCTCCAACTGCTCACCGAACTTCACGCCCAGCTGCTTGCCTCTCCGAAATTCCCCTTCTACAACACCGCCTACTACAAGGTGCTGCCCTTTATTGTTGAGCTGCGCAGTCGTGGTGCCAACCGTGAGGAGGGTGAGATAGAGACTTGCCTCAACCTCCTCTACGGTGTGATGATGCTCCGTCTCCAGAAGAAGGAGGTTACCCCGAACACGGAACATGCCGTGCGTGAAATCTCCACCTTCATAGGCATGCTCGCCGACTACTACAAAAAAAACAAGGAAGAGGACATCTTCCAAGACGCCTCTTCCTTGTAGATACCGAACTTACACTTGCTATTTCTTTATACTCTCATCATGCTTGTCGCTGTAATGGGAGGAAGTGTAGTTGCCGTAACTGCCATAGTTGCCGTAGCCGTACTTACCATAGCCGTACTTTCCATATCCGTAGCGGCCATATTTGCCATAACGGCCATAGCCATAATAGTAGCCGTACTTCCTCTTCGACATATCGACTCCGTTGAGCACCACGCAGGCATTGGGTAGCTTGTGCTCCTGAGCCAGTGAGTCGAGCATTGCGAGGTTTGCCTTTGGCGTATAGTCAGCACGGCAGACTAAGCAGCAGACATTGGCATGTCGGGCGAACTGTAGCGTGTCGGTGACCAGTCCTACGGGAGCAGTATCGAGGATGATGTAGTCGTACTCCTCGTTCAGCAGGTCGAGCACCGTATTCAAGCTTTTCCTGCTCAACAGTTCCGTAGGATTTGGAGGAACAGGTCCTGACAGCAGGAGGTCAAGACCGGGGTGTACTCCTGAGTTGCACGTTTCTTTATGCAGGAGCTCTGCCGTGACATTCTCCACTCTGAGCAGGTTGGTAAGGCCCTGTTTTTGGTTTGACGTGTCGAACAGACGTCCTAGTGCGGGCTTACGGATGTCGCATCCTACAAGCATAACTTTCTTGCCGAGTAGTGCGAACGACACTGCGAGGTTGGCAGCGAGGAACGTCTTGCCTTCACCGGACGTGCCGGAGGTGAAGAGGATGATTTTCTCGTTCTCCGCCATCATGAACTGCACATTGGTGCGCAGCGAGCGGAACACCTCATCCATCTGGGTGTTCTTGTCGGCCTGTACCACGATGCCCGCTGCGGTCTTTGCCTTTTCGTTGGCGACGGGCACGTCGGCCACGATGGGCACTTTGGTGATCGAGGCAACATCCTCGCGGCCCTCTATGCGGTAGCGCAGCAGTTCTATGACGAGCAAAATAACAAACGGGATGAACAGACCTGCAAAGATGGCTATTCCAAGAATCTTGCCCTTTTTCGGACTTACCTGGCCATCGTACAGTGGTGGTGCAATGAGTTTTCCCTTATCGGCCGTTGCTGCTAAGGAGATACTGTTTTCCTCGCGCTTCTGCAGCAGTAGCAGGTAAAGGCCAGAGCGCACTTCCTGCTGACGGCCTATCTGATTGAGCACACGCTCCTGTTCGGGCGTGCTGCCGATGCGCCCCTGATACTTGGCATACTGCCCCTGAATGGAACTGCGCTGCAGTTCGGCGGAATGGCGGGCCTGTGCGAATGCCTGACGGATAGAGACCTCCAGATCGTCAAGCGTGGTGGTAAGCGTCTGTACCTGTGGCGACTGTTCGCTGGCACTTTTCATCAGCCGGTTGCGCTCCTGTACCATCCTGTTGTAGTCGGTTATCAACTGTGTAGATGCTTGGTCGTTCATACCGATATTGGCCGGTATCAGCTTGTAGCGGTTGTCAGGATTGTTCAAATATTGTTGCAAATAGTCGAGCAATTGCATCTGCGTGTTGATGTCTGCCAGACGGGCTGCATACTGAGCTGAGAGCTGCAGTGACTGTGCTGCATCCGCCTCTAATTGGGTCACTGCGTTGCGTTTCTTGTAGTTCTCCAAAGAGTTCTCCGTCGTTCCCAGTTCGGCGTCAATCTTCTCTAAGCGTTGGTTGATGAACTCCTCCGTCTTCCTTGCCACTTCGTTTTTGTCAATATTGGCCTGGTCGTTATAGCACAGTACGAGCGTGTTGATAAAGTCGATGCCACGTTTGACGTTCTCGTCGTTGACAACGATGGAAGCAATCGAGGTTTCCTTCGATGTCGGTGCCACGCCCATCTGTCCCATATATCCGAGTGCCACCACCATGGGCGGACGAATGGTGACAAAGAGCTTTACTCCATTATTGAAACGGTCTGTCTTGTTGTTTTTATATTTGGGGTTATTCATGAAGGATAGTGTGCCATAGTCTGTCGGGATGGACACCCCCAGCGAATCAAGGTCTTCACTGTACTCCTTCATGACCTTCCCGTTGTAAACCAGCGAGATGTCGGCATGATATCCCTTTTCTTTTTTTGTGATGGCCATCTGCAAGGAACGTATGCCCTCGAACATATAGTAGTCCAGCGTATCGAGCGACATGGGGTCGAGGTCTACGCTGACCGGCTGGTCGGCATAGAGCAGCTGTTTCCGAATATGCCCATCGAGCTGATAGTCCGTATAGAGTTTCAGGTGCTTCACGGCATTATGCACCGTTACCGGCGACTGCAGTATCTCCAACTCATTGTCGAATCCACTGGAGTTGTTCATGATGCCGAAGTCTTCCATGTTTGGAAGAATCTGCCTGATGGAGGTCCTCGTGTTCTTGTCCTCATCCTTCACCAACATTCTTGCCGACACCTGATAGACGGGTTGGGCATAGCGCAGATAGATGTAGGCAGCACTCATGCAGATGATGAGTGAAAGCACATACCACTGCCAGTTCAGCACCACGTGGGCAAATACTTTCTGGAAGCTAACATTTGCTCCTTTTCTCTCGTCGCCTATAAGGTCTTTCAGGTCGTCGAGATCTTCCAAATCAAATTCTACTTTGTCTGACATAATTTTATTATTTTATTTTATAATTGTTTACACGTTGAAGTCGATAAAGTCTTTCAAGGATTTGACGAGGCTTTCCGATGCAAACTCGCCTATTTTTTTCAGTGGACGGAGGTCCATGTGGAGCAGTTCGCGAAGCTCCTTCTCATTGGTAGCCACGTATGCATATTTATTCTCTTTTATCATCAGGGCAGTGGCTCTCTGATGTTCGTTGCGATGCTCACCTATCAATGCTATGCGTGGAAAGATGACCAACGGCTTAGAGTTGCGTAGAGCAGACAGAATAGTCCCCATGCCAGCATGGGCTACAATCAATCTTGCCTGGGCAAACACCTTTTCAAATTCATCGGGTTCAATGAAATCAATGAGTTTAAAGTGTTTAGGTTTGTATTTACCCCTAAGGGCCTGAGCATAGATCTCTTCGTCAAGCTCAGGTGCGATGCGGTCGAGCATCTCGATGAGCCGGTCGAATGGAATCTGTGTGCCAATAGTAACGAATATCATAGTTGAGATTTGAATGGTTAGTTATTATCCAAAGATGTCTCCGGCATAATGGATTTTGGCTGTAGCCAAGTGTTGCCACTGCGTATAGACTCTGGAGACGAATAAAGCCGCAATCCTTCCGCTTAGGGACAGGCGGTTGACGTTGGCGATGCTGTCTATCCAAATGGTCTTTCTGCGTAGCAGCCATCCAGCAAACACACAGATCAGTCCCGGAGCGGCTCCAGTGGTGATGATTGCATCGGGCTTTTCCTTTCTGATGATATTCAACTGCCTGAAGAATGCCGGTATCAGTTTCCAGGCATTTGAACGACTGAAATCAGTAGCCAGATAATAATTCTTACCTTCTACCATCGCAGCACATTTTGGATGTGTTGAGACATATACCATCTCATAATATTCCTCCAGGGGCCTCGCTATCCGCAACAATTGTATCCAATGACCTCCTATCGAGGCTACGGCAATTACTTTTTTCTTATTCATTTAATCTATTGGTAATACTGTAAATTGACCGAGTTTGTCTAAGAACGCTTGTGTGAAATGATTCATATATCCTCCGCTTGATGTCAGGGTTAGTTCTCCAACATAAACATGTCCGTTGACATCATACAAATCTACCCGCATCTGAGGATGTTCTTTGGAAAGAATTGATGCAATACGTAACATAGTGTCCAGTGATGCAGGTTTGGGCATCAGTTTCTGTTCTGGTATATAATGGGAAGAATAGCAAAGGTATTCTGGATGAGCATCCCAATTACGGTCATACACACCAATCTCACAATAATACTTATCATGCCGACTACCATAACACACGATGAATTCCGGTTTGCCATTGAAACTCCATATCTTGTAATCTACAAGTGATTGTGATTTGTTGGGCTGTGTACTTCCGTCAAGCAGTTCTTCGGCAATAATACATGGTCTAATCTGTTTATAATGCTCTTCGCCGGTAAGTATGCCGTAGGGCGTCTGAAGATTCTTTCTAAAATGCTGAAGAGTTTTTTTCTTATCCAATGTCTTCTTGTCTGTACACACCACTACATCGCCACTGCTGTTGTTGCATTTCATCACAAACTGCTGTGGCAACTGGTCCCAATCTATATCATCCACCGTGTCCCACTTGCCAATAAGGGGAATCAGGTATTCCTCTCCTATCTTTTCTGCAACATATTCTCTGACGCGATACTTGTCTGCCAGCAATGACCACTGACTTGTATCCCCGTAGAACTTCATCCAGTTAATTTTTTCGTTGATGTCCTTAGGAAGCTCAAAATCGGGCCAACGATGTAACTTGTAGAAGAACTTCAGTCTTGCCACCCGAATGGGTGTCAAGATGTGCAGCCTGACAAGAAAGCTGACGAAGAAAAGAATCATTGTTTTGCTCATAATATTTCGATTTTCTTCAAAAGACCTTCCGTAACAATTCTGCTTACATCATATTTCTTTGCTTCTATTTGACAATACTGTTTCATCTTCCAGATATCGTATTGGCCATCAATGCAATCTTTCATTTTATACGCCAATGCCTTCGCATCATGAACGGGAATGAACAGTCCTGTTTCCCCTTTTTTCACAAACTGGCTGTTATGTGCCCAATCAGTAATTATCATCGGTAGCCCTGACACAAAGGCATCTATAAATATACCCGCAAACCCTTCCCCTTTCCAATAAGTCGGAAATAGCAGCATATCGTATGTGGCTAACCTGTCATATCCTTTCTTTTGCCGCATGTCAAGGAAATTCTGGTGTTTTACGTTTGGCAATTTGGATAATCCTTCCTCGAAAGTCGTTTTGTAATCATCTGCTACCTTGCCATAAAAATCAACTACATATTGCTTCTGTAATCCCCACTCATTCAAGAGGTTTGCTGCTGCTAAAATTTCATTACATCCTTTTTCTGCCATAATTCGTGAAAGAAAAACGAAACGCAGAACGTTTTTGGGGGCACTTATTTGGGGAAGGTAATCGATGCGCTTGAAATTCGGAACATGAATAACCCCTTTTACATCGCAATCTTCCAATTGTCGAAGCATTAAAGGACTTTCAACGAGCGTATGTTTAGCATAACCGATAACGTCTGCGTTGAATACACCATTCTTCACTTTGTCACCTAAGGTTCCGCCAATAACCCAATGGACAACATTACGATGGATTTTCAATTTCTTGAACCATTTCAATACACCATAAATATTCGATGCAGAAGTAGAAAAAACGATAGTGGCATGAGACTGAATGATTACAGCCCATAATGCCTGCAGATATACCCATGGGTGCTTACGTTTTTCGTAGAAGTCCAAGACCGTCACCTTGCAGTACTTTTTCAGTTCTGCAATAATGTATTGGTTCTTGGTGGTCTCACCATCCACAGGCGGTTTTCCTTGATTCACCCAACCGACAAAGAGAACTTGCTTCATTACTTTAATGCTGTTTTCAAGAATTTTAAACTATCTAATCTGAGTTCTTCAAGATTGTTATCTACCCTATTCCAGTCTATCGGTTCTTTAATCTTTAAGATGTCATCTTTAAAAATATGGCTCTTATTGATTCCTAAAATCTCAAACAGGGAATCAATTCTTGAGTTCCTGTTTGAACGTACTTGATGACTGGTACGATAAAAAGTCATGAATGGCCTATGAAATAACGTAGAGAACACCGTACAATGGAAAGAGTCCGTACATACATATTGTGCCTTACTGATATATCTGACAAAATCATTGGGATCAACAGCGTAAGGAGCTTCATCGCCTATCGTTTCGTCTATCTCGCGATACTGCTCCATGTGTCTGATGGTGACCATTGGCAGGCCTGTCTCATCCTTCAATCTCTGTACCTGAATACGCGCTTCTTTGTTGGGCGAAATCAAATAGCAAAAGATATATGGTGTTCCTTCTGTCCTTGCAACATTCTGAGCAGTTGATTCCGATATATTTTCTGCTATTTCCTTTTCCCATTCTTCTCGAGTGAGTAATAGTGTGGGGTCGGCTACTACTAATGCCTGCTGATGACTTAAACTTTCTATAATCTCTTTTCCTCGTTGCTCTCTGACGCTGATTTTATAGAACCTGTCAAGATAATGACCTGTGGCCTTTTTCTGGAAATCAGGAATATGGCTTACACCGAAACTACTAGCATAAGACACTTTCCTCACAGAATCTTTCACAAACAACAAATTAAAGAACTTGTTGGGTAATGACAACGGTGTCCAAACCTGGTCAGAACCGACAACCACGGTATCATAATTTAAAGAACCTTCAGACAATGCCTTAAAACCTGTGTAGCGATGAAATAAGGGAATCAATTTCTTGCTTTTATAGGCATCTACTGCTTGGGTACGCAATGTCAGGCCTTCTGCATACTGAGGATGATGATATGCTCTTTTACCCCATGCTTTCCGTTTCAGCACTTTTATTTCGCCAGCACGTATAGCATTGATAACGTATTTAACCTTATCAATCAGTGAGAGTCGCTTGACGTATTCTATGATCTCTACATCATACCCCAATTCCTGAATCTTCCGAACCAAAGCATAGCCTTGAAGTGAAGTTCCATAGTTATTGTGACCCTTGGAATATGCTATAACACAGCCTATCTTCATCATGCCTTTCTTTTCTTTATCATGTATTTTATCAGAAACCACAGATTACGATGATGTCCCACTTGGTATTGCAGGTTTAGATTTATCAAATAGAATAGAGACTTTACAAATCCTATTTTGGAATACGGTTTTACATCGTATTGGGGGACTGCCATTCCCATTCGTTTGCACCAATAGACCAAGGATGCATATTTTGTTTTCTTTACCCTGGCCATTTTCTGAGAAGCCACTAATGTCGCCTCGTTTAGTTCTTCCATGACAATAGCACCATCCATCATGGCTTGTTGTAACAAATCATTCATTTGAGGGGTTCGTACTATCAGAGAATTGATGCCTATAGTATCATCAGAATAGGGCTTTATATGTATATCTCCAAATGAGATGTCAGCCAACTCTGCGGAGTGGTCGATACAGAAATGACAACGACGAGGTATAAAAATGCTTCGAAGCGGATGAAAATAACTTTGGTATCTTTCTTTATATACCTCATTGCTACATTTGACCACTAAAGACCCTAAACATCCCTCGTCACGATAGGAGAAATAACGGATATCCTCTTGATTGATATGTCTTTGTTGAAGAACATAATCAGTCAGGTGAAATGTCCGGCCAGATGAACAATACAGTCCCCAATATGCAAATACATGTTCACGGAATTTCTTGTCCTTTTCTTCAATTTTCCTGAATCCGTGCAAATGACAAGGCAACCCTATAATGACATATTTCCCTTCGGCCTCTCTTATTTGTTTCCTGATACCCTGCATGGATACAGGACAATACTTGGAACTTCGGGCAGAAATCAGCTCTTCAGTATTACGCGCAATAAAAACCTCCGGCGTCAGATGGTCGATGGAAGAGAACCGTGTCACGACAGCTCCGTCAATCATCTTTTTCTCAAGCAGATAAACCAACAGACCTGTAACCAGTCCCCCGGAAGCAGAATGATATCTGATATTCTCATTTGTACAATGACCGGTATAAAGTTGTACATAGCGGCCGAGATACTCATTATATGTAATATGACCGTTCGTTAGAGAGTCATGCCTTGTTGATAATTTTAAAAGGTCAACACCTAACCCTGGACAGATATCTGAACATCGTCCACATTTACTGCCGATACAAAGGGACTCATCGACGCTCGGACGGTATTCTCCTTGGCGAATATCTATAGTTATAGCACCTTGTGGACAAATGTCTTCACATAAGCCACAACCTAAGCACAGATGGTGTCTTGTCGTATAACTGATGTTCATTTGTTCAAATACCGTTTAACAAACATAATCATTATCAGAAATATCCTCAGCATCTCATATTTTCTCCTACAAAGCAGGCTCCTGACAGTTTTCAAATAAAACGTCTGAGGATTTGCCGTTAGAAAGATATGCTGAATCGTTGGATTCTCAACGACAGGCTTCATGTCCCAACCATGTGCAGCAAACTGCTGCAAATTGGCATAAATGCGTACTCTAAAGAAGAAATCGCACAATTCTTGTTCAGGGAAAGGCATATTCCATGACTGATAAAGACGCTGATAGTCCTGGTAGAACCATTCAATCGTTTTATAATAATCCTGTCCACTTTTACCCGGCGCACGCTTTGTCATTATTCTATAGTTATAACCACTATAAGAAATAAGCCTTAACGATTGAATACAGGAATAATACCTATAATTGAAAGCAACATCTTGCGACCTGCGTAAAGGAGGGAACTCAACACCAGAATTCCTTATGATTGACATTTTGTATAACTTTTGCGTAGGAGAGCCCACAACGTCAGAAGTTAACATTCTAATATATGATTGGCGAATCTCCTTCTGCCCCTGAATGGTCTCTTCTTTGAAATGACGAGGAATAACTTTCAAGACTTTATCGTTGTTGTCACACAAGACACGAGTTCTTCTTGTAGCTACTAAATCGTTATCTCCCTCCCGTTGAGCCTCATACAGTTTCTCCAACAGCTCCGGTTCTATCCAGTCGTCAGGGTCAACAAACATGACGAACTCTCCCTGGCAGTGTGCAAGCCCATTGTTGCGGGCAGGGCCACTGCCTGCATTCTCCTGCCAATAGACGGAGAAGCGGTTATCTGTCTTGCAGAAGTCTTGGGCAATCTCGTACGAACCATCAGTGGCTCCATCAATGATGATGATGACCTCAATGTTATGGTAGGTCTGAGCCGCAACGCTTTCCAGGCATTGCCGCAAATACTGCACTACGTTGTAGGTAGGCAGCACCACGCTGATTAAAGGTTCCCTATTCGGTTTCATGTTTCCCTGTATAATGCCTGTTGATAATACTTTAACAATGATGCTGCAATACGCTCAGATGACCAGTGCTCTGTGGCGTAAGTTTTGTTCTCACCCCCTTTTGAAGTGGCTTCCAATGCGTTTTGTAATGCACTTACAGCACTTCTCATATCATGTGGGTCAAAGGTGAAATTGCCTGTATCGCATAGTATAGGTCCTACGTTGCCTACATCTGGTCCAACCACAACTTTGCCGGCATGGAAGACCATCGGCAGATTACCTGAGTTTAGGATATCAAGCCGCTGGATCAGCACCACATCGGCAGCGCAGAAATAACATTGCATCAAGTCATCGGGAATCGCTTCATTACAGAATCGAATGCCTTTCAACTTGTAACGTATGGTGTGATACAAGCGTGTAATGAACTTTATCGGATTCCATGTGTGCAGTGTTTCACGATAAAAGCCTGGCATTAGGAAAAGAACTGAACGGCCTAAAGCCTGTTGCATCTCAAGCACGAAGTCACGTTCCCGCTCATTACGAAACTTTCCAAAACTCAGCACTATTTTTTTGTTTCCTGGGAGGCGCAAACGATTTCTTGCCTCTTCACGAGTAATGGAAAAGCTATAGACATCGTCATAAATATGATGTGGTATCACGATATGACGTGCCTTTGGGTATTTTTGTTGTAAAAGCTCACAACTGTAATTACCTAAATGATGAATATAGTCAGCATTGTTACAAATCAGTTCATAGAGGCATAATAAGTTTTCGTTTTTATTTGTATGAGGCCTTAAGTTATGGCAAGTATAGAATATTTTCTTTCCGTGCTCCTTAAGCCAAACAAGGCGCTGATTCACACGTTTCAGTTCTTCATCTGTCACCTGATGACCGAACAAGCCAAAAAGTCCTTCTGGCCACTGGAAATGTATGATATCATAACTCAAAACCTCATCTGTCCAAAGCAGCTTAAGGCCATAGACAACCTCGCAGCCCTGCTTCTGCAGAGCGTTGCCAAGCGAAGACACAAAATGGTTGATGGTTCGCTTAGAAGGTTCTTTGACTACAAAATAGACTTTCATAATAGAGGTTTTACAAAATGGTATAGTTTGTGATGAAGATGAACTAATAAGAATACTATTAATCTTTCGTGTTTATGACCATGTGTCTGAAAGAAGACAGAGAATGCTTTTTTGCGACATTTCTGTCCAACACGTGCCTTGTATTGTTGCATTTTGCTGATAAAAAGAGCACGGTTTACTTCCCATATATCTTTCTCGTTACTAAAATAGTTATATGACCAATTCAGGAACTCACATTCAGACTTCAGCTTGCGCTCTGCTATCTGTCTGGATTTGTCCGGAGTAATGTTCTGACTGCTTCTACGCCATAGGACATGGGCACCAGGAATCTTAAACATTCCTTTCTTCCCACAGAAGATGCACCAGGTAGCTACATCACTTCCCCAGGCAAGGTCAAAGTTCATGAAACCGCCCGCCTGTTCATAAGTCCTTCGTGAAAAGACATCCTCCATCACATAGCTGCGAAATTTTCCAGAAGATTTCCCTTTATAATAGTCGTATGCGCTAAGAACTTGCGGATAAGCTGGAAGTTGCTTTGTCACCTTTCCCTCGTCATTGATTTCATTCACATCGAAGTGATAGAGGTCGTATGCACCTTTTGTTTCATCAATCGTTCTCAATAACAGTTCCACGCAGTTCGGTTCCATCACATCATCGTCAGAGAACAACCAGATATAAGGCTCATCCTGACTCATGGCAATGCACCGCTCCCATTGGGCAACAAGGTCTTTGCCTCCTAAATTGGTGTCAAACCGCTGATATACCAGTTCTATCTTGTCTCTGTATTGCTCAACAATATCACTTATCGGCTCAGGGCTACAGTCGTCTCCTATATATAAGGTGAAGTCCTTGCACGTCTGCATGGCAATAGAGTCAAGCGCAGCGGGCAGGAATGTAGCCTTGTAGGCAGGAATGATGATGGCAAGTCGATGTGTCATGTGATCAGGAGAGGGATTTATTAGCTGAACAATTCATCAACCTGTCTTTGAACAGGTGATAATAATAAGTCCAGATAACAGGTACGGCTACGCCTACAACAAGATAGGCAATCCACCATCCTTGTCTGGCATATTCTTCAATCACGGGAAACTCTGAGAGCCGCTTCATGGGAAGACCGTATATGGCAATAAGCATGAATGACACTAATTTCATGGACAGGAAATGCCACGTAAGAACATTAAAGGTATAATTCCCAACATATACAAGGAACTGTTTTATCTTAGAATGTTCACATTGAGACAAATGCTGACCGATATTGAAAATCACTAATAGCCCCATAATCGAAGTGACAACGTATGGCAACATTTTGGCGAAAGTAAGACGAAGCATTGATGCCGACCAATAGACAGAACCAATGCCTACAATGACTACGAAAACAATGTTCAGCCATGTATGATGATGCCAGTTTAATTTGTATCTTTTATAAAGATGACCGCAATATAGATAGAATGCAGCTAAGCATTCACGATGTCCAACTTGAAAGTATGGAATCTTCCAATTCATATATACCAACAATAGAGACAGCAAAAGCAAAAAGACCATTCCAACTTTAGATCCCTTCAACAATTTCATCGTTGCAAAGAAAATCACGGATCCTACAAAAAGTGATTTCAAAAACCAGAAACCACCGACCAATTGCTCATGGTCTTTCATTTTTGTTACTATAGAAATTGCGTGATTTAAAAAGTCCGAAAATGTGTAAAGAGATGACGTATGGCCAATAAAGCCATATTCATCGCTATAAATGTTCAGTCGGAAGCAGACATTATGAATAAGAAGGAAGAAAAGAGACCATTTCAAATAAGGCCAATAGATACCCGTCACACGTTTTTTCAAGTACCCCCTTTCGTCATCCAAGTATTTGATTTTGAAACAATACCCGCTCATGAAGAAGAACAAGGGCATTCGCATCATTGAAAGATATTTATTGATGAAATCAGGGCAATCTGCGTGTCCTAATACCATCAGAATGATGGCAATTCCTTTTGCTATAGATATGCTGTTATCTCTCATTACTTGTTATTGCCTGAATTCCCTGCAAGTCTGTGCCGCAATAGAGCCAAGCGCAGCCTACTGATAAGCGTGGAAGATGATGGCGAGCCGCTTCTTATTTGTTTCAGTCTTACAAGCAACTTATACAGTTTCTTGAGTTTCTGGTACTCGATAGTCTTGATGACAAAGCCGAGTAATAGCATCGTAGGATAAACAGAACCCAACTCTCCCGTCCCTATTGAGAAAAGCAGGTACAAAGAAAGGATAGAAACTCCCAAGCCTGTTAGCTTCTTTCTTTTTTTACGATTCCTCCAAAAATAGAGAAAAATGATGGTATAAAAGGCCGCCCATAAAACTAGACCGATGATACCCCGTTCAAGCAAATACTCTAAGATAACACTTTCTACACCATAGAGACCACGGACTGACTCTCGATCCTCAGTGTGTGTATGTGTCCAATATCCTTTTCCCAACCCTAACAATCTATGTCCTTCTGTGTGGATAAGTACATACCCGTATTGCGACATTCGCATTTGGATAGAACTTCCTCTTGTTTCACTGTTTTCTGCGAAAATGTCTGTCACCTGGTTGACTTTTTCCTCGACGGCAGGAATGGTAAGGTATGAGAACATCATAAGCATCATGGCAAAAATGCCATACAACACATTTCTGCTCAGTTGGAAAGTCCACATATAGTAACAGACTATTGACAATGCAGCACTCAGCCATACTGTGCGAGATCCACATATCAATATTCCGAATGAACAACATGCAATGGCGATAATAAAATCCCTCTTGCTTTCCAAGTGCCGGTACCATCCATGCAGATGAAGCAATAAAATGGCTGCACATATATAACCATAATCAAAAGGAAACCTGAACATTGACTGCACTCTGAACCGGGCACTTTCCGAAAAGACATTACCAAGAGAGACACCTTCATGTATTATACTTGTCCTACCTTCTGTCAAGGCATTGACAAATATGGCATTCTTTTGTATATAATTGAGCGCACCAAAGGCGGTAAGCACAATCAAACAATACAGTGAAACTTGCAATACAGGCTTTAGTGACTTTTCATTCTTGACAGCCCAGAAGGCGTATGCAAGGGCAAAATACTTGAACAGAAGTTCAGACTTTATCATTTCTGATATTCCTGTGTATTGACTGGTCAGCGCGGCCAACAGTGCCGAGAAACCAACTATCAGAAGTGGAATCCACAGATAGGATGAATATCGTAGTCTGTTGACATATCGTGGCAGATTTCTCCATTCTGAAAGCAGGAAGGTCGCTTGTAGTAAGAAGTTTGCTTTGTGCAATGGAATACCGGGAACATCCACCACTGTCAGAGTCATTGCACCCATGACTAGCATGCCCGCCTTCCATTCCCGTTTGACGAAAAACATCAAGCCGCAACACACTAGGGTAACTATAATAGCAACAAACTTCATTGTACTTTCTTCAATATGTCGGTCATTACAACATTTTAATACAGTCTCTGCGATCTTCCTTTAAACTCATATCTCAAGTCGTGCGGGCGCTCACTGACTTTTCTTGCTGGAATACCAGCAACTACAGCGTATGGCTCCACGTCCTTTGTGACGACACAACCGGCGCAGAGCACACTTCCTACGCCGATGGTGACACCATTCAGTATCATAGCACGAGCACCGATATATACCCTGTCACCGATGACCACGGGGCTGCTGTCCAAGGCTGGCGCTCTGAAAAAAGGGTCACGGATGTCGTGGCCTCCAGGATGGATTGTTACATCCGAGGCAATATTAACATTCTCACCAATAGTTAGTCCCCGACGTGCATCGAGCAATGTATTGTCGCCGATAATAGTACCGGAGCCAATCTTTAGGCGATGTATACCACGTATCTCTGTGCGGAAATGGAATACCACATGTTTGCCAATCTCAGCACCGAGAGCCTTATATATAAACCTACGTATATGATGAGATGGAACTAAAGCGACTTGGAACAGCATATATCTTTGCCAACCTTTTCTAAAGATTTTCTCCCAGTATTGGTACGGCTTGTCAAAAACTCTATACACCAGCGGAGCATTTTGTTCCTTCCCCCATTTCTTGAGAATTTGTCCGTGAATAACCTGAAAGGGAAACACTAGGATAATCAGTACCCACTTTAAGTAGAGCAATGACACCAATATGGTGAGAATAATGATAGCTGTTTTCATAGTTTTTCTTTTAATCTTTTAATCTTTAATCTAATAAAGGCTATAGGCAGCAGAAAACACGAAAGAGGACAGACACTAAGCGTGTTCTTTTTAAGTTGATGGTCTTTTCTGCTCAATGCCCTCATGAGGATAAGAATCGTGAGATGAATGCGTTGACCTAACGACAATGGTTTGCACTGCCCATTCATCACCAATCCGGCATAGTAGCGGTAAATATCCTGAATCCAGCGTAGACCTTTCTGCAGATTTGATCTTACCATTCCGCTCTCAAGCGATCGATAACAAGCTGTTTGTTCCGGCAACCAAATGAAGTCTCCCATCAGGGCCGCCGCCAGAGTTGTTGCAAAATCGATGCTATAGGAACAATTTTTATAAGCATCACTCTGCAAAACCTCGTAATGGTACATCGTAGTGAGCGCCATCACATAGTTTCCATAATGGAACAGTGTGGGCAGGTTATCACCGGAATGGGAACGTCCAGGAAACTTTTCTATAATTGGCCTGCTTATCGGCTTGCCTTCACCATCAATGATGCGAAAGTTGGTATAAACCATCATCGCCTGTGGATTGGCATCCAGCGCATCAGCTTGCTTTTGCAGTTTATGTTCGTCTGTCCAATAGTCATCACCCTCACAGAATGCTAAATAATTCACTCCAGATACTAATTCTTGATAATGTGTCCTTATTGGTTTCTTGATACTGTAGTGATTGTATTTCAGCAGAAACACAGCAAAATAGCAGTTCTTATTGTCCTTATGGCGAGCCAACGTGAGGTGGTAGTCATCAGTTTCCTTTATGCTTTCGACTGTAAAATGGTTGCTCAGATATTGATTGATGACATCTTGTTCCCCGTCCTTGCTATTATCGTCAACGATGACACATAGGTAAAGGAAGTCAGTCTGCTGCCTGCAAAAACCGTCCATCGTATCCGTAATGTAAGGCGCGTGGTTGAAGGTCGCGCAGAGCACCCACACTTTGTATTTGGCTGTTGATATTTGGCAGTTGACAGTCTTATCGTTCATTTCTTCTTTCGTTCTTTCAGAATCTCCATAATCTCTTTATATTCGTTCATCTTGAACACGTTGCAGAGGGTAAAGAATACCGTGGCCCCCAAAGCAATCTGCATTGGAAGTACAATCCAGTAGCTCAGTGGCAGATATTTCAAAAACCACACCGATAGGGAAATAACTATAGCCAATGTGTAGGAGGGGGCAATGTCGCGCAACTGCATCCATGAGCTGTAACCCAACAGACGGCCCGAATAGTAAGAATTGAGAAAATAGCCTATGATGCCAATGAATATGTTTACCCAAAGCATAGGTATGATGCCCACAAAGGCTCCGACAAACAGCGGTGCCAAGCTGATGATTCTCTTGATGATGTCAAGTCCGAGGAAGAGGTCGCTCCGCCCCTGAACCTTCAGCATGTTCAGGTTGATGGCATGGAGGGGGTAAAGGCTGGAACTGATGCAGATAAAAGGCAGGTAAGTTGACGCCTCGTGCCATTTGGGACCTATCATGCAGTAGATGAGCGGTTCGCTGACAGCTCCCAGGAAGAATAAAGCCACGGCGGTGATAAACATACTGGTGCGGATGATGCGGCGATAGGCCTGTGTCATGCGCTCTTTATCGTCCTGAATACTACTCAGCACAGGGTAGGTGACTCTGTCCATCACCGATGTCAAGTTCTGCGAGAATAACTTTGCATAGTGCTTGGCACGGGTATATTGACCTAAGGTGGCAGGGGTATAGAACTTGCCCACCACTACCTGATACAATTCCTTCCACACGCCATCCAAAAGAGCTGTCACCATCAGCTTCCAGCCAAAGCCGAACAATTCGTGGAAACTTTTGGTGGAGAAGCGCAAACGCGGCAGCCACCTATTATATATATATAATTGTAGCGTGCGCAGTGCATGGGACATCAGTTGCTGGGCCACCAGTGCCCACACGCCAAACCCCATCACGGCCATGCTGATACCCGCCATGCCGCTGACAGTGGACGACACAAGCGTAATCTTTGTCTGTGTTTTGAAGTCGATACGTTTGGTAAGGCGCGTCTGCTGAACCATAGCAAATGCCCCAATGATCAGTCCTAACGACGAAACTCGTACCAGTGAGGTTAACTCTTCACGATTGAAGAAATCAGCTATCAGCGGTGCACAGGGGTACACTACCGCATAGAGCAGCAGGCTCATACTGAGATTGCAGATGAAAGCCGTGTTGTAATCATCGTCGGTTACATCTTTCTTGCGTATAAGAGCGTTGCTGAAGCCTCCATTGACGAGGGCAGTACAGATGACGGTGAAAATGCCGGTAAGTCCCAACAGGCCATAGTCGTCAGGTGACAGCAGTCTGGCAAGTATGATGCCAATGCCGAACTGTATGCCATATTGGGCTGCATTGTCCAAGGCTGACCAGCCCAGACCTTTTATCGTCTTATTTTTCAGCGATTCTGCCACTTACTTTAGAATTATATCACATATCCTATCTACGTCCTCAACAGTTAAGTCTGCATACATAGGAAGTGCAAGAACTGTTTCAGAGGCATGTTTTGCCACAGGCATTTCTATTCCCTGATACATGGCATGATAGCATTCCATTTCTGGTACAATAGGATAAAAATACTTTCTTGCAAAGATGTTGTGTTTTGACAGATTTTCCTGTATTTCATTTCTATTATACTTGTAGCCATCAAAGAAAACGCTATAATATGCATAGTTGCGTGTCACACCTTTTTGAGGAGCAATCATGTGAATACCCTTTATTCCTGACAGTCTCTCGTCATATCTGTCTGCTGCAATTTTACGTTTGGCAACCTCTTCTTCAAAATGGCGAAGATTACACACTCCCATAGCGGCTTCATACTCATTCATTCGTGCATTAGTACTGACATACTGTACGTGTTCAGGTCCGTTGAAGCCAAAATTAATCAGACTTTCCAGTTTTTCATGTACTGAAGGATCCCTAAAAACCGTTATTCCACCTTCGATGGTATGAAATACTTTCGTGGCATGGCAACTGAACATGGCAATGTCACCAAAATTCGCCGCATCAACACCGTCTTTTGTGACACCAAAAGCGTGTGCTGCATCATAAATCACTTTTAGTCCATGCTTATCAGCTATCTTTTGAATACTTTCTACATCACATAAGACTCCATAGACATGCGTTGCAACTATTGCAACCGTCTTCTCGTTAATATATTTTTCAATCTGACTGACATCAATCGTATAGTCAATATCATTGACATCACAAAAAACCGGGATTAATCCGTTTCGAACGATACTATGAGTGGTTGAACAGTGTGTGTATGGAGTCGTAATCACCTCTGAGCCTTTCGGAAACTGCATGGCATCAATGGCAACTTCCAATGCAACATGACCGTTTGCAAAAAGAGAAAGATAATTTACTTTCATTCTTTTTTTGAGTTTCTCTTCAAATTCCTTGTGAATGACTCCACGATTCGACAGCCATCGATTGTCCCACAAGACTTTGATTTCCTCAACATACTCCTCCCATGACGGCATGGAAGAACGTGTTACATTAATTCTCTTTTCCATATTTTTGTATTCTTTTTATTTCATGATTGTTTCGAATTATAAGTTAATTATTCGAAATGATAACGGTTCAGCATTCCGTGCAACTCCTCTCGCGAACAGTACATCATCGCGTCGATGATGCTCAGGTCGGGAACAAACTCCTCGCAGCGTTGCTTGTAGCGAATATCCTCGTTGCGAACCAGAAAATCAAGGTTGACTCCTATCTCGCGGAAAGCATCCTTTGTGTAGTAGATATTTCCATTGATAGAGCTGGTAAAGGTGGAATGGCCCTTGAGTTCGCAAACACGACGAATCAATTCCGGAGCCGTGCAATCCCCACGGGGGGTCACATCAGATAGCAAGATGATTTCTGTCTTGATGCCCAAATACTCGGCCACAGTCTTCAGTTGCTTGAGGAGATAGCGTGTCAGGTCGGGTTCTTCGTCCATCAGGATAGGCTTGATGACTTCCATCGCCTCGTTGTAGTAGGGTGCCTTGCTGTAGTAGAACTTCAGCACTCGACACAGATATTCAGCCTGTTTACGACTGACTACCCGTTTCGTCTCACTGATATGGCGCGTACCATTGGCGTGACTGATTTCAATGCCAAAATAGTGTGGCTGGTCTTTTTCGCCTAGAATGCGGTTGAAGTTAATCCAATGGTGTTTAATATAGTGGACGTTGTCGGCAACAACATACAGATCAACAGCATGAATGAGCTGCCAATAGCCGATGTATGGAAAGAAGTACGGCTGCATGATGGCAATACGATCTTTTTTGTCAGTCATAAAACATCAATTTAAAAGTGTGGAAAATTTATGAGTAGTGAGCGACCATTGTCATCCTCCACTTCGATGAAACTGAGAATGGAGTTGATATGCTGGTGTAGTTCCTGCTGACTATCGGCTCGCACAAAGATGCGGCAGAGCACTTGCAGGAAGATGCCAGAGTACTGCATGGTGTCGCCTTCATGGTAATACTGGAAGAGGCTATATACGTAGGGCAACAGCCTCACGTCATCTATTCCCCTGATGGTATGGATATGACCGTTTCTCAAACCAATGCAGATAGTGGCATAATGAGAGTTGAGAGTTGAAAATTGAGAGTTGAGAGTTGAGAAATCATTGCCGAACTGACCTGTCAGAGCATACTGCATGTGGCAGGCTACGAGATCGATACCCTTGTCCTCGTGGACAACACGGAAATCCATACCACCGCTGAGGCGGAAGGCATTGTCCATAATATAAGGTACGCCATTGCTGATGATGCCCTGGAACATACACGAACCGTTGCTCACTCCGAGGTCGTCAAACAATTGTGACATAGGTTCGTACAACTGGCCGATAATGTCGGCCTCGGGAGAAGGGTAAAGATCAAGGAAAGGCTGACATGGTGACTGGTCTATTGACGGATAGAACGCACGTCCCTTGGTGTAGGGGAAATATGACTTCCCGTTCTGCCGCCATATCTCAAATTGAAAATAGGGGCCTTCGAGGAATTTTTCACAAAGATATTCGCCCACGATGGAGTTCTTGATGGCTTTGGCGATGGCCTCTTTCATCTCTGTGCGGTCGTAGCACACGGTGATGCCGAAGGAGCCGCCGTTATCGACAGGCTTGACGATGACGGGGAAAGGAATGTCTTCATCCTCCAAGCGGAAGGCGGGGATGGCTGGCATACCATAGCGGATGCAAGCCTCCTTGAAATGCTGTTTGTTCATCAGGACATCCCATTGTCGGGGCGTGGCAATGTAGTGGAAGCCTGTTTTCGCAATCCAGCCCACCGACTTCCTGATTACCATTTCGCCAGAACAGGACAGCAAGGCATCGATGTGCTTCTCCTTGAAGAACGGCAGCATCACAGTCTCGTTTGTGCAGTCCAAGTAATACTGTTCGTCAGAAACCTGATGCATCGGAGCCTCTGGCACATTACCTACTGACACCAACACGATACCATGGCGACGGGCAAAGGCAGTCACTTCCTCTGTCACGTTGTTGGCACCGAACACGGCGAGCCGTTTGCCTTTTAAACTTTCAACTTTCAATTTTCAATTAATTAAACGTTCTCAAATCTTGACGGGTATTTTCCTTGCCACCAATACTCTTTTGTGGGTTTGTAGCCGATGAGCTGTTCAAACTCTTCACGTTCCCCACGATGATAGACAAACTGGGAGAGTATTTCTCCGACCTCGTTGCCCTCCATTACAATCCACTCCTTGTCTTTGTCGAATACAAAGTCCCAACCAATGTAGCGCAGGGTAGGCAGACGTTCCGCCATCTCGATGGCTTTATCGCAGAGTTGCCGCCATCGGGGTATCTTGATGCCCTTGATAGGAATGTGAGTGTCTGGATGCACAATTGTGGTCTTTCCCCACTCGTCACTACCCGGTGTTTCAGTTATGCCTGTACACATATTGATGCCGGCAACAATGCAGCCGACTGCCCCAGAGCTAAGGAAATTTCCGCCGACTCCGATACGAACTACAGGATACCACATACGTATATCTCCATCGCCCATATTGATAGTAGTCATTCGCACACTGTTGACACTGGCAGGATGAAGCACAGCCATTTCCTCGCCTTGAGCAATCACTTCCTCCACCAGCACACATTTGTCGATAACAGTGTTAAAACGACTGTTAGTTTCTTCTGCTTCAGCAAGCAACTTATTGAGGAGCGTATGAATGTCAGCATCCCCAACTTCCTCCTTATGCACTCCCTCTGACCCTCCGAGTCCAACGGGCTTGGCTACAAAGGCGGGATGCCGATGGCAAAAGGTCTCGAAGGCAGGTAAATCTTGTTCGCCTTCGAGTAGCAGGACTTCGCGCTTGTAGGCATCTTTCAGCAACAGGTAGGAATGCCACTTGTTTCGGAGCAAATGCAAATCCTCCTTTTTGTTAAGCTGGTCTATATAGTCGAAACGTCCTCGGAAGGTAAGATATTGACGCTTCTTCTCGTCAGTCGATCCTAAAAGCTCATTGTAAAACTCTTCAGCCGTGCCAATGCCATATTGCCAGTAGTCGTATGTGGCAATGGCAAAGATATCCTCTAATCTTCTACCCCCCGCTATGTCGGGCCTGATGTCGGCGTGCTGCTTCAGATTTTGTTTAATGTCTTCTATAACCAACGGCTTGTAGATTTCAGAATAAGCCGCTACAATTTCGTGACCTATACGAATCTGATAGACCTCGTCTTCACTTGCATATAGTTTCATACATTTAATAATTTATTTTGTCTCGCTCTTATTTTATTATTACCATTTTAATATGCCTTTTTGTCTCTCTTGAAAATGGTCTTGAACGTGAGCCAGATAATACGGAGGTCGAGCCAGAAACTCCAATGCTGGATATACCAGATGTCGCGTTCCACTCGTCCCTCCATCTGCCAGAGTTCGCGGGTCTCTCCTGCGAAACCAAAGTTCTTCAGATAGTCTATCTGGCGCTTGGTCTCTGCATCATGCACAATCAAGGCACCTCCCTCAAGCGTGTTAAACACCTTGGTGGCATGAAACGAGAGGGTGCTCATATCGCCAGCAAGCAGGACAGAAGCCCCCTTGGGGGCAGGGGGGCTTCCACCCCAAAGGCATGCGCGGCATCGTAGATGACCTTCAGACCATAATGGTCGGCAATCCCAGATATCTTTCAGCAGTTCTGTGAATTCATTAAGTTCAGGCAGCAATGGTGAGGTCACCTTGATGCTGTCCTTACTCATCATTTTTTGCAGCAACTCGTTATTATTCTCTTTGTTCATTCTTTTTACTTTCTACATGAAAGTTGTCACTTCTCAACTGAACAAGTCATCCAGTACCACCTGTTGGTTCACATCTTTCGTATGTTCATTGACCGTTATGCCGTTGGTTGTCACCATTACAAGCTGTATGGAGTGCGTCTTGGTGTGCTGCTTGCTTTGCTGGAAGGCTGCTATCTTATTCTCCAACTCACCCTCATACTGGCGGTCGATGACAAACTCATGTTCACTGAACTTCATCTCACAGACATAGTCGGTGCGTTCTCCCTTCCACTCCAATACGAGATCTATCTGGGCCGTGCTGCCATTGGGTGCTGCTCCACGCCAACAATAGTTCCGGCTGATGGTGGCTATGCGCAGTTTGTCTTTCATCTGTGGCAGATGTTCCATACAGAGCATTTCAAAGGTGTTGCCCGCCCAGGCATAGAACGTCGGCGTGCGCTGTAAGGTGCGCCAATTGCCTGCTTCTACATTTTTCCCATAGATGAAATGCATATAAAACAGAGAGAAGAAGTCTTTCAGTTGATAGACCGTCTCCACTCGCTCTTTTCCGTACCGGGGGTATTCGCGGGTGATACCTGACTGATGTAAGTTGTCCAGAATTTTCGTGAATGTACCGCCGCACTCAATGCCAATAGCGCCAGCCAGCTCTTGACGGGTCATGCCATAAAACTTCCGACCAAGCGCCTTCACAATATCCACATATCGTTCAGAGGTAGCATACAGACCAGTATATACGTCTTTGAACTCCTGGTTGATTTTCTCATCCTTGAAGAAGAAGTCGTCAATATTCTCCGAGAGGTTCTTCTCATTGTCCATCCTGTCAAGATAATAGGGTATGCCCCCGAAAGCCATATAAGCCACAGCCATTTCGTAGCGCGAGAGATGGAAGCCCCGGCTCTTGAAATACTGCTCACACTCTTTCAGCGCGAAGGGCAGCAGACGGATGGTTGCCGTAAGCCGTCCATGTAGCCCGCCATAGTCGCGGATAACATTGTCGAGCATCCAACTGGTAGCCGAGCCGCATACCACGAGCACGATATTGCGCTGGCGGTCGGCCCATGAGTTCCAGAAATAGCCCAGTTCAGTAATCATCTCCGATGACTGCGGTCCTGCTAACCATGGTAATTCGTCAAGGAAGATGACGCGCCGCTTTGTATGTATGCCCTCCAAGTGCTTCTTTAGCAGTCGGAATGCCTCACGCCAGTTGGTTGGGCGGGCATCTACTGGCATCATGCCACTGTCCAAGAGACTTTCGTAGAAATGGTCAAGTTGAACCTGCTTGTACGTTTGACTGTCTTTCTCCTTGATATATGAGCCTACTGCACGAAAAACAATCCTGCCCCTATACACCTCTTCCACAAGATAGGACTTGCCCACACGTCGTCTGCCGTAAATGGCCACGAACTCAGACTTTGGGGACTTCAACAATCTCTCCAACATTCTGATTTCTTCTTTGCGGCCTATTATGTTTTTGTTTGCCACCATAATTATTAGACTATTTGACAATTCACTATTTGATAATTTGTGGGTGCAAAGGTACAAAAATCTATTCTATTCAAGGGGGAAAAATCAGCCGTTTTTAACTGTTTTCTTTGAAAATGGCTGATTTTTTATTAGAATAGCTTCATTCGTATGTTTCCGCATCATGCTCGTAACTTCTTCTTATTCATTATTGTTCATTTTTCAATATGCCCTTTTGTCTCTCTTGAAGATGGTCTTGACAGTCATCCAGATGATGCGCAGGTCGAGCCACAGACTCCAGTGCTGGATGTACCAGATGTCGCGCTCCACGCGCCCCTCCATCTGCCAAAGTTCGCGGGTCTCGCCGCGGAAACCTGTTACCTGAGCCCAACCAGTAACGCCGGGCTTGACAAAGTGGCGCACCATATACTTGTCTATCAGTTTGTCGTATTGCTCTGTATGTGCCAGCATGTGTGGTCGGGGACCCACGATGCTCATATCACCGATGAGCACGTTCCAGAATTGAGGCAGTTCGTCGATGTTGGTCTTGCGCATGAAATCACCGAAGGGGAACTTGCGCGGATCGTCCTTGGTGGCCTGCAGACGGTCGGAATCGACGTTCACATGCATGGAGCGGAACTTGTAACAATAGAAATCACGCCCATCGAGTCCCGTGCGACGCTGTCGGAAGAACACGGGGCCAGGGCTTTGGCACTTGATGATGATGGCAATGAAGGGTAACAGCAGCGCAGTGGGTATCAGGAATAGCATGGAGAGCAGTATGTCTGCCACCCGCTTCAACAACCTGTTCAGCGGTTCCTCCAACGGACTGCTATAGGTGGCCATCACCTCCATGTCGTCGATAAGCACGGATTGCAGGTTGAGCTTCTCCTCGGCAATAGGCACATAGTAGAATTTAATCATCTTGTGGTGGCACAGACTGGCCGTGCGCTCTATAAGTTCGCGCTCCCTGCGTGGAACGCACATATAGAGTTCATCGCCTAAGCGAAGGTCTTCGGGATGAGACAGCAATGCTTCAAAATCGCTGACAGTGCCTTTCGCGTTCAAGCCTTCTATGTGTCCGTATGTGCAGCGTACCCTGTAGCCGAATGTGGGATTGCTGATAAGTTTGTGATACAGATGCGACAATTCATTGTCTGAGCCGACGAAGGTGACGGTGCGTGTGTTGTAGCCTGCCTGTCTGAGTTTCTTGACTATCCATCGCTCTATGAATCGCAATAGAATGATGACCACCAGCATGACAAGGCCCATCACAAACAGGTGCCAGCCTACACGGGAGAGGAAGCGAATGGCACGCAGCATGAGATACGATAATAGGGTCTGCGTCATCACGAGCATCGTGCTGCGGTGCAGGATGTCTCCAGCCCCAACCGCTCGCTCATGGATGACGGAGGGGATGAAATACTCGGCAATAATAAAAGCAAAGATGCACACCATCCAGAAGGCTCGTTCCTTCTCATCGTCCCAACTTCCAGACTTAGGAATGGCATCGGTCACAAAATAGAGAAGGACACACAGCACCGCGAAGTCCACCGCGATGATGAATAACTGAATGAGCCTATTGGTTTGATGGTTGTTCTTTATATGTATTTGCATTATTCACTCTGTATCAATAGGCCTTAGAAAGGCTGTTGGTATATATGCCGTTGAAATGAGGCCGATGCCTGACAAGGAGACTACCACCCTCTGCTGGCCTGCCACCCGCGCCACTCTTCCCTCAACACCAGCAAAGGGGCCGTCGATGACCCTGACCTGTTCGCCGCCCTTAAAGTGGCACTGGGATGGCTGCACAAACAATAAATGCTTGTTCATGGTACAAGTGGTCTGAATGAAGCGGCTCATCTCTTCATCGGAAACCGTCAAAGGGGGATTCTTCTGATGGTCATCCTGTTTAAAGTGGTTATAGTAATAACTCAAATAAGAAATGGCGGGTGTGTTGTTGACATATTCTTCGGCCTTCTCCTCCGTGGTATAGGCAAACAACAGGTTAGGAATGAGGGCTTGCAGATACCTCTTGCGCTTTCCCCCCACATTCCTCTCAACGATTTTCTTGGCTATGTAGGTATAGGTTCCGTCTTCCACAAGGTAATCTGAAGCCTTGTCTTCTCTTCCGTAGGAGGCGCGAAAGACATACCATTGCTTATTTGGTTCTGGCACATATCTTACCGACACCCCTGTTTTTGAGCTTTTTGCTTCGGGGAAGGCATCAGGGGCAAACCTGACGCTGGGAGGATTTGACTCGCCTCTTCGAGTTGTCACATTAGACAATGTGCTCATATTGGACCTTTGTCAGGTCACCTGTTTCTTCAATTCCTGTTCACGATATTCCGCTGGCGGCATACCGAAGCGGGCCTTGAAATCGTGGTAGAACGTGGTGGTGCGCTGATAGCCCGACTGGATGCTCACCTCGGTAAACGACATATTCGGCTGCTCCACCATCAGGCGGCAGGCATAGTCCAGTCGGCAGTTGCGCACAAACTCGGGCAGCCCCATCCCGCCGCCTCGCACAAAGGCATTGCCGATGCGGGCAGCCGACAGCGAGAAACGCTCCCTCACCGCTTTGCGGTTCAGCTCAGGCCTGCGGAACATCTCCTCGTCCTTGATGGTCTTGCTCAAATAGACAAACAACGCTTCGTCGTTCATCGCAGATAAATCGGAAGTATCGCTACCCTGAGAATTGGTTTTGCCTTGGTCCGTCTCGACTTGGCCATTCAAGCGAGGGGGTGTAGCTACCTTCGTCTCCATTTCTGCAAGCCGAAGCGACAACTGGTTCACCTCGTCCATGACAGCCATCTTCTGCCGTCTCAGGGACAGGAAAGCGATAACGATCGTCACTAAGAAGGCCACGACGACGATGTTGATGATGATCATTTCAGTCATAGTATATGTTCAATTGTTTTTAATTGAACCGCAAAGGTTCTCATTTGAGCCACAAAGGTACTCAAAATCATCCGTCCCCGCAACAATAAACACAAGTGAGCAAATATTTTAGAACAAATAAACAAGTATTTGTCCATCTCTGAAACAAATCAGCAATGATCTTAACAAATGAGCAATCGGTTTACCAACGCAACTCCCCTTGATGGAAATACACGAATGTAATCCGATAATGATTACTGTCGTCTTTTGCAGGAGAGATGCGACCGTCGCGAGCGCTATAATATTGCGGTTTCTTCATAAACAACATGTTGCGTGAAACATCGTTCACCCAAAATGTGGAATTAGGATTGATGTGCATCGATGCATTCTCGAACTTCTGCAATAGGCTCTGGTTGTATCTGATGATTCCAAGTGCTTCCTTAACTTCATTCGCCGACGGGAACGGAAAGCTAAAAAAGCGGTTGCCTTCAAAGAGTTCCTCATAGTCATCCTTGCAGAATGGCTGTCCATTCACTATTTTTATTTGTTCGCTGTCAGGTTTCCCCAGTACTTTCATGAGGATACCCTGCTGCCCCTCGGTCGCCTCGCGGATACAGATGTATCGCGAGCGAATGAAACGCTCGTAAGTTGTCGTGCCGCTCTTCTTCAAAGGCTTTCCCTTTCTGTCAAGGGTGACTATTTCACCCAAAGTCCATTTGTTTTCGTTGGATTCCATTTTATTTTAAATGTCATATATTTATGGTTGCTTTCCGATATACATACTTAAAATGACGGTGCAAAGATACGAAATTCTCTGCACATACGTAGCAATTCACTGAAAAAATCTACAAGATTTAACGCTATGCCCTTATTATATATAAATATGTGTACCAACGAGGCTCCCCGAGGACCAGGCCGTGACCGCAGCGCCATCGCCAAGGCATTCGAGACAGTACTCGTCGACGAACTCGTGCCCTACATCGATGCGAACTTCAACACGATTGCCAAGCGCGAGAGCCGCGCCATGGCCGGACTGTCGATGGGCGGCATGGAGACCAAGGCCATCACGCTGGCCCGTCCCGCCGTCTTCAGCTACTACGGTCTGCTCAGCGGCGGAACCTACGCGCCCGAAGACGTTAAAACTTGTAGATTTTTCAGGGGGATTGCGGGGAATGTGCGGAATGTTTTGTAACTTTGCGCCATCATTCTAGAGAACAACGAATATGGGAAAGTATTTAGACCCGAGAGCCGACCTGACCTTCAAGAAAGTATTCGGTGAGCACAAGAACCTCGTCATCAGTCTACTTAACGCCCTGCTGCCCCTGAAGGACGACGAGCGCGTGGAGAGCATCGAGTATTGGCCAACCGAGAAGATTCCCAAGCGGACACAGGTCGAGAAGGACAGCATCGTGGACGTGTGCTGCAAGGACAACAAGAACCGTGAATTCATTGTCGAGATGCAGATGACGTGGACGGAGTCGTTTAAGAAGCGTGTCCTGCTTAACGCCTCGAAAGCCTACGTGGCGCAGTCGGAGGCGGGTGGGGTTTACGACACGCTGCAGCCCGTCTATGAGCTGAACTTCGTGAACGAGAATTTCATGAAGGACGTGGACGATTACTATCACTATTTCCATCTCGTCCA
Source organism: Prevotella sp. (assembly GCA_017475265.1). GTDB lineage: Bacteria > Bacteroidota > Bacteroidia > Bacteroidales > Bacteroidaceae > Prevotella. The sequence continues at coordinate 747 of JAFVFY010000129.1, read as the reverse complement.
CGACAAATACACCGACAAGGTGATTGACGGTCTGCACCTCGTCTTCGTGGAGCTGAAGAAATTCAAGCCCCAGTCTTTCTCAGAAAAGAAGATGCAGGTGCTGTGGCTCCGCTTTCTCACGGAAATCAATGACAAGACGCTGGAGGCTCCCGCAGAGTTATTGGAGAACCCCGAGGTGAGCGAGGCCCTGAAGATACTGGAGGTTGGAGCATACAGCCCTGGCGAGATGCGGGCCTACGACAAGTTCTGGGATTACATCTCCAGACAGAAGACCATAGTGAACGACATCTATCGCGAGGCGGAGAAAGCAGTGGCAGCAGCAGTAGAAAAGTTAAAGCAAGACAAGCTCGATGCCGCCCGAAAGATGAAGGTTAAAGGCTATCCTGTTGAAGACATCGCGGAGATTACCGGCCTTACTGCTGAGGAAATCAAGGGGCTGTAAGGAACTGACACTAACCCGCAGGGAAAAACTCCTGAACTCCTAAACTCCTTAGAGAACAAAGTTCGTGCTGAAAAATCTTTACATTGACCCCTCTGAGAATCCGATTTTTTGAATGAGGTGCTTGGTGGAATGCGTATGGGCCAGTTTTGAGAGGGGTCGTCTCCGCGTTTCTCACGCTACTGCTCAGCTATGGACTGATTGCCCCTTAAAACTGTTTCGTTTTAGTCGGTTTTTACCGAAAAAGGTGGTCTTGTAGTACAAGACCATATCTTTTGTAGTACAAGACCATATCTTTTGTAGTACAA
>JAFVFY010000048.1 GCA_017475265.1 Prevotella sp. | reverse complement strand
GAATCTCTGAACTCGAAGATCAAAGGCTTTAGGGCACAGGTACATGGGGTAGCTGATGTCCCATTCTTCATGTATCGTCTGTGCACTATTTTCGGATAGTTGTCACAGGGTAGGCATCCACGGAAGAATTGAACTGCGCCTCTGTGAACTATTACCAAAGTGGAGTGGCTCTACCACCAGGCCATGTTCCGCGACTACGGCGAGGCAAGGAGCGAGATCGCCCGCATGATTGACTTTTATAACAACGTCCGCCCCCCACATGAGCATCGGCAACAAGAAGCCGCTCGACGGATGGGTTTTCCTTGGCATGAGCAGAAACTCTAAGTATGGATGCAAAAATGCAGGAGCCGCGTTGATAGAGACCCCTGCCCATACTTGTCGTTTTGCACAGCCCTATTCCTCATGGAGTTGCACCCCTGCAGAGCCCCACTATGCTTCAGGCTGCGGTGCAAAGGTACATGCAGGGAACAATTCTAGAAGAAGGGGACCTTCTGTCGAACACAACTTGTCGGGTTCAGTGATTTTACAGATAATATTAAAATAAAATCGCAAAATCCTTTGCGGTTTTATTTTTTATGCCTACCTTTGCACCGAAGTTTCTGCACACCATAGTGCAGACTGCCCCCAGAGAGGGTGCAGGGAGGCCGTGAGGCCAGGGCCGACTTCATTTTTACATCGTGGATAAATAGGGAAGCTATTGCTTCGTCTTGTCATGTGAAACCTGGAAAATTTCATTTACGCACAAGGCTGAACAATACGACTTCTCACGCGTTAGCGTGGGAGTGTTGTATTTATCATGTCTTTGCGTATAGGTATTCCAGGACCTCACATGAGAGACGTGGGAAATATGACTTTTCTGCGCTCTTTCTTTCTGCCTATAAATATAATAATGTGTAGCGAGTCAGGGCATCCACACAGGAACGGATACAATTCACATTATTAACTTTTCAAATAATCTATTATGAAACAAAAATCATTACTCAAAACAATGCTCCTGCTATGCGCCCTGATAGCAGGAAACGGAAGTGTATGGGCAGATAATTATTCTGTCACTTACAATTATTCAGATTTAAAGAATATGTTAAGTGGCAACTATGCAGACGCTTCTTCTTATTGGAAAGTACCAGAAACTGCTGGTAACACTGCAACGATTGCCATACCTATCACTGTTCAGCCGACAAGTAACATTTCAATTACTTTTCATTTTGCTACTTTTGGTAGTGGCACAAATCCCTCCAGTTCTAATACTACTATTACTGCGGTTGGAACAGAAACAGAATCAAGTTGGTCAGGAAGTAGCGTTTCATCTTATCCGTCATCATCAACTTATGTAGACGGTGTGATGACAATAACAAAACCTACCGCTCCAACCACTTTGGGAGGTTTGACTATCACCATGGGCGTTAATTCTGGTGTTAAAATATTTAGATTACAAAGTATTACGGTTAGTTATGAATACACAGCCTCCTCCGTTGCAACTCCAACATTTTCTCCCGTAGCTGGTACTTATACCTCCACTCAAAGCGTAACGCTTTCTTGCGATACCGAAGGAGCAACCATCTACTATACCCTTGATGGCAGTGCTCCAACAAGTAGCAGCAGTGTATACTCCTCTGCCATTAGTGTTAGCGAGACCACGACCATTAAGGCAATCGCAAAGAAAGGTGACGATGTAAGTGCTGTCGGTTCTGCTACCTACACGATACTTCCTGTAACTCACGCTGGTACATCTGCCGACCCATATACTGTGACAGATGCAAGAAACGCTCTTACAGCAGGAACAATTATTACTGAAACCGATTATTATGTAAAAGGTTATATCACAAAGAAAAATACTATAAGTAGCGGTAAACTTACCTATTGGCTATCTGATGATGGAAAGATGACCAGCACGATTCAGTGTTATAATGGTAAGTACGTTGACGGTGCTGATTTTACAGATGCTACAGACCTTGAGGTTGGTGATATTGCTACAGTCAAGGGAAAACTTGCAATTTATAGTGGTTCAACATATCAATTTAACGCAGGTAACGAAGTTGTCGATATTACGCCACGAACGAAAGTAAACATCGCTACATTCACTGCAACGACAAATACCCTTATTTTGGAAGAAGCACCAACTACTACCACCACTGTAACAAATGACCAGGCTGGATGTACTTCTGTTAGTTATACTTACGAGTCGAATAACGTGTCTGTAGCTACTGTTGATGAAAACGGTATTATTACGGCTGTAGCCAAAGGTACTGCCATCATTACTGTTACGCCTGTTGTTTCAGCTACTGACCCCACTTATAAGGTTGGTGAATCAAAATCCATTGAGATAACGGTTAAGAATCCAAGTCATACGGCAACCTTCTCTGTAAATGGCGTAACCAGCGAGGTAAGTGTCGAAGAGGGTGAAGCTATAACGTTCCCTGCTGCCCCTGCTGCTATCGGTGGTAAGGATTTTGTTGGTTGGACAGCCGCTACTATTGATGGAACAATAAGCAATGCACCGGCTTTCGTTGAGTCCGCAACCATGGGCAATGAGAATGTGACCTATTATGCCGTTTTTGCAAGTGGCACTAAGACAAATGGTTGGAAAAAGCTTGCTGCTAGTGAAGTTTCAGAAGAAGGAATTTATGCTTTACTGACGACAGACGGTCATGCGTTCAATGGAAGTATTTCCAGTGGACATGGCCAGGCAACCACGGATGCTTTCTCATTCACCAATAATATTGCTACAAGTGCTCCTACTGGTACCTGCGAGATAACACTTCAGAAAGTTACTGGAGGTTATAAGATGTACAATGCAGATAAGAAATATTTATATGCGAGTAAAGCTGGATCGGGTGGTTTAGCTTGGCATGATTCTGAAGAATCTTATTGGTCATACAACAATGAAAACTGGGAATATCAGAAGAACTATTCTGGTAGCAAGGCCAGACTAAGAGGTTATAATAACGGCTCATTTAGAACATATAGCACGAATAATGGTGATGTCCTTGTTTTCGCTCAAAAGACGACTATCTCAACCTATTCGGCTTATTGTACATCAATTCCCAGCACTATTCCTGCTACCCTCAACGCTTCCGGCTATGCAACCTTCGCAAGCACATATCCCCTCGACTTCACTGACGACAGCAAATTCTCTGCTTGGCAGATTACAGGTATTACAGGCAATGCCATCACTTTCGAACAGATTACAGGTGCAGTTGCAGCTGGTACAGGTGTGCTTCTAAAAGGCACAGCTTCAACAGGCATCAACATTCCTGTCGCAGATTCTGGATCTGACATTAGCGATACCAATAAACTTAAAGGCATCACCACTGCTACTGTCATCACCGCTGAACAGTATTATGGTCTCTCTGGCAACAGCTTCGTTAAAGTCAACGCTGGTACAGTTCCCGCTGGCAAGGCCCTGCTGCCTGCCTCGGAGGTTCCCAGCAATGCACGTCTGACCTTCGTATTCGAGGATGCACAGGGCATCAGGACCATTGAGCATCCGACAATGACCACTGACGATACTGTGTACAACCTGAAGGGCCAGCGTGTTGTCACCCCGAAGAAGGGCCTGTACATCATGAACGGCAAGAAGGTGATGGTGAAATAATAGATATTTATCTTGATTTATCCAAATTAGTTTCAAACATATAAAGAAAGGAACAACGATTATGAAAAAGACATATATGAAGCCCTTCATCCTTCTGACGAATGTTGGCGCACGACAAATGATATGCAACTCACAACCCCAGCTACTCATTAATCGAAATGGAAGTGTTGAAGCAGGAAGCGTAGAATCGCGTCGCGGTTCCAGTATCTGGGACGATGACGAGGAGGAGGAATAAACTTATAACGTTCGCAGCACCCCTCCAGAGGTCTAAGGTCTAAAGTCAAAAGGTCTAAGGTCTAAAGTCAAAACAGGTGCTGCAGTCGTACTCCCGCATCCCTGCCGAGGGCAAAATGCGGCGGGGTGTAATAAGTAAAGTTTTACATAATGTTAGATTGGTGACCTTTGTGTGTGGTCTGTGAGGATAGCCGTCACCAATTAGAGAAAAAATTGTGGCCGCTGGTGCGTGAGCATCGGCGGCCAGTTTAGGATTGGCAATCAGAAATCGCCGTACTTTAAGCTAAGTGCGTGGGCTTGCTAATCCTCCTCGACTGGTTAGCTGAACAAAAGCAAATGGGTCAGAGGACGGTTCTCTGATCCGTTAGGCACAGAAAACGGGAGGGCGGCGCTTCTGCCACGGCGGACGGCACCGCCCTCATCAGTGACGACGACAAGTTCCCGTTCTACAGGGGGCAGAGGCTGGTACTGATTGAGAATTGAAAACAATTTCCTCCACAAAAAGAGAATTTATCCGCCGGGACATCAATTAGGGATGCGCCCGGCGGATTCGTTTGTCCGTTTGGTCTCTAGACGGCGGACGCCCTCCGCCTGACGAAAACTGCCTCCAAAAAAATTACTCATTAAAAATCTTAAAAACAGCCATCAGCCATCATCTTTGGTATTAACTCTCAGAATACCAGAAGATTATCCTATGATGGCTTGCCTCTGAAGCCGTCATACAGCCGTCATAATGCCAACCCACCCTACCCTTCTCCTATCATCATAGCCGTTCTCTCTCATCATCAGAGCGTCAGTTCCCCATAGTTACAACGGAGGAAACTAACAGTTTCCATGGGAGAAACAAACTGTTTCTCCCATGGAAACAATTTGTTTCCGTTATTATTGTTATCATGAAACTCCGTTTAAACCAGTAAGTTACTTTACTATTTCCTACATTTTTGACTACTTATCCAACAAAAATGAGGGCTATATGACGGCTATATGATGGCTCAAAAAGCAAGCCGTCATAGTATAATATTCTGTAAACCAATGATATAACTATAAGAATGATGGCTTGAGCCATTTTTTCAAAAATATTTCCAAGATTTTTCTGTCTGTTCACCTTCAGGTCGGGAAAAGCCTCCTGCTGCAGCTTCTCTAACTAACATTATTCATGGCAATAAATCTACAAGTTTTAACGGAAAGCGGGCGAAGATTCAGCCATACGCCATCTTCGCCCGCCTTAACCGTCGCAGCCCTAGTTATTTGTCAGCATGTAGGGGGCTGACACTAGGGATTGTAAATTCCCTCCAACACCTGCCCCTACTTCACGAACTTTTTACCATTATTAATATATACACCCCTATTCAATTTACGATTTGACGATTTACTATTTACGATTTTACGTCCGTCAAGCGTAAACCACGCGCCAGCTTCATTTTCAATCTTCCATCTTCCATCTTCAATCTCCTTGATGCCTACTGGGTCTTCGGCGCCGAAGATCAGCCTGATGGCGCGGATGTCGGTGGCGGCATCGCCGGCGGTGAGGCCGTTGAGCAACTGGAAATAGGCGCTGCAGGCGCTGACGTTGTACGAGGTCATGCCCTCGCCCCACGGACAGCAGAGCATGCCATCGGCGTCGAGGTAGAGGTTGGTCTTGTCGGCGGTGTAGATGTCGACGGGGCTGTAGGTGCCGAGGAACTGCACGTAGCCGTCACGGCTGACGGTGGATTGGGTCTCGGGGGCTTCGGCCTCAACCGTCACTCCGCGGAACATCGGGTTCTTCAAGTCTGCGGCCTCTGTGTCCTCCCACTTCACGATGTAGGCCACGCCGGCCTCAATAGCGTATGCATCCACGAACTCGAGGGTCAGCGTGCCGGTGGCGGCATCGAAGCCGGTGGCGCAGACCTCGCTGTTGCCGAGCGTCATCACCTTGGCTCCCTCGAGGGGAGAACCCTCGAGAGCCACGTCGAAGGGCAGGCAGAGGGTCTGCCACGAGCCGTCCTTGCGGAACGTGCGGTCGGTGAGGGTCACATCAACGATGTAGTCGGTGGCCAGACTGATGAGCGCGCTGTTGTCGGCATTGGCAGCTAAGCTGATGCAGGCGACAATGTAGTATCCGTCGTACTCCAGGCCGCCTTCGTAGACCTTCAGGAAGCCGTAGTCCATCAGGAGGTCGCCGAAGTAGCCGGGCATGGTGTCATAGACATTAGCCCAGATGCCGTAGGACTCCAGGTCGGTGATGTCGTAGTCATCCTCCTCGTCGTTGAGGGGGGCACTGGGGCTAATGGGGCTGATGGGCCTACTGAGGCTGCGGGCGTTCTGGCCGTTCTGTGCTTCGTATTCTGCCATGGTGGTCTTGTAGCAGTTTGTCACCGTGATGCTGCCGTGACCCTTTACGAGGTCGAGACCGTCGGTGTTCTGGCCGTCCTGCATGATGTAGAGGCAGTCGGTGACGGAGCGGGTTGGCGCGGGGCCGAAGGCGACGTCGTCGCCCCATCCGAAGATGGCACCCTTGGCGGTGTCGCCACCCGTCATCATGCCGGCATAGACACAACCGGTGATGGCGATGTCGGCGTCGAGCGCGTTGCCTAAGAGTCCGCCGATGTGCGAGCCGCCGCTGACGTTGGCTGTGGCTGCGCAGTTGGTCAGGATGTTACCTGTGCCATTGGCAAAGCCTACGATGGCTGCAGCGTGCATGCCGCCGTTGATGGTTCCTGCCACAAGAACGTTCTTGATGGTGGCTCCATTGATGTAGCTGAAGAGGGCCGTGCCCTGGTTGTTCTTGTCGCTGAGCGTGGCGGTGATGGTCTTGCCGCCGCCGTCGAACGTGCCGCTGAAGGCCTTGGCCGGATTGCTTCCCGACACAAAGCCGCACTTCTGCGTCACGCTGATGTTCTGGGTGAGCTTCACATACTTGCCGCTGTAGCTGTTGCCGTATGTTATATTCCTGGCGAACAGGTCCCAGTCGGCGGCAGAGCTGATGGTATAGGGGTCGCCCGACGTGCCATTGCCGGGGAGAGAAGCCACCTGGACGTAGGGCACAATCTTTTTGCCACGCAAGTTGTTAGCCGTGGCTATCGTCTGCGTACCGTCAATGACAAACTGCTTGCCAAACGTGGTGATCTGCTCGAGCAGTTTTCTATCGTGCCGTCGTTCTCGCCGGCAATGCCGCCCACAAGGCGCGACCTCAAGCACCGGATGTCGGCGTCCACGTGCAAGTCCTGCACCCTGCCGCCACTGCCAACCCGGTAAAACAGGCCCTGATAGTTCTCGGTGACTTCCGAGATTTTGATGCGGATGGTGTGGTTGTTCCCGTAGAACGTGCCAGTGTATTCATCCGTTAAAGTCTCATCCTATCACCCATTCGTCGAGGGTGCGGCTGTCGAGGTCGAAGTGCAGGCCGCACTTGATGACGCGACGGCCCTCGGTGTCGTAGGGCAGAGCGTAGCCCTTCGTGTCAATCTGCTCCAGGGCTTTCTGTGCCGTCTCGTGCATCTTCAACTCGAAGACGTAGGTCGTAGTGGGCATCAGCACCACCATGCCGATACGTCCTCCGTGGCACTTGACTTGTGTGCGGGCATAGACGTTGAGCATGGAGAAGATGAGGTAGAAGGTGTACTCGTAGAAGCCCTCCACGTTGGCCATCTCCTCTAATTTCTTCTTGAAACCTTCCACGTATGGCAGCCCAGCGAGATAGGCCTGCATCTCCTGCAAGGCCAGTTCGAGGTCGTCCTTTTTCAGGGCGCGCCAGAACTTCAGGGCAAAGCCCATCTGCACGTCGTCGGTCTCCAATCCGAGATACGTGGGCAGCAAGCCCTCGGTATATCCCACCTGCACCTCCTGGTTGGGGATGGCGAGCGTGTATATCTCTGCCTCGCGGTCGTAGTCCTTGATGGTGAGGTAGCCGCTCTGGTAGAGCAGCGGCAGGGCATTGGTCATGGCCTCCGTTGGCTTGTCGAAGGAGGTTGCCGAGGACTCTAAGCGGTCGAGCGATGTGATGTCGGTCTGGAACTTCTGCATCTGTCGGATGAGGTAGGATGGCGTGCCACTGTCGAACCAGTAGTTGCCCACCTCTTGACTGTTAAAGGCCTTGAACAGACTGAAGGGATTGTAGATTTCCGGCGACTTGCGCGAGAACTTGTAGCCGTCGTAGCGCGTCTTCAGTTTCTGGTGCATCTCCTCTGGCGTACAGTCGTTGGCCTCGGCCAGCAGGGCGATGTCGGGAGCCAATGTCGTGGTCAGCTCCTCCTCGGTGATGCCGCAGAGCGTGGCATACTTTGGCCACATCGAAATGACGGAGATGTTGTTGATGGTAGAAAATATGCTCAGCTGCGAGAACTTCGTGATGCCCGTGATGAAGCAGAACTTGATCATCGGCTCCAGCATCTTCAGCCGCTGGTAGAACTCCTGCAGCACTTCGCGCATTTCGTGGAGCCACTCCTCCTCATGGAGCACGTCAAGCAGGGGCGCGTCGTACTCGTCGATGATGATGACCACCTGAAGGCCGGTCTGCTCATATGCTCTACGCACCACTCCTGCCATGCGCATGCCCGGCGAAGTCTCATTGGGATTTCGTCCATAAAGGTTCTCCATATTTTCTAACTGAAGCCCCAGCTCATCCCTGACTCCTTGAGGCGGCAGGTGCTTGGCGCCACTCAGGTCGAAATGCAGCACGGGGTACTGCTTCCAGTCCCATTCCAGCTCGTCAACCTTCAACCCCTTGAACAATTCGCGCTCGCCGGCGAAGAACGAGTGGAGCGTGGAGGCCAGCAGGCTTTTGCCGAAGCGGCGCGGACGACCAAAGAAGAGGAAAGGGTTGTTCTCCTGCGCCAGGAGCCACACTAAATCTGTCTTATCCACATACACGTAGCCCTCTCGCCTAAGCCGCGAGAAGGTCTGGATGCCTACGGGGTATTTTCTCTTCTGTGCCATAATCGTTGGTTGTTTTGGTTTGATGGCTGCAAAGGTACGCAAATATTTTGTATTAGCGTGCGCTTTGGGCGTTAAAAGTAACGAAAGTGGGCGAAAGGAATCAGTTTACTCCGAGGCCCATCATTGTAGCCGAAAGGACTTGAGTTAGGTTACCACACCAAGGCCCTTTTCTCCTTGGGGATGAACATCTTGTCGGTGGGCTTGATGCTGAATGCGTCGTACCAGCTGTCGATCATCGGCAGGGCGGCATTCACACGGAAGATGTCGGGTGAGTGGACATCGCTGTTGACCTGAGCGTCGAGGAACTCAGGCGTGGAGTTGCTCGCCCAGACGCGGGCGTAGGCCAGATAGAAACGCTGGGCCGGCGAAAAACCTTCTTTTGACGACAGTGGCTCCTGCTTCATGCGGTTCTCGAAGGCACGGTAGGCAATCTGCAGTCCACCATTGTTCCTGTTCCTGCACACCGCTGATGGCCTTCATGGCTTCGAAAGCACGGTCTTCAAAAGCATCGCTAAGGTAACGACGACCATAACTCCTGACGACCTACATCTCCATATAGGCCTTCAAGTCCTCGACACTTGTCTCGGCCAGCACCTTTTCCACCTCATGCAGCGGCTCAAGCTGGCTCACGTCCACCTTGTCTATATCCTTTGGCAGATTCAGGGCGTCGCGATAGGCTATCCAGTCTATGCCCTTGAAGTCCTGCAACAACTGCTCCCACGACATCACATGGATGACCTTCTGCAGGTCGCGCCGATCCACTTGGTTCAGTTGCTTAATGCCAATCCTGTGCTCAATGGCCCATGCTGCCTGCATCATGCGCTCGGCATCGGCATCGCTGTTGCCCACCATCTTCAGGAAATCCTTGTTCAGGCTCTTGATGGCATCCACGACAACCTGCTGCTGCTCGTTCTTCTTCTCATGATGCATTTTGTGATAGGCATCGATGAGATGGAAACCGTTGAAACTCTTGAACATATCAGTTTAAAAACAATCTTTTTAAGGGGATTTGCAGCCCCTTCTCAAATTGGGGTGCAAAGGTACACATTTTTTTACAATCAACGTAGTTAATGGGGGGATTTTTCCTCTTTTTAATTCATTTAACTATTTAGGCAGTTCGCATCTTTGGTCAGTTCGATTATTATCTGTATCTTTGCACTCACTTTATTATTCACCTAACAAAAAAACTACGATTATGAACATTTCAAAGAAAATGCAGGATGCGTTTAACGCACAAATCACAGCCGAACTGTATTCGTCGAACCTCTACCTCCAGATGGCCTTCTGGTTCCGCAAGGAAGGCTGGAAGGGCTTTGCCGCCTGGATGTTCGACCATTCAAACGAGGAGAAGGAGCACGCCCTGAAGATGGCCAACTTCGTGCTCGACCGTGGCGGCGAGGCCGTGGTGACCGCCATCGACGCCCCCGAACAGGACTATCAGGACCCGAAGAGCGTCTTCGAATACACACTGAAGCACGAGATGTGGGTGACGGAGAAAATCAACGAGCTGGCCGACGTGGCTGACGCCGAGCACGACCGTGCCTCCATCAATTTCGTGGACCAGTTCATCGACGAGCAGGTGGAGGAGGAGAAAACCGTGCGCGACATCCTGAACCTGTTCCGTCACCGCGACGGTCACACCGTAGCCACCATCGACGACATCGTCGGAGCCGTAAAGGAATAGCAAATAGTACGGTATTCTATCACTGATTTGCCCGCCTCCTGCATATCTGCATGGAGGCGGGCAATTGTCTGTATGCTGCCAATGTAGGGTGCAGGCGGATAATCAAAGGCATCATCCCACCCGTCAAACAGCGGCTGTCGTTGCAGGTGTGGCGAAATCGGAGCATGCCCACCCAATCAGGAGCGGTCAAATCCACCCACTGGAGGCTAAAAACGGCATGAAAACGGCCCTGAAAAACGGAGCATATCCGTTCAAAATCGTCTAAAACGGCCAAAAACGCCCCTGAAAAACGGAGCATTCCCGTTCACGCTGTCGGTGGCAGGCCGAAAGGAGGCGGCGAAACCCCTCGGCGCGGAGCATTTCCGTTCACCCGTCAAATGCGAAGCCGTTGGAATACAGGACGTTGCCGCCGGAAAACGGAGCATTCCCGTTCACCGTGAGGTGAAAGCGCAGCGCCGCGACCTTGAAACGGAGCATTCCCGTTCACTTTTCCGCTCTTTCCGCCGTTACTGTATGTTGGATTAACCTAACATACATAACGACTATGGCAGGAAAGACTAAAGAAATGAGTAAGATCAAACAGTTGCTCCTTCTGAAGAAGGAAGGTGTGTCAAACCGCAAGGCCGCGGAGCTCCTTGGCATGAACAAGGAGACGGCCAACACGTATGTGAAAAAGGCGAAGGCCGACGGGCTGGGCATCGACGGCCTGCTGGCCCTTGACGACCCGATCCTTGAGCATCGCCTGAAAGGCGGCAACCCCGCCTATTCAGACCAGCGCTTCGAGGTGTTCAAGGAACTGCTGCCGTATCTCCAGGAGGAGATGAAGCGCAGGCACGTGACGCTGAAGCTGCTGTGGAAGGATTACGTGGCTGAGCACCCGGACGACCACTACAGCCTCACGCAGTTCCGTTACCACTACAGCCAGAACACCGTCGCGTCGAAGGACGCCCCTACGACCATCCTTGCCGACCTGCGCACTGGCGGCGAGAAGCTTTTCCTCGACTTCACCGGCGACACGATGGGGTATGTCAACCGCGAGACGGGCGAGGTGGTGCAGTGCCAGGCGTTCGTGGGCTCCATGCCCGCCAGCGACTACGGCTACCTGCTGTTCGTCCCGTCGCAGCGGACGGAGGACTTCGTCCACGCGGCAGTCCAGTGCCTCAGGTTCCTTGGCGGCGTGCCCAAGATCCTTGTCCCGGACAACCTGAAGTCCGCCGTGGTGAAGACCGACCGCTACGAGCCGTCGCTGAACCGCGTGCTCGAGGACATGGCCAACCACTACGGCTGCGTCGTGCTGCCGACACGTCCGGTCCACCCGAGGGACAAGGCGAATGTCGAGGGCGGCGTGCGGCTTGTCTACCAGCGTGTGTTTGCCGAGCTGCGCAACGAGACGTTCTTCTCCATAGACGAGCTAACGCAGCCGCCGCGGCGAAGATGAAGGCCCACAACCAGAAGCGCATGCAGAAGCACCCGTTCACCCGCGAGGAGCGCTTCCTGGCCATCGACAAGCCCAACCTCATGCCGCTGCCGCCGACGGACTTCGAGATCATATCCTATACGGACCTGAAGGTGTCTCCCAACTGCTGCGTCTACCTCGGACGCGACCAGCACTACTACACCGTGCCCTACCAGCACATCGGCAAGAAGGCGCACGTGGCCTACACGCGCAGCCTGGTGAAGGTCTACGTTGACGGCGAGATCGTGGCCACGCATGCAAGGGACTATGCCAGGGGCAAGTACACCATCGTGGAGGAGCACCTGGCCAGCAAATCGCGCGAATACCGCGCCCTGACACCGGCGAAGTACATCGAGCGGGCAGACCGTGCCCTGAAGGCGCTCGGTGATGTCATACGCTACATATTCACCAGCTCTTCCATGCCCCCTGAGACGCACTACAGGACCTGCGACGGGCTGCTCAGCCTGCAGCGCAGCACGGACCCGCTCGTATTCCGGACGGCATGTGAGACGGCCCTGCGGTACGGACGCTGCAGCTACGGCTTCATACGCTCGCTCGTGGAGAGCAAGTGCGCAGGTATCAGCAGCCTGCCCCAGCCTGACCTCCCCAGTCCTCCGGAGCACGGGAACATACGCGGCAAATCGCAATTCAAGTAATTACCTTATTTATTCACCCACCCAAAACAAAAGAATCATGGACGAAATCTCAAACAGACTCAAGAGCCTGAAGATGCCGGGCGCAGCGCACTACTGGACAACCATGCAGGAGACGCGCCAGGCTGACTCGCTCTCACTGAAGGACGGCCTGCAGCTGCTCATACAGGCAGAGACGGACAGCCGCCGGCAGAGCCGTAACGCACGGCTCATCAAGAACGCGCACTTCCGCTACCATGCCGCCATCGACGAGGTCATCTGCGACAGCAGGCGGGGAGTGGACAAGCAGAAAGTGCTGAACCTCGCCACCTGCGACTACGTGCGCAAGGGCATCTCGGTGCTCATCACCGGAGCCTCCGGGACCGGCAAGAGCTGGCTCGGATCCGCGCTCGGCCACCAGGCATGCATGAATGGCTTGAAGGTGGCCTACTACAACCTGTACCGCCTCTTCGAGGAGATCACGCTCGCCCGAGTGGCCAGCAGCCTGCACCGCTTCTTTGCCAAGCTCGCACAGACGGACCTGCTCATCATCGACGACTTCGGCATGAAGGTGCTCGACGGACAGCAGCTGCTCGACTTCATGGAAATCATAGAGGACAGGCACGGCCAGAAGTCGACCGTCATCATCTCACAGCTCCCGGTGGCCGACTGGTACGACGTGATGAAGGGCAACACCACTGCCGCCGATGCCATACTCGACCGTCTGGTACATACCAGCGTGCGCTTTGAGCTCGAAGGACCCAGTATGCGCAAAAAAATCAGTGAAAAATGTAATAATAATGAAAAAAATGACTAATTTTGCACCGCCATTAGGATAAAGAGCAGGAAAAGTGAACGGATATCACCGTTTTGGGTGGGTGGATATCATCCGTTTTCAGCACAGGTGGGCATATTTCTTGAGCGACTTGGCAAAATTGCGCAACTGCTTGGCCTTCGGGAGCCTGTGGCCGCCAACGAACGAGAAATCGTAGTGACGGTCAAAGAAATGGTCTACAAAAAATGTCTTGCCGACGCGACGGCGACAAGAAAAAAGTGTGAGCAAAATTAACTAAATCTAATAAAAAAAGTGAGATTTAGTATATTTTGCTCGCATTTCAGCACTGCAAATAAATGCGCATCAACCAGTCAGCATACAATAAAACGTTTAGCCACGGTGATGCCCTTGGGCAGCGTCAAGTTTAAATAGAATCCGTTGATGTCAGTGCCGTTGTTCGTTTAATGAAGTGTCTGCCGTTGCAGTTCAGCAAGATCATGCAGTTCCCACTGAACCCTTTGCAAGAGCATCTCCTCGGAAACGTTATAAGGCAGCTGATCGCTTGGCAATTGCCTCCCTGGAACGACGTTTCTGCCTTTTACACGAACAAAGATTCCTGCATGAGACCGTGTATGTACATCGCGAGGTTCCACTTCAACGTTGGCATCCACTTTCAGCCCGTCCACCTCAACAGAAATAGCTCTTATATCTGCCACATCAAGCAATGCTCGCATATAGGAATCTTCAGCCGCATTATGATATTTAGGATGCGCTTCTATAAACTGTCGCACATCGTCATTATAGCTGTCGATGCTCAGTCGATTGACGGACAGGTATGTCTCACGTGGTGCCTGCACGAAAGCCGCTACCTGTAGCACTCCGTCCACCACCCATTCCTGGCTGACTAAGCGTGCCACCTGTTCCTCGTCAGCCACTATTGTCTGTGTCTGGTTCATTATCTGTCAAGGTTTTGCATGAGCGAAAGAAATCCTGCGGGATTGAAGTCGATATGATTCTCGCCGATGTCCTTCCCGTCAATCCTTGCATAGTACGAATATTCCTCGCCGCCAAGACTGATGCTTGCCCTCCGTTTCTTCGACTGAAGCATAACCGTGGCATTCACGTTGGGGGAAAGCATCCAGTCTTTCCAATCTGCATCGTCCGAAATGGCCAACACTTGCCTGACGTTGTTGATAACCTTGCGTGAGATGGGTAGTGCACCTCTTCCGTCCCAGTCGGCCTGTAATGTGCGCAAATGGTTCAACCTGTCGAATATACGCGACAGGTTTACGCCCGTCACTTCCAGTTTCAGTCTGTTGGCAACCCTCTCTTTGTCCTCCCGCGATATGTCAATCGTATGCAGATAGTACATCACGTCCGCATACGAGGTCATCGGATAAGCAGCTAACGCAGGTTCGCCTGCTGTCATTACGTCATTTTCCTCCATACTCATTATCATTTCTCGTTTCTGCCGACAAAATTACACAATATTTCTTACTTGACAAAAAAACGGGGCAGAAATCTTAGGATTTCACAATGATTTCTAACACATAGCACCGTACCAATGCCCGAAAGCTACTGGCGCGGTGCTATGTATGAAAAATGATGACGGCTAAGCTTACTCTTCCGTTTCTTCCTGCATCCTCGCCCGTGCCGCCATCTCGCCGATGATGGTGGCGATGTCTGCAACATCGACAGTGCCGTCGCCGTTCACGTCACTCTTCTTCACAGTGAACTTCATCGTGGCGGGCTTCGAGCGGTCGTAGCTTGGTGCGATGGCATAGACAGTGAGCGTGAAGGTGATGTCCTTGTTCTCTATCACCACTTCGCCGCCTGTGAACTCCTCAGATGTTGTAAGGTAACTGGTGAACTCAGCATCAGGTGTCTCGCACTCGAATGTCATCTTGTTGCCAGAGACAATGATGGTTGGGGTGGCGCAGTCACCGTTTGGAGCAGGGGCGGGAGTGTCGGTAAGTTCTGTGAAAGTTACTTCTACGGATGTGTCTTGATTGATTGATGAGATTAAATAAGTGTTATTATTATGATTATCCGCATTTTTCCGACAAATAATTTGGTAGTTTCCCGTAGAATCACTACCTTTGCACAAAAATACGACAGTCATGAAACTTATAGAGTTTGGCAAGCGATTCCAGGACGAGGAATCTTGTGAGCAGTACCTT
>JAFVFY010000128.1 GCA_017475265.1 Prevotella sp. | reverse complement strand
GTGATATGCGAAGATTCTATCGGTATCATTTGCAACGATATTGCGGTATCATTTGGGGTGATATAAGTGGTATCATTTGGAGTGAAAACATCGGTATCATTTGAGCGACAACATCGGTATCATTTGGCCGATATTATCAGCCTGCCAATATTCTGCTAGATGACAAAGGCAATGAGGTGCTAATAGACTTCGGAATCTCGAAGAACTATGATGCAGCGGGGCATGAAACTACCACAACTCCTGTTGGGATGAGTGAAGGATATGCCCCCATTGAGCAATACCAGCAGAATGTTGAAGAGTTTTCTCCTGCCAGTGATGTCTATGCCCTTGGGGCTACGTTGTATTTCCTTTTTCATGGAAAGCGTCCTGTTTCTGCTGTTCATCGTGCGAGTGGAACGGCATTCCTAATGAGTAAACAACTGTCGCAAGGCATCAAAGACATCATTAATGCTTCGATGAAGGTCTCTAAGCGAGAAAGAGCAAATAGCATGGATGTGTTTCTGAAAGAGAACTATTTTTATGGGCAAGAGATAATTAATGTTGCGGAGGTGAATGAAGGTTCCTCAACATGGAAATACATTATAGGAGCATTATTGATAATAACTTTAATTGTAGGCTACATCTATTATAACAACGTGAGTTCACAAAATAATAAACCGCAAATAGAAAAAGCGAGCTATCAAGACTATTTTGACAAGTAGTAAAAACAAATAAAAAATAGAATTATGAAAGGAATTATTAAATCATTGGTGCTGGCCATTATGACTTCTGTTTTGTTCGCTTCCTGTGATGAACAAAAGAAAGAGCTGAAGAGTCTGGTTGAAAAAATGAACAGCGAATGTCCATTGCCATTAGGAGATATCGGTTCGGTTAATAGTATTATGTTTGATGGTGAAGTTGTAGAAATGAAATTTACTAGCAATGAGTCATTTGCTCCAGTATCATCTTTGTCGAATCACCAGCAAGAGTTAAAAGAGATGCTTGGGATGAGCTTTTCCAAGGGATCAAACGATAAACTGGTGGAAAAGATAATCGCTGCTGGAGTGAATTTTCGATCAGTTTTTGTTGGAATGCAAACCGGAGAAAAGATTGTACTTGAAGTTACACCTGATGATTTGAAAACTTATGCAGATAAATACTCAAATATGACTGACCAACAGAAATTGATAGTCACTATGTATATTGGCACTAAGGTCAAACTACCTGTAGCAGTCGACAATACGACAAAGTTGGTTGGATTATCTTTGACTTCTGACGCCCTCAAATACAAATTCGAAGTGAATGATGCAGAAGCTGGAGAATATATAGATGCAATTGGTTTATTGAAATATGGTGCACTAACAAATATGGCAAACAGCTTAAAAGGCGGGATGATGGGGGAGAGAAATAGACAATTCTATCAAGCATTAATAGATTGTAACCAAGGAGCGGAATATGAGTATCATGAATTGCAGACAGGAAAGAAAGCGTCTTTCAGAATATCAACCGATGAGATACGAGAAGTTCTAAATGGGAAATGGGATAATCAGCCAACGGCCCAAGAATGGGAAGACCTTGGCAAGGCGATGGAAGAATTCATTGAAACCTATGACAATTCTTATGACAATGATGACGAAGAACCAACTTATTATGAGGAACTTGTAGCGCCAGTAGAAGAAGTATATTAGTAGTTTGTAGTCAATTGAAAAACAACCAGCTCTTTAATGTTTACACAAAAAGATTTTGAAGAGGCAATCGTCAAGAAATTGGTGAATGAAGCCTATAAGACATACGTGAGAAACAGTTACTCGCCAGAACAGGCTGATGCTATCTGCAACGCCGTGGATGCAGGGGAACGGACAGAGCATTTCGCAAAGATGTATAGCGAGTCACCTCCATGCTGGCACAATACTGGAATCAGCAACAGGCGTATATGCAAATGCTGTCGCAGCAATTATGCAGCAAATAGAAAGCATTGGCTATATCAACGGGGACGGTTCTTCATGATTTCAGTTTCCTCTAATGAGAAAAAAGCATCTTTGTACATAAAAAGTGACACTGGAACAGACGCAGCAGTTTGAATACTCAAAACTGATGGAGAAAACAAACTGAAAGAGCGGGTCAAGACTTCGAAAGCTGGACTGGAACGGAGAAACTGAAATGAGATAATGAAAACACTGGCGGGGAAAAAGTTAGCACTTCATTTCGTACAACAATTAGGGCGTTTCGTACAATTGACATTCTGTTTTGTTCTTATTTCAAAGAAAAGGAGTAAAATCGTACAATCAAAAAAAATGTGAAACAATAATATGATACCTTATTTTTTTAAATTCTCAATTACTTTTGCATTCTGGGGAATATGTTGGCTTATTGGGATTGTGCTCATTGGCATCTTTTGTTTAGCAACTCGAAAGACGAATATTTCAAAATACTCGATGGCTACTTTGATTTGGGGTACGTTTTCAATCTTTCTACCAGCATATATCAAAAAGCATCATCTAATAAACCCAAAATGGTTGAGTTATATTCTTGTTTTATTATCCCCTGCTTGTTTTTTCACCATATTTATACCGTCATTATTTGTTTATACCGTAGATCTTCCTTGTAAATGTTATATTTTGGGCAGTTATGGTGAAAAAGTTAGCGGCAAACTGATTAGTTTTCATACAAACACTTCATTCCCAAGTATGAAATTTGTCAAAGGAGGTTTTCAAGATGCTTTTCCTGATTTCACAAACACATGCACTATGAAATTGGTGGAAAAGCCCTCCGAGTCATTTGTCAAAAGTTTGGAGGACTCTGAAAAATGGCAGAAAAACGATAACAATCCCAATGTGTTCTATTGGTCGACCGGAAGTGAATTATCAACCTCGTACGAATTCATTGAAATAAATATAAAGACGGGTGAGATTCATTTGGAATACATAGATTTGTAGATCTGTATTTTCCAATCAAAGATGAAAGAAGATATTAGACTTGTTGATTGGTACGGATGGGTAATGACTCATGATAAGGTTGAAAAATAAGTTTTAAGCATGAAGAAGGTCTTGAAAATTGCAACAGGTGTGGTAGTTGGTCTGTTGGCCGTCAATATGCTGCTGCCGACAAAGATTCAGAACCCTGTGGAAGGGTGCGGCCGGGAGAGCTTTCACCCGCAGTCGTTCTGGCATCCGTGGGGCGACCATAGGCATAGGGGCATCGACATCTTTGCGAAGAAGGGAACGGCGGTGCATCCTGCCATTGGCGGGATAGTGGTGGCTACGGCACGGAATTATGGCAAAGGCGGCAACTGCGTCTTGGTGTTCAGCTCCGGGCTTCGCTTACACTACTACGCACACCTGAGTGAGATTGACACCCATGTGGGTGCCATCGTCACCCAGAAGTCCGTCATCGGCAAGGTGGGAAACACGGGCAATGCTGCGGGCAAGCCCTCGCACCTGCACTACAGCATTGCCACCATCATCCCCCAGGGCGACTGGCAATGGGACCCGAAGATGATGACCATATTCGTGAATCCAATCAAGGAAATGGAATAGATTGCCCTAACGGAGATTTCAATAAGATGTTGTGTCTTTGCAGGTGGGGAGGAAGTGAGTGCTTTGATCTGAATTCGTCGTTCATCTTTTCGAGCAAATTCTAAGCCGGAAGTTTTGCGCTTTCGGCTTTTCTTTGTACCTTTGTCCCCCGTAATTAAACCAATGCAATGTCTGGGTTGACGCAACGATTACGCAACCAATAGTTACAAAAATCATGTAATAAATCTACTGAAAAAAAATAAAAAAGCAGTATAATTGCAGCGTGAAATAAAAGTTACTATAAATTAAAACCACTCCAAGAGACACGCAAATGTGTTTCTTGGAGTGTTCGTTGTAGTGTTAAGAGATTCAGACAGGTAATGCCTATCGAAACTATTTCAGTCCGAGCTTGGTCTTCACCTGAGCCGTTACGTCGGTGGAGAGAGTGGTACTGATGTAGGGAATGGAGTTGGTGGTCATGATATAGACGTAGCCACCCTCCTGACCGATGGCCTTGACGGCATCGAGCATCTTCTGCTGAATGACTGCCATCTTCTCCTGCTCGGCCTTCTGCAGGGCCTGCTGGTTGTCCTGAAGGCTCTCCTGATACTTCTGATAGGAGTCCTGAATTTCCTGCTGACGGCGCTGTTTGATGTTATCGGGCAACGTAGCCTGCTCCTTGTCGAAGGCTTCAGCCTTACGCTGTATCTCGTCCTGCATCTGCTTGAGGTCGTTGGAGTACTGTTCCTCAAGCTTCTTCAGTTCGTTCTGTGCCTCGGTGAACTCAGGCATTGCCTGCATGACCTCCTGCAAGTTTACGTGTCCAAACTTCTGGGCGTTGGCGGTGAAAAGACCGCAGAAAGCGCAAATAGCGCAAATGATGAATTTTTTCATTGTTGTTTGTTTTGTTTTTTTTCGGGATTATGTTATTTCGTTATTTCGATATCTCGTTATTTCGACATTTCGATATTTCGGCGTTAGTAGGAGTAGCCAAGCTTACGAAGCACCTCGTCGCTGATGTCAATCTTGGGACTCCCAAAGATGATACCCGTATCGCTGGCACGGTCAAGTATGAGCTGATAACCACGCTGGTCAGAAACATCCTTGATGGCATTGTAGATTTCGTCCTGAATGGGCGACATGAGGGCGGTACGTTTCTTGAAGAGTTCACCCTCGGGGCCGAAGTACTTGCGCTTCAGGTCGCTGGCACTCTTTTCCTTCTCCATGATGGCATCCTGACGGGCCTTCTTCTGTTCAGCCGAGAGGAACACCACCTCGTTCTGGTAATTCTTGTACATGTTCTGCGCCTCAGTGGTGATAGCATCGATTTCCGCCTGCCACTTCTTCGACACCTGCGAGAGCTGCTCGTTGGCACGCTCGTATGCAGGAATGTTTTTGAAGATGTAGTCCATGTCTACCAATGCGAACTTCTGCGCGTCTGCGACGCTAAAGAACAAAGAAGAAAGAATAAATAACAAACCTATCTTCCTTCTGCTGTTACTAAATCGTATCTGTTTCATATTCATTAAAAGTTTATTCATTTTTCTTTATTATGTTTTATTCATTTTTCTTTATTCATTATTCATTAGGCCTCCGGCCGCATTAGAATTCCTGTCCGAGCACGAAGTGGAAGTTGCTGCCTCCCTTTCTCATACCTCCGCTGCTATAGACCTTGTCGAAACCGTATGCCCAGTCAATACCCATCAGTCCGACCATAGGCAGATAGATGCGGACACCAACACCTGCGGAGCGTTTCATCTCGAAGGGGTTGAAGTCACGGGTACGTGCCCAAGCGTTACCAGCCTCAACGAATCCCAATCCGTAGATGGTTGTGTTGCCGAGCAGGAAGGGATAGCGTAGCTCCAACGTGAAGCGGTCGTAAGCGTAGGCGGTGTAGGCACTATAGCGGCTTCCTGTCCACTGGCTGGCGACGGCATTGGCTGTTGACGATATGGAACCGTTGTCGTAGCCGCGCAGACCGATAGTCTCCTCAGCATAGCTGCTGTAGCCGCTCATACCGTCACCACCGACGTAGAAGGTCTCGAATGGTGACTTCTTATACTTGTTGTACGAGCCCAACAACCCAAATTCCACGCGGGTCATAAGCACGAAACACTTCTGAGCGCTAGAGAGCGAGGTGAAGGTGCGGTTCTTGAACTTCCACTTGTGGTACTCCACCCATTTGTATTTCTCTGCCTGTTCCTGCTGGAACCGATTATAGTCGTTTGCGTAGGTTTCCTGTGTGGCCAGGTTCTGGTAATCCTTTCCATCGAAGAGCGACCAAGGCGGCGTGAGCGTCACACTGAGTGCGAACTCTGAACCGTGACGGGGGAACAGCGGGTTGTCAGTAGAAGTACGCGTGAGAGCCAGCGTGAGGTTAATGTTGTTGGAGTTTCCGTTGGTGATGTGGAAGTACTGCCAGTCCTTCATCATGTAGCGCTGGAAGGCCAAGGTGGACGAAAACTGGAAGTAGTCGTCAGGCCAACGCAGACGCTTACCCCACCCTACTGACAGTCCAAACATATTCATATACTTGTCATCGTCAAGGTAGCTGTCGTAGTTGTTGTAGTAAGGGTTATAGGAACTGGCACTTCCGTACATGTAGTTGTACATGGAGTTCATGTATGCCGAGTTGTAGTAGTTGCTCGACACGTCGCTTTGGTGTGAGTAGAACGCTCCGACGTTGAATGCATTAGGACGCTTGCCTCCGAACCATCCCGTGGCGTAGCTGGTACTGAACGACGTATAGTATCGTCCGTTGGTTTGTCCGCTGATGCTGATTTGTTCACCATCTCCTGCCGGCATGATTCCCCGGTGCAGCTTGTTGCGTCCCAGGAGATTGCGTAGCGAGAAGTTATTGAACTTGATGCCAGCACGCATAATGATACCCGTCTGTCCCCATCCCATAGAGAGTTCCAACTGGTCGTTGCTCTTTTGCTCCAGGTTCCAGTTGATATCCACGGTACCATCTTCTCCATTAGGCTTCACGTCAGGATTGATGGTCTCCGGCTCGAAATGACCCATGGAAGCTATCTCACGTGCCGAGCGCATGAGTGCCTCCTTCGAGAAGAGGTCACCGGGCTTCGTACGCAGTTCACGACGCACCACCTCTTCGTAGAGGCGGTCGTTACCATAGATGCGAACGTTGTTGAGATATGCCTGCGGTCCCTCGGTAACACGTATCTCCAAGTCGATGGAGTCATTAGTGATGTTCACCTCCACAGGGTCTATCTGCGAGAACACGTAACCGTTGTTGTAATAGTAGTCATGCACGCCATCCTCATCGCTTTGCAGACGTTTGTCCAGCTGCTTCTGGTTGTAGACGTCACCGCTCTTCATGCCCAACAGACGATTAAGGTAGTCGGTATTGGCCACGGTGTTGCCCACCCAGCTGACATTGCGCAAATAGTATTTTTCTCCCTCGTCTATCTTGACGTAGACGTTGACGTGCTTCTCATCGACGTTCCACACGGAGTCGAACTCAATGGCAGCATCTCGGAATCCCAGCTCATTATACTTCTCAATGAGTTTCTGCTTGGCTTCCTCGTAGCGCTCCGGAGTGAACTTGCGAGCCTTGAACCATGAATGGAACTTACCCGCCTCGTGGATTTTTCCGAAAGAACCTTTAGTGTATATACGTCCCTTGATTTTCGCGTCGGAGAGCTGCTCATTGCCATCGAAGACAATCTTGCGCACCTTCATCTTGTCTTTCTTATCGATGATGACATCAAGCACCACCTGGTTCTTTCCCGTCACATCATCGTGCTGCGAAATCTCTATCTCAGCATTCTTGTAACCTTTGTCATCGAAATACCTCTTAGCCAATATCTTAGCACGGTCTGTGAGATTCTTGGTGAGGCTCATGCCCTTTGCCATGCCAAGCTTTGACTCCAGGTCTTCGCGCTCGCGCTTTTTCACGCCAGTGTAGTTTATCTCGGTGATGCGTGGACGCAGCAGGAGGTCGATGGTGAGGTACACCTTCGAGTCTACAATAGAATCGGCCTTTATCGACACGTCGGAGAAGAGTCCGTGCTTCCAGTAGCGCTTCACCGCCTCTGTTATCTCGCTTCCGGGCACTTCAATCTGTTGCCCAACGCTGAGGCCGGAGAGATTGATAAGCACGTAGTCCTCATAGTCGCTGACACCCTTCACGGTTATGCCACCAATCTCGCACTGGCGGGGCGTGCCAGCGTAGCTTATCTCCTGCGCAACTGCGTTGCTAAAGAATAAAGAAGAAAGAATAAATAATAAACCTCTAACTCTCCACATTCTACATATACAAAGCTTATGGCTTGCGTTTATCATTTATTATTTATTATTTGTCATTTAGAGGCGTAGCCTCGCTTTCCACCTGTGCCTCCGTCTTTCCGAACCGACGCTGGCGTCCCTGATAGCTGGCGATGGCACGGTGCAGACATTCCTCGTCGAAATCGGGCCAATAGGTGTCGCAGAAGTACAGCTCAGAGTAGGCTATCTGCCAGAGCAGGTAGTTAGAGATACGCAACTCACCGCCAGTACGGATAAGCAGTTCGGGGTCGGGCATGAAGTTGGTGACGAGGTGCTGGTTGATGGTCTCCTCGGTGATTTCCTCCGGTGCGATACCTTCGCTTGCAATCTGCTTCATGGCGTTGGTCAGCTCCCAGCGGGCCGAGTAGCTCATGGCCACAACCATCGTCATGCCAGTATTCTCTGAGGTGAGGTCTTCCATATACTTGATTTTCTTCTGCACACTCTCCGGCAGACGTTTGAAGTCGCCCACCATGCGGAACTTCACGTTATTGTCAGTAAACAGTTCCATCTCTATGAAGCTGAGCACCAGGCCCATTAGTGCTTCTATCTCGTAAGCCGGACGGTTCCAATTCTCGGTAGAAAAGGTGTAGAGTGTCAGGTACTTCACACCCAGACGCGCACATTCAGAGGTGATTTTCTTCACGGTGTCGATGCCGGCCTTATGACCGAATGTCCTGTCCCATCCACGCTCGGTAGCCCAGCGGCCATTGCCGTCCATGATGATGGCAATGTGCTGTGGGATTCTTGTTTTATCTAGTTCAAAGTCCATATATGCAATATTATTAAAATCAGTCTCTATCATTATGGCAGGTCTTGCACCGTGCCCAGAAGTCGTAAGTGAGCGTCAGTCGTAGCGTGCTGTAGCAGTCGGTGTTCTTGAACATTCCGGTGCTCTTGATGCCGTAGGGGTCTTTCACTCCGTCAAGCTTGTCGCTGGTGGTGAAGTGCATCAGCCACTCTACTGCCAAGTTCAGGCGGTCTTTCAGCTTGTATTTCACTCCTGCTCCTACGGGCAGTTGCAGTGCTCCTGTCTGGTCGCCGATGTCGGGCTTGGCGATGGCAAACCCTGCTCCTATCGCGATGAAGGGTGTCAGCGGTCGTGCTCCCAGATATTCACGCCCTGTTCCAAAGGGCCAGAAGTTGTACTCGAAGCACACTGTCACGTCTATCAGCGATGTGCTGAAGGCTATGGGGTTTTCTGCCTGCTCGGGATACCACGTCTTTTCCTTTGCCGATTCGCCTTTCAGCTTTCCGTATGCTATGTTTGCCGCCCAGGCCATTCTTGGGTTGAGCTTGTATTTCGCCACGGCTCCCGCCGTTGGTTGCATATTGCTCAACAGACTTCCGTTGAAGTCGCCTAGATAGGTTATCACTCCTACACCGCCACCCGCCTCCATGCGGTACTCTGGATCGTCCTGCGCACTTACGCTAACGCTAAATAATAAATAATAAATAATAAACCCATGAGATGCCACTTATGTCGTGCATAAAGGCAGTCATTCACTTTGCAGTATTGATTATGGTTATCATTTGCCATTTATCATTTAGCACAGCGTTTATAATTTATTATTTGTTATTTATTATTTGTTATTTATTATTTAGCAAAGCGCACTAGCGAAGCGTTCCCATCCACACTTCCCCGTTATCGGTGACCAGCCAGAGGCGCTCGAGTTTGTCGGCGGCTATTGTCGCACGAGTACCTCCTATCTGTGAGGGCAGGGCGTAGGTGGAACTGGTTTTCCACGTGATGCCCTGGTCGCGGCTTTGATAAAGCTTCATGTTGCTACCCACAGCCAACACATTATTATTATAATAGGTGATGGAGAGGTAATCCTGACGTGGCAGAGCGTAGGGGTTGTTGCCGTCCACGGGCATGTAGACCCATTTTCCATCGGCTGGCTGCCCATAATCATGGTATCTGCTCAGCTTGCGCCAGAGCACGGCATTGGTGTCGTCGGCAGCACTGTTTCCTATCAGCAGCACATAATCCATAGAGTCTGCGGGAGCATATTTCCAACTAGTCATGGCAATGGCTTCTGTAGGCAGAAGGGCTGGGGAGTCGTCAAGCTCATCGTCGCGCCATACCTCACCCTCGCCGTCGGTAGAGACTTTCAGACATCCTTCGATGCCCAAGGCAAATGCCTCATGATCGGTTGCACCAATGAGCTGGGTAATAGGCATTTCGTCGGATGCCTTCACCAGTATCCTACGTTGCTGTGCAGGAGAATAAACTGAGATGTAGTCACGGTCTACGAAGTACACGCTGTCACCTATGGTCACAAGATGCTTGTCAGTCCATCCTGCAAGATCATCATCCTTCATCACCAGCTGCCATCCGAAGGTGATACCCGTGGTGGCACTAGCCGAGAGTGTCATGGTGTAGTCGCGGTAGTCGTTGCCGTTGGAGGAGAATACACGTATGGTACGTGGTTGTGAGAAATCAAGTGAGTCGGTTGTATTTATATAAAACAAGGTGTCGCTGATGAGCGACTTGATGAAAGCGATTCCGTTGTTCTTTGTAGACACTGCACTAAGAACCACGTGCTTCAGGTCAGTTCCCAGGGGCAGAGAGTCACGGTTAAAGATTTTACGTCCCAACTGGTCGATGGTCAGCTTGTAGGTCGAACCAGTGAGCGTAGTCCTGACAATGGTATCATTGCCTGTATTCGAAGATATGGTATGGGTATATCTATTCAGTGTACCCAGCGTCACGGCTGTGATAGCCGTGTCGCTGTAGGTATCTACTGAAGTATCGTTGTCATTGAGACACGATGCCAGCCCCGTCAGTACAAGGAGCATCATGCAAAACAACTTGAAGAATCGTTTCATCTGGCGTTATTAGGAAAATTTCCGTGCAAAGGTAAGTACATTTCTTCAAATAACGCGCTTTTTTCCATTTTTATTAAGCAAATTATATTATTCCGTGTCCTATTTTAAGTTGTTTTAGTGTTCAAAAACAATTATTTTTTAGCGGATAAGGGGAGTTTCTACAACTTGCGCTTGTCAATCACGTGTGTGCTCTTTCCCTGACTGCGTTCAATGGTTCCAGGAGCCTTCAGCTGTACCTTGGCGGCGATGCTGAGCACGCTCTTCAGTTTCGAGGCTAGTTTCTTCTCCAGAGCGTCTACGGCGGCGGGTGTGTCGAAGGTAGAAGTGAGCAACTCCTGACGCATCTCCACCTGTACCTGCAGCGTGTCGAGGTTGTTCACGCGGTCGACGACGAGCATGTAGTGCGGTGCAAACTCCTGCATCGACAGCACGACGCTCTCTACCTGACTGGGGAACACGTTGATGCCTCGGATGATGAGCATATCGTCTGAACGTCCCTCTATGCGACCCATTCTCACGGCAGTACGTCCACAGTCACACGTTCCTGGCAGCAGCGAGCAGAGGTCACGGGTGCGATAACGTATGACGGGCATACCCTCCTTCGTCAGCGTAGTGAACACCAGCTCGCCCTTCTGTCCTGCGGGCAGCGGTTCTAGGGTCACGGGATTAATAATCTCGGGGTAGAAATGATCTTCGCAGATGTGCGAACCGTGCTGCATCTGGCACTCGTAGCTTACCGACGGTCCCATTACCTCAGAGAGACCATAGATATTATAGCCCTTCAGTCCTAATCGCTCCTCAATCTCCTTGCGCATGCTTTCCGTCCAAGGCTCGGCACCGAAGGCTCCCACGCGCAGCTTTATCTGGTCTTTGGTGATGCCCATCTTGTCCATCGTCTCGGCGAGGTAGAGAGCATACGACGGAGTACAGGCAATGCCCGTGATGCCGAGGTCGCGGATGAGCTTGATGTGCTTCTCCGTGTTGCCCGTACCGGCAGGAATAACGCTGGCACCAAGGTGCTCCACACCATAGTGTGCACCCAGACCGCCCGTGAACAGGCCATAGCCATAAGCCACAGAGAAAGTGTCGTCGCGGGTGATGCCGTAGGCCGTCAGACAGCGAGCCATGCACTCGCTCCACACACCGATGTCCTTCCTGGTGTAGCCCACGATGGTGGGGTTACCCGTCGTACCGCTGCTGGCATGCACACGGATAATCTCGCTCTTCGGCGCAGCCTGAAGTCCGAAGGGGTAGTTGTCACGCAGATCCTTCTTCGTCGTGAAGGGCAGCTTGTGGATGTCCTCAATGGTCTGTATATCATCCGGACGAATGTCCATCTCCTGCAGTTTATTGCGGTAGAAGGGCACATTATGATAGACATACTCCACAATCTTGTGAAGCCTCTTACCTTGTAGCGCGCTCATCTCGTCGCGGCTCATACACTCTTTGTTTGGATTCCAAATCATAATGTCTAGTATTTAAGTAGTTGCGTATAAATATCTACATTTTTCATTTTCAGCGTGCAAAGGTATACAATGTTTCCGACATCATCAAACTTTTTCATGTTTTTCTTGCGCTGTCACCATTTTTCGTCCTTTTATTTCCTTCCGAAGTCTGCTGGCACCTCACCCCAGCGACTTGTCTCCCACTTGATGATGGGATTGTGGTAGTTGTGGGTGCGCAGCCAGTTCTCGGCACGGGCGATAATCTGAAATAGCTGCTCGGTCTGCGGTGTGCGCTCCAGTTTGGTCTTGCACTGACGCTTGCGAACCCAGAGGATGGCGTTGTAGCTGTCAGAGTAGATGGTTTTCTGGTGCAGTCCTTTCTGCCAGCAGAGAGCCAGCGCATGAACGATGGCAAGGAACTCTCCGATGTTGTTCGTGCCCTTCACAGGTCCGAAGTGGAACACACGGTAGCCCGTCTGCAAGTCGATGGCCTGATACTCCATCGGACCAGGATTGCCCGAACAAGCCGCATCGACGGCCCATGCGTCAGCAATGACCTCCATGGGCAGGGGGAGCACCGTGTCTTGGCGGTAGCAGGGAGGGGAAGAAAGACTATTGTTCATAGAGCATAGTTGTTGCTGAGTTCGCAATGAAGGTGCAAAATTACACAATTATTGCCTAACGTCCAAATTTTTAAACCACTTCGGTAATTTTTTCCTTATATTTTTTGGTAGTAAGGCAATTAATTCGTATTTTTGCAAACTGATTCCAATTCGCCCACTATACGTTACTTTCTAACTAATATAATAATATTGTATATGGAGACAAAGACCATCGGACTGGCCAGCGACCACGCCGGCTTCCAGCTGAAACAGTTTGTGAAAAAGTATTTAGAGGAAAAAGGCTACGAGTACAAGGACTACGGCACCTATACCGAGGACTCCTGCGACTACTCGGACTTCGGCCACGCCCTTGCCCGTGGCATCGAGCGGGGTGAGGTGTACCCCGGCATCGCCATCTGCGGTTCAGGCGAGGGCATCAACATGACGCTGAACAAGCACCAGAGCATCCGCGCCGGACTATGCTGGATTCCTGAGATAGCACACCTCATACGCCAGCACAACAATGCCAACGTGCTCGTCATGCCTGGACGGTTCATCGACGAGGACATGGCACGCAAAATCATGGACGAGTATTTCGCCACCGACTTTGAGGGTGGACGCCACCAGAAACGCATCGATAAGATACCCGTTAGCTAACTTTAACATCATTTTTTGCCGATATGTTTGCTCATGTCGGCTTTTTTGTGTTACTTTGCAACCTAGATTTGTATAACTTAAACCATTTTGATTATGACAAACACAGAAAATGCGAATCTCTGTGGTCTGAAGCGTGAGAACTTCCAGACCACCATCAACGGAAAGAAGACCGACCTTTACATCCTGCGCAACCGCAAAGGCTACGAAGTGGCCATCACCAACTATGGTGGGGCCATTTGTGCTATTATGGTGCCCGACAAGGACGGCAAGGTGGGCAACGTCATCCAGGGTCACGACAATATCCAAAGCGTCATCGACTCTCCCGAACCGTTCCTCTCCACGCTTATCGGCCGCTTCGGCAACCGCATCTGCAAGGGACAGTTCACACTCAACGGCAAGGAGTATCAGCTGGCCATCAACAACGGCCCCAACGCCCTGCACGGAGGCCCGACAGGCTTCCATGCCCGTGTATGGGATGCCAAGCAGATGGGACCGCGCGCTTTGGCCCTACATCGCATAAGTAGCTATGGTGAAGAGGGTTTCACTGGTGAAGTTGACGTGACAGTGGAGTTTACCTGGAGCGATGAAAACGAACTCATCATCGAGTACATGGCCTCAACAAACAAGAAGACCATCATCAACCTGACACACCATGCCTTCTTCTCACTCTCCGGCACGGCTAACCCCACGCCGACCATCGAGAACCAGGTGATGGAGATGAACGCCGACTTCTACATCCCCATCGACGACACCTCGATTCCTACAGGAGAAATCCTGAAGGTGGCTGGCACGCCCTTCGACTTCCGTACACCGAAGCCCGTGGGTCAGGACATCGATGCCGACGACGAGCAGATCAAGAACGGTGCAGGCTACGACCATTGCTTCGTGCTGAACAAGAAGGAAGAGGGCGAACTGAGCTTTGCCGCCCGCCTGACAGAGCCTAAGAGCGGACGCACCCTCGAGGTTTACACCACTGAGCCTGGAGTGCAGGTATACTCTGACAACTGGGCTACAGGCTATCCCGGTGCCAACGGTGCCACGTTCCCCCGTCGCTCCGCCATCTGCTTCGAGTGCCAGCACTTCCCCGACAGTCCCAACCGCCCGTACTTCCCCAGCGTAGTGCTCAACCCGCACCACCGCTACAAACAGAAGACGGTATACCGCTTCTCTGTGATTTGAGATTTGAGGTTTGAGATTTGAGGTTTGAGTTAGATTTGATATTTGATAATTTGGTATTTCAATGGAGCCGAATAGTAATATCTACGACTTGGCAAGTGATTTCGCCTTACACATAGTTTATCTGTACAAGTCTCTCTCAAATGACAAACATGAGTATGTCATGTCCAAACAGTTGCTTCGCTCTGGAACCAGTGTCGGTGCAAATGTCTTTGAGGCAAAGAACGCCTTTTCAAGGGATGATTTTGCCTACAAAATGAGCATCTCACTGAAAGAGGCTGGAGAGTCGGGGATTTGGATAGACCTCTTACATCGTGCCAGTTTCTTAACCGACGAAGAATACAACTCGCTGTATCAGGAATGGAACCACGTGTATGCAGTCCTTGTCAAAATCGTAAAATCAGCCAAACCTCAAATCTTCAAAATCGAAAATCCCAGCAATAGTAACCAACAACAATAACTTACCGCATTTGAGACGAAGAGACTATAATAAATCTCAACTCTCAAAACTCAAAACTCAAAAAAATGAAACAACAGAACTATTTGTTCCCATTGATTATCGTGTTCATCGTGTGCTTCCTCATCGGATTCATCACGACGATGAACAACTCGATGATTGCCTTCCTCTCGGAGGCATTCAACCTGACTGCCCAGCAGGGACAGTATGTGAACACCGCCTTCTATGGCGCCTACCTTCTGGCTATCCCGTTCGCCATGTTGATGAGTAAGATTGGCTATAAGGGCACGCTGCTGCTCGGCCTCGCTGTAGCTGGTATCGGTTTCGTCATCAACTCTTTCGGTATCAATGCCGCTATCTCCGCTGGGAGCAATGTCTATATCGTGTTCCTGCTCTCCATGTGTATCGTGGCCATGGGCGTGGTGATGCTCCAGAACGTTGCCAACCCCTACGTGATGGTGCTTGGTAAGCCTGAGAGCGGAGCCTTCCGCATGACGTTGTCACAGGCCCTGAACTCGGTAGCCACGACCGTTGCCCCGCTCTTCATCACCTACGTCATCATCAATGGCAAGACCCCTGCTCCGGAGTATGTTCCTGGCCCGTTCCTCGGACTCGGCATCTTCACGCTTATCATCTGCGGCATCCTCGTGTTCCTGAAACTCCCGAAGATTGACGAGGGCAAGCAGGCCGAAGAGGAGAGTGGCGAGAAGAAGCAGTATAAGTCGAGCGTGTTCAAGTACGCCCACGTATGGCTCGGTGCACTGGCCATCTTCATGTACATGGGTGTAGAGATTGGCGTTCCCTCGATGCTGCCCTACCGTTTCCAGCTGCTCTATCCCGATATGGACACAGCCGAATGTGCCTCGATGGCTACCAGCTATCTGTCCTTCTACTGGGGAGGCATGATGGTGGGTCGTTTCGTCGGTGCCGGCATCCTCACTAAGTTTGAGCCCCGTAAGCTACTCACGGCATGCCTCTGCCTCGGCGCACTGTGCATCGCTTTGTCGCTTGTTTTGTCTACATCAATGATTGGCATCTGGCTCATGCTTGCCGCTGGCCTTTTCCATTCGGTGATGTGGCCGCTCATCTTCAACCTCGGACTGCAGGAGCTTGGCCCGCACACCAAGGCCGCTTCGGGTGTCATCAACACAGGTGTCATCGGTGGTGCGCTGCTCATGCCCGTCATGGGTGCCATCGTCGATGCCGCTGGTGTCATCGTCGCCCTCTGCGCCATGTTCGTGTTCTACGCCTACATCATCTGGTTCTGCAACTTCGGTAGTAAGATAGGCTTACGCTGATAGTGCATAGTGCATAATTCATAGTGCATAGTGCATAATTCATAGTGCATAGTTTAACGATAAACTATGCACTATGAATTATTATGTATGTATTATAATGCAATATGAATTATTGCTCATCATTTTCCCATACACAGGGATCCGCCCCAAGTCTCGACCAAGCTTTATCGCCGTCTATCTCGGTGTTATGGACGTCCTCCGTGATCTCAATATCCGAAGCGGTGATGATGGAGGAGGTGGACATGACCATCTCCTCCAGCGAAGGTTGCATATATATCTTTTTCATGTTCTATTCAATTTAACGTTCTATTGGACGAACCTGGTGCGTGGCAAGTCTCATTTGCTGTTGTTCACCACTGCTTTCTTGCCGTCGACGATGTAGACGCCCTTGCGCAATTTACGATTTACGGATTTGCGATTTTCAATTTTGCGGCCTTGCAGGTCATAGACATTGTTATTTGTTATTTCTTCATTATTCTTTAGCAAAGCGTTGATGCCCGTGGTTTCGTCGCCGAAGACGATGTCCACGAAGCGGGCACCGCTTGCCGTGGGCAGCTGGAGGTAGGCCTTGCCGGCTGCGACGGTACCGTTGCCGGAGGACTTATGGAATCCAACCACACCCGCAACCTCGCCGTAGAGGTAGTTGGTGTAGTCGCCCTCGGTCTGCGGAACCACCTGCGGCGTAAGGACAGGCTTTAGCAGATTGTTGTCGTAGGTTTCAGAAGAGGGGGCGTAAGGCACGGTGTATGTCTCGCCCTCTGTGCCTACCAGGAAGAGGCCCGTCTTGGCCGGTACGCTCTCCACGCGGGTGAGCGTAGCCTTTTCGTCTTGATAGGCGGTGGCGATGTATGCCTTCAGGCCAGTGTTGGTGAAGTCGAGGGGCTGGGCGCAGCTGAAGGTCTGCTTGTCGTGAGCCATGGTGATGGTGACGTTCTCCTTGCAGACCGTCACCTTGTTACTGTACTCTGCCGGATAGTAGGGAGCGTCCTTCGTGGGCAGCTCGATGTCGTAGAGGCGGATGGAGGTCTCGCCGATGGCAATGTTGGCATCGGCGGCAATGCTCATGGCGATGACATTGCCCTCAGTGCCAACGAAGGGGGCCTGGTCAGTCTGGGAGAAGATGGAGAAAATCCAGTAGCCGGCGGCGTTCTTCGCGGCGTTCACAGTCTTGCCCGATGCCACTACCTCGCCGAAGTCGTCGGTGAACGAGCCTATGCGCTCACTTGTAAGCGTGGGTTTGCTCTTCAGCGAGAGCCCGTTGGGCAGCTGCATCTTAAACTCTATGGCTATCACGTCGTAGCCCTCGTTCTGCATGGCTACGTAAACGGTCTTCGTCTCACCAGCTTTGATGTCGAAGTCCTCGATGGTGAGTGCCAGCGGCGACTGGGCCTTCATGCCCAGTGCCGCCAACAGACCGACAAACATAAATATTTTTCTGTAATGCTTCATAGTCTTATTATATTATTCGTTTAATTCGTGGTCGGAATATACAATTCGTTTAATTCGTTTAATTCGTAGTCGAAAAAAAACACTTCGTTTAATTCGTGGTCGGAAAAGAATCACTTGTTCAGGATGCGCTCCACGATCTTGGTCACGTCGAAGGTCGTAACGCTGTTGCTGCGATCCATGTCGATGGCCTTCAGGATGATGCCGTCGGCGTCGCCATTGAGGATGAAGTTCACGGCCTTGGTGACGTCGAAGGTGGTCACCTGGTTGTCGTCGTTGGCATCGCCGAGGATTCCGAAGACGGGGGCCACGGTCATCGCGCCACTGACGGTGAACGTCAGTTCGTTGTCCGTCCCTGCCAGAGCGTCGTTGACGCGCCACTCCTTCAGGTAGAAGCCGGCGGCGGGCGTTGCCGTGAGCTTCAGCTCCTTGCCGAACTCATAGATGCCCGTTCCTGCGCCGACAACGTTTCCTGCCCCGCTCGCAGCCGCTACCTCCACGCGGTAGGTCTTGGGCGTGAAGTTGGCCACCACGTTCATGTCGCTGAGGGCCTTGGTGGTGTATGTCGGGTCGGTGCCCACCACATCGCCGTTCAGCGTCCAGTTAGCAAACTCGTAGCCCTCCTCTGGCGTAGCTGTGAAGGTGATGACGGAGCCGTAACGGAAAGCTCCACCCCCGGCCCCTCCCGCGGGGAGGGGAGTGGTTACTTTCTTCCCTTTATTCTGCGCTTGAGAGTATATACTCCTCTCCCCCCCGCGGGAGGGGTCGGGGGTGGGGTTGGAGCTGTTAGATTGGATGGCGATGTTACCGGAGTTGAGCGGCCAGGTCGATGTGAGCAGCTGTACCAGACCGCCACGGAACAGGATCCATGAGGTCTGCTTGCCCTCCTTGCCCTTGAAGCCCTCGGCATCGGTGATGTCGGCGGTCTGCACGGTCAGTGTGTAGTAGCCGTTGGGCAGCGTGGCGTTCAGGGCTCTCATGTCGAGCGTGAACGACTTGTTGTCCTCGGTGCTGATGCCAATCTGAGAGGCATCCTGCTTCACGCCCTGCACGGCGAAGGTGATGGCGTCAGTGGGGAAACCACCGACCGCGACGGGCTTGTTGAAATCGACGGTGAGCGTCTCAATGTCCTGCTCGGCAATCTGGCCCTCTGCGGGTACCGAGCCGATGGCGCTTACCTCCAATACCGTTTCGGGCATGGGGTCGAAGGTGAGGATGTAGGTCACGGGATTGCCGTCGGCGAACTCATCGACGAAGTGCAGACGGTGCTCATAGAGCCAGTCCTTGCCGTCACGCAGCGTGCGGTCGGTCTGCCAGAAGCGGCTGTTGCCTAACTCGGCGCCGTCGCTCTGGCGCACGATGCTCTTCAGCTCGGCGTAGCCGTGGGTCGGGTCGAGGATGGAGCCGTAGTTCCAGCCTGTCAGCGTCGGCGTGATGGTCAGCACGCAGGTGGTCTGCGACGTGCGCTCAATGGTGGCCGACAGGGCCGTTGTCACGTCGGCGGTCTCGCCGTTGGTGAAGTAGAGGCGGTCGGGGGTGTCGTCGGCGTCGATGACATCGTTCACGAGGAAGGCACAACCCGGCGCTGACGCACCAGGAACGGTGGCGGGCAGGTCGAAGCCGTGGATAAGCTCGTGGATGGTCACCTGGTCAAGGAGCGACAGGTCGGGGTTGCCATAGCTGGTGATGTGGCTGGCCTGGACGTTATACTCGGTGAAGTGTCCGAGCAGGGTGCTCGTCAGCCACCACTGGGCATACATCTGCGAATGGGCGGGGATGGTGCCGAAGTCGTTGGTTATCGTCTGGCCGAAGGAGAGGGCAGCGTCGCCTCCGTTCACCTGCGAGCTGCTGATTTCGAAGTCGATGTACAGGCCCTTCTCGTTCTCGATGATGCGGGGCTGCTCCGTCAGCATGCGCACGTTGGTAGCGTCGCCATAGCCCTTGTTGTTGATAAGGAGTGCGAACTCGGCGGGTTTCATCGGCTCCACCGCGTCGAGCGTCAGCGGGTCGTCGCCATAGACGTCGCGCTGCATGAAGTAGGTGAGGTCGAGCTCGGGCGAGGGCTTCACGGTGAGCGTCACGGGGTACAGTTCGCGTGTCACCTCCAGTCCTGTCGTCGGGTCGTTGTAGCTCAGCGTGCCGCCGAAGGACCACTCCACGGGTTCTTCCGGTGCGGCGTACTTCGTCGGGATGAAGAGGATGGTGGCGGTACCCGAGGAATTGGCATCTAAGTGCCAGCTGCTGCCAAGGGCTACGTCGCCGGTGAAGCCTTCGAGGCTCTCGCCGTTGATCTGGAACTCATGGCTCGTGGCCACCTGACCCGTCATGAGGTTCGACACGTTCAGCGTCAGGCGGATGTTCTCCATCGCATCCGTCTCGTCGTTGTTCGTCACCGTCAGGGTGCCGCGGAATGCCTGACGCGTCAGCGCCATGGTCTGCTTGATTTCCAGCTTCACGGTAGAGCAGACCGATGACGTCCCCTCAAGCTGTTCCTCATAGGCTGTGTAGGCAGCGGAGAACTTGTCGGTCATCGTTTCGTAGCCATCGGCTTTGGCATCATTCTCAATGGTCGCCATCTCTGCAGTGGCATTATTCAACGCCTCAAAGTCAATGCTCGAAGGATCGTTGATGCGATTGATGAGCGTTTCAAACTGCGTGTTGGATACACAGCCCGGCTTATAGGGCAACAGTTCCTCCACTGTCAGGGGGCCGTGGTCGTTGGTGATGGTAGCGAGATGGTTGAAGAAGGCTTTCATCTCGTCATCGTCGGTATAATACCAAACTGGGTCGTCAAACACGTTTAACATCATGAACTCGTATGCATAAAGCTCGTCGCAGTAGCGCTCGGCCACGGCATCGTATGCCTGAATCCAGCTGGCTGTGCGCCTTGGAGCATTGTTGCTGCGTGACAGCAGCTCATAGCCACGCTTCCATTCAAGATATTCCCTCAAGGCCCACCTGACTGGCGACGGATATTTTCTCGTTTGATAATTAAAAACTTCTACCGAGTAATCAACCCTATCCAGCGTAGCTTTTATATGCGAAGGCAGATATTTCTCAAATACGGTAAAATCAGGCATGTGGTCTGGCGCAATCATAGACGCCAATCCTACGCATGTGCCAGCGGCATCACCTACTGATTGTGCAGCTAACATTTTAGCCTCCGGCATAATTGCATCGTTCTTGATTTTACCTGCATATCCTGATGCGGCAATCCAGAACAGCCCTGCCCAGGTTTCGTTAGAGACGTATCCCTGGGTATATTTTTCATAACCGGCATTGGCCCCCCAGTCGATGGCCGAGAGATACAGTCCGTTTGTGGGGATGAAACCTATCAGTCCACTTATGGTGCTTTCTGCACGGGCAGTTATCTCGGGGTTGCACATGGGCTTTGCCTCAGTATTCATGTTCTGCAGGTCGGTGTTGTCATGGAACACGAGGTTCACGCTGGGATTGGGATCTGAGGGCTTGCCCAACCCGGAGAACCAGCCTTCGAACAGGCCACCACCACCGCCGAGGTTAGTCAACGCCTCGAACACGGCGGAATAGATGGTAGCTGTGGCACACGTCTTTAGGGCCATTCTGTGGACTGACGTGTTTGACTTCATGTCATTCCCGCAAATCCACTTATAGAGCGTTCCAAAATACCCAAAACAGTCTTTTGTTACGGCACTGGGAGCCGGACCCTTCCTTGGCTGCTCCCTTCGTGCACCAGCCTCATCCTGCGTCAGCTTCGTGATGACCACGGGTATGGTGATCGTCTGCTGCGGGGGCAGGTCGCCGACGTAGGTCGATGCCATTGGCGTGAACGAGAACTCCTCCAAGTCTGTCGGCAACCCGAGTTCCACCTCGTTGGCGGTGATGAGTCCCTTGTTGGTGAGGAGCACGTTGATGAGCACCGACTCGCCCTCCTGCATGTTGTCGCCGTCGATGCGGTCGGGGGCATTCATCACCACCACGGGCACGGGCACATTGGTCTCGTAGCTCACGGTGGTCACAATCTCATACTCGTCTTCCACCTCCGTTTCCACCACATTCCAGGTGACGCTGATGGCGTTGATGCTAAGGCTGATGGTCTCTACGGTCTCCACGCCCGGATCTACATAGATATTGTTGGTGTACGAGTCGTGCTTGTCGGCAGTGACGCTCAGCTTGTAGTAGCCCTCAGTCAGCTCCACGGAGAACTTGCCATCTTGACCCGTGACACCTTGCGTCACAAGGGCGTTGGTCACGGGGTTGCGCACCACGATCTCAGCACCGGCGACATGGGGTGCCTCCTCCGTGTAGTAGGTGTTCTCGTCGGTCACGTCGACCACCAGCGTGCCAGTAGACTCCGACACGGGGGTGATGTTGACACTGACGTAGGTGCCATCGCCGTTCTCGCAGTTGATGCCTATCTGTCCGGTCACGGGCACGTTCAGCTGCATCTCGTCGGTGGGCGTGAGGCTCAGGGCGATGGTCAGCGTTTCGTTCTGCTCCAGTGCGGGCAGAGTGGTGCCGGCAAGCGACTTGATGAAGTCGGGCAGCGAGAGGCTGATCTTGCCGGTGTTGCCGCAGCCCTGGTTGGTCACCTGCAGACTGTACTCGCGGCTCTGACCCTTGGTCATCGTGGTGACGATGTTCCGTGTGCTGGCCACCAGCTTGCCCGTTGCCGTGCGGCTGTAGAAGTAGATAATCTGGTCGAGCGTCACGCCCTCGGCGGTGGTGATGCGGGCCTTCACCTCTTCCCAGCTGTTGCCTTCAGTAGGCGTGAGGGCCTTCAGCGTATAAGACACACGGGCTGTTGCGCCGCCGGCGATGGCCGATGGCATATTCATCGTGGCCTCGCAGGTGGCGGGCACTTCGAGCAACTGCACCTGTACGTTGGTCAGGGGCAGGCTGCTGGGGTTGATGACGTCGAAGTAGCCGTTGTGG
This sequence comes from Prevotella sp., assembly GCA_017475265.1. Lineage (GTDB taxonomy): Bacteria > Bacteroidota > Bacteroidia > Bacteroidales > Bacteroidaceae > Prevotella. The sequence continues at coordinate 3,025 of JAFVFY010000128.1, read as the reverse complement.
GTGTCGCCGCAGATGACATCGCAGGTGTTGTTACTATAGCTTGCCTTGCTCAGGCCGTAGACATCGAACGAAGACATCACCGTGCGCAGGCCCTCGCCGGGATAGCAGGCACCCACGTCGAAGTGGCCCATCTGTCGGTCGGCGAGCGTCCATTCGTAGGTGAAGCGTCCCTGTGCGTCGGTGGTGACGCCCTGCACCTGGCGGGTGCCTTTAAAGATAACGTAGAGGTCCAAGGATGCATTGGCGGCGCCGTTGCCCGTCACCTGTCCGCTGAAGATGACCTTCTCGCCCTGGTTGTAGACGGTCTTGTCGGTACTGACGGTCACGGCGAAGGGCGAGATGGCCTTGACGCTGACATCGCGCGAGGTATTATTATTGTAGGACAGCTCCTGCACCTTGTTGTCGCCGTCGTTCACCACGGCATAGTAGCTGTAGGTGCCCGTGACGAGGGGCAGGGTGACGGTGCGTGTGAGCGTCAGGCTGCCGCCGATGGCGATGGGCTCATCGGTGTAGATGGAGGCAAAGGGCACTCCGTCGCCACGACGATAGACTTTCACCAAGACCTCGGCGGGCAGCACGGCGGCACCGTCGTTGGTCACCACGATGTTCAGCTTCACGTCGGTGCCTACCTCTTGTTCCTCGACGGGAGAACCGTCGAGCGCGCTCACGGCGGTGATGCTGCTGATGCGGGCATCGGGCAGTGTCTGGTCGGTAATCATCAGGACGCAGGTGGCAGTGGCATAGCCTTCGGCCCTAACGGTGAACACCACGGAGTGAGAGTCGCCCTGCACGTCGTTGGCCGAGGATGTCACCTCCACGGTGGTCGATAGCTGACCGGCGGGGATGGTGACGCAATGCTGGTAGGTGATGCCCTCCTCATAGTCGCTGTTCAGCGTCACGGCGAGTGGGTTGGTAGTGTCGGTGGTGTTGCGGCTGATGGTGAGCGTGGCCTTGCCGCCCTCCTTCACCGTCGTGGCACTCGAAGTGAGACCGAGAGCCGGGCCGTCGTTGTCGAGCACCTGCAACTGTGTGGTGACATAGCCTGCCGACTCGCCCGAGGCACAGCAACTGCACGATGAAATCCACACGGCGGCGGTGATGTTATAGGTGCGGTCGCCATCGACATTGGCATTATCGACGGGGCCGAAGTTGAAGCGCACTTCCTCCACGCCCTTGTTGAGCGTGAACGAGCGGGTGCCGAAGTAGAGGCCGCCGTCGGCATCGTCGGTCAGCTTCACGGTTATCTTGGCATTTGTATTGGTCTTGCGGCGCAGCACGGCGGTCACGGCCACTGGGCCGTCGGTCTCGCTGACGATGTTAGGTGCAATCTCCAGTTCAAGGACGGGCAGGTCGTTGTCGTTCAGGATGACGATGGTCTCGGCCTTGTTGTGCTTCGAGGCCTGGGCGGTGAATTTGTTCGACAGGATGAGCTGCGGCACCTCGTCGTCGGTGGCGGTCACGTTAATCGTGACCGAAGTCTCGTTTGCCGGTATCGTTACCGTCACAGGGAATGTCGTTGAGGCCTGGCCGCTGATGGCAAACCGACGGCTGTCCTCGCTGCTGATGGTCACGGTAATGTCCTGTCCGATGGTGGGCGAATTAGCCGGACGGCTCACCGTCAGCGTAAAGCTCTCGCCCTCGTTCATCGTGCTCTTCGATGCGGTTAGCGTCAGGTCGGGATATTCGTTGTCCTCGATGGTCACGTTGGCCGTGCCTGCCGGATAGTCATTGCCAGAGGCCGTGATGGTGATGACGGCGTTGTAGTCAATGACATCGTTGTCGGTGATGGTCATATAGACCGAGGCAGCCGACTGTCCTTGGCGGATGGTCACCGTGGCCGGGATGCTGATGCGCGAGTCCGGGGATTGGACATTGAACATTGAAGATTGAAGGTCTGCTCGGTGCTCCAGTCGCCGCTGCGGCTCACCTTCACGGAGATGCGGCTCGTGCTTCCTTCCACGATGGTAGCAGCCGACGGCTCCACGAAGAGCAGTCGTTCCACGGTCAGCTTGGTGTCAGACTGTAACGTGTTGTTGCCTTGTGCCGAAGCAGCCTCGCCTGTGCCGCTGTCGGGCACGACGACCACTTGCAGATAAGCTGTGCCGTCGATGCCGAGGAGTTGTGGCAGCGTAATCTCAGCTTGGCGCGACACCTCAGCTCCCGAGGCCAGCGTCTGCGTGTAATAGACGGTGGTGAGAAGTTTCTGCACCGTGCCAAGGGCGTTCACGAGTATTATCTTTTCGCTCCAGCCACCCGTGGCAGCCTGACCGCCCACGTTCTTCACCTTCCACGAGACGGTGAGCTGGCCGCCGGGGGTGAGGATGGTCGGGGATTGCAAATCCCCTCCAACACAGGTGAGTTCCGCAGGCGTCAGGTCGGGCAGCTGGTCGATGATGAGCTTTCCGCCTTGTGCCTCGGTGAGCACGTTCTCGCCCGTGGCGAGGGTCAGCGACGCATTGGTGAGCCCCACCGCATGTTCAGTACCCGCCTCGAAGGTGTCGGGGATGGTGAGGGGCAGGTTGAGGATGGTGCCCGTATTGCCAAGGATAGGCTGGTTCTCGTTGGAGAAGAGCATCACGCGGTAGCGTGTGCCACCCATAGAGCGCACAATGACCGTATGGCCAAGCAGCACGGACGGTAGGCGCAATGCCCGAATTACCCGGAGCACCGGTAGACCCGGTGGTCTTAGTGGTAACTCCTTCAGGCAGCGTGATGTCGAACTGCGCTGCCACCAGTTCGTCGGTGTTCTCGATGGTGATGGGCAGCTGGGCCTCACCAATCTGCACGATGGCATCGGGGATGCGGAGGATGTTGCTCCGCTGAGCACTCATGCCCGACGCTAACCACGCCAGCGTCAGTATGAGCATACACCTTATTATATTATTAATGGTTATCCGCAATTAGCCGACCAAAAATTTGGCTGAATCCTTAGAAATGCTTACCTTTGCACCAAGTTTGAAATTCCACTGCAAGATGAAGCTATTTGAATTTACCCAGCGTTTCCCCGACGAGGCCTCCTGCGAGT
>JAFVFY010000047.1 GCA_017475265.1 Prevotella sp. | reverse complement strand
ATCTCTGAACTCGAAGATCAAAGGCTTTAGGGCACAGGTACATGGGGTAGCTGATGTCCCATTCTTCATGTATCGTCTGTGCACTATTTTCGGATAGTTGTCACAGGGTAGGCATCCACGGAAGAATTGAACTGCGCCATTTCTGTGTGACCTTAGAGCATATCTTCTGCGGAGGTTCTTGTCTAAGGAATTTAGGAATTTAGGAAGCTGCGCGCAGCCACTCCTTGACTCCTTGACTCCTTAGAATATTTACTTAATGATAGTATATTTAAAAATATAGTTAAAAACATTTAGTTATAAGCTGAAAAAGCAGTATCTTTGCAGCCAATTTAGAATCATTGCACTTCCTACATGAATAAACTGACAAGAATTGTGGCGGGGACGATTCCCTATTTGGCTATTGTTGCAATAGCGTGTCTGCTCCTCATCCTCGAGAAAGAATTCCTCTGGAAGGCTCAGGAAATGAACCTCTTCCTGAGCTCGGGCGTTTTCTTCAAGGAGCAGATGGTGGTGCCGGGCGGCCTGCTCTCATGGCTGGGCGCGTACTTCACACAGTATTTCTACTATCCCTGGCTGGGAGTGGTGCTGCTGGCGGCGTGGTGGCTGTTGCTGGCATGGCTGGTAAAGCAGACGTTCCAACTCCGGGGGGCGTGGTGCATGCTTTCCGTCATCCCCGTGCTTTTCATCCTCGTCACCATCGTCGACATGGGCTACTGGGTGTACATCCTGAAGCTGCGCGGCCATTTCTTCCTCACCACCATTGCCACGACGGCGGTCACCGCCCTGCTATGGCTCTTCAGGAAGACGTCCAACCGCAAAGCCGTCATCCCCATCCTCCTCCCCCTCCTCACGTGTGCCGTAGGCTATCCGCTGATGGGTAGCTACGCCCTGTGTGCCGCCCTGCTCATGGGCCTCTGGGTGTGGTGGCTGGTGAAGAGCCGCACGGTAGCCCTGACGGTCAGCGCCGTAGCCGTGATCAGCATCATCGCGATGCCCCTGCTATACTATCGGCATGTGTTCTACCAGACAAACATGGTGAATCTATACTACGCCGCCGTGCCGCTGTTTCGCATACAAGGCGACTATAAGGAGTACTATGTCCCTTACTACCTGTTGCTGCTCTTCTTCGTGGCTATGGTGGTCTTCTCCGGTATCTTCTCCCGCACCAAGCAGAAAGAGCCGCAGCCTTCGACCAAGAAGTCATCCCTGCTCCCTGCCCTTCTGAAAGTGCTGGGCATTGTCGTCCTGCTCATGGCCGCCATTGCCTACGCGGGCAGCTCCTGGTATCGCGATGAGAACTTCCAGCACGAACTGGTCATGGAGCACTGCATCGAGCAACTCGACTGGGAGGGCGTGCTCCGCGAGGCAGCCGCACAAAAGGACGAGCCGACACGCGCCATCGTCGTGATGAGAAACATTGCCCTGGCCCGACTGGGCCGACAGGGCGACGAGATGTATCGCTACCCTAACGGCTCGAAACGCATCAACGCGCCCTTCGACATGCGCATGATGATGGTCAACGGCACCCTCGTATACTACCACTACGGTCTGATCAACAACTGCTTCCGACTGTGCATGGAGATGGGCGTGGAGTTCGGATGGAGAGTAGAACAGCTGAAGTTCATGGCCCGTTGCACCATCCTTAACGGTGAGAAAAGGATGGCACAGAAATACATCAACCAGCTGAAGAGAACCACCTTCTTCAAGGAATGGGCCACAGAGCTGGAGCAGCGCTGCAAAGTCACGGCCAACGACCTGCAGCCGGAGCCAAACGCGCCTGAAATGGAATTCATCACTCACATGATGCACTACGATGACGAGCTGCGGGGCGACAATGGCTATGTCGAGGTGTTCACCATGAACCAGCTGACCTACAGCAAATATGCCGACGACCCCATCTTCCAGGAACAAGCCCTGCTGGCATCGCTCTTCAACAGGGACGCAAGGCAGTTCTGGCGCCACTTCGGAAACTACGTCAAGCTGCACCCCAACAAGCATATCCCCACCCACGTGCAGGAGGCAGCCATACACTTCGGCACGATCGAGGAACGCCCGGGTCTTGACACCTGGCCTTTCGACGAGAACGTGAAGAAGAACTTCCAGCGTTTCCTAGAGGTGACACCGCGCTACAACAACATGGAAGCAGGACTGATACGCAAGGCGCTGGCAGCGGAATTCGGACATACCTACTACTATGATTATTACCTGATGGACAACCTCCCGCAGTACTAAGGATGACAATTGGAAACTTTTCCTGTATTTCTAAAAAACAAAAGTGAAAACCATTTGACTACTTAATTAAATCACATTTCCTAAGGAACAGACACTAAATAAAGATGACAATTGGAAACATGAAGAACCATTGTATTTGCTTGCTGGCCGCAGGGCTGCTGCTTTCTGCGCCGGCACTCGCCTGGGAAGGCACCTCGCCCAACGGCAGGCTGAAAATTGAAGTGAATAACGGGCGCTGCACCCTGAGCTGCGAGAACCGCCAGGCGCTGCAAATCATGGTCGACGAAACGGCCTCCGCCAACGCCAAGGAAGGAAAACGCATCACCGCCGACTACCAGATGCTGACCGGAAAGCGGCTGCATTGCACCAACGAGGCCAACGAGTACCAGACGGCAGGCATGACCTTCCGAGTCTATAACGACGGCCTTGTATTCAGGACCTCCCCCGAAACCTCCCCCGGCCCCTCCGAAGGAGGGGTGAAAGAGCCAGAAGCAACGGCTTATATTATTCCGGAGGGGACGAAGCGGTGGATGCAGCAGTGGGCCGACAGCTACGAGGGCTTCTTCCCGCTCTCCACGACCTATAAGGTGGAGCCGGTACATTCCTACAGCGGTACGTTCAAGTCGGCCGAGGGATGGAACAACCGCTGGGGCTATCCCTCGCTGCTGGAACCCTCCGACGGGCTCTTCGTCCTGATTACCGAGGCGAACATTGAGCGCGGACAGAGTGCCTCGTGCCTGTATAACGACGGCGAGGTCTACCGCGTGGTGCCCGACCAGACAACCCCCGACGGCACGCCCTGCGGCCACAGTCCCTGGCGCGTGGTCATCGCCGGAACGCTGGCCGAGGTGGTGCAGTCGACCCTCGTCACCGATGTGAGCGACCCGTCGAAGATCGACGATACGGGGTGGATAAGCCCCGGTGCCGTCTCGTGGGTGTACTGGGCCTACAACCACGGCAGCAACGACTACAACATCATCAAGAAATACACCGACATGGCGGTCACGCTGCGGCTGCCCTACGTGCTCATCGATGCCGAGTGGGACGAGATGAAGGACGGCCACACCGTGGAGGATGCCATCGCCTACGCCCGCAGCAGGGGCGTGAAGCCCATGATATGGTACAACTCCAGCGTGGGCTGGGTCAACGGTGCACCGGGGCCGAAGTACCGTCTGAACAAGCCCGAAGACCGGGAGAAGGAGTTCGCCTGGTGTGAGCGGCTCGGCGTGGCGGGCGTGAAAATCGACTTCTTCTCTGGCGACACCCAGCTCAACATGGACTACTGCCAAGACCTGCTGGAGAGTGCCGCACGCCATCACCTGCTCGTCAACTTCCATGGGGCCACCATCCCACGTGGATGGCAGCGCACATGGCCTAACCTGATGAGCACCGAGGGCGTCTACGGGGCTGAGTGGTACAACAACGTGCCCACCTTCACCGACCGGGCGGCAAGCCACAACGCCACCCTGCCCTTCACCCGCAACGTCATAGGACCCATGGACTATACGCCCTGCACCTTCAGCGACTCTCAGCACCCTCACATCACCTCCCATGCCCACGAGCTGGCCCTGACAGTGCTCTTCGAGAGTGGCTTGCAGCATCTGGCCGACCGCCCCGAGAGCTACCTGACGCAGCCAGAGGCCGTACAGCAGTTCCTCTCACGGCTGCCCGTGGCCTGGGACGAGACACGGCTCTTGGACGGCTATCCCGGCGAGCGTGTCGTCATGGCACGCCGCAGCGGACAGACATGGTACATCGCCGGCATCAACGGCACCGACCAGGAGAAAACCCTCGATGTGCCGACGGCCTTCATCGGCAAGCACGGACGGGTGGAACTCTTCCAGGACAGCGGAGAGCGTGCGTGGGCTTTGTCACAGGAAAAGAGCGTACCGAAGAGCATAACATGCAGGCCACGAGGCGGTTTCGTTGCCGTCGTTCATCCGTCGGCTTCAGTCTCTACACGCAGCGTTGCCCCCAACGCCGTGAGGATCAGGTATGAGGAAGGACAAAGCCAGCTGGCCCCGTTGCCAGAATGGATCTATGTGAAGGACGAGGCGGCAGAGAGCAACGGCCTGACCGTGGAAGTGGACGATGAGCAGTACACCGTGAAGATAAAAGACAAGGAGGGGCGCGTGCTCTTCGACGGCCGCCACCAGATGGACGGCACCGAGGCCACGCTGACCTTCACCTCACCCGACGACGAGTTCCTCTTCGGCCTCGGACAGTTCCAGGACGGCTACAGCAACGTGAGAGGACTGAGTCGCAGGCTGACACAGGTGAACACGCAGATTGCGCTACCCATGCTCATCTCGAGCAAGGGCTACGGAATACTTTGGAACAACTACGGCCTGACGGAGTTCAACCCCTGCCGCCAGCAGGTGGTGCTCAACCCTCAAAGCTCAAATCCCAACTCTCAAACCACTGAAGTGGTGAATGTCACTTCCACCGAAGGGGGAAAGCAGGAGGTACGCCGAACCAACCTTTTTGAGGGCACCATCGACATTGCCGAGGGCGGTGACTACACCCTGCTCCTCGACGTGGGACAGACAATGGCACGACGCCACAACTTGAAGATAGACGGCCAAACGGTCATCGAAATGCAAAACCTCTGGCTGCCACCCACCGCTTCGGTCATCGTCAGCCTGGAGGCCGGTAAGCACACACTCACGGCAGAACTAGCCAAGGGCGATGCTCCCACAGTATATTATAATAATGTGGAGAACGAGACGGTGTTCCGTTCGCCGGTGGCCAAGGCCGTCGACTATACCGTTTTCGTGGGGTCGCCCGACGAGATCATCGCCGCCTACCGGGAACTGACGGGCAAATGTCCGCTGATGCCTTCGTGGGCACTGGGCTATATACATTGCCGCGAGCGCTTCCATTCCTCACAGGAAATCCTGGAAACCGCCAACCGATTCCGCAACGAGCAGATCCCCCTCGACATGATTGTGCAGGACTGGCAGTACTGGGGCAAGTACGGCTGGAACTCCATGAAGTTCGACGAAGAGTTCTACCCCGCCCCCAAAGCCCTTACAGACAGCCTCCACAAGATGGACGTGAGGCTGATGCTCTCCGTGTGGTCGAAGATTGACAAGAACTCGGAGGTGGGCCGACAGATGCTTGCCGACAACTACTACATACCCGGCACCGACTGGATAGACTTCTTCAACGCCGACGCCGCCAAGGCCTACTGGCGGAACTTCAGCCAGCGGCTCGTTCCCCTGGGCATCGATGCCTGGTGGCAGGATGCCACCGAGCCGGAGAACGACGACCTCCGTGGCCGCCGGGTGAACAATGGACTCTGGGCTGGCGAGCTGGTACGTAACGTCTATCCTCTGCTGGTTAACAAGACGGTCTATGAAGGGTTGGTTGCAGCCGGCCGTGAACCTATGATTCTCACCCGCAGCGGTTTTCCCGGCATACAGCGATACGGCTCTGCCCTCTGGAGCGGCGACGTGGGCAACGACTGGGAGACGCTGCGCCGACAAATCGTTGCAGGGCTTGGCGTGCAGGCTGCCGGCATTCCCTGGTGGACGTATGATGCCGGTGGTTTCTTCCGTCCCGGCGACCAATACACCAACCAGGACTACATCGAGCGTATGCTCCGCTGGATAGAGACCTCGGTCTATCTGCCCCTGATGCGAGTACATGGCTATATGAGCAACACCGAACCGTGGAACTACGGCGAGGAGGCCCAGGCCATCATTACCAATTGCATAAGGGAGCGGGAGAAGATGCGCCCCTATCTGGAGGAGTGTGCCCGTCGCATCGCCGACGAGGGCTATACGCTGATGCGACCGCTGGTGTTCGACTTTGCCGACGACCCTGAGGCCCTCCGACAGAAATACGAATACATGTTCGGCCCCGACCTCCTTGTAAGCCCCGTCACGGAGCCTGGCGTCACCGAGTGGCGCACCTACCTGCCACGCAACAAAGGCGGCTGGAAAGACCAGCGCACAGGCAAGCGCTACAAGGGAGGACAGTACGTCACAACACCCGTAACAAAAGCCTACATACCTGTATTCGTAAGGAAATAATTTGGCTAGTTCAGAAAAAAGACGTACCTTTGCAGCCAAATTTTAAAAACATGGAATTGTCGCCTGCTTTAGAGAAGGTTTACACGATAGAACAACTGTCTGCCCGAGAGGCCCAGCAGAGGGCAGAATGGATAGCCTGGGGGCCGGTGGTGTTTCAAGCATCGCGATTGATGGTGAAGCTGGGTATCCTAGACCTTTTACATGACTGCAAAGACGGCCTCACACGTGAGGAGATATGCCGTGAGACAGGCCTCAGCGACTATGCCGCAAAGTGTCTCCTGGAGGCTTCGCTGTGCATAGGGACGGTGCTCGTCGACACGGCCACCGACCGCTATTCGCTCTCTAAGACGGGATGGTTCCTGCTCAATGACCAGGCAAGCAGGGTGAACATGGACTTCGTACACGACGTGAACTACCAGGGGTGGTTCCATCTGGAAGAGTCGCTGAAGAACGGAAAGCCGGAGGGGCTGAAGCATTTCGGCGACTGGCCCACGGTCTACGAGGGACTGTCAAGCCTGCCCCCGGAGGTGCAGCGCAGCTGGTTTGCCTTCGACCACTTCTATAGCGACTCCTCATTTCCCGATGCCTTGAAGATTATCTTTGACGAGCACCATGTGCGCTCGCTCTACGACGTGGGGGGCAACACGGGCAAGTGGGCATTGCAATGCGTGGCCTACGACCCGGAGGTGCGCGTCACTATCCTCGACCTGCCCCAGCAGATAGAGATGATGCGAGAGAACATCAAGGGACAGGAAGGAGCCGACCGCATCAGCGGATATGCCATCAACCTGCTAGACCCCGAGGCAAAGTTCCCTACCCCACACCAAGCCCCTCCCCTCAGAGGGGAGGGGAGCAAGGAAGATCCTGTGGAGGGGAGTCAGGAAGGGCCCGATGCCATCTGGATGAGCCAGTTCCTCGACTGCTTCTCCATGGACGAAATAGTGGGTATTCTCAGCCGCGCTCGGGAGGCCATGGCCTCGCACACGCGTATATTCATTATGGAGACGCTCTGGGACCGCCAGCGCTTTGACACTGCGGCCTTCTGCCTCACCATGACAAGCCTCTACTTTACGGCCATAGCCAATGGTAACTCAAAGATGTACAACACCGAGGACATGAAGGCGTGCATAGAGAAGGCAGGACTACACATTGAGCACATCTACGACGGGCTGGGACTGGGACACAGCGTGATGGTAGTGAAGAGTGATGAGTGAAGAGTGATGAGTGAATAATTTGCTACCGCAGTGGTAACAAATCGTAAATCGTAAAATCGTAAATCGTAAATAAATACAGATGACAAGAACAGAAATTGAAGAGAAGGTAAGGGAATTCCTCGTCGACGACCTGGAGATTGACGAAGAGAAAATCAGCGACGAGGCCCTGCTCAAGGATGACCTAGGCATCGACAGCCTCGACTTCGTGGACATCGTGGTGATTGTCGAGCGTAAGTTCGGATTCAAGATCAAGCCCGAAGACATGGCTGGAGTGACCACGCTCCACCAGTTCTGCGACTATATCGAGAGCAGGGTTAAGAGTTGAGGGTTGAGGGTTAAGAGTTGAGGGTTAAGAGTTGAGTGTTGAGAGTTGAGAGTTGAGAGTTTAGAGTTGAGTGTTGAGTGCTGAGAGTTCACAGTCGATAGTTCACGGTACTGACGGTACGCAGGGGATGCATCGTGCGCTGATAAGCGTACTCCGGTTCATGGGTTTGCGCCCTATGTATGCTGTGATGGCTGTTTTCGTGGTTCCGTTCTATATCGTACTGCGCCGTAAGGCATTCATGGCCATCTGGCACTACATGCGCCAGAGGCAAGGCTTCGGACGATGGAAGTCGTTTCGCATGGCCTACCTCAACCACTACCGTTTCGGACAGGTAGTGCTCGACCGCTTCGCAATGTATGCCGGCATCAAGTTCCAGCTCGACAGGGTGAACAACGAGCTGTTCACCGAACTGAGCAACGGCGACGAGGGCTTCGTCATTCTGAGCTGCCACGTGGGCTGCTACGAGATGGCTGGCTACACCTTCACTGCTACCCAGAAACCCTACAACACATTGGTCTATGGCGGTGAGACGCAATCGGTTATGGAAAACCGAAGAAGGTTGTTCGCCATGCACAACATCAGGATGATAACCACGAGCGACGACATGAGCCACATCTTCGAAATGAACAACGCACTGGCCAACGGACAGATAGTGAGCATCCCTGCCGACCGGATATTCGGGTCAACGCGAACCGTGGAGTGCCAGCTGCTGGGAGCGAAGGCAAACCTCCCGCTAGGCCCCTTCGCCCTGGCCACGCAACGTGAGGCAAAGACCATCGCCATCTTCGTGATGAAAGAGTCGGCCTACCGCTATACGGTCTATGTACGCCCCGTACAAGCTGACCCACAACTGAAGAGAAACGAGCGCACAGCCGCACTGGCCCAGGCCTTTGCCACGGAGATGGAAACGATACTGAAGAAGTACCCCGAACAATGGTATAACTACTATGAGTTCTGGGACTAGAAGAGTTGAGAGTTGAGAGTTGAGAGATGAGAGTTGAGGGTTGAGAGTTGAGAGTTGAGAGTTGAGAGAAATGACAATGAACTTTGAACAAATTGATGTAACGACGTTGCTGCCCCAGCAGCCACCTTTCGTACTGATAGACCACCTGTTGCAGTACGAAGAAAAGACAACTACCACCTCGCTACAGGTGCGTGAGGAAAACATGTTCGTGGAGGACGGACAGCTCAACCCCTGTGCCTACGTGGAGAACATCGCACAGACCTGCGCAGCACGCCTGGGCTACATCAACAAGTACATCTATCACCGCGATGTGTGCATAGGCTTCATCGGGGCAGTACGTAACCTCGTCGTCCTCCGTAGTGCCCATGTAGGTGAAAAACTCACCACGACCATCACTGTACGCGAGGAGGTGATGCAGCTCACACTTGTAGACGCCATCGTCCAAGTGGGCGAAGAGACCGTATGCACAGCGGAAATGAAAATAGCGGTAAGCGTTGAGAATTGAGAGTTGAGTGTTGAGTGTTAAGTGTTGAGAGATATGAACTTTATAAAGACTGACATAGAGCTAAAGGCAAGCAAGGAGTTTGACATCCGCTTCAGCGAGGTCGACTCGATGAAGGTAGTGTGGCACGGTTCGTACATGCTCTACTTTGAAGATGCCCGCGAGGAGTTTGGGCGGAAATACCACCTGGAGTACATGCGGATGAGTGACGAGGGCTACTTCGCCCCGCTCGTAGACATGGAATTTCATTTCCGCAAGCCGTTGCTCTACGAGAAACGATACCGCATAGACATTATCTACAGACCCACGCTGTCGGCAAAGATAGTCTTTGACTACGAGATTCACGATGCTGTCACGGACGACGTGATGGCCTCGGGCCGCAGCGTGCAGGTGTTCATGGACAAGAACTACCAGCTCGTATGGACTTCCCCACAGTTCTACGAGGACTGGAAACAGCTGTGGGGAATAAGGATAGAATAATGGAAGAACTGATTTTAGAACTGAAGAAACAGATTATCGAGGTGCTCAACCTTGAGGAGATGCAGCCTGAGGACATCGATGCCGAGGCACCGCTCTTCGGAGAGGGTCTGGGGCTCGACTCCATCGATGCACTGGAGCTCATCGTCATGATGGAGAAGCAGTATGGCATCAAGCTCAAAGACCCCAAGGAAGGCAAGGAGATATTCAAGAGCGTCGCCACAATGGCAGAATACATATCGCTCAACCGCAAGAAATGAACATCGTGATTACTGGCGCGGGAATTGTCTCCGCGATAGGTATTGGAAAGACAGAGACGCTGCAGTCGCTGTTGGAGGAGCACACGGGCATAGCACCGCTGCGCTACCTGCATACCGACCACCGCGACTTCCTTGCCGGTGAGGTGAAACTCAGCGACGAGGAGATGAAACAGCGGCTGGGCATAGACAGCGAGCCCACCACCAGAACCAGCCTCATGGGCATGATGGCCTTGAAGGAAGCACTCAGTGAAGCGGCCCCCCTTTCTGTCCCCCCGAGGGGGGATACTCCAGGGCGCATCGCCCTCATCTCCGGCACCACCGTCGGCGGTATGGACAAGAGCGAGCAGTACTATCTGGACTTCCTTGCCGACGACTCGCGAAACGACTACATACGCACCCATGACTGCGGCTCCACCACGGAGCAGATAGCCCGCCATTTCCCTGGTGTGTTCTCCCTGGTGACAACTTCCTCCACGGCCTGTTCATCGGCAGCCAACGCCATTGTCATGGGGGCGAACCTCCTGCGCAGCCGCATGACCGACGTGGCAGTAGTGGGAGGCTCGGAGTGCATCAGCCGCTTCCACCTCAACGGTTTCAACTCGCTGATGATTCTCGATCCCAACCAGTGCCGACCCTTCGACGCCGACCGCGCCGGACTGAACCTCGGCGAGGGTGCTGCCTATCTGGTGCTGGAGACCGAAGACCATGCCCGTCAACGCGGTGCACAACCGCTAGCTCGCCTAGCTGGTTATGGCAATGCCTGCGACGCCTTCCACCAGACGGCCTCGAGCGACAACGGCGAAGGGGCTTTCCTCGCCATGCAGAAAGCGCTAGGCATGGCTGGCCTGCAACCTTCGGACATAAACTACGTGAACGCCCATGGCACCGGAACGCCCAACAACGATGTCTCGGAGAGCCAGGCCATCAAGCGTCTCTTCAGCAACGCCTTACCACCCATATCGTCGACCAAGGGCATGACAGGCCACACCACCAGTGCCTCTGGTTCCATAGAGACCGTCATCTGTCTGCTGGCCCTGCAACACGCTTTCCTCCCCGCCAACTATGGTTTTACCACTCCCATGCCCGATGGCATCACGCCTGTCGCCCACGTCAAGACAGGACGGCAACTCCGCCATGTCATGTGTAACTCCTTCGGCTTCGGCGGCAACGACACCAGCCTCATACTATCAAATCGTAAATCGTAAATCCAAATGGTTTTTATAAAGTCGGCCACGCAAATCTCTGCCCAGCAACCCTTATCAGAGAGCTGGATGACAGCACCTCAGACGCTCGAAGGGTCATACGTGCGCAGCCTGGACCCGACATTCCGGGATTGGCTAAGTCCCATGGAGTCGCGCCGCCTGGGACGACTGCTGAAGCGTGCACTTGTGACGGCCACAGAAGCCATGTCAAAAGCCGACATATCACAGCCCGACGCCATCATCACCGGCACGGGGCTGGGATGCATAGAGAACACGGAACTGCTGCTCAACCAGATGTGCCGCGAGGGCGACGACACGCTCAAGCCCACCAACTTTATGCAGTCCACCCACAACACCATCAGTTCGCTCATCGCCATCAACAGCCATTGTCACGGCTACAACAGCACTTACAGCCACAAGGCCGTTTCTTTTGACAGTGCCTTGCTCGATGCGTTCCTCCAACTGCGTCTCGGCGATATCAGCACGGCACTTGTAACGGGCAACGACGAGATGACCCCTTCCTACTTCACCATCCTTCATCGTGCTGGATACCTGGGACAGACGGGGCAGGTGCCCGCTACCGAGACTTCCGTAGCCATGATGCTCAGCACCGACGCCGATGGCGCACTCTGCGAACTTCAAGACATCAGGATGAGCTACGGCACCTCCCTCCCAACCGAAATCATGAAGCCCGATGCCATCCTCATAGGAACGAATGGCTGCGAGTCCAACGACAGCATTTATGACGCCCTCATCGCTCGTCTGCCCTCCGCTCCCCTACTCCACTACAAGCACCTCTTTGGCGAAGGCTACTCTTCCTCCGCTCTGGGTCTTTATGCCGCAACCCACATCGTCAGCAACGGAGAAGCCCCGGCCCTCATGCGCTGCGACGGCATCAACGAACCTTTGCCCGTCAGCCGCCTGCTCGTTGTGAACCATAGCGACGGCAACTGCTTCAGCTACACACAAATCTCAAACCTCAAATCTCAACTCTCAAATATCAAATCCTAACTACATTATTCACGACAATATGGATAAACAACGGATTAAAACTGATTTCACGGATTTTCACGGATTATTTATTTTCTCCCCATCGGATCTGGAAGAAATCTGTGAAATCAATTATAATCTGTATAATCCGTGTAATCCGTAAAATCCGTTGTTGAAAAGAGTATGAATAATCCAAGCTAAATGAGACTATTAGATAAAATGTTCATATTAGTGAGCGATGATGACCGTCAGGTGATATTGCGGTTGAATCCTTCCCATCCCATCTTCCAGATGCACTTCCCCGGTACACCCATCACACCCGGCACGTGCCTGGTACAGATGCTTGGCGAACTGCTGGAGAGGAAGGTGGGCCACAAGCTAGAGCTGAAGAAAATCGTGAACCTGAAATTCATACGTCCCCTCTCCCCTGAAGAATCGCCACTACTGACCGTTGTCTTCGACTCCCTGGAAACTTTCCCTCCCCTAGACACTATCTGTGCCAAGGGCATCATCACGGCCAATGAGCAGGTGGCAACGAAATTCTCAGTGATTTTCAAATTCCAAGAGAATAGTCTATGACACACATCCTAGCAACCAACATCACGTCGCCCCTGGGCATGACGACAGCGGAGAATTATCAAGCCGTCAAGTCCGGCTGCTCTGCTCTGCACCGCTACGAGGGACAATGGGGGTTGTCAGAGCCGTTCACCGCCTCGCTGTTCACCGATGAACAACAACATGCCTTGGCCATCGACGGACTCACCCGTTTTGAGTCGCTGGCCGTACACTCGGTGAGCCAGGCATTGGAACAGCTGCCCGACATAGACATCACCGCCAAGAACGTCATCTTCATCCTCAGCACCACAAAGGCCAACATCGAACTGTTGCTCCCTGGGAGCGCGGACGTCTCGTCCGCCTTGATGCAGGCGGGACGACTGCGCTCCCAAGTTCTCCCCGGCGAGGCAGCACGTCGCATCGCCACCCACCTCGGCTTTACCACGGAACCCATCGTTGTCTGCAACGCCTGTATTTCCGGTGTGGCCGCTATCATCCTTGCTCAGAGATTGCTCGATGGTGGGCATTACGACTATGCCGTGGTGTGCGGAGCCGACGTGCAGAACCGCTTCACCGTCTCCGGCTTCCAGTCGTTGAAGGCCGTATCAGAAGATGACTGCCGTCCCTTCGACATGGAGCGCATGGGACTCAACCTCGGCGAAGCAGCCGCTACGATGGTGCTTTCCAGAATGGTCAATGGTCAATGGTCAATGGGGAATGGCCTCATCCGCAACGATGCCTTCCACATCAGCTCCCCATCGAAGAACGGCGAAGGGGCATGGCTCGCCCTCAATGCCGTTGTAGGAGCAGCACCCAGCACCCAACACCTCGCCTTTATCAACGCTCACGGAACAGCCACAATGTTCAACGACCAGATGGAATCGGTGGCCATAGAGCGTGCCGGGCTCACAGACATCCCTGTGAACGGACTGAAAGGCTACTATGGCCACACACTTGGTGCCGCTGGCACCCTCGAGACAGTTATCTCCCTCGCTGCCTTGAACGACCACACCATCCTTGCCACCCGAGGCTTCGAGGAGCGGGGCGTATCGGGAAAGATAAAGGTCACCACCGACAATTCCACCACCGAAAAGAATTCTTTCGTGAAGATGATTTCCGGTTTCGGCGGGGGCAACGCCGCCATCACCGTCACCGTCGACAGCCATTTGCCCCTTGACCCTCGACCTTCGACCTTCGACCTTCAATGCCCCACTCACCGCGTCACCCTTACCCCCACGGCGGCCATCGTTGACGGTCATCCCCTCCCTGACCCACCGACGCTCACCTCTCTCTACAAGCGCTATGTCGGCGACTACCCCAAATTCTACAAGATGGACGGCCTTAGCCGCCTGGGCTTCATTGCCTCCGAACTACTGCTTCAGGCCGAGAAAGCCAAAACTGGCAATGCTCAATGCTCAATGGTCAATGGTCAATGCTCAATGGTCAATGGTCAATGCTCAATGGTCAATGGTCAATGCTCAATGGTCAATGCCTCTCGCGCCATTGTCCTCTTCAACCAGTCCTCATCCATCGCCGCCGACAAGAAATACCTGGAGACCATCGCCGATGACGATTTCTTCCCCAGCCCTTCCATCTTTGTCTACACCCTGCCCAACATCGTGACTGGCGAGATTGCCATGCGCAACGGCTACCACGGTGAGACCTCCTTTTTCATACTGCCAGAACGTAATGAGGAAATAATGCAACAGATTATAAAATCCACCTTTCAGGACAAAGCCGTCAAGAGCTTGATTACCGGGTGGGTGGACTACTACAGCGACTCCGACTACGGGGCTGAGCTCGTCATCATCAGTAATTTGCAGTCCTAAATGTAGAAATAAAGCAGAAAATTTGGCAATTAACTATAATTTTTGTACCTTTGCCGCGCAAACAATACTAATAACCATAAGCACAATGATACATTACTCAAAAACCTTGAAACAATTCATCGTCGTGGTTGCTGCCGTCCAGCTTTTCTCCTGTATGGAGGAGAGGAAGGCTAAAGAGGACGACTCGAACGTCATCTCGAAATTTAACAGCACATGGAACATTCATGAGAGATGCCAGATGAACGACGATGGGACCATCACCTACAAAGCAGTGGAATGGGGTGGCCTGGTTGGCAATTTCCTGGACAAAAACTTGCCTGTCGATTTATCGGCCTACGAGTCGATAACCTTCGAGTTTGCTGAGCCGACAACGGTGCCTACACAGATTGTGGTGGCCGACAGGTTCAAGACTTGGGGCAAGGAAGGCATACAGAAACTGACGTGCTACTTTGACGGACAGGATGTCACGGCGGTGGACAAGATCTTGCTGCAGACGGGCGACACCTGCACGCTCACCATCAAGAAGGCTTTCCTCATGCCCAACGACGTCACATGGGTATCGACCAATATCTGGGAGGGTGAATGTGACTTCGGCGACTGGGAGAACGGATTCGTCGTGAAAGCCGATAAGTTTGAGAATGCTGAGGAAGGCGACCAGCTGGAGTTCATCTTCAAGTCTGACACGAGCAACCCCGAAATAACCTATTGGCTCTTCAAGACCATCTACGACGACACATCGACGACACTGGAAGGTAATGAGAATGAGCTGAACAACTGGGGCTGCGCCTACGTAGGCCCCGACGCCACCGTTTACCGCATCAGGCTCACGGCCAACGACGTGGCCAACCTGAAGGAAAAGGGACTCTTCGTCAACGGATTCCACGTCATCGTCTCGAAGGCCAACCTGGTCAGCAGGAGCTACTAGCAGAACACCTCGCGAACTATCTGGCAGACATTGTCGGTCTTTGCCATGGTATAATAATGTATAGCCGGGGCGCCGTGCTCCAACAGTTCACGGCTCTGAGCTACACACCATTCTATTCCCGCCCGGTAGGCCTCGTCGGCTGTCCGGGCTTTTTGCATCATGTCGACCAACGGCTGCGGGATGTCGATGCTGAATGAACGTGGCAGCAGGTCTATCTGCCGCTTTGCCGACATGGGCTTCAGGCCTGGGATGATGGGAACATCAATACCCGCCTGCTGACAACGGTCTACGAAACGGAAATAACGCTCGTTGTCAAAGAACATCTGGGTAACGATATAGTCGGCCCCTGCCTCCACCTTACGCTTCAGGTGCTGGATGTCGGTGTCGAGATTGGCAGCCTCGTAGTGCTTCTCAGGATAGGCAGCCACGCCGACACAGAAGTCGGTGGGAAGGCCGTTCTTTACCGTAGGGTCAAGATACTGTCCCTTGTTCAGGTTGTTAATCATCGCCACCAGCTCGTCGGAATGACTGAAACCGTCCTTCTCTGGAATGAAGAAACGTTGCCCAGGGATGGCATCGCCACGCAGGGCTACCACGTTACGTATGCCGAGGAAATGAAGGTCGAGCAGTTCGCTCTCCACTTTCGAACACGAGGCACCGCCGCAGATGACGTGGGGAACAATCTCCAGTTCAGGGTAACGGCGCATAATGGCGGCCACGATAGCCACCGTTCCGGGACGCTTGGCCACCGTCATTTTCGTGTAAGTGCCGTCGCCGTTGGGCACGTACTCCACCTCGTCGCGATGACACGTGACGTTGATAAACGGCGGATGGAACTCCATCAGCGGGTCGATGCTGTCATAGAGACGGCTCACGTCGCTGCCCTTCAGGGGCGGCACCAGTTCGAAAGAGGCGAAGGGCTTTGAGGAGCCTTTCAGGATGTCTATTACTTTGCTCATGGCTGTGTGATGTATTTCGAGAGTAATTGTTCGCCCTCAACCTCGTTGATGCCACGACGGCGGCAGTAGTCGGCCAGTTGTTCGCGGTCGATGCGACCCACAGGATAATAGCGGGCGGCAGGATGAGCGAGGAGCATACCACAGATAGAGGTGGAGGGCTGTATAGAATAATGGTCGGTAAGGGTGACGCCGAGACGCTCCTCGGCCTGCAAGCGGTCGAAGACGATGCGCTTTAGGGAGTGGTCAGGGCAGGAGGCATAGCCGAAGGCAGGACGGAGGAACTTGAGGGGGTGAGCGCAGCAAGGACAGCTTACGGGACGGGAGGAAACGAACTGCTGGAGCCACTCAGCGGCAGCCTCGGCAAGACGGGAGCAGATAGCATGGGACATGAGACGCTGTTGCTCGTCGGAGGGTTGTTCCTTGGGGGCGGCCACGATGGTGAAGAGGGTCAGTGGACGGGGTTGCTGCTCGTCGAAGAAGTCGGAGAGGCAATGATAATGTCCGATGGTCTCGCTCTGACTACGCAGCATGGGCAGTATGGTTCCGTCGGCAAGAACGATGTCATTGTTACGGCGGGTAGCAGCCTCTACCTTCGCCAGCAGTTGGAGCTGCACACGGTCGGAGGCTATTGATGCGGACGAGGACGGCCGCGCTCCCATCGGCGTAGCGGCGATGGCATCGGCCAGCCACTGCTTGCCTTCTTGGAGGGTCTTGGCAGCTTCGGGGTTTACAAGGAGCTGTGGGAGTGTTTCGCCCTTGAATCCCCAGAAGAGAAGAAACATGCGCCAATCGATCAGCTCGGCAACATCAGACAGGCAGGGCAAGGGCAGGGCTGCGACGGCCTTCTCCATATCCTCCACAGTGGGGTAGCTGTCGTCATATTCCAGTTGCGGAGCCTTGGCATTGGCCTCGGCGTAGGGCGTGAGAGGGGTCTTGTGATGGTCGTCGTAAGCCTCGCGCAGTTCCTGCTGCTCGGTCTTTATCTCGGTAATGGTCTCTGCGGCGTTCATCTGCAGACGCTTGGCCAGAACGGCAGTTCGGGAAGCATCGCCGCCATAGACAACGCAGCCACCGGGATAGAGCGGAGCGAGCTTGACGGCGGTATGAAGGGCCGACGTGGTGGCGCCACCCACATTGATGGGCACCGTCAGGCCTTCCCGTTGGAACAGTTGGCAGAGCTTTTCCATCTCCTTCAATGACGGAGTGATGAGTCCACTAACACCCACGAAGCAAGGTTTCAACCGTAATGTCTCCTCCAGAATCTTCTCGTTGGGCACCATCACGCCGAGGTCGTGAACGTCAAAACCGTTACAACGCAGGACGATGTCAACGATGTTCTTGCCGATGTCGTGCACATCGCCGTTGGCGGTGGCAGTAATGACGAGCGGACGCTCCGTGCGCTCCGTGCTGGCAGCCTCGATATAAGGCTGCAAGAGGACAACGGCATCACGCATCACCTTGGCGGCCTTCACCACCTGCGGCAGGAACATCTTGCCCTCGCCGAAGAGCTTTCCCACGTGTTCCATAGCCTCCATCAACGGACCTTCTATCACCCGGATGGGGTCTTCGTACTGCTGCAAGGCTTCGGTGATGTCTTCAGAAAGATGCTCGGTATTACCCCTACTCAAGGCCCGTTTCAGTCTCTCCTCCACCGTGGTGGATGAAGCTTCCAGGCTTTGCGGCTGCTGAGTACTGCCTACTGTATTGGTGGAAAGCTTGGAGGCTTCACCCATTACATTAATAATATGGATGAGACGCTCGGTGGCGCCGTCGTCGGTGTTGAGGATAACATCCTCGACAGCTTTCAACAGCGTAGGTTCTATATCGTCGTAGACCTGAAGCATGGCGGGATTGACAATAGCCATGTCGAGGCCGGCGCGTATGGCGTGGTAGAGGAAGGCGGAGTGCATGGCCTCGCGCACGGTATTGTTCCCACGGAAGGCAAAGGAGAGGTTGCTCACGCCACCGCTGGTCTTGGCCATGGGCAGGTGCTCCTTAATCCAGGCCACGGCACGGATAAAGTCGCGGGCGTAGTCCTGATGCTCGACAATACCCGTACCCACGGAAAGGATATTCACGTCGAAGATGATGTCTTGGGGAGGGATTAATCCCTGCGAACGGCTTACAAATCCCTCCGAGCGACTTACAAAACCCTCCGAACCTCCGGTAAGCAACCGATAGGCCCTCTCTGCGATAGCAATCTTACGTTCGTAAGTCGTGGCCTGTCCCTCTTCGTCGAAGGCCATGACCACCACGGCGGCACCCAACCGGCGTAGCTCACGGGCTTTCTTCAGGAACTCCTCCTCGCCACCCTTCAAGCTGATGCTATTGACGATGCACTTTCCCTGTGCGTTCTTCAGTCCGGCAAGCACCGTCGGCCAGTCGCTACTGTCTATCATCAATACGGTACGTGCTACGGCAGGGTCGCCGCTGATGTGGCGCACAAAGGTCTCCATCTCCCGGCGACTGTCGAGCATGGCATCGTCCATGTTAATGTCAATGATAGTGGCGCCGCCCTCTATCTGCTGACGGGCCACGGCAAGGGCCTCGTCGTATTTCTTCTCGGCGATAAGACGGGCAAAGCGTCGGGAGCCGGCAACGTTAGTACGTTCGCCGATGGAGGTGAAGGTTTGAGATTTGAGATTCGAGGTTTGAGATTTGAGGCTACCCATTGTCAGAGCCTCCAGCCCAGAAAGCTTCAGACAGTTGTCATCCAGCTGTGGCACCTGTCTAGGCTTCAGTCCTCGCAGTGCCTCACTAATGGCACGAATGTGGTTTTCGTTGGTTCCGCAGCAGCCGCCGGCAATATTAATCAGTCCGTCGGCAGCCATCTGTCTGAGATGACTGGCCGTGAAGGCTGGTAGCTCGTCGTACTCGCCCATCTCGTTGGGCAGTCCGGCATTGGGATGCAGGGAGATATATACAGGAACGGTGGCGGAGAGCTGCTCCACGAAGGGGCGCAGGTCGGTCACGCCAAAGGAGCAGTTCAGTCCGAAGCTAAGCAGATGAGGATAGTGGGAGATGCTGGTGTAGAACGCCTCCAGCGTCTGTCCTGTGAGCGTGCGCCCGCTACGGTCGTTGATGGTTACGGAGACCATAACAGGAATCTCCCTGCCGAGGCGTTCGCCAAGTAGCGAGATAGCGTAGAGCGCAGCCTTGGTGTTCAGCGCGTCGTAGCAGGTCTCCAGCAACAGCACGTCGGCACCACCTTCGAGCAAAGCCTCTGCCTGTTCGCCGTAGGCCGCAGCCATCTCGTCGAAGCTGACGGCACGACGTGCGGCGTCGCCCATGTCCGACGGCAGGGAAAGTGACTTCGCCGTCGGTCCCATCGACCCGGCAACGAACACGTGACGCTCCTTACATTCGTCGGCCACACGGCGGGCTATCCGCGCACCCTCCAGGGCCATCTCACGGGCAAAGTCCTCACAGTGGTATTCATGCTGGCTGATGCGGTTGGAGGAAAACGTATTGGTAGAGATGATGTCGGCACCGGCATCGATATAGAGCCGGTGAACGGTGGCCACCACGTCGGGTGAGGAGAGACAGAGCAGGTCGTTGTTGCCGGTCAGTTCCACGTCCCACTGGGCGAAGCGTCCCCTGTGGAAAGCATCACGATTCACACCCAGAGCCTGCAGACGGGTGCCCATGGCCCCGTCGAGTATCAGTATTCGCTCACGAAGGAGTTCTTGGATATTCATAGTCTTTGTGCTGGTAAGTTGCGCTAACACGCTGCAAAATTACTGCAAATTTTCCGAAAAGCCAACAATAAGAGCAGAAATGTGCTCAAAGTGCCCAAAATATACCACATATATGTTAATGTTGAGTTAAAAGCGCGAATAAGTTTGGCTGCAAGGGGAAATACTTCTACTTTTGCAGTGTACTATCATACTAGTACACCAAAAGCACATTAAAACCCTCCTAATACAAGAAGATATGATAGAGATTAAAAACATGAGTTTCAGGTACGCCGGACAGAAAAGCCTGGTATTCGACCACTTCAATCTGCGGATTGAGGAAAACAAAATCTACGGCCTGTTGGGCAAGAACGGGACAGGCAAGTCCACCCTGCTCTACTTGGTGGCGGGTCTGCTGCGGCCCACATCGGGCTGCGTTAGCGTCGATGGAAACGACGCCTACACGAGAAAGGCGGAGACGCTAAGGGAAATATTCCTTGTGCCGGAGGAGTTCGACCTGCCGTCGATGACGCTGAAGCGGTTCGTAGAGCTGAATGCACCGTTCTACCCTCGGTTCAGTCAGGAACGTTTAGAGGCCTGTCTGCGAGACTTCGAACTGGACACCGACCTGCAGTTACAGTCGCTGTCGATGGGACAGAAGAAGAAGGTCTTCATGTCTTTCGCCCTGGCCACTAACACGAAGCTGCTGCTGATGGACGAACCGACGAACGGGCTGGATATTCCTTCCAAGAGCCAGTTCCGCAAAACGGTAGCACAGAACATGAACGACGACCAGACTATCATCATCTCCACCCACCAGGTACACGATGTGGAGGCGCTGCTCGACCATATCCTCATGCTGAACCAGCGGGAGCTGCTGCTCAACGCCTCGGTGCAGGAGATTACGGAGAAGTACGTCTTCGAGTACAGACAGCCCAACGATATGGAGGGCGTGCTCTATGCCGAACCCACACTGCAAGGCAATGCCGTGATGGCTCGTCGGCAGGAAGGCCAGGCCGAGACGCAGGTGAACCTGGAACTGCTCTTTAATGCCGTAGCGAATAAGCGGATTTGAATCATAAACAGCCCGGACTTCTCTCGTAGTTTGGACGGTTCTTTCATATAGTTTGGACGGATGTCTTGACGGGAATGGACGGAGCTAAAGTTAAAATCACGTCGGAATTTGATAAAATCACGTCGGTGTTTGATAAAATCCCGTCGGAATTTGATAAAATCACGTCGGTATTTGATATTATTCTGAAACAAAACCAATGATTATGAAAAACTTTGATAGTAAACGCTTCGGCCAGGTGCTGAAGCTCGACTTTGCCGAAGGCCGCAAGGCCATATCATGGGGCGCACTCGCCATGCTGTTGCTCTATTTGTTCTTCTTCTGGTTTGCCCATAACTTGGTATTCCATGATGAATTCTATGATGTAAGCGAACCTTATGCTACTGAGTTACGCATCACCAACATTTGTGAGGGTGTGGGTGGTTTCGGTGCGGTGGCTATGCTCTTCTATTGGCTCATTTCGGCCAGCATCCTCTACCGTAGCGAACAGAAGAAACGACAGCGCATCGCCTGGCTGATGCTGCCGGCAACGAACCTGGAAAAGTTCCTCTCGCGGTGGATATACATGGTGATATTCTCTTTGGTAGGCGGCGTGCTGATGTTCTTCCTGGCCGACTTACTACACATGGCCTACCTCTGGATTTCCGGGAACCCCGTGAAGGACGCCACGACCTATTTCTTCCATACGCTGCCACACCAAGGCGAACATGACCCACTCATGACCACCATCAACGTCTACGGCATGATGATTACCATCCATGCCTTCTTCCTCATGGGAAGTGTGCTGTTCAAGAAGTACCACTTCATCGTCTGCGCCGCCTTGGTAGTCCTGGCCTTTACTGTGATAGCCAGTATCTTCAACACTCTGGGGCTTTATCAGTACAACGGTGAAACGGCACGCATAGCCATCGACATCGTCTTTATTGTCTTTGAGGCCGTCGCCATCTCGCTCTTCAACTGGCTTGCCTATCGTCTGTTCTGCCGCTGGCAGGTCGTAACCCATAAATTCGTGAACCTATGACTTTCAATTCCGATAAACCGATATACGTCCAGATGGCAGACCGCCTCTGCGACGAAATCCTGGCAGGCAAGTATCAGGACGACGACCGCATCCCCTCGGTGCGCGAGTATGCCGTGCTGCTCGAAGTAAACTCGAACACCGCCGTCAAGGCCTACGATGAACTGGCTCGCGCGGACATTATATATAATAAGAGGGGCCTGGGATACTTCGTCACGCCCGGTGCACGCAAGCAAATACTCACCACGCGCCGCAAGGAGTTCCTGGACACCCGACTGCCCGAACTGTTCCGGCAGATGCAGCTCCTCGGTCTGGGCATCGAGGACATCGTGGGGAAGTGGCAGCATGAGAACAGATAACAAATTAATCCTAATAAATGTAATTTCTTTCCAAAAAGAACGACAAGCTGCAACTTTCTCCGTACCTTTGCCGTCAAACAGACAAACAAACAATTCGTAAATAGTAAATCGTCAAATAGTAAATAAAGATGATTCATCTTCAAGACGTCAACAAGACCTATCAGGGAGCACAGCCGCTGCACGTACTGAAGGGCATCAACCTCGACATCCAGGCAGGAGAGTTCGTCTCCATCATGGGTGCTTCAGGGTCGGGAAAGTCCACCTTATTGAATATCCTGGGCATCCTCGACAACTACGACTCAGGCCTCTACGAGCTGGCGGGGGTGAAAATCTGGGACTTGTCGGAGCGCAAAGCCGCAGAGTACCGTAACCGAATGATAGGCTTCATCTTCCAGTCGTTCAACCTCATCGGCTTCAAGACAGCCGTGGAGAACGTGGAGCTGCCACTGTTCTACCAGGGCGTGTCACGTCGTAAGCGCCATGCCCTGGCTTTAGAATACCTGGAACACTTAGGCCTCTTAGACTGGGCCTCGCACTACCCCAACGAGATGTCGGGCGGTCAGCGGCAGCGTGTGGCCATCGCCCGTGCGCTCATCACCCGTCCGCAAATCATCCTAGCCGACGAGCCTACGGGTGCCCTCGACTCAAAGACCTCTGTAGAGGTGATGGAGCTGCTGAAGAAGCTCAATGCCGAGGAGCACATCACACAAATCATCGTCACCCACGACCCCGTGGTGGCAGAAAAGACAAACCGGATAATCAGAATAAAAGACGGAGTGATTAATGAAGGGAGTGAAAGTGAAGTGAAGGAGGAGTGAAAGAGGAGTGAAAGGGACGATAGTCTTGTTTCACAAAATGAAAGACTAAAACTAACGTCCCTTTCACTCCCCTTTCACTCCCTATTCACTCCCCTTTCACTCCTCAAAATGAAGTTATGGAGTTATTGAATGAGATATGGCAGACGGCCCGGCGCAATAAGCTGCGCACAGGGTTGACGGGCTTCGCGGTGGCCTGGGGCATCTTCATGCTCATTGTGCTGCTGGGTGCCGGCAATGGGCTTATCAATGCCAACCTGAAGCAGAGCGACCGTTTCCTCAATAGTTCGATGGTGGTCTTCGGCGGTTGGACGTCGAAGCCTTATCAGGGCCTTAAGGAGGGACGCGACATCAACCTCCATGAGCACGATATGGAAATCACCGCTACGGAGTTCAAGAAGAATGTTGACGAGGTGGGAGCACAATATAACGCCAGCGCCACCATCAGCCTGGGGCAGCAATACATCAGCACCACCATCAGCGGCGTCTATCCCAACCATATCAACATAGATAAGGTGGAGCTACTCTACGGTCGCTTCGTCAACGACATCGACATCCGGGAGAGCCGCAAGGTGCTCGTCATAAGCAATAAGCAGGCAAAGGAACTTCTGAACAATAACCGTGAAACAATAAACAATAACCGTGAGGCCGGTCTCGTCGGGAAGTTCGTGAACGTGGGGAGCTTCGCCTTCAAGGTCGTGGGAATCTTCAAGGAGAACGAAAACGGACGCGCCGATGCCTTCAGCAGCTACACGACCATCAAGCGTATCTACGGTGCAAACACCGACGACATCGGACGCATGGAGTTCACCTTCCACGGCCTGTCGACGGAGGAGGAAAACGAAGCCTTCGAGAAGGACTACCGCCGTCGTCTCAATGCCGAGCACCAGGCACATCCCGACGACGAGGATGCTGTCTGGATGTGGAACCGCTTCACGCAGAACCTGCAGATGGAGCAGGGCATCGGCATCATACGTACCGCCCTCTGGATTATCGGACTCTTCACGTTGCTCTCTGGCATCGTCGGTGTCTCAAACATCATGCTTATCACCGTGAAGGAACGCACCCATGAGTTCGGCATCCGCAAGGCCATCGGCGCAAAGCCCTGGAGCATCCTGAAGCTGATTATCATCGAGAGCGTCATCATCACCACTTTCTTTGGCTACATCGGCATGGTGCTTGGCATCGCGGCAAACGAATACATGGACGCCACCATCGGACACGAGACCATCGACACCGGCCTCTTCAAGGCCACCATGTTCCTCGACCCCACCGTAGGCCTCGATGTCTGCATCGAAGCAACCATGGTGATGATCATCGCCGGCACCATCGCCGGACTCATCCCGGCATATAAGGCCTCCAGAATACGTCCCATAGAAGCACTGAGGGCAGAGTAACCACCCCATTAACCCCATAAAACCCATTAGACCCATTAAACCCATAAAACCCATAAAACCCATCAGACCCATTACCCCCACAAAACCCATGAGAATAGACCTAGACAGCTACCGCGAAGTCCTCGACACCCTGACCCGTAACAAGAGCCGCTCCTTCCTGACAGGCTTCGGAGTCTTCTGGGGCGTGTTCATGCTCGTTGCCCTCATGGGTGGCGGTGCAGGACTGAAGGAGCTGCTCGAGCAGAACTTCGCAGGCTTCGCCACTAACTCCGCCATGGTCTGGGCACAACCCACGAGCAAGGCATATAAAGGATTCCGCAAGGGCCGTTACTGGTACATGGACTATAAGGATGTGGAGCGCATCCGCCGTGCCGTTCCCGAGCTTGACGTGGTCACCCCCATGCTCTTCAGCAATGGCGGCACAGCCTACTATGGCGACCACAAGGCCACCGTCGGCGTCTCAGGTGCCATGCCTGAGTTCGCCCGCATCAACCAGCCCAAGATGTACTACGGCCGATATATCGACGAGGCCGATGTCCGCGACCATCGCAAGGTATGCGTCATCCAGAAAAAGACCTACAAAGAGCTGTTCCCTGGTGGCGGCGACCCTTGTGGCAAGCGCATCCGCATCGACAACATCTACTACCAGATCGTCGGCGTGGACTACCAGATGGGCGAGGGCATCAGCTTCAGCGGTGAGAACGGAACAGGCGTCGTGCTGCCCCTGACGTTCATGCAACAGGCCTACAACCGTGGCAACGCCGTCGACATGATTGCCGTCACAGGCCGTCCGGGCGTGGTCATGTCGAACGTCACCGACCGCATCCGCGAGACCGTCGCCCGTGCGCACTATGTAGACCCTGCCGACGAGCAGGGAGCGATGGTGTTCAACACCGAGGTGCTCTTCCAGATGCTCGACAATCTTTTCAAGGGCGTCAACTTCCTCATCTGGCTTGTTGGTCTGGGCACATTGCTGGCAGGTGCCATCGGTGTCTCCAACATCATGATGGTGACGGTGCGTGAGCGTACAACAGAGATTGGTATCAGAAGGGCCATCGGTGCAACGCCTACCAACATCCTCTCGCAGATTATCTCGGAGAGCATCGTCCTCACCTTGGTAGCCGGCATGAGCGGCATCCTCTTTGCCGTCCTCATCCTGCAGATGCTGGAGTTAGCGAACACCGAGGACGGCATCCTCGCCGCCCACTTCCAGGTGGGCTTCTGGACGGCCATCATGGCTGCCGTCGCCATCGCCACCATGGGCGTCCTCGCCGGCCTCGCCCCCGCCGCCCGCGCCATGGCCATCAAGCCCGTCGACGCCATGAGAGATGAATAAAGGCGGAATAAGCGAAATAACGTTATAACGAAATAACGTTATAACGGAGCCTCGTAATAACGTGATAACGTGATAACGAAATAACGACATAACAAAACCTCGAAATAACGAAAAAAATGAAACGCTACTCAAAACTTATCATCGCCGCGATCATCGCGCTGATTTTCATCGGAACCTTCGTGTTCCTCTGGCAGAAGAGCCAGCCTAAAGAAGTTGTCTATCAGGAGTTCACCCCCGAGAAGAAGGACATCCGCAAGACCACCATCATCACCGGCAAGATTGAGCCCCGCAACGAGGTGAACATCAAGCCCCAGATTAGTGGCATCATCGCCGAGCTGCTCAAAGAACCGGGCGACTATGTCAACCAGGGTGATGTCATCGCCAAAGTGAAGGTCATCCCCGACATGAGCCAGCTCTCTAGTGCCGAGAGCCGCGTGCGCCTGGCCGACATCAACCTGAAGCAGGTGGAGACCGACTATGCCCGCACAGAAAGCCTGCACAATCAGAAGCTCGTCAGCGACGAGGACTTCGAGAAGAGCCGCCAGCAGCTGCAACAGGCTCGGGAGGAGAAGGCTGCCGCCGTGGATGCCCTCCAGGTAGTGCGCGATGGTGTGAGCAAGTCGAACGCTTCGGCCTCTTCGACCCTCATCAGGAGCACCATCAGCGGCATCATCCTCGACATTCCCGTCAAGGTGGGTAACTCGGTCATCAACTCCAACACCTTCAACGACGGTACCACCATCGCCACTGTGGCCAACATGAAGGACCTCATCTTCCGTGGTAACATCGACGAGACGGAGGTGGGACAGCTCGACCTCGGCATACCGATGAAAATCACCATCGGTGCCCTGCAGGACCTGCAGTTCGATGCCTCGCTGGAATATATCTCGCCAAAGGCCACCGAGAGCAACGGTGCCAACCAGTTTGAGATAAAGGCCGCCGTGGTATTGCCCAGCGAATCCCGTGAGTCGCGAAGCAATACCCTACGCTCAGGCTATTCCGCCAATGCCGAGATAGTCCTTGACGAGGTGCAGCAGGTGCTCACCGTTCCTGAGAGTGCCATAGAATTCAGTGGCGACAGTACCTTCGTCTACGTGGTCAAAGGCAAGGACGGAGACAAATCCACCTACGAGCGTACTGCCGTGGACACCGGCCTCAGCGACGGCGTAAACATCGAAATCAAGAAAGGCCTCACTGCCGACCAGAAGGTACGCAGCCCGCAAATCATCACCGACGACGAAACCCAAAACAACTAAGCCATGAAGCACCTCGGTTTATTATTTGTCATTTTTCATTTATCATCTAGCCCCGTAGGGGCGCAGACCCCCTGGACGCTGGAGAAGTGCTGCGACTACGCCGTGGAGCACAACATCGGTATTCGCCAGAAGGAGCACCAGCGGGAGCGGCAAGAGATACAGCTGAGCAACGCCCGTAACCGCCGTCTGCCCGACCTCAGCGGCTCCGTCAATGAGAATTTCTCCTTCGGACGAGGACTCACCGCCGAGAATACCTATACAAATACGAACACCAGCAGCACGTCGCTCTCGCTGGGTACGAGCGTCCCGCTCTTCACAGGCTTCGAAATCCCCAACCAGATAAAGCTGAGCCGCCTGAACCTTGAAGCTGCCACCCAGGACCTGGAGAAGGCGAAGAACGACATACGCATGCAGGTGGCAAAGAGCTACGTGCAAGTGCTCTTCGACATGGAGCTGCTTGAAGTGGCCCATCGTCAGATTTCCATCGACTCCGCTCAGGTGGCCCGTCTGGAGGCCATGCTCGCCGTAGGTAAGACCAGCGAGGCAGAATTGTCGCAACAACGCGCCACGATGGCACAGAGTCAGCTCACCGCCACACAGGCCAGCAACAACCTGCGGTTGGAACTGCTCTCGCTGTCCCAGCTATTGGAGCTGGAAAGCCCAGAGGGATTCACCATCGCACAGCCTTTAAAATCTCTGGAGAATCTGGAATCTCTAGAAAATCTATCCCCTGAAATCATTCTCGCCGATGCCCTCGCTACGAAGCCCGAGATTCGCTCCGAACAGATTCGCCTGCAAGCCTCCGAGCGCAACATCGACATCGCCAAAGCTGGTCTCTACCCCACCCTGTCGTTCTCCGCTGGCCTCGGCACGAACTACTACACCACGTCGGGCTACAAATCTGATCCCCTCGGCCGACAGCTGAAGAACAACTTCAGCCAGTATCTGGGCCTCAACCTGAACATCCCCATCTTCAACCGCTTCCAAACGCGCAACAGCATCCGCTCCGCCCGGCTTGATCGCATGAACCAACAGCTCACGCTGGATGACGCGAAGAAGTCGCTCTACAAGGAGATACAACAGGCTTGGTACAACACCGTTGCGGCCAGCGAGAAACTGCACAGCAGCCAACAGGCCCGTCAGGCCAGTAATGATGCCTTCCGCCTCACCCAGGCAAAGTACGAGAACGGCAAGGCCACCATCACCGAGTTCAACGAGGCAAAGAACAACCTGATGAAAACGGAAAGCGACCTGACACAGGCTCGTTATGAGTACCTATATCAGACCGCCCTGCTTAAATTCTATCGCGGTCAGCCGCTAACCCTTTGACCTCAGAACATTGACTATAGACCTTAGACTTTAGACTTTAGACTTCAGACTTCAGACCTTAGACTTCAGATCCTAGACTTACTCTTGGCTGTCGCCAATGGCTTGCATAATCTGCGCCTCCAGCTCTTCGCACAGCTCAGGATTGTCCTTCAGCAACTGTTTGGTGGCATCGCGTCCCTGTGCCAGCTTGGAGTCCTGATAGCTGAACCACGAGCCGCTCTTCTTGATGATGCCATACTCCACACCGAGGTCGATGATTTCGCCAATCTTCGATATGCCCTCGCCGAAGGTAATCTCAAACTCTGCCTTGCGGAATGGCGGGGCCACCTTGTTCTTCACCACCTTCACGCGCACCTGGTTGCCGATGACGTTGTCGCCGTCCTTGATGCTCGTCACACGACGGATATCGAGGCGCACGGAAGCATAGAACTTCAGGGCATTACCGCCGGTGGTGGTCTCAGGATTGCCGAACATCACGCCAATCTTCTCACGCAACTGATTGATGAAGATACAGGTGGTGTTGGTCTTGGCGATGGTCGAGGTGACCTTGCGCAGCGCCTGGCTCATCAAGCGGGCATGCAGACCGACAGCGGAGTCGCCCATGTCGCCCTCAATCTCCTTCTTCGGTGTCAGGGCAGCTACGGAGTCAATAACGATGATGTCGATGGCAGCCGAGCGAATCAGCTGGTCGGCAATCTCCAGCGCCTGTTCACCGTTGTCGGGCTGCGAGATGTAAAGGTTGTCCACATCGACACCCAACTTCTGTGCATAGAAGCGGTCGAAGGCATGCTCCGCATCGATGAATGCGGCGATGCCACCAGCCCTCTGACACTCGGCAATGGCATGGATGGCCAGCGTGGTCTTACCACTTGACTCCGGACCGTAGATTTCTATGATGCGTCCCTTGGGGTAGCCGCCCACGCCGAGTGCGGCGTTCAGTCCGATGGAACCCGTCGGAATGACATCCACATGCTCCACCTGTTCGTCGCCCATACGCATGATGCTTCCCTTGCCAAAGTCCTTTTCAATTTTTGACATAGCAGCCTGAAGCGCCTTCAGCTTCTCCTGCTGAGGGTTCAAGGCCTCTGTGTTTTCTTCTTTCTTTGCCATAATAATCTGTATTTAAAGTTTGAGTTATTTCAGCAGTTTGTAGTATTCCGTCGCACCCAGCAGGAAGCAGCCCGTACCGTAGTCCTCGAAGTCGGGGATGCGGGTGTAGCTCAGCGGCTGTCCGGCAGAGGGGTCCTTGCCCGTGCCCTGCATCCATCCGAGGAAACCGTCGGGGTGAACGCATGTTTTGACCATTGCCTGCCAAGCACGGTCGGCAGCAGGACGGTAGGTCTCCGTCTTGAGATAGCCTTTCTGCATGCCCCAGGCGAAGCCATAAAGGAAGAGCGATGTGCCGCTGGTCTCAGGCATGGCATAGTTCGACGAGACGAGACTGGGCTGCCAGAAACCGTCCTCGCGCTGACATTTCAAGAGGCCCTCGCTCATGAGCATGAAGTCGCGCTTCAGCTCCTTGTACTCCTTCGATTTCTCAGGCAGCAGGTCCATACAGCGCACCAGCGCGGCATATACCCATCCATTGCCACGGCTCCAGTAGCACTGTTGTCCGTCGGGCTCCTTGTAGGGCGGCACGTAGTCGGCATCGCGCCACCACAGACCTTCCTTCACATTGAAGAGTCCGCCGCCACACTCATTGCGGCTCCAGCGGTACATCTTCATGGCGTGGTCAAGATATTTCTTATCGCCCGTCACCTTATACATCTGCACGTAGAGCGGCATAGCCATCTGTATGGCATCAATCCAAGTCCACCAACCGTAGAGCGAGCCGTTCTTCGGATTGGGCGTCTTCATCTGGTAGTCCAGGTTCTCACGTACATTATCTATATATTTACCATCGACCATTGACCACTCGCCCTTCTGCATCTGACCAAGTTCCAGATAAGTCTGGCCGCAGCACTGGTCATCGGCATCGCAGGTCTGATTGCCGTTGCGCGGCGTCCACTTGTGGAACTCGGCCCAGGTAAGAGCATAGTCCAGATAGCGTTTCTGCGGGTCAACGCGCTGCAGGGCCATCAGTCCTTCGTAATAGACGGCGCGAGTCCAAAGGCTGCTAGGACGGATTTTCTTTACGTTAGTCGGCACGGTCGGGTCTTTATACTTCGCCATGAAATAGTCGTTCACCAAACGGGCGGTGGCCAGCACGTCGTCAGCCGTCGCCTGGGCGATGGCAAAGAGAGAACAAAGGGAAAAGAGTGCCAAGGATAGTAGTCTCTGAATGGTCGTCATACTCATAATTGTCTTTTAACGGCGCAAAGTTACGAAAAGTCGAGAGCAGAACAAAAGATTTTAATCTTTTTTATGCCGAGACGGAGGAGTTTCCTTGAGCAAAGCGAAAAACTTCGCACTTGTAAAGTGGAAAGATAGTTTTTTTCTTTATCCTCCAAACTTTTTGAAGACATCCTCAGTAACTAAATCAGTCATGCAAGTCTGACTTCTTAGGCGGCCACAAGTATGCCTCCTGAGAAGTCAGGCTTGCATGACTGATTACCTGATCCTGGGGAAAACCGAAAGGAATGTTAATTTATTCCTTTCGAATTAAACATTTCCGAAAATGGGCGTCTAATAGGTAACGCACAAAAACAAAAAGAGACCCTTTTCAATGGAACACCGATATGCCGCCTTACTGACAGCACTTCTTCTAGGTGTGCTACAAACAGCAGCCCAGATTACGGGTCGCATCGTTGACCAGGAAAGCCAACAGGCACTGGTCAGCGCTACCCTTCAGCTCTACAAGATAAATAAGGCCGACACCACGTTTACCGCCGGGGTTATCTCCGATGAGCAAGGACGTTTCACCTTTAGCAATACCAGAGAGGGCAATTATCTATTGAAAATCAGCTACCTGGGCTATAAGGAGGTGCTTCGGAGCCTGACCAAAGTGCGAGGGCGCAATCTCACCTTGGGCAATATCGTCATGGAGCCTAATGCCGTGGTGCTCGACGAGGCGGTGGTCACGGGTAACGTGCCGAAGATGGTTATCAAGGACGACACCGTTGTCTATAATGCCGATGCCTTCCGCGTGCCTGAGGGAAGCGTCATCGAGGCCCTGGTGGAGGTGCTGCCCGGCGCAAAGATTGACGACGACGGGAAAATCAGCATCAACGGCAAGAATGTGAGGAGATTCAAGTTGGACGGCCGCGACTTTATGACTGGCAACAACGACGCGGTGATGAAGAACCTGCCCAGCTACGTGATTGACAAGGTAAAGGCCTACGACGAGAAGAGCGACCTAAGCCGCCTGACGGGCGTTGACGACGGCAACGATGACTTCGTCTTGGAGTTCGTCACAAAGCGCAGCGCCCGCAACGGCCTGCAAGCCAACCCCGACGTGGGCTACGGTACTGACGGACGCTACGGTATACGACTGACGGCCATGAAGCCCTTCGGAGCCATGCGCTACACCTTCATGGGCAACGCCAACAACGTGAACGACAGAGGTTTCTCGGGCCGTGGCGGACGTGGGCGAGGCAACAATCAGGGACAACGCGAGACAAAGACTGCGGCACTCGACATCAGCTATGAGAATGATAAAGACCTGAAGTTGAGCGGCCGTGTGACGTGGAACCGTGGCGATGCCGACAACTGGAACCGCACGGGCAGCGAGAACTACGTGAACACGCGTAGCGGTTCGTTCTCCAACAGCGTGAGCCAGAGCTACTCGCGCAACAACAACTGGACAGGAAACATGAACCTACAGTGGACCATCGACTCGATGACCACGCTGTCCTTCCGCCCCGACATCAATTTCTCCACCAGCGACAACCGCTCCTACTCCACCTCCGCTTCGTTCAACGCCAACCCCTTCGACTATGATTCTGAGTTTAGAGTGGAGAGTTTAGATTTTGGTAACATGAGTAGAGGAGATTCTCTCAACTCCCAATCCACAAGTCTCCAGGATATAATTGTGAACGGTCGGCAGAACAAGTCGCTCGGCGAGGGCGACAACAAGAGTCTCAGCTCGCAGCTACAGCTCTACCGTCGCTTCGGCCGCAATGGACGTAATGTGACCATTAGCTCGAACATTAGCTATCGTGACGGCAACAACCAGAACGGTAGTCTCTCTTTTGTACACCTCTACCAGACAAAAGACCGCTTCGGCAACGACTCCACCTACCAGACCAACCGATACACCAATTCCAAGAACGATAACTTCAGCCTATCACTGGGAGTAACATATACCGAACCACTGTATATCTTCCCAAAGAAGGTCACGCCCGAGGACACCCTGCAGCAGCAGGGACGCGGACCCTTTGGCCGAGGGCGCAACGGCGGCGGGCGCCGCATGGTGGGCCAGGAAGGAATCTTCCTGCAGGTGATGTATCGCTACAGCTACAGTCACCAGAAGAATGACCCCGCGACCTACGACTTCCCTGACTACAGCTACGAGGCTTTCAGCAACGCGCTCAACGAATACCACGACTGGGGTTCGCTGTTCGGCTATCTGGACAACCCCTTGGAGATGTATCTCAGCGACCGTCTGAGCCGCTTCTCCGAACGCACCGAACACGGACATAACATCGACGTACAGCTGCGCCTGAACCGCGAGAAATACAACATGAACGTGGGTGTCTCCATCCAGCCGCAACGCTCGCACTACATCCAGCAGTATCTGGGCGTTCCCATTGATACCGTGCGCGTCGTCTCGAACTTCTCGCCCACGCTGAACCTCCGCTACCGCTTCACCCAGTACTCCAACCTACAGGTGCAGATGCGTGGACAGACGCAGCAACCCAGCATCACCCAGCTGCTCGACATCTACGATGACACCAACCCGCTTAACATATCAATGGGTAATCCAGGACTGAAGCCCTCATTCACCTACAACCTGAGCACTAACTACCAGCAGCAGCGCAAGCCTACCTTCGTGGAGGACAGCCTTGGTTTTCAGGTGCCTAAGAACCAACGCCACTGGAGCTATAGCGCCAACATCAACTGGTCGCTGACGACCAACTCAATCGGCAACATCGTGACCTACAACGAGGAGACGGGCGGACGTATCTCAAGGCCGGAGAACATCAACGGCAACTGGAACACCCGTGCCGGAGTATCGTTTAACATAGGCCTCGACACGCTGAACCGCTGGGATTTCAGCGGAGGTATCGACGGTAGCTACAGCCATCACATTGGCTACGTGAACCTGAACCGTACGGCCATCCCCGACCGCAATGTGACCCATTCCTACAACGTAGCACCCAACGTCTCGCTCAGCTTCCGCAACAAATGGCTCAACGTCTCGCTCAACTGTCGCGCCACCTACGCCCGTACTGAGAACGAGCTGCAGTCCAGCCGCAACCAGACAACGTGGAACTACAACTACGGCGGCAACACACGCATCACCTTCCCTTGGGGCTCAAACCTCTCAACCGACTTCCACTGCTACAGCAAACGCGGATATACCGATGCCACGCTCAACACCAATGAGCTGATATGGAACGCGCAGCTTTCCCACAGTTTCCTGCGTGGCAAGAAGATGACCGTCATGCTCCAGTGGTACGACATCCTGCACGAGCAGACCAACTTCAACCGCACCGTCAACGCCAACGGATGGCGCGACCAAGAGGTGAATGCCATCACCAGTTATGCTATGGTCCATGTGAGCTATCGCATGAACTTCTTCGGCGGACGCGGTGGTGAAGCCAACCGTGGTGAAGGCCGACGCGAAGGCTTCGGTCGTGAAGGACGCGGTGGTGGCCGTAGAGGCGGCGGAGGTGGAGGCTTTGGAGGCGGTGGCTTTGGTGGTGGAGGCTTTGGAGGTGGAAGGTTCGGAGGACCAATGTAACAGGTTCTTCGCAGACCTAAGTCTTATCTGCGTTGTCGAGCACCACCTTGATGCGGGAGATACGGTGGCCATCGATACCAACAATCTCAAACTTAAAGCCCTTGAAATCAATCCTTTCGTGCAGACGAGGGAAGTCTTCCTTCAATTCTAGCATCAGTCCGGCAAGGGTGTCGGCATCGCCCTCGGCATCCTCAAAGACTTCATCGTCGAGGTGGAGAATCTTGTAGAAGTCGGCCAGAAGGGTCTTTCCCTCGAAGATGTAGGTGTTGGCATTGACGCGGACGTATGTTTTCTGCTCCTCATCATATTCATCATTAATCTCTCCTACAATCTCTTCGAGGATGTCCTCCAGAGTGATGAGTCCACTGGTACCGCCAAACTCGTCGACGACGATGGCGATGTGCACCTTGTTCTCCTGGAACTCACGCAGCAGGTCGTCAATCTTTTTAGTCTCGGGCACAAAGTAAGGTGGACGGATAAGTGACTGCCACCGGAAGGAGGCGGGCTTACCCAAGTGTGGCAGGAGGTCCTTGATGTAGAGGATGCCCCGGATGTTGTCAATGGAGTCCTGGTAGACGGGTATGCGCGAGTAGTTGTTCTCCACGATGCAACGCATGACCTCTGGGAAAGGTGTGTGGAAGTCGAGGGCGACGATGTCCTGACGACTGGTCATCACTTCCTTTGCGGTCTCATCGCCGAAGCGCACGATGCCTTCCAACATGTTCTGCTCGTCCTTCAGCTCCTCCTTGTCAGTCAGCTCCAGAGCCTGTTCCAGGTCATCGACACTGAGCACTCGGTTCTCCTTCTGCACCACTCGCTCTGCCAGTGCACCCGTGCTGATGAGGATGGCAGACAAGGGACGGAACAATTTGCTCAGGGCCATGATGGGTGAGGCAAAACGGCGGCATACCTTCAGGGCATGCTGTCCGCAGTACACCTTGGGGATAATCTCACCAAAGAGCAGGAGAAGGAAAGTCAGGAGAATGGTGACCACGACGAACTCCAGCCATAATGCATGACCGAAGTTTATCCAGCTGGCAAAGAAATAGTTGGCCAGCATGATAATGGTGACGTTCACCAGGTTGTTGGTGATAAGTATAGTGGCCAGTGTGCGCTCGCTGTCCTTACGCAGTTTCACGATCTTCTCGTCGGCAGGGTTCTTGTCCTCGTCAAGCTCGTTGAGGTCGGTGGGCGATAGTGAGAAGAACGCTATCTCAGACCCAGAGGCAAAGCCAGAGGCGAAGAGAAGCAGGCACGCCAAAAGAGCAGCAAAGATTTCGCCGAACCCCAAGGGATTCAGTTGTACTTCGCTGAACAGTTGTTGAAGATAGTCCACTAGGGAGTTGAGAGTTGAGGGTTGAGAGTTTA
This sequence comes from Prevotella sp., assembly GCA_017475265.1. GTDB lineage: Bacteria > Bacteroidota > Bacteroidia > Bacteroidales > Bacteroidaceae > Prevotella. Next base: position 27,639 of record JAFVFY010000047.1, on the reverse strand, counting down.
GGGTTAAGAGTTGGTGGTCGTCTGCTTTGGTGTCAGCATCTCCATGTTGTCGGCCCAGATTTCTGTGACATACTGTCGCTGTCCCTTCTTGTCATCGTAGGCAGTATAGCGTAGCCGTCCCTCTATGTAGAGCTTGTCGCCCTTATGTACATATCGTTCCACGATTTCTGCCAGCCGTCGCCACATAATAATATTGTGCCAGTCGGTATGGTCGGGCACCTGAGTACCATTCTGCAAAGTGTACCCCTTCTCGGTGGTGGCAAAGCGGAAACGGGCCACGGCGACACCTTGGTCTACGTAGCGCACTTCGGGGTCGGTACCCACATTTCCGATAAGCATTACCTTGTTCATAATGTGTTAAGGCCTTACTTTGCCAATCCCAAGAAGCGGAACTTGAAGTTCTTTCCCTTTGCTGAAGGGAACTGGCTGCGCGAGTCTACACGTTCCTGCAGGTGGCTGACAATGCGGTTGTAGCAATCCATGCCCGAATTGGCCTTCACGTGAGCCACAAACGTAGTGTCCAGATAGCGATACTTCCCCTTGGCAGGGTCATAGTTCACACGTTTGAAGAGCATGTCGCCCTCATACCATCCGGGCCTCTCTTCGTTGAGTTTCAGTATCTCAGCCGATGCCGGACGTACCTTTACCTCTTCGCCGTCTTTGCCTTCCTTCTTCTGATTGCGGTGTTCCTTGAACTCCTGCATGTTATTGGCCACTGTCTTTATGATAATAAAGTACACACGTGAGCGAATCTTATAACGCTTGGGATAGAGCACATTACTCGCGGCATATTCACGTATGTCAGCCTCCAGTGCCGGGTCAACGTCAATCTCTTCAAGACTCTTCAAAAAGTCAATGGCGGCATCGACACTCGTTACAAGTGTCTCGTCGTCAAAATACCTAAGATATAAATTCATCTAGTAAAATGGAGTTGTGTATGTTTTCCTAAAAAGCACAAAAAAAAGAGCGGAAAACGGGACTCGGACCCGCGACCCCGACCTTGGCAAGGTCGTGCTCTACCAACTGAGCTATTTCCGCAACTTTCAATCTTCGAGAGGTTCTCGCTTTTTGTGAAGAGGAGGAGACTCGAACTCCCACGTCGCACTTGACACTACCCCCTCAAAGTAGCGCGTCTACCAATTCCGCCACCTCTCCAACAATATTTCTTACACGCAAGAAAAAAGAGTGCCCAGAACAGGACTCGAACCTGCACACCTTTCGGCACACGCACCTGAAACGTGCGCGTCTACCAATTCCGCCACCTGGGCATTTTCCGGCGGAGGCCACCCTCTCGTCGCTCTTTTGTTCAATGTGTGGAGCGGAAAACGGGACTCGGACCCGCGACCCCGACCTTGGCAAGGTCGTGCTCTACCAACTGAGCTATTTCCGCCTGCAAAACCTCTTACGAGGACCATCTCTCTCGATTGCGGGTGCAAAGGTAATGCTTTTCAAAGAACCGACAAAATTTTTAAACACTTTTTTGCAAAAAACTTAACGTGCAAAGAGTTTGCGGACTTTCTTCATGTCGTGATCCACCATAATTTTCACCAGTTGGTCGAAACTGGTCTTGCGGGGGTTCCAACCAAGCTGTGCCTTAGCCTTGGCAGGGTTGCCCAGCAATTGCTCCACCTCAGCGGGACGGAAATACTTGGGGTCTACCTCTACGATGACACGACCTGTATTCTTGTCGATACCCTTCTCGTCAACTCCCTCGCCCTGCCACTCCAGGTCGATGCCGACCTCGGAGAAAGCCTTGGTAGCAAAATCGCGCACGGTGTGATACTCACCTGTGGCAATAACGAAATCGTCGGGCTTGGGTTGCTGCAGGATGAGCCACATGCACTCCACATAGTCCTTGGCATAGCCCCAGTCACGAAGGGCATTGAGGTTACCCAGATAGAGTTTGTCCTGATGTCCCTGGGCTATGCGTGCTGCCGCAAGTGTAATCTTTCGTGTGACGAAGGTCTCGCCGCGGCGCTCCGATTCGTGGTTGAAGAGGATGCCGTTGCAGCAGTACATGCCGTATGACTCACGGTAGTTCTTCATAATCCAGAAACCGTAGAGCTTGGCCACGCCGTAGGGTGAGCGTGGGTAGAAGGGTGTCGTCTCGCTCTGCGGCACTTCCTGCACGAGTCCGAATAGCTCGGATGTCGAAGCCTGATAGATGCGGCAGGTCTTCTCCAGTCCGCAGATGCGCACGGCCTCCAGCAGTCTCAACACACCTACGGCATCGGTCTCGGCAGTGTATTCAGGCACGTCGAAAGACACCTTCACATGGCTCTGTGCCGCCAGGTTGTAGATTTCCGTGGGGCGCACCTCGGCGATGATTCGTATGAGCGACGAAGAGTCTGTCATGTCGCTCCAGTGCAGCTCCACGAGGCGCTTCTTTTTCATGTCGCGCACCCACTCATCGAGGTAGAGGTGCTCTATGCGCCCAGTATTGAACGATGAGGAACGGCGCATCAAGCCGTGAACCTCGTAACCTTTTTCTATCAGAAACTCTGCCAGGAACGAACCGTCCTGACCGGTGATACCAGTGATAAGTGCTATCTTATTCATTCTTGAAACTGCTTTATGCGCTGTTCCTCCGACAGCTTACATATTAATAATGTATTATCGTTCTCCGCCACGATATACCCATCGAGACCCTGCACGACGACCTTGCGCTCCTGCGTGGTGTGGATGATACAGTCGTGGCTCTCAAAGAGGCTGATGTTCTCGCCAATACAGGCGTTGCCATAGAGGTCACGGTGCACATGTGTCTGCAGCGAGCCCCAGGTGCCCAGATCGCTCCATCCGAAGTCGGCTGGATAGACGAAGATTTCCTCAGCCTTCTCCATGATGGCATAGTCCACGGAGATATTCTCGCATAAGGGGAACTTCTCGTCGATGGCTTCACGCTCCTGTGGCGTGCCGTAGACGGGCAGCATCGACTCGAAGATTTTGCTCATCTTAGGCTGGTAGATGCGGAAGGCGTTGACGATGGTGTTCACATTCCACACGAAGATACCGGCGTTCCAGAAATAGTAGTTCTTCTTGATGTACTGCTGGGCGGTCTGCAGGTCGGGCTTCTCGCGGAAGCTGTCCACACGGTATATGTTCTTATTACGGAGCGACGACACCGAGAGGTCGGCCTGGATATACCCATAACCCGTCTCTGGTCGTGTGGGCTTCATGCCTAGGGTGACTATAGCGTCGCTGTCGGCCGTGAAGTCGAGGGCATCGGCAATGACACGCTGGAACATCTGTTCGTTCATCACCACGTGGTCGCTGGGTGTCACCACGATGTTTGCCTTCGGGTCTTGTGCCTTGATACGCCATGACACGTAGGCGATGCAGGGTGCTGTGTTGCGACGACATGGCTCGCACAGGATGTTTCCTATGGGCATGTCGGGCAGCTGTTCGTGCACGATGTCGAAGTATGCACGGTTTGTAACTACCCAGACTTTGCTGGGGTCTATCAGTTTGCCGAAACGCTCCACGGTGAGTTGTAGCAAAGACTTGCCAGTGCCCAGCACATCGATAAACTGCTTGGGCCGCTCGGCGGTGCTCATGGGCCAGAAACGGCTTCCTACACCGCCGGCCATGATAACGAGATGATTACTCCTTCTGCCCATAATCTTGGTGTTTTTTGATAATAATCGGCAAAATTATACAAAGTTTATGACATGACAAAACTTTTTTGTCGTTTTTTCAATCCATACCCGTAAAATTCTGTATAAACGCATAAACTAAAACTCCCGGAACCCTTTCTTCATCGGCATTCCGGGAGTTTCTTTTGAGGTGCGTGGCGGATTCGAACCGCCGTAGACGGTTTTGCAGACCGTTGACTAAGCCACTCATCCAACGCACCAGTATCACGCTTGAGTGTTTTGCGGCTGCAAAGGTAGCACTTTTTTTTCAACCCACCAAATTTTTCGTCTCTTTTTTTGCTTTCATCCTCCATTTTGCGTTATTTTCGGATTAGCTGTAGGCAATGTGCCTTTCCTGTCGTACATTTTGACGGTATCTCACATTACATACGCGTACATTAATTATTATAATAATATGGCTTATAAATAAATAAAACGATGCAGTTCGCATGACCTCAAATCAAAAACTAAAGATAATTGGCAAAAATTATTACTACCATTTCTTGCGGTATATCAATAATTTCAGTACCTTTGCACCCAAAATCACTAAACTTTTTTATTAACTAAACAAAATTACTATGAAGAAAAGATTACTTTTTGCAGCACTTGCAATGTTTTGCACAGTAGGTTCTTTCGCCATCAATGTCGGTGATTACGTCTACTCGCACACTGCAAAGTACAAGGTGACTGGGGAGAACGTCGTCCTAAATGGTGACTTCAACGTTGGCGATGGTTCCGAGGGTTGGCTGAACGGTGACGGAAGTGCCATGTCAGCAGCATCATGGAAAGTTGTAACGACCGACGTAGGTCTTGGCGATGGCATCAATGCTGTCGAGAGCCAGGGAGCCTCAACCGACGCTAACGGTACGCTGGCTAATAAGTGGCAACTTACACCTGGTGTCTATGTCATCTCTTACAGCGTTTATGCACCGGAGGACATCACTACTTCGATTGCGACGGGTGGTGCCAACTATGTGAACTTTTTTGCCAACATCACAGGTGACGACACCGTAGAGCGTGCTATTTCCGGCGCAGAGAGTTGGAAAGGTGAGCAATGGACACAAGTTGTGGACACCATCTTCGTGAACACCGACCAGGAGTTCCTTGTGTTTAATGCCAACAACGTTGCAGTGGGCGTCAGATTCTCGCAGTTCGAAATACATCAGGCCAAAGAGGTTTACGATAGCCGTACCATCGACCGTCTTATTGAGTATGCCGAGAAGCTGCTTCAGGAACCCGACCTGGTCAATGGTCGCGACGAGTTCGCAGGTGTTGTGGAGTTGCTGAAAGAGGCTATCGCCAATCCTGAAAACATCGAGAACAAGGATGATGCCGAGGCACTCATTAGCGGTTTCAACGAGGCTTTTGATGCCTTCTTAAACGAGAACGGTGGTAACACTAACTCTGGCGACTGGAGCACAGTTTCTGGTAGGAACTGGAATAACCTGAATGATAACAATTTCGTGGGAAGCTACTGGACGGTGGGCGGTCGCTGGGGATTCTTCCCCAATGCTCCCTTTGCACGTAATAGTGCTGGTGACATGGCTGACCTGGAGCGCAAGGAAGGTGAAGGCTATATCCTTACAGCAGGTATCCAAAGAAGCTTTGATCTGGGCGCCATTGGTGTGAAGGTTGAGAACGCCAATTTGAAGCCCGGTAAATATTTCTTCGCTATCGAAGCTCAGGCTGTAGCAGCAGCAAACAGTTCAGCTCCTTACGGAGAAAACCATAATCTGCCTTTTATCGGCCCGTCTATCACCATTGGTAGTGACACTAAAGTGTTTGAGAACGACACATTAAATGGCTATTATTGGAAACGTTACTATTACATTGGTGAAGTTCAGGAAGGTGAGACCGTGATGGCTAACTTCATATTCCCTGCATACGATGATAAGCGTGGTGGTAAGGTTAGCCTCCGTAATCCAGAATTCCGCTTGCTTGGTAAGACTGAGCTTCAGATTAGCTATGAGGCTTCGGTCAAAGAAGTCTATACCCAGCAGACCGAGCTAAAGAAGCGTATAGACAACTATCCTGCCGACGTGGCTGGTTACTGGTGGGCCAAGAACATTCTTGACGAGGCAATTGCCGAGGCGATGCCAATCTATGAGGAATCAGTTGGAATAGTGACAGGCGAGGACCAGAGTTCTGTACCTGTTACTGAGGAGGGTGTTGAACAACTTAAGCAAATGGCTGCCGACCTACTTGCACAAGTACGCGCACTGAACAGTGCAAAGAACAATGTCATCGCTGCCAACGCCATCTTTGCTACCCTTGAGAATAGTATTGCCTTTGCCAGGGAAGTGCTTGCCGATGACCTCTATCAGGATGGCGACAAGGAAACCTTTAAGAAAGTTATTGACGATGCAGAGGTAATTCTCAACTCTATGAAGGCCTCATCGACGGATGACACCCGCGATGCCGACCAAGAAACCATGCAGGGACAAGTGGACGCCATCGCCGAGGCCGTGGCTGCCTTCAAGGAGAGTGCTCATCTGACTCCTATTATCGACATTGACTTCGAGGATGGCTTCTCTACTGATGATAATAGTAACTACGTAGTAGAGGGTAACCCTGGCTTGATGACGTTTGAGGCAGACCAGGTCACCGAAGACAACGCCGAGGGTGGCACCACCTATACCATCGGTGTAAACGGTGAATACTTCGGTGTGCTCCGCGTAGGTAAGAGCAATGCTACCGTTGAATTCCCCGAAATAGCTGATGACGAAGTGGTACGTGTAAGCTTCGATATGTGGGTAGGTAACCTCAACAACCGCTTTATGGTCGTTGAGCTGCAGAACGCAGCTGGCGAGCGCATCGCCGGATTCAAGCTGAACAGATACAATGGTGTGGTGGACTACAACGACTTCAACAACGAAGAGAACACTGGCCTTGACCTTCTGGGTTATGTCTCTGGTATCGGACGCAGTGGTGTTGACAATGCTCAGATTTGTGTAGACAGCAACTTGTCATCGTTTGAACTTATTGTCGATAATGACAGAAAGACCGTCAAGGGTAACGTGGTCAATGGCACGAATGGCACTTGTATTGGTGCAGATGTGCCTATGCAGGAAATCAGCGACACGAAAGTGGCCAAGTTTGTCCTCTCTTCGACCTACGACAATGCTGACCGCCGCTCGTTCTTCGACAACCTGAAGGCCTACAAGTATCGTCATACCGAGGGCAGCGAACCCATCAAGGGTGACGTGAACGCTGACGGAACTGTTGACGTGGCAGACATTTCAGCTATCATCAGCGTCATGGCAGGTACTGCCCAGTTTCCCGCAGCCGATGTCAATGGCGACGGTACCATTGACGTAGCCGACATCTCGAATGTCATCAGCATCATGGCTGGCACTGACAAATAATTGTCAGCAGTCACACAAAAGTTCCCCGGTGGCAACAGCCTCCGGGGATTTTTTGTGCTGTTAATTCAACAAAAGGTTCTGCAAGATTTTGTGTTGGTGGAAGAAAAAAGTTAATTCACCGACGGTGAATTAACTTTCACCGTCGGCGATTCAGCGTTCACCGTCGGCGAATCAACGTTCATCGACGGCGAATTAGCTCTTGCTCCGGGCTATCCCGCAGCAAAGCAAAAAATGAGTTGGTACAAAATGTATGCAATCAACCCCCAATAACTGCCCCATTGACTGCTTTTTTTGACATAGCCCAAGAAAAGTGACCTTTTTTTTTGGCTGTTTCATTTATTTTTGTTTATTTTGCACATTCAAAAGAAAACAACAATAAATATTTACTAATAACAACATGAAGAAATTCTTTTTCTGTGTCTCTCTCGCACTTGCGGGACTGATGACTGGCTGCGTTGACAAAAACGAGCTGGTCGATGCTGAAGAAAAGCCCTCGTGGCTTGGCGGAAGCATCTATCAGGAACTGAAGAACCCTTCGTACCTAGAGGGCACTTTCTCCACCTATCTGCGGTTGGTCGACGACCTTGGCTATGCCGAGACACTCAACCGTACCGGTTCGAAGACTGTGTTCCCTGCCAACGACGAGGCGTTCCAACGGTTCTTCCAATCAAACAAATGGGGCGTGACGCGCTATGAGCAACTATCCACCGCCCAGAAGAAGATGCTACTCTACAACTCGATGCTCGACAATGCCTTGCTCGTAGGGATGCTGAGTAACACAAGCGGTTCCACGGGTGTGATGAAGGGCATCGCCATGAAACACCAGACGAGTCTAAGCGTCTCAGACACCATCCAATACATTGTCAGCGCTGACGAGATGCCCCGTAACAATCATTACTGGGACAAGCTGCGCGAGGTGGGACAGGCCTACGTAGTGAGCGATGCCACAAACCAGATGCTGGTGCACTTCACCCGCGAGCACATGCTGAACAATAACATCACCACGCTGGGTGACCAGAGCGATTTCGCCATCCTTACCGGCACACCCTACGAGGACGGTATGGCCTACATCTTCGACGACCAGATTGTGAAGGGCGACGTTACCTGTCAGAACGGCTACATCCATCAGGTGAAGAACGTCATCGTGCCACCGGGCAACATGACCCAAGTGCTACGCAGCGAGAGCGACCTGAACTACTTCAGCCGTTTACTGGACTATTTTTCAGCCCCATACGCCAATCAGACTGCCACCAACTCGTATAATGCTGCAGCCTTGGAGACAGGCAAGCCCACCATCGACATGATATACGAGATACGCTACCTGAACGACCAAACGGAGCACAAGCAAACCACTGACCCCGATGGTAACATTGTGGATGCCGCCTTGCTGAGCTTCGACCCCGGATGGAACGAATACAGCCCGCGTGCCAAGAGCGATGGTGTGGACTATACCATCAGCGACGTGGGCGCTATGTTCGTACCCACCGACAAGGCCATGAAGGAATTTTTCCTCGAAGGTGGCGACGGTGCCTACTTGATTGACCTCTATGGCGACCTGCCCAACACCGAGGAGAACCTGAACGAGAACCTGGATTCGCTACACTCTAAACGCCCAGAAATCCTGACCAGTTTCCTGAAGAACCTGATGCGTCCGTCGTTCGTAGGAACGGTGCCCAGCAAGTTCACGGAGATACTGTCGGATGCCAGCGAATACATGGGTATCACGCTCGATAAGCTTCAGCGCAACAACGACAATCGCTACGACATCAAGTTTGCCAACAATGGCGTCATTTACAAGATGACCGAACTGATAGCCCCCGACAAGTATCAGAGCGTCATGGCTCCGTCGTCGGTCTATCCCGACATGCAGGTGATGGGCTGGGCGGTAGATGACGACAACACGCTTGGCGTCTCACACCACTACTACCTGATGGCCATGAAGTCGAACTTCGCCTTCTTCATCCCCGACGATGCGGCCTTTGAGAAATACTACATAGACCCCATCTTCCTTGGCCATGACCAGCCCCGCGCCCTGAAGTTCTCGTTTGTGAAGAAGGGCACATCGTCCTCCGTGCAGGCTGTGGCCTACGACTACGACCCGGAGACGAACACCGTGGGCGAGGCCCAGAACAACGGTGCCGTGGTGCCCGTGGCACAGTGGAAGTCGCTGATGGTCGACATACTGAACTACCACACGGTGGTGCTCGACTCTGCCGAGGTGTTTGGCGTGAACAACTATTATAAGACCAAGCATGGCGGCGAGATACACATCACTGGCAGCACCGAGGGCGCCAAGGTGATGAGCGGCCAGCAGATTGACAACGGCGTAGAGCCGGCCACCATTACAAAAGTCTACAACGAGAAGAATGGCGTCGCCTTCCGTATCGACCACGTCATCGAGGCCCCACGTAACAGTGTCAGCAAAACCCTGCTCTCCGATGAGCGCTTCTCAGAGTTCTATGAGGTCTGCGGCGGCTTCTCCAACGACGAACTGCTCACCTGGGCTGGCATCAGCAACGAGCCCAACACCTTCAACATCTCCGAGCAGGATGCCTACGTCATCTTCACCAGCGACCGCCGCGTGTCGAAGGATGAGACCATCTACCGTTGCTGTCTCGACGAGAACGTGAAGTTCTTCAACACCTATAACTACACGCTCTATGCACCCAACAACGCTGCCATGCAGAAAGCATACGCAGCAGGACTGCCAAGCTGGTCGGCCATTCATAAACTTTATGAAGACCACCTCGACGAGGGAGGCGAAACAGAAGAGAATGCCAAGAAGCAGGCCAAGGAGATGATTATAAAGCTGCGCGACTTTGCCCGCTATCACTTCCAGAGCACATCGGTCTATGCCGATAATAATGTTGACACCCGTATTTATAATAGTATGTGCACCGATGACCTGGGTATTGCCATCGAGATACGCGTCAGCGGTGGCGACGGTAAGCTGAAGGTTACCGACGGTGCTGGTGTCGAACATGTGATTGACGCAAACAACACATCGACGCTCACAAATCTGATGGCACGTGACTACTGGTTCGACAAGGAGCGCTCCGAAGCCTCCTCTATCTACACCTCGTCGTTCTGCGTCATACATGAGCTCACTGAACCACTTAACATCAAATAGGATATGATACTCAAGAAAATATTGCTTACTACCCTACTCGCTGTCGTCTGTCAGGCGATGGTGGCACAGGGGATACGTATATCTGGAACACTATCCGACAACGAAGGTCCCATTATGATGGGTAACGTCACGGAACGCGATGCCAACAACCGTATCGTGTCGGCCACACAGACCGACTTCAACGGAAACTTCTCCATGCAGGTGAAGAGCACGAAGAACAAGCTCGTCTTTTCCTACGTGGGCGACAAGGAGAAAATCATCACTATTGGCAATCAGACAACCTTCAAGGTGAAGCTCGAACCCGCCAACACCCAGCTGAAAGAGGTGAAGGTTGTGGGACGGCGTACCAACTCTGGCGGTCTCACCATCCAGAAGAAGGAGATGACCGTCTCAACGCAGACCATGAGTATGGAGCAGGTGGAAGGTCTTGCCTTCACCTCGGCTGACGAGGCCCTGCAGGGTGAGATTGCCGGTCTCGACATTGTGTCGAACTCGGGTAACCTCGGCTCTGGTACACAGATGCGTCTGCGTGGTGTCACTACCATTACGGGTGATGCTAACCCGCTGATTGTCGTCGATGACAAGATTTTCGACAATCCCGACGAGAACTTCGATTTCCAGAACGCCACAGAGGAACAGTATGCCTCGCTGCTTTCAGTCAACGTCGATGATATTGCATCGATTACGGTACTGAAGGATGCTGCCGCCACTGCTGTCTGGGGTTCCCGAGGTTCCAATGGTGTGCTGCTCATCACTACTAAGCATGGTGTGCGCGGCAAACCACGTGTGAACTTCTCCTATAAGTTCACCGGCACTTGGCAGCCTGACGGCTACAAGCTGCTCGACGGTGACAGCTACTCCATGCTGCTCAAGGAAGAGTTCTACAACCCACAGCAGCAGCCTGATGCCACCACAAACATCTGGGAGCTGAACTACCTAGGCAGCGACCGTTGGGCAGAGGCACAGAACTGGGACAACAACACCGATTGGGTGGATGCCGTGAAGCAGTTCGGAGCCATGCATGACTGGAACGTAAACCTTACTGGTGGCGGCCAGAAAGCCACCTTCCGCATCTCCGCCGGATACAAGCATCAGACCGGTTCTATCATCAAGCAGAAGTTCCAGCAGTTCACTACACGCCTTGTGCTCGACTACAACGTGTCGGACCGCATACGTTTCTCCACAAACTTCGCACTGACATATACAGGCAACGACAAGAACTACGCAGGACTTCTTGGTATAGCCCAGAAGATAGCTCCCAACATGAGTATCTACCGCCAAGACCCTGATGGCAACGATACCAACGACTTTTATATCATGAATGAGAACCAGAACGGTCTCTATCCCAGCGATGGCAACTATTCGAGCTATGAACTGCGTGACATCAAGAGCCTTGGTAACCCTGTGGCTATTGCAAACATGGCTTGGTCACGTGAGAACACATACCGCCTGACCCCCGACTTCAGCATCAAGTATGAGCTGTTAGGAACAGAGGCCGAGAAAAGCCGCCTGACGTTCAATGGCCGCGTCGACTTCGATATCTATGCCAGCAGCAGTCCCACTTACTATCCTGCCTCTCTTTCGAGTGCACGTTGGAGTGAGTCGGGTTATAATCAGAGTACGAACAAGGAGACCAATAACTTCAAGGTTGGTGGACGCATGGAGCTGGTTTTCACACCTTATTTCCGCAACCACGACTGGAGTGCCACCATGCTTGCCCGCTATGAGATGAGCACATCGAAGTACAACCAGCAGAGCCTCACCATGAGCGAGCTGCCCACCGGCATCACTTCACCTACCGTTTATGGTTCTCTGCAGTCCATGGGAAGCAGCAACTCACGTTCTGCATCACAGAACCTGCTCTACAACGGTCACGTCAGCTATAAGGACGGACGCTACAGCCTAGGTTTCTCGTTGCGTGCCGACGGTGACTCAAAGTTCGGCCCAGAACACAAGTGGGCACTCTTCCCCGGTGTATCTGCCCGTTACAACATCAGCGACGAGCCCTTCTTCAAGTCTATCAAGGGTGGCTGGCTCTCCATGCTGGGTCTCCGTGCTTCGTGGGGTGTCAACGGTAAGGCTCCTAGTGCCAACTACCTGTTCTATAACACTTATAACACCTCATCAGGATTCTATGGCAACGGTGGTCTCTACTCATCAGGAAGTTCAAAGCCTACAGGCTCGCTTAGCGGACTAAAGCTTGACGACCTGCGTTGGGAGAAGACAACCAGTTACAACCTGGGCTTCAACCTCGGACTACTGGACGATAAGATAGAGATAGACTTCGACTACTATCACAAGGAGACGAAGGACCTGCTCATGTCATCGGTGGCCATCCCGTCAATGGTGGGCTATAGCACGCTGGCATACATGAACGTAGGCCGCATGGACAACGACGGATGGGAATTGAACTTTACAGCTAAGAAGGTGGTGAAAGTTGGTAAGTTCTCCATGGATGTTGGCTTCAACATTGCCCAGAACTCGAACCTGCTGAAAGCGATGGACGAGAGTGTGCTCGACGCCCTGAACACCTACTACACAAATTATTCCTCAGGTAAGACCGGAAATCCCTGGGCCATTACCCAGCGTGGTAACTGGCCACTGCGCGTGCAACTGAACAACTCGCTTGGTTCCATCTACGGTTACCACTATCTTGGCGTATACCAGTACACCTACGGTTATCTGGAGAACCTTCAGAAGGAGAACGGATGGGATACCGAGACCTTCGAATCTGAGATTAACAAGATGCTCGCACAGGGCAAGACCTTCCCCGTCGCATTAAAGGATAACGGTCAAGTGCTGATGAACAGTCTGGGACAGCCTACACCGCTGGCATTCAACTACGTGAACAATAACGGTCAGGGAAGCACAACCTACGTCTTTGACGGTGGCGATGCCATCTATGAGGACATCAATCACGACGGTCAGATTAACGAGCTTGATATAGTTTACTTAGGTAACTCACTTCCGAAGGTCAACGGTGGCTTCAACCTCACTTTCCGCTATGGTCCCTGGAGCATCAAGACCCGTTTCATGTACCGCTTCGGCAACAAGATTGTGAACGTGGCCCGTCAGAACCTGGAGAACATGTTCACCACGTACAACCAGTGTGCAACGGTGAACTACCGCTGGCGTAAGGACGGTGATGTAACACCCATACCTCGTGCCATGTACAATACGTCGTACAACTTCCAGCCCTCCGACCGCTATGTTGAGGACGGTGGTTTCGTGCGATTCCAGAACCTGCAGATAGCCTACAACTTCGACAAGAAGCTTATCAAGAAGCTCGGTCTGAACCAGCTGCAGATATACGGTTCTATGAACAACCTGTATGTGTGGACAAAATACAGTGGCGTAGATCCCGAGGTGTCACCATCAGGCTATGGCGTAGCTGGCGACGTGTCGCAGACACCACGCTCCAAACAGTTTACCGTAACATTGAACGTGGGATTCTAAAACAATAAACAATAAACGTTAAACAATAAACATTGAAAAGAATGAAAATGCTATCAATAATAAGGAGAATGACCAATGTAATAACGGTTATTGGTTATTGTTTATTGGTTATTGGAATGTCCTCCTGCGTCGACACCATCATCCTTCCTGAGGACAAGACGGTGGACGAGGATTTCTGGAAGTCAAAGGCCGACGTACAACTCATGGTCAACGGGGCCTACCTCTCGATGATGAACAACGCAGTCGTCATGCGTCTCGTCGTCTGGGGCGACCTGCGTTCCGACGAGCTGATGCCCGCCTCGAACATCACAGGCACCCGGATGGAGGACATGATTGAGATAAACTTGGCCAACACTCAGCCTGACAACGAGTTTGCCACGTGGGGAAGCATCTATAGTGTCATCAATAATTGTAACATCGTGCTCGCCAAGGCCGAGCAGGTGATGGATGAAGACCCGTCATACACACGCGGCGACTATCTGGCCGACTGCTCCCAGATGCTTGCCCTGCGTGCCCTCTGCTATTTCTACCTGGTGCGTAACTACCGCGACGTGCCCTATATCACCCAGGCTTACATGAGCAGCGACCAAGACCGCAACGTGCCGCAGTCGGCACCGAGCGTTGTGCTGCAGGGCTGTATCAATGATTTGGAAGAGGCAGAAGGCAATGCTGTCTCGGCTAGTGCCTTTACCGACTGGCGACGCACGGGCTATCTCACACGCGACGGTATTGACGCCCTCCTCGCCGACATCTATCTCTGGCGGGGCAGCGTCACACACAATGCCGCCGACTATCAGAAAGCCGTGGACTATTGCAACAAGGTCATAGAGGCGAAGAAAGCACAGCACGTGAAAGGACGCTTTGAGATCGAGGAGAAGGAATACCCCATCGCCGACGGGCAGACGGCGTTTTATGAGCTGTTTGTGGAACAGAATGCCGAGGAGACCATCTTTGAGTTACAGGCCAATGGCCAGGAGAACTACGACGGCAGCAACTATCGCGGCAATCAGGGCATTTGCCAGAGCTATTGCCACTATGCCAACAACAACAACTCAATACCCTATTTCTATGCCTCCCCGCTCTTCACCACTGCCGTGAACACCATCTGGGAGGAGAACGGAACAGCCACCAACGACTATCGCCGATACAACATCACCTATTCGCAGGATGTTCCCGTAGGCGAGTCCAACTGTGTGCGCATCCGCAAGTTCGTGACCCAGCAGACAAACATCCTTAACGCACAGGTCGCTGCCGATCCCTCCATCAACCGCACCTACACGCAGTACAAGCAGAACTATGTGTTCTACCGCCTTACTGACATCATGCTGCTGAAAGCCGAGGCCCTTGCCGCACTGGCCACAGACGATGACGACGAGGCCCGCCTGCGCGAGGCTTTCACCGTCGCCCAGACCGTCAACACGCGCTCGAAGGTGACCGAAAGCGACAGCCTGAAGTGGGACGACTATAAGTCAGGCGGCGTTGCCGGCATAGAAAATCTCATTCTGGCCGAGCGCCTGCGTGAGCTGGCCTTTGAAGGCAAGCGTTGGTACGACCTTCTGCGCTATGGCTACCGTCATTCCGAAGGCGTGGACTACAACACCATACTCGCCGACCAGAAGAACTATGTGGCCACCAATGCCGATATGCTCGACCTGATGAAGCGCAAGTTTGTCAACGGCAACGCCGTGGCTGCCAAGCTCAATACTGAGCCGCGCCTCTACATGCCTGTCCCCCTGGCCGACCTAAAGATTTGTCCTGTGCTGAAGCAGAACCCTGGCTACAGCTCAAGCGATATTTATTCGAAGAACTACTAATACAATAGACAATAAACGTTAAACGATAAACATTGGAAAGAATGAAAAAGTTATCAACAATATGGAAGAAAACCAATGCAATAACGGTTATTGGTTATTGTTTATTGGTTATTGGAACAGCTTCCTGCAACCCCGAGCCCGACGAGTCGGACCTCTACACCTTCACGGGAGAGACCATCGAGTCGTTCATTGCCAAGGACAGCACGCTGACATCGTTCAACTACATCTTATCACGTGTGGGTTATGACAAGATGCTTGCCGCATACGGCAGTTACACTTGCTTTGCACCCACCAACGATGGCGTAGCCGCCTATATCGACAGCCTTTACAATGATGGCCAGGCCTCCATACCACATAATGGATTAACATCGAACTCGCTGGAAGGACTCACTGATAGTCTGTGCCTCAACATCGTGCGCTATCACATCACCAACCAGTATCGGGATATCGTCTCCATGACCGAGGACAACGAGATTCTTACGCTCTTAGGCTATGAGTTCTCCTTCACCTCGGCCACTGGCCAGACGGTGCTTGCAGGAAAGGCGACCATCCTCAGTTCCGACAATGTCACGGTGAACGGACTGGTGCATATCATCGACAACGTCATTCCACGTGTCGACAAGCCTGTTTCAGACATTCTTGAACAGAATTCAGAGCGGTACTCCATCTTCAGCAAGGCCCTCCAGCTGACTGGACTGGCCGACTCCCTACAGGGATTCAAGAAGGGTGAGTTTGAGTTCAAACAGCTTGCCCGCGATAACTTCTCAGGCAAGCTCTATCCTTCGTCGGGCGTGGGTACCACAGGCACTGATGAGTGCAAGCTAGGCTATACCGTCTTTGCCGAGACCGACAGCGTGATGCGTCTCAATGGCATCAACAACATTGACGACCTGATAGCATACGCCAACAAAGTCTATGGCAATGCACCCGATTGGTACGATTACATGACTGAGAACAATCTTACCGTCAGCACAGGCAACGACTATACCGAACGCTTCAATGCCCTGAACATGTTCGTCGCCTACCACCTGCTGAATGCGTCGATGTCTATCAATCAGCTTGTCTTCGAGAAGGGGTCAAGTAAGTATTGGAACTATGCTCCCAACGCCGACCAATACGACTACTACGAGACCATGCTTCCCCACACCATGCTGAAGGTATGGGAGCCATCAGCCACTGGCAAGCGGCTTTACATCAACCGCTATCAGACCTACAACACACTCACCAACGAGGTCGGCTCTATGGGTACCAACCATGAGCTCATCCTCCCAGGTGTCAGCATTGACCGCAACGCCTCTATCTCCACTGGCAACGGCTATATCCATTCCATTGGCTCCATGCTGGTCTATAATGCCGACGTGCCCAAAAAGGTGTTCAACGAGCGTATGCGTGTGAACTGCACCTCGCTCTTCCCAGAGCTGATTAACAACAAGTTCCGCTATTTCTCCACGGGCGACGGCAATATTCCCAGCACCCACGACACATCACGCCGCGGCATTCCCAAGCATTACTTCGACAACATGGTGCTCTATAATGAGGATGTCTGCCTGTGCTACTGTTTGCGTGGTGCCTGGCGCTGCTACCAGGCCGACCAGATGCAGTTCTGGGGCAAGTACGACCTGGCTTTCCGTCTGCCATCGGTGCCCACTGGCCTCTATGAAATCCGCGTGGTCTATGCTCCCATGAACTACGGTTCGTTCATGCAATACTACATTGGAACCTCGTCGAGCCTCTCTTCGATGCTCCCCATCGGCCTGCCCTTCGATGCTACGGTGCCTGTGGAAGACCCACGAGTAGGTCTTACCGATGCCACGCAGGAGGATGACATGGGTATAGCCACCGACATTGCCATGCACAACCGTAACTACATGCGTGGTCCCTACAGCTACTGCGGACATGGCGAGAACGGATGGAGCGAGGAGAACAATGCCCGCTTCGAGTGGGGTGCCAGCATGACAGTTCGCTACGTCCTCGGTCGTGTGGAACTGCAACAGGGCAACGAGAACTGGCTCCGCATCAAGTCACTCAACTTCGACAGGAACACCAATCCTGTGGGTCTCGACTTCGTCGAACTGGCTCCCGTCAGCGTGGTCGACAACCAGCAGTACAGCGAAGACTGGTACTAAGAACCCACCCCCTACCCCTCCCGAGGGGAGGGGAGGTTAGTTAGATTTACAATAAAAATCACGAAAAGACATATAACAAATATGAATATACAATTATTAATAAGGAAGATTAGAACATCGTTTCTTTGGCTCTGTGGTATCTTAGCCCCCCTCCCTTGGGGAGGGGTTGGGGGTGGGTTGTTGGTCTCCTGTTCCGACTTCGACGACTACAACAAGGAGGTGGCCGATGCCACGCCCTCGGCCAACCAGACGTTGTGGGAGAATATCCAGCAGAATGGGCAGCTAAGCGACTTTGCCGCCTTGCTCAAGAAAGCCGGCTTTGACGACGAGCTGAGCCAGAGCCATTACTACACGGTATGGGCACCGCTGAACGGCACCTTCGATGCCTCCCAATACCAGGGACTCAACAACAATGCCCTACTGCGGCAGTTCGTGAAGAATCACATTGCCGACTATGGGCACTCGGCCTTAGGAGCCATTGATGAGCATGTGAAGATGCTCAACGAAAAGACGTATGACTTCATGGGAACATCGTCATACACCTTTGGCGACAGGACGGTTGCCCAACCCAACATACCCAGTAACAATGGTTTGATGCACACCCTCAACGGTTCCTTGGTCTTCTATCCCAATATCTATGAGTATGTGACCGACTCCTTGCTCGCCATTGGTAAAGACATCGACTCCCTTCGCCACTACGTGCTGGCCTACGAGCAGACCTATCTCGACGAAACTGCCTCCGTACCTGGTTCTATCGTTGATGGTATGCAGACCTACGTCGATTCTGTCATCGTTACATCCAACTCGCTTTGGAGAGACATGAACATCCAAATGAACAACGAGGACAGCACCTATACCGTGCTTCTTCCCAACAACAAGGCCTGGCTTGACGGCTACAACCGCATCAAGGATTGTTACAAGTATGCCACTACGACCAAGGCACAGATTTTCGAGAACGGTTCTATCGCCAGCAACCCGGCATCGATTAACGTCGACCCAGCCTTCTGGCAGGACTCACTGACGTGTCGGCAGTTGATGCGCAACCTCTTCTTCAGCAACAACGATGCTTACAACACCTGGATGGAAGGGACACCCTCACCTTACGGGTCAGATACGCTACGCACCACTTTGCGCAACAAGCTCTCTAACCCGAAGGAGATTATGCAGCAGGCTCGCCACACCGTTGAATTTAGCAACGGAAAGGCTCTGGTCGTAGATTCACTGGCCATGTATCCCTGGGAGACCTATTCACCGGAACGTATTGCTCAAGCTGCTTCATCCGACAACATCGGACGCGTGGTCACAGGTTCCACTGAGACGTTTCGCGTGCATCTGGAGAATTCCGAACAGGAAGATTTCTCCTACCTCCACGTCATTCCCTCCGGTAGTTTCGGACGTCCTGAGCTTGACCTGCTCCTGCCAAACGTTCAAAGCACTACATACGATATATATTGTGTATTCGTGCCACCCATTGATAATTTGAACGCCGAACTGCTTCCCAACAGAGTTATTTTCACGCTCAACTATTGCGATGCATCTGGCAACCTGAAGGATGTTGAGCTCCTCGACGAGAGCGAGGAGAACATCAGTTCCTTCCAGGAGAGGTTCAACCTGCCCGACAACGCTTCCAACCGCACCACTATCAGGGCGTTCTCCAATAACCCTACACGCATTGATACGTTATATGTGGGCGAGTTTACTTTCCCAGTTTGCTACGCCGGACTTGGTAACGACTACCGTCCAAACATCAAAATCACCTCACCTTTCTCCGTGTTCAACAAGAATCTGACCTCTGCCTTTACACGTGACCTACGCATTGCCAGCATCATCTTGAGACCGAAGGAAATGGATGCCAATGAACAATAAACGTTAAACAATAAACAATAAACATTGGAAAGAATGAAAAAGCAATCAATAATATGGAAGATGACCCATACAATAACGGTTATTGGTTATTGTTTATTGGTTATTGGCCTTTTCTGTCCGACAACAGTCTTTGCCCAGTCGGAAGATGATGAGGAGGAGGAAGAAGAGACCACCATCAAGCAACCCAGCCGTTCGCAATTGAAGCAAGCTAATTATCCCACCGTGACGCTTAAAGGCATGGTCACCGACCAGGCTACAGGCAAGTCGCTATCCGGTATACAGCTACAGGCCTTGGGTTATCCGCGTTACACGGCTATGACCGATGATGACGGTTCCTTCGCCATCACCGTTCCGGTCTTTGCCACGTCGCTCTATGTCCATGCTCCAGAGTTTCTTGCACAGCAGGTTGCTATAGTCGCTGGCGACAGCACCCAGCAGATTGCCATTCGAATGTTGAGTGACAAGTTCCAGACTATGTACGACAATGGAACGATTTATACAGCCCGTAAGACAACGGAGATAAACCGCTTCGGCGTCACGGTAGACAACGAGATTGCCAACAAGCTGGGAGGCGACATGCGTTCCATCATGCGCTCTGCTACTGCCGAGGGTGGAGCTTCAATGTTTGTGCGCGGACTGAACAGTATTACCTGCGATGCACAGCCACTTATTGTCATCGATGGTGTGGAGCAGGACATGCAGCGTGACCGCTACTCGCTCCACGACGGACAGTTTAATAACATCCTGGCAAACATTGCTCCCGATGACATTGAGAAGGTCACCGTGTTGAAGAATGCCACCGCCCTCTATGGTGCACGTGGTGCCAATGGTGTGGTGCTCATTGAGACAAAGCGTGGACACAGCATGGCAACCCGCATTGATGCCAACATCTCGGCCGGCGTGCAGCTCATTCCCAAACTGCCCACGATGATGAATGCCACGCAGTACCGCAACTATGCCTCGGAGCTGCTCGGCACCATTCCCAACATCGACGAGTACAAGGGTTTCTATTTCCTGAACGACGACCCCAACGGTTACTACTACCACACCTACCACAACGACACCGACTGGAAGGACTACGTCTACCGCAATGCCATGACGCAGAACTACAGCATCAACGTGCAGGGTGGTGATGATATCGGCATGTACAATCTCTCCGTGGGCTATGTCGATGCCAAGAACACACTGAAGGAAAGTGGCTTCAACCGCATGAACGTGCGTTTCAACACCGACATCAAGATTCTCTGGAATCTCACGACACGCTTTGATATTGCCATCTCGCGTACCAACAGCAATGTTTACGACGATGGAATGCCCGAAGACTTCTCAGCCGCTACGGTTACGTCGCCCACCGCGCTGGCGCTTATCAAGTCTCCGTTGGTGGCTCCCCACGAGTATAATGCCATCGTAAAGCGGTTCACCAACCTGCTCTGTGGCTACGATGATATTCTGGCCAGCAGCGTGAAGCCTCGCAACTCTCTGAAGAACCAGTCACTGGCAAATCCGCTCTCTATCCTGGGAAATGGAACGGGCGACAACAAGAACAAGGCCGAGAACACCTATTTCACCGTTCACGTTACGCCTGAATGGAAGTTTGCTGCTGGCTTCAAGCTTACTGCCGACTTCAACTATCTGCTCAACCGCAATGCCCAGCGCTACTTCCGTCCCTACAACGGCGTGCCTGAGTTTGAGGTAGAGGAGATGGGACGGGTGACGTCAAAGGTTATGTCAATGTTTGCCAAGGAGCAGAACTTCATGGGTCGCCTGCAGTTAGACTGGGGCAAGCAGTTTGGTAAGCACACCATCGATGCCTTTGTCGGCGCACGCTACAACTATTTTTCCTTCGACAACAGTGACTTGGGAACGGAATACACTGGTGTTACAGACGACAAGAACCCAGGGCTCTCCAGTTCGTTCTTCTCCAATGTGGCCGGTTCCAACGATGTATGGAAGACTATTATGTGGTACGGCAATGTGGACTACAACTACATGAACCGCTACTTTGCCACCCTCTCACTTGCCGCCGAGGCCAACAGTCGTTTTGGCGAGAATGCCGACGGTCTGGGACTCTTCGGTGTGAAATGGGCCATCTTCCCCAGTGTCCAGCTCGGATGGGTACTCACCAACGAGCCTTGGTTCCAGAAACTCACCTCCTCAAATCCCCACCTCCTCAACTACCTGAAACTGAGCGCTGGTTTCGACATGAGTGGCAACGACGGAATTTCCAACTATGCCGCACGTACCAGCTTCACTGCCGTGAAATACTACGACAGGGCTATGGGCATCCAACTCACCAATATCGGTAATGACAAGATTCAGTGGGAAAAGACCAACAAGTTCAACATGGGTCTGCAAGCCTATCTGCTCAATAACCGCGTAGGCATTGGCTTCGACTACTTCTTCCACAAGACCAATAACCTGCTTACGCAAAAGAGCTTCTCGAACCCCATCGGTGGTATTAACCGCTATTGGAGCAACGGTGGTTCGCTTAAGAACACCGGTTTCGAGGCCACCGTTACGGCCAAGCCCATTGTTGCAAAGGACTGGCGAGTAGAGGTGGGAGCATCAGTAGGCCATTATAAGAATGAGGTTACTAAGCTTCCCGACGGTGATTACACCAGCTCTGTCTATGGTGACAACAACATCCTCACTTCTGTTGGAAATCCCGTGGCAATGTTCTACGGTTACAAGACTGCCGGCATCTTCGCCACCGATGCGGAGGCCGCCGCTGCCGGCAAGAACGGCTATCTCTATATGCAGGACAACGCTGGAAACAATACCAACTTCGTGGCAGGCGATGTGCACTTCCTCGACCTGAACGGCGACGGCAAGATTAGCGAGGCCGACAAGACCATCATTGGTGACCCCAATCCTGACATCTACGGCAACATCTTCGCCACGGTGAACTATAAGAACCTCACGCTTAACATTGGCTTCAACTATTCCCTTGGCAACGATGTCTACAACTACCAGCGTGCCATCCTCAATAGCGGCAGCAACTTCTTCAACCAGCAGGTATCAAGCGTAAACCGCTGGCGTTATGAGGGTCAGCAGACAGACCTGCCACGTGCAACATTTGGTGACCCTATGGGCAACAACCGCTTCAGTGACAGATGGATAGAGAACGGCAGCTACCTGCGTCTGAAGACCGTTTCACTCTCCTACCGCGTGCCCGTTCCTGGTTCATGGACTTGGTTGCAGGGTCTCACCGTCTGGGCTGAGGCTCAGAACCTGCTCACCTTCACCAAGTATCTGGGCAGCGACCCCGAGTTCTCCATCGACAGCAACGTCTACTATCAGGGCATCGACTGTGGCAACCTCGCACAGGGCCGCTCCTTCTTCGGAGGACTGAAGATCAACCTCTAATACAATAAACAATAAACGTTAAACAATAAACATTGAAAAGAAACAATTAACGTTAAACAATAAACATTGAAAAGAATGAAAAAGCTATCAATAATAAGGAAGATGACCAATGCAATAACGGTTATTGGTTATTGTTTATTGGTTATTGGAACAGTAGCGTGTGAGGACATGCTCGACAGCGACAGCTCGCGCCAGGTCTTTGACCCATCCCTCGACCAGAAGACCGACTCGGTGTTCTATGCCCTCGGCATCCTGCAGGGCATGCAGCAGCTTGCCGACCAGTATGCTTTCCAAGGCGAGATGCAAGGCGACCTCGTGGAGACAACGACCTACACCGACAACAACCTCCGCCAGCTGGCTAACTTCTCGGCAACGACGGAGAACAAGTACGACTCGGCCTACGTCTACTACCGTGTCATCAACAACTGTAACTACTACATCGCCCACCGCGACACCACGCTCCGCACCGGTGCCACCTACGTGACCATGAAGGAGTATGTCGCCGTAAAGGCCATCCGTGCCTGGGCCTATATGCAACTGGCACGCATCTATCAGAAGGTTCCCTTCTACACCGTGCCCTTGACACAAATTTCGCAGATTGACGATGCCAACTTCCCAGAACTTGACATGGCGGGCATCGTCAGCCAGCTCACACCCGACCTGGAGCAGTATTCTCACGCCTATAACCCGAACCTGACGACGGACTACAACCAAACGCCGACCTTTGGCAATGTTGCTCCGTCTTCCATACTGCCGCAGTATCTCTTCATACCCGTCGATGTGGTGCTCGGAGATTTGTACCTTGAGACAGGCAACTACGACAAGGCTGCACGCCACTACATTTCCTACCTCACCGATGCGACCACCGAGAATCATTCCGCCTTCATGCAGACATACACACGCAATCAGCGTCGTGCGTCGTTCGGCGACGATGAGCTGCCCGGCAACTGGAACGCTCAGCGAAACGGACAGCTACAGAATAGCAGCTTATGGTCTTCGATATTCACCAGTTCCGCTGGACTCGACTACATCACCTACATACCGCTGGCAGAAAGCAAGTTAGAGGGTGTGGCGTCTGAGATTCCCCTTGCTTACGGCTACGACTATTATGCCAACTCTAGCAGCTATGTCGATGAGATTCAGATTACGCCCAGTAATGACTATCTGAAGCTGACCAACTCTTCCGACTTTTGCTATGTGACGACTGCCACCACCGAGGTGTCGCTGGATATCAGTTCGGCAAAGCTTGGCGACACCCGCTACAAGAGCATTATCCGCGAGGATGAGGATGACGAGACCAATGAGACAAAGGTTTGGATTACAAAGAACACTACGCCAAAGGTCGTGCTTTATCGCCGGTCCACCGTCTATCTCCATCTTGCTGAAGCCCTTAACCGTCTGGGCATGTATGACGCCGCCTTTGCCATCCTGAAAGACGGCATCAACAAGTACCTCGTCATTGAGGAGGGCGGTGCACAGTACATCAAGCCCGAGACACGTCTGGCACTTACCACCACCTATCCACTACTTTCAGACGACAACATTTCGAAATTCTCTAACGATGAGAACTGTTTCGGCATCCACACGCATGGTGGCGGCTACACCCGCGACTATACCGGCTCCACCTATCAGCCTGGACTGTCGCCCTACCAGTGCGACACCATCATCGGCCTCAAGCTCGCCGAGCTTGCCGCCAACGGTTATGCCGTCGGCACCACCAAGCAGGACTCCATCAATGCCATGGAAGACCTCATCTGCGACGAGATGGCGCTCGAACTATCCTTCGAGGGTTGCCGCTGGTACGACCTGAAGCGAATCGCCACTCACAAGAACCAAGCCGGCCTCTATGGCAGTAACTTCGGTTCACTCTGGCTATCACGCAAGCTTGCCTACAAGAACCCGGCAAAAGACCTGGCAGACCCCAACAACTGGTATCTTCCCTTTAAGTAATTAATCGAAAAACATCCGATGAACGTAAATAGAATCATAGCTCTGTACGGGGTGGCCTTTATGGCCATCCCGTCTGTGTTTGTAGCAAACGCAACTCCTCTCCCTTCGAAGGGAGAGGTTGGGGGTGGGGCCTCCACCTCCATCGTCGAAGTTTCTTTCACGCAAGTTCACGTAACCGACCGCTTCTGGGCACCGCGCATAGAGGTGAACCGCACAGTATCCATCCCTTCTGCCTTCCGTGAGTGTGAGAAAGCCGGACGTTTCGACAACTTCGCCCTCGCGGCTAAGAACAACGGGTACCAACTCCCCTCCTTTGGAGGGGCTGGGGGAGGCCCTACCGAGCATCAAGGCGACTTCTCCTTCGACGACACCGACCCCTACAAGGTCATCGAGGGAGCGTCCTACTCGCTGGCCGTGCACTACGACCGCCGTCTCGACCAGTATCTCGACTCTGTCATCAGCCTTATCGCCAAGGCTCAGGAACCCGACGGCTACCTCACCACCTGCGTCACCAACAAGTGTTACCGGCTTTCCGGCTGGTGGGGACGGTCGAAGTGGGAGAAAATCAACTCTCACGAGTTGTATAACAGCGGTCACCTCATCGAGAGTGCCGTGGCTCACTTCCGCGCCACGGGCAAGCGCAACTTCCTCAACGTAGCCATCAAGAACGCCGACCTCGTGTGCAAGACCTTCGGCCCCAACGAGGGGCAGATACACCGTCCCGGCGGTCACCCCATCATCGAGATGGCCCTTTGCAAGCTCTACAAGGTGACCGGCGAAAGGAAGTACTTGGAAGGGGCGAAATACTTTGTCGAGGAGACAGGTCGTTGCACCGATGGTCACCATCCCAGCGAATACTCCCAGGACCACAAGCCCATCCTGCAGCAGGACGAGATTGTGGGGCATGCCGTCCGTGCCGGCTATCTCTTCAGCGGCGTTGCCGACGTGGCAGCCCTCACTGGCGACACAGCCTACCAAAACGCCCTGCAGCGCATCTGGCAGAACATGTCAAGCAAAAAACTCTTCATCACAGGAGGTATTGGCAGCCGTCCGCAGGGCGAAGGCTTCGGCCCTAACTACGAACTGAACTCCCATACCGCCTACTGCGAAACCTGTGCTGCCATTGCCAATGTCTATTGGAACTACCGCATGTTCCTGGCCACAGGCGAGTCGAAGTACATGGACATCGTCGAGCGTGCATTATATAATAATGTGTTGAGTGGTGTCTCGCTTTCCGGCGACCGTTTCTTCTACGACAACCCTCTGGAGAGCAGCGGCGAGCACGCACGCCAGCGCTGGTTCGGCTGTGCCTGCTGCCCTGGCAATGTTACCCGCTTCGTGGCTTCCGTTCCGGGGTATGTCTATGCTCTTGGGGGAGTGAAAGGGAGTGAAAGGGGCGTTACTTCTGAAATCTACGTGAACCTCTACGTGCAGGGAACGGCAAAGATAGGCAAGGTGGAGTTGGAACAGGAAACCGACTACCCCTGGGACGGCAAGGTAAAGATCCGTGTCACCAAGGGTGGCGGCAAGTTCGCCCTGAAACTACGTGTGCCCTCTTGGCTCAAGACCTCACCCACAAACAACAACCTCTACACCTACATCGACAGAGCAAAACCCTACAGTGTCAGCGTAAACGGCCAGTCGCTCTATCCCGAGAACCGCGACTACATCACCATCAGCCGTTCGTGGAAGAAGGGCGACGAGGTCATCCTCGACCTGCCTATGGACGTTCGCCGCATCGTGGCCAACGACAATGCCGAAGACCTTCGCGGTAAGGTAGCACTGGAGCGCGGACCCGTAGTGTTCTGCTTGGAGGGCAACGACCAGAAGGACAACACCGTGTTCAACAAGTATATCCTTAACTCCACCGAGATAACGTCCCACTTCGAGAAAGACCTCCTCGGCGGTGTCGTTGTCCTCGAAGGCAAGGCCAAGCAGCTGGATATAGTAGCCCACGAACTAGTAGCCCACGAAGTAGTAGCCCACGCTTCCCAGCGTGGGAACACCGATATTGCGATAAACGATGTCACTTTCCGCGCCATCCCCTACTCCACCTGGAACAACCGAGGTCAGCAACAGATGGAGGTCTGGGTAGCCAACTCTCCCCTCGCCGCCCACCCCACCCCTCTTGAGACCATCGCCAGCCGCGCCATGACCTTCAGCAACCGTGGCCCCATTCAGAACGACGCCCCCGAGACCGCTCCCACCGACGGGTGGGCTGGCGGCGTGAACGACCAGTGGGAACCCAAGTGCTCTAGCGACAACTCCAAGCCCTACCACTACTGGTGGCTGAAACGCGGCACGAAGGAAAGCATCGCCTACAAATTCGACAAGCCCTACGAGGTGAGCAACGTCATGGTCTACTGGCTCGACCTCGACCACTACGACGGAGACTTCCGCACCCCCGAGTCCTGGACGCTCTACTACAAGACCGACAGCGGAGAGTGGCGCGAGGTAGAACAACATTCCCCTTACACCGTCCACCGCGACTGCTACAACTCTGTCGACTTCCGCCCCGTCACCACTCAGGAGCTGAAAATCGTAGCCCAGCTGCGCCAAGGCCAGTCCGGCGGGGTCCTGGAATGGAAGGTCAACTACGGCAGTCCCCTTGCCCAGTAAGTTACGGACTAAGGAGCCAAGGAATGGCTGACAGTACTTCGTTCTGAAAAATCTTTACATTGACCCCTCTGAGACTCCGATTTTTTGAATGAGTTCTTTAGTTGGATGCGTATAGGACAGTTTTGACGGGGTTCGTTTCCGCGTTTTTCACGCTACTGCTCAGCTATGGGCTGCTTGCCCCCTAAAACTGGTTCGTTTTAGTCGGTTTTTACCGAAAAAGGTGGTCTTGTAGTACAAGACCATATCTTTTGTAGTACAAGACCATATCTTTTGTAGTACAAGACCATATCTTTTGTAGTACAAGACCATATCTTT
>JAFVFY010000127.1 GCA_017475265.1 Prevotella sp. | reverse complement strand
GAAGGTACTGCTCACAAGATTCCTCGTCCTGGAATCGCTTGCCAAACTCTATAAGTTTCATGACTGTCGTATTTTTGTGCAAAGGTAGTGATTCTACGGGAAACTACCAAATTATTTGTCGGAAAAATGCGGATAATCATATTCGAAATAGCCGCTTCATTTTACAAGCGGCAACAAATCGCATGAAAAAGGGCCTACGATAAATGGCAAAATAACGGCAACTTATATCCTTATGCAATATTCTCTTATCAATAGGATAGGCTATGGCACCATTGTTCTCAAAGGTGACAAACATCACCTCATGCCCCTGACCAACCAGATAGTTGGCCTTATCTATCAAGGTTCGCTCTTGTCCTCCCTTGGTAGACAGCAGAGGTAGAAAATATAGTAGTCTCATACAAATACAGCTGCAAAAATAGAAAAAAAACATGAATCCACAAAAAAAAATAGGCAAAAGTTGGTATTAACAAATATAATTTGTACTTTTGCAGGAAATTATGGCATGTGGGACTGATTCCAATATAGTTAATTTAGCAAATGCAGCAAGATGGACTTGAGTATTATCGTTCCTGTATTCAATGTTGAGAAATATATTCGAGCATGCATCGAAAGTATTTTCCGCCAAGGACTGGACGAAAGCCGTTTTGAGATCATCGTTGTAAATGATGGCACAAAGGACTGTAGTATGGAAGTCATCAGGAACATAATATCCGCCCACAAAAACATTGTCGTCATCAATCAGGAGAACCTTGGTTTATCTGTTGCTCGCAATAATGGAATGGCTATTGCCAAAGGAGAATATATACAATTCGTCGATAGCGACGATTTGTTAGTAGATAACAGCTTGAATCCTTTGCTTGATATTGCAATAATATCGAAGGCAGACCTCGTTATTGCTGATTACTTAGAAAAAAATGACAAAGAAATAGAAAACATTAAACAAATCAGGCAATTGGAAATTTATCAGCAAGAAACCACCGCCCACGAAATATACATAAAAGAAACCATTCGGAGTATGGTATGGCTCACCTTATACAAAAAGGATTTTCTTCAGAGTAAAGGAATCAAATTCTGTCCTGGAATATGTTTCGAAGACAATCCATTTACACACGAATGCTTTATAAAGGCCAACAAGGTAATCAAAACGAATATTTTGCTTTATTGTTATCGTATTGGAAACGAAAGCATTACCAACCCGGCATCTTTTACAGTAAGCAAAGCCCGCGATTTTTGCAAATCCATTAGTTTAACGTGGGAACTAAGAAATAATGATGACTTGTCAAAAGACATCAAGAGAATACTTGTAGACAACACATTCAGATTTTTTGTCGTACTTTCCTATCGAATTATATATGGAATAAATAACAGCGAACAGCAAGTTCAGGTGCTGAAAGACCTAAAAAAGATTGCACCTGACTTGTTTTTCAATAATGGTAGCAAGCAGTACGTCATATCACTCCTATTCAGATATGCACCCAAGCTATACCTGCTACTACTCAGGCTACGCAAGAAACACATTTTAAGAATACATGGGAATAAAACAAATAGACTTTGTGGTCACTTGGCTCGACTCCAGTGACCCTGCATGGCAGAAAGAATATGCATTATATAAAAATGCGAAGGGCGATAAAGGCAAGGGGCGCTACCGCGAGATGAACATCTTTCACTATTGGTTTAGGGCCCTGGAGAAGTATGCCCCATGGGTCAATAAGGTATATCTTGTTACCAATGGTAAATTTCCTGACTGGATAAATAAGGAGAATCCTAAGCTGGTGCTCGTCAAGCATGAAGACTACATTCCCCAGAAATTCCTTCCAACATTCAACTCATGCACTATCGAGTTGCTTTTGCACAGAATTAAAGGATTGTCTGAACATTTTGTCTATTTCAATGACGACATCATTATTAACTCCCCTGTCACACCAGATTACTATTTCAAGAACGAGCTTCCCTGTGACTACAATAAGGAGACATGCTTTAACGTACCGATATATACACCTCAGGAAAAGTTTAACATCTATATGTCGATGATGGCTGACATAGGAATTGTAAATGCCCACTTCAACAGATGGGAAACGGTATGCCAGTCGCCAAAACGATGGTTTGGGCCACACTTAGGGTTGAAGGGGCTATTCATGAGTAGCATACTAATGAAGCAACACTTGTTTGTTGGCTTTTCCAATTATCACTGTGAGCAGACTTTTCTGAAGTCAACATTCAAGGAGGTATGGGATAAAGAGCCTGATTTCCTAAACGCCAGCTGTACACGATTTAGAGAAGAGGTCATTGCTAACCCATATCTATTTCGCTATTGGCAGTTGGCGAAAAACATGTTTTATCCTTTAAAAAGAAAGTCGTATGCCATTCATATCTCAGACAGGAGTTGTACTAGTATAATGGACAAAGTGCTTCTTTGCGACAAATTCATTTCAGTATGTATTAACGACACATCATTATGCTCCGATGAAGATTTTGAATTCTCTATGAATCATGCTACGAAGTTATTAGATAAAAAGTTTCCTGAAAAATCATCATTCGAAATATAGCCCTACAGCAAAATAGCATCTATGACACGTTGCATCTGAATCTTCCACGTCAGATGTTCTACTGTTTTACGAATCTCTGCCGGCTTCATCTGGAAGTGATTCATGAAGTCGATAATCTGCTGAATATCAATAGGTGACTCATCGGCAGGGGCTTTAAGTACGTAAGGCTGGTGGTCGAAGTCACTGTCTTGCTCACTATATATAAAAGGTATGCCGCGAGTGGCATACTCCCGGTTCTTTAACGTCTTGATGACTGTGATACCACTGCGATGACGGCCTAATGAACCAATGGCAAACTGGCACTGGTTGAATACGGCGGTGAGCTCGTCGCCAAACATCGTACCATGGAAGATTATCTTATCCTGTAGACCATACTTTTCAATAATAGGCATAAATACAGAGTTCATACGGCTTGGGTGTACTCCTCCAACTATATGGAACACAACCTCTCTCTCACCTTTATAATGTCCAAGACCTGTCATTATACGGTCGAACCCATGCCAATCATGTACCTCTGCAACACCGATGAGGTGCAATGGTTCATGGTTTATGGTTAAGGGGTCACGGTTTATAGGAATATGAAGAGGTATGCTGTCGAAATCCACACCATTACTTATCCGGATGGTACGCTGTCCAAAGATATGTTCAGAATCGCTAAATGTGACTAAGGCATCCATCTGCCGATAGAGCTTTTCACGAAACAGCTGATCTACCTTCAGTCCCATACGCGTTTTCCAGTCAAAATGCGCAAATTCTTGATCGTAAGGATAAGTCGGAATTTCTGTTACGGAATGAATACCCGCCTTCTTCAGACGTTTAAATAAACCTATAAGCCACGGATTGGCGTTTTGGAAACAACGAGCATAGATGAATTTAACCTTTTCACGGACACAATAATCGAAAATACTATCATAGTCTATACGTTGGCATAGAGCAGCCATCGAGCCTTTCCCATAATCCTTCAGTATTTTATCATCAACATAGCGACAACGATGCCCATTCTCTGCAAAGCCGTAATAGCAAAGATGTACATCATGACCATTTTCACGGAGTCCTTTAACCTGATAGCGTATTTTTTTTGAAATACCGCTATGCTCAGAAAAGCCATGATAGACCAAGAATAATATTTTCATACGCTATAAACGCTCAAATAATGATTTCCAGCGTCCGGCGATGCTATCCAAGCCGAAACGTTGCACGTTCCTTACTCCAGCCTCAGCCATACTACGCCTGAGGTGTTCATCACCCATCAATCGTGCCATAGCAGAAGCTAATAACTCCACATTTCCATTCTCAACCAGTAGGCCGTCTACGCCATTGGCAATGATACTGCGAGGTCCCCACGGACAGTCGAAGGCCACAACGGGAAGTCCGCAGGCCATTGCCTCGGTAATAACCATGCCGAAACCCTCGAAACGGGAACTCAAGACAAAGAGGCTACTGTTAACATATTCTCTTTCCACATCGTTAGTCAGGCCATGCAACTGACAACGGCTGCTATCAATCTTCAGCTCCTCTACCATACATTCGTATGCTGACCGGTCGCCATCGCCAAAGACATCCAACCGCCAGTCTGCCATCAGTTTCTCTGCCTTCGCCCAAGCCTGCAACAGCAAATCAATACCTTTTTCATGGGAATAGCGGGCAACTGCCACGACTCTTTTTTCCGTCAACATGCTAACTGATAACGGCACAAAGGGCAACGGGTCGGGAATAGTCACTACGTTATCCAGTTCAGTCCATGCCTCACGGTCTTTCTCCGTAAGGACTACTAACTTCTCCAAACGTCTGAGATGTGACAGCAAACTATATGACCATAGCTTTGCAAATATGCGTTTTATGATGCTGGCATCTTCCGTATTGAAATTACGGTAATTTTCACGGTTGATATGCATCTCACCTATTTTCCTACTACCATCCTTTATGTCATTGATAAAATTAATTTCCCTTCGAAGAAGACTGACGGTAATGTCGGGACGTATGCGCATCAATTCTTCCGATAGTTTTTTCCTGAATAGCCGTTGCTTTCTCAAATAGATAAAGATTTTCTTAAGGAACGAACATGTCCAAAGCTCCTCAAAACCAATGTCCAAGTTGACGACCTTTATACTCTCCGAAAGGGGATAGAACAACGGTTTCCCTTTACCCTCTGTCAGGATAATAGTGATATCGTAACCAAAATGCTCTGCAAAATAGTTTGCTTTCAAGGTGAGGACGCGTTCAACACCTCCTGCCATGTAAAGAGCAGGGGTACAATAAACAATCTTGAGCGGCTTACCAGTCGGCATAAATCATTCCTCGTTATTTCGGCTGCAAAAATATATAAAAAATTGCACTTTCGCAAATTGTTGCATACTTTTTTGTTCGTCTATTAAAAAATTCTTACTTTTGCAGAAAAATTATCATTACTATGCCAAAAGTCAGCGTCGTATTACCTATTTATAATGTAGCCCCTTATCTTGACGAGGCTTTCCAGTCTGTGCTGTCCCAGTCGCTGACCGATATAGAGGTCATTGCTGTCAACGACGGTTCCACCGACAATAGTCAGGAAGTAATAGAACGATATGCATCCCAAGACAGCCGCATCTTAGCACTGAGCCAAGAAAACCAAGGCCTGTCTGGAGCAAGGAACACGGCACTTCGGCATGCAACAGGAGAATACATCTATATGATGGACTCTGATGACATCTTAAGTAATCCTGATGCTATACGAATCTGTTACAAATATGCCAAACAGAATAAAGCAGATTTCATTTTCTTTGACGGGGATAGATTCTAAGAAAAAGATGTGTCTGATTGTATCTCGACTATAAAAAGGACTCATCTTGTGGAGGAGAACAAAAAATATGATGGTGAATATCTCCTCAATCTAATGCTTGACAAAAGTAATCATAATAGTGCAGTATGGCTATTACTGATTGACCACAACTATTTAAATAACATAGGCCTAAGTTTTTATCCTGGTATTATCCACGAAGATGAACTATTCACGACAATTCTCACATTAAGCAGTAATTCTATATATTGTCTAAAACGCTCATTTGTCAATCATCGTGTCAGATCATCTTCAATAATGGGCCAACGATACACAACACGCAACATCAACTGCTACCTCACCGTAGCCGACGAGCTGCTGCGCTTCAGTCATGCTCCTATCATACATAAGTTTCTCCGATACACATTGAGCAAAGTGTTCTATACAGCACACGTCATTCCCTTCAAGGATAAGCCTACAGTGTTTTTACGTGCGCTCAAGTCGGGGTATCTGCGATACATAGGAATAAAGTCTGTGCTCGCATTTTGGCTGAAATCCTAAACAATAATTCTACCACAAGGCATTCTAATAACCTTGATATGCTTTCAGCCAAAGGGGCATGATATTATCCAGATGATAACGTTTTATCCTGCAAATGTACATTATTATTTTGAAATATCAAAAAAATAAAAGAAAAAAGTTTGTTATTCTATTTTTTTTTTTAATTTTGCACTGTCAATGCAAAAGAACGGCTAAAATGGACTTAAGCGTTATCATTCCAGTGTTCAATGTCGAAAAATATATCCAAGTGTGCATGGAGAGTATCTTCCGACAGGGGCTTGATGATGACAGCTTTGAGGTAATCATTGTCAACGATGGTACGCAAGACAACAGCATGGAAGTGATTGACGACATTATTGACCAGCATAAGAACATCACTGTCATCAATCAGAATAATCAAGGGCTGTCTGTCGCCCGCAACAATGGAATTGCTATAGCCAAAGGTGAATATATCTTGATGCCAGACAGCGATGACTTGCTTGTGGACAACAGTTTGCGGTCTCTTCTTGAAAAAGCGTTAGAGACAAAAGCTGATTTAGTAATTTCGGATTTCATAACTCTGAATGACGAAGTTGTTAACGACCTTAATAAAGAGACTCTACGACAGCCACCATTTCAATGTATTAAAGGAACAGGCCAGTCATTATTCTTAGACTTCTTAAATCCTCATGAGTGTTATGTATGGAGAACCCTATACAGAAGAGCATTTCTTACCAAGCATAAGATTTCCTTCATATCTGGCATTAAATATCAAGACATACCATTCACTCATGAATGTTATCTAAAAGCAAATAGTTTTATCAAAACAAATATCATTTTAAATATTTACAGGAGAAGGAGTGGTTCTTCAACTCAAAATTACACTTCTGATAATTCACGAAATTTCATTATTGCTATGGCCAAAACATGGGAGTTAAGACAAATTAAAGGTCTATCTCCTGACATCATATATAAGTTAGAAGAAAATGTATATATTTCGTTCCGCTCAATGCTATATAGCACCTTACATTGTATAAAGCAGAAAGCCGAAAGAAATAAGATTATGGATTACTTGAACGCCAACGCCTCTAAGCTGAAATTCACACATGGCATTAGGCAAAGACTCATAACCATATTGTTCAAAAGAACGCCACACTTATTTATTAACTTATACTACCAATTTGCACAAATCGCATATAAATAACCTTTGTCTTCCTGACTTCGTCAACGATTCACCCGACCTCACTTCACCCCCAGGTTGGTTAGGTCAAACAGGGGGCTTTCAGCCTTCTGTTGATCGGATAGGAATAGCGTCTTGGAGTACATCTTGTGGTTCTGCGTCATGTTGACTCTCACGGTTGTAACAGTCTTGGCTATGTCGAGCACTTTGTCCACACTCATCTTCATGCCAGCCTTGTCGATGATGCGCTCCAGTTCCTTGTACACCTTGTATGCCACGAAGCAGATGCACACGTGAGCCTCAATCCTGCGTTCGGTGAAGTGGAACATCGGGCGCATGTCGAGCGTTCCTTTTGAGACTCTGAAAACCCTCTCCACAACCCAGAGTCCGCGATACTCGTCCACGGCATCCTTTGCCGGAAGGTCGGTGTTGGTGACATAGCCTTTCAGGCCGTCCCACTTGGCATCCTCGGCTATCTTCTCCTCGCTGATGACCACCTCGATGTCCTTGCTGATCTCAAGGAACTTGTTGTAGCCGCGTTTGTTCACCTGGTTCTTGGTCAGCTTGCCGCTCTTGCAGGCCTTCCGCAGGCGTTCCACTCCGCGCTCCCTGTTGTAGGCATCCTTCTTTGCCCTAGCCGCCGAGTAGCCCACGATGAGCCGTTCCCCGTTGTCGCGCTTGTATTCGATGAACTCGCCGTCCTTCTTCTCCCAGCTGAGAATCCATTCCCTGATGGCCTGGCTCTCGCTCTTTATCCTCGCGCCTATCACATATTTATACTTGGCGTCCCGCAGCAGCTTCACGTTCTTGGCGTTCATCAGCCCTGAGTCTGCCACCACGGCGAAATCACTGCCAAGATTGAACCGCTGCTTGAAGTCGTCAACCATCGGTATCATGGTGTATCCCTCGTACTGGCTGCCGTTGTACAGCGAGTAGGACAGCGGGTAGCCGCCCTCGCTGACGAGCAGGCCGAGCACCACCTGCGATTCCGCCGTCTTGCCGTCCTTCGAGAAGCCCGGCTCGCGCAGCACGTCGGTCTTGGACGTCTCGAAGTAGAGCGTGCTTACGTCGTAGAAGACGATGGTGAGTACCAAATCGTCTCAACCCCACCTTGCCGCCGAGGATCTTCCGTGTGTGCTCCACGCTGATGCTGCCCGATGGGTTCTTCCTCTTCCGTATATACATGGGGGGAAAGGTACAAAAAATAGTCGATTCACCCAAATTCACCCATCAGATTTACGCAACTGTCTGATTTTCAGCTTGCGCTACTTGATGGCGCAGAAGGTTGATGAAGTCAGGAAATTTAATAAATTATACGATTTTTTTTAGAACATCATCATCTAATCAATAACGGGACTTGATTAAGAGGATGATACCGCCCACGGGATACTCCTGGCTGACAGCCGTGGATGGTGGTATCATGGCACTCGGTGCGTACAGCTGGCGAAAAAAAAGCCGTCAACTTTTGTAAGTTGACGGCTATTCGCTGTTATTATTCGCATATCATATATCGGAACCGACCTTTCCATCAGCAGTGATGGTTACCGTCTTTGTCCTGGTGAAGGTTTTCTTTGTTTCAGTTTTTACACCCTTATTTGTGATAATCTCCGTTTTCACGTCCAAAGTACCTTTTCCATTGCCTTGTACATCAACAGCCACGGCTCCGATGCCGTATGTGGCATCCACATCATACTTCTCTGCCGTCCAGTCATCCTTGGGGGATATAGTCAACTTCATTTCTGCCTTGTTGGGAAGACCCTTGATGGTAACAAGCTCAGGACTGAATGCATTGAGGCTTGTCAGTGCCTGCGACTGAGTCTTACCATTGGCGTCAGTATACTCCACCGTTGCGTTGCAGGCATCGAGTGTTGCTTGCGACTCAATCTTTACATAATATTTCACTTTCATACCAACGATGGCAGATGAGGCCGGTTCTCCACCATTGTTGTCATCATTGTCGTCCTTGCTGCATGAGGACATTGACACTGTTGTAAGGCCACAGATAAGGATGGTGACCAGCATCCATGACAAGTTTTTTTTCATGTTAATGTTTATTTTAAAAGATAACGATATAAAAACTGATAATATTCAAATTTATTGTTCAAAAAGTTTTGCTTGATTAAATAAGTAAATAATTTGAATTATGCCGAAACGCTATGGTTTGGTCTTCGTGAAGTCGGTGCGGCTTTTCCATTGCTTAGAATTTCTTGCTGGAAACGCTACCGTTGTCGTAATAGATTTCCCATTTGCAGACCTGCTTGTTGTTGCTGAGGTTGGTGGTGATGATGGTGATGGTGAACTTCGCAGACATGCCATCCAGTTCTGCCTTCGTGCTTGATGCCAGTTTGGATGCGATTTGGTCAGTGCTGCTTTCGGCTTGCTTGTCGGTCAGGAATTCGGCAGTCTCCTCCGATCTGTATTTTTTCTGGAAAGATTCTGCTGCCTCCGTTGTCAACTCTCCCTTGTCTGAAAAGACTAACGACCTGGACATTTTGTACATAACAGTACCCAGATTGTCATCCTTGTCATCATTGCCGCAGCTCTGCACTGCGAATGTAATCAGTGCCATGAGCACGACGGCCATCATTGCTTGAAATTTTCTCATGATTCTAATTGTTTAAGAATTGTTTTATAAATACTTATTTGTTTTTAATGACTATAATTGACAATTTTCTTGTTCTTAATATAGATACCCTTACGAGGCTGGCCGCTGACGCGACGGCCACAGAGGTCGTAGATGCCGTTATCAATAGTCAGCTGTCCGTTGTCCATTGCCTTTATGTCGTCGATGGCTGTTATGACACCGGCGGGGGTCACTGTGGTACCCGGCTTTACGATGATATCCAGCAGATTGTCGCCATTATAGAATTTGCCATACGACGTTCCGATGATGATGTGCATATCACCAATATTCTCGACCGTGGCAAATATACCATCCAACTCGGAGACATCCAGCTCCAGGGTCTGACCAGGAAGAATGGAGCTGGAGTTGGTGCCCGAACACAGCCCCTCTTCGCCTACTATGGTTGCCTTCATGGAGAAGTTGTACGGCTCGGCCCATGTGCGTGTGTCATTATTCTTAATATATAGCACTGCACTGATGTCGAACCAGCCAGCATAGTTAATCATATAGTCCGTCAGTTGAAGGTCGAAGAAATGGGGTTCGTTCTCAATGTTTACCACCGTCTTGTCCAAGGTCACTTTGCCCGACATGTCCAGCAATTCTATTTCCAAATCTCCCTTGAAAGGCACCTCCATGGGATAGCGCAGTGTGGCCCGCTCGCCAGGATAGAGTTGTGTGGGGCGCAAGGCCTCGCTCGCTTCCAGTACCCATACGAAATTCTGGTCCACCGTCTTGCCTGTCTTCAGTTGAGTGACCGTGCTCACCTCCTTGTCACCCTGGTTTTCTACCACCAGCAACAGCGTGTTATAATCCAGCGGTGTGGCAGGCGATTTCTCAAAATAGGCATTAACGATTTTCAGATTCATGGCAGGATGTACGTTAACCGTCGCGTCTTTCACCTCTATAGAAAAGCACTCACTGGGTGCGCCAATGAACTCCCATTCTGCTCCGGGCTCGCCGGCGTCCTTGGCTATCGGGTAAAGGGTGTAGTCGCCGTCTGGCAGTGCCAACATTCTCGTCGGGTAGATCTGTACTTCGATTAATCCGTTGATATAACTGGTTGGTTCGTCATTCTGCACGACGGGCTGGCAGGAGCCGTCGGCGTTTTTGATGCCCAGTCCCATGTAATACGACGATTCCCGCAGTTCAAAATCAACGTACGACGCCATGTAGACTAAGACGGTGTCAAGGGCTATCAGTTCATTAAATACCATCAGCTTTTTGACCACTTCCGGCACGACAGTCTCCTTGCCAGTGCTTCTCTCCACCCCGACGAGGATTTGCTGGTCGGTGGCAAAGCCGAGTACAGTGCTGCTGGCCGACCCAACGCTGGTGTTGTCTTTAGGATTCAGCACGTTGATGGCAAAGTAGCCATCGTTCTTTCCTCCCCATCCCCAGTTGACGTGGAACATGTCGTTGCCGTCGTAGCCGTCGATGACGAACTCATGGCCGCCCCCGCTGCTCTGTCCTGCGAAGAGTACGGGCCGCTTATGGTCAAGTTCGCTCCATATCAGCTCTCTCCATCCCGCGATGGTGTATTCGGCCCAGTTTGCACAGTAGATGCCTTGCGAATAGCCGAAATAGCGTCGCAGGGCATTGGCGATGAACTCATGTTGCGTACCCGCCCCATCGGGAGTGTAGTCCATCTTGGTGGCCTGTCCGCAGTAGCGCATCAGTTCGGC
Source organism: Prevotella sp. (assembly GCA_017475265.1). Lineage (GTDB taxonomy): Bacteria > Bacteroidota > Bacteroidia > Bacteroidales > Bacteroidaceae > Prevotella. The sequence continues at coordinate 12,774 of JAFVFY010000127.1, read as the reverse complement.
CACGGCCATTCGCTGCTCCTCCGTACCCGGATTTTCTTCCGTGTAGTTGGGCAGCATCTGGTCCCACTTGAAGGTGGTCGCGGGCAGCTCCGGCAGCGTACAGGTTTCCTCCTCTCTATAGTTGAACGTATAGGAGGGGATGGTGGTGGTGGCCTCCTGGGGCCACTGGTGATAGTACATCACCTGGGCCATCGCCGTCGCCACACAGCCCGTGACACTGCGTTTGCCCTCCCAATCGTACTTCTCTCCGTCATAGACGGGGGCCATCAGGTTGTAAGGCTCCTCCTGATACCAGGTGGTCTTCAGCATCGGAGGGACAGGAGCCAGCTGAGAAGCCCCCCAGCCCCCTGAGGGGGTGGAAGCGTTGTAGCTTTTGCTTAGATGAGCAATGTCGTCGGCATAGCCCTGAAGCCATGAGCGCATGTTGTCGGGCATGTTGTCTGTGTCGATGCTCCCTGTCAAGCTATAGCCCAGTACGGGCAGCGTTCGGTCGTCGCCCGAAGCAATGACAAAGCCCCCGCCCTCGACGTTGAAGGCATAAAGCACTTGCAGCCCAGTTTCGGCTTGCTGCATCTGGATGTTCAACGGCGCACGACGCATCTTCGTTGTTATGCCTTTACGCTGTTGCATGAAGTCACGGGCCGTTTCCAATGCCTGTTGTGGCGTGATTCCCGCTGAGAATACTGCAAGCGATACGCAAAGCAGTATGAGGATGATTCTTAGTCTTTTCATAAAATTATAATCGAATTAATGTTGAACCGAGTTTGCCAAGTTGAATGGCATAGACGCCTGAGCGGGCTGGCACGGTGCCTGCCCCTACGAGGCCGTTAAGACTGATGCAGCCGTGCTGCACCGTAGTATTCTGGAGCACGGTGCCCGAGAGGCTATAGACGGTGACGGGTGTACCGTCGTCGGCACCATCGGCATAGAGCAAATTTCCGACAAGGCGGAAGGTGACATGTTCAGGCTGGTTCTTGCTCAGCGCGGGAATGGCGTTGGCCACGCCGAGTATGTTGCAAAGTCCGGCATAGGCATCAATGACACCTGCTCCTGAGTGGTTGTTGGGAATAGGCTCTATGGCGTGCGACGTGTTCTTGATGACGGTGAGCACATCGTCGGGCGTCAGGTCAGGCTTGGCTTGCAGCCAAAGGGCTACGATGCCGGCCACGGTGGGCGAGGCCTGCGACGACCCAGACTGCCCTGCCCACGTCTCTTTGGCCTCACTACCAGGAATGTCGTATGTTTCTACCACCTCGTCTTCATTTCTCGGATTATACCAGTTGCCAGAAGAGATGATGCTGCCCGGTGCTGACACGTCGGGCTTGTTGCGACCGTCCCAGGTGGGTCCCCACGACGAGGAGGGATTCATCACGCCAGTCTTAACTTCCGTAACGATGTTCCCTTCTCCATCTTCGTAATAATCATTCGGCAGAACGCGGCTGCAAAAGTTGCCCACAGCAACAACGTTGGGGAATGCTCCGGGAATGGCACTGGTATAGGCGTTGGAGATGGTGCAGCCTTCGGCAGGGACGGCGCTGGCAATGCTCAGCATTTTAGAGAAAGCCTCAAAACTCTGCCCAGCTGTCACCGATGCCGTGATGCTGAAGGGCATATTGGCTTCCTTAGGAACGAATCTGAGCTTGTAGATGTGCTTGCCGTCGGGAGCATCGTCCAACTGCAAGAAGCTCATCTTATAGGCAGTACGCTCTACGGTGGGCAGCATGCCGTCGGTGAGCTGGGTAGTGGAGAACGTCTCGGCACTGTTTTCAGGGCCTATCCCTATATTAAGATGGAACGACAGTGCACCGCCCGTTTTCCAGATGATGTCATAATTCATCGGTATGGATTGCCCGCTGAATAAAATGTTCTCCTTCAGGTTGCTGCCTGAATGGAAGTAGCTGTTCAATTCTTCAGGATTCCCCTCATTGCCATTGGCCGCCACGATAATGCGGCCTGGGCCTGTCAGCAGTCCGAAAGCCTCCTGCAGCAGCTTGGCCTCAGTTGAGAAGCCGAGGTTGTTGCCAAGGCTAATGTTGACGACTAACGGCTGGTGATGCTCCGTGGCATAGTCGGTCATGTTTTTCACATTGGTTAACAGGTAGTCGGAATAGAGTTCGTATGCCCGTTCGGAGAGAGGATTAATAGCTGCGTCGGCAAAGATGATGTCACACTCAGGAGCCATACCGCGATAGCGGCCTGAACCTGTGGCAACACCTGCCACATGGGATCCATGGTTTGTGGTTGCAATGCCGTTGCATGTGGAATAGCTGTACTTACGGGCCAGGATGTCGGCAGCATTGGTCAGCACTACGGGTTCCGGTTCTCCCTCATTGTTGTCGAAGTCCCATATCTTGCGGAATCGCGACTGTCCATTGGCATCGAGAAAGGTGGGGTGGTTGTACTGAACGCCAGCGTCAAGGACACCCACAATGACCCCCTTTCCAGTATAGGCCTGTGGCAGAGGGGCGTCTCCGTTTGTCACGGGGTTTACATTTGCGGCTATTCGTGCTTCATCCAAACAGAGGTGGAAGCCCCCCTCTTTCTCCATGCGAAGCACACGAGGGTCGGCAGCGGCCTTCCCGATCTGGCTGACGGGGACGTCCACCACGGCAATGTGGCCTAAGTCCGTCACCATCCGCATGCCGTAGTCATCGCACACCTGGGTCATCTGCTGGGCATCGGTGACTTTCATGATAAGAGTGAGGCGCGATGGACTGTCAGGTGTTTTGCGGGCGAGACGACCGCGCTCCCCGGGTGCGGCAGCGACATCCTCCGTCAGCATCCCGCGCAGATCACCAGAGAGTTTAAACGTCTGTGCTGTCATGTCGGTCATACCCAACAGCAGCAACATACTTAACATCAAACGAGTAATTGTTTTCATCATGTTCTTTTTTTTTGGTTTTACATTCTGATAAGTGTCGAGCCGAGTGTGCCGAGCTGGATGGCATAGACGCCTGAGCGAGCTGGCACAGGGCCTGCCTCTCCGAGGCCGTTAAGGCTGATGCGGCCCTGCTGCACCGTGGTGTTCTGCAGCACGGTGCCAGAGAGGCTATAGACAGTGACGGGCGTGCCATCGTCAGCACCGTCGGCATAAAGCACGTTTCCGACAAGGCGGAAGGTGACATGGTCAGGCTGTTTCTTGCTCAGCGAGGGGATGGTGGTGGCCAGGCCGAGTGCCTGAAGGATTCCGGCGTATGCGTCTATCTCACCCCAACCGTAGAGGTTGTTCTTCTCCGTGTATTTATCCTCTCGCTGGTGTGATGTATTCTTGATAATGTCCTTCACCTGGCTCTGCGTCAGCTTCGGATTGGCCTGCAGCCAGAGTGCAACAGTACATCTCGTTGGGCAGTTCGGCCCCCATGATGTCGGCCTCGTAGGCAATACCCTGCCGGCCGCCGAAGCGTGTGCCGGCCATGATGCCTGCGACATGCGAGCCATGAGGGACTTCGATGTCCATGGGTGCAGCGGCCAGCACCTTCTCGGGACTGTCATAGATTACGCCGAGCCGCTCTCCGTCGGCAGATGCCTGACTGATGTCCCAGAACCACGTGATGCGCGAGTTGCCATCGTCGTCACGAAGCATGGGGTGGCGCAAGTGCGTACCCTGGTCGATGAGCGCAGCTACCACACCTTTGCCTGTAAAGGCCTGCGGCAGGCTGGCGCAACCCTCTTTCCGGCCTGCCCACACGTCGGTGACATTTATTTTCTTAACCGACTCGTCGAGCAGTGACTTAGGCATGGGATTGGCCTCGACACGGCTGACGGCGGGCTCTTGGCAGAGGGCATCGAGTCGATTGGCGGGCACGAGCACAATCCATGCAGGGTCGGCATAGCCCAAGGGCACACCTCCGGCACGGCGGATGGAGGCCTCGCCGTCGGCACTCTCCACGAGCACCATCATGCAACTGACCGTCTCGGCAGTTCTCTCTGTACCAGTAGAGAGGTTGGCACGCTTGGAAGCGTGCCCTACTATACCAGTGGAGAGACTGGCACGCTCGGAAGCGTGCCCTACTACTGTGCGCAACCAGGGCGACAACTTTTCACGATGACCATTCTCTGCATATAGGCTCTGCGTGATGACTATCATCATCAGCAGCAGCCATTTTCCTGTAGTCAGCATCAAACTAATTCGTTTCATGTATGTCATCTTGTCAAGGTTTTGTGAAGAGTTATTTACACTTGATGTCCTTGAACTGCCAGGTGGTGGAAGGCTCAATGAGGTCGAACTCATTGGCATTCTCTGGCAGGGCTGGGAAGATAAGGGCGAAGCGCAGCTTCTGGTAGGGCCAGGGAATGAAGGTCTTGGCGGGAGCCATCGTGATGTTCTGCACACTGGCCAGCCCCAGCTTGCCGCCCTTGTTGCCCTTGATGTAGGCGGCTCCTTTGATATAGACGGGAAGGTTTGCGGAGTAGGCCTCAATCTCCATCTCCACTCGCGTTTCGCTGTCGGAGCAGGCCACACGCAGAATCTTCACGCCGTTGGCATTCTTCTTGTTCACGAAGACGGGATTCTCACGCATATAGTGGTAGGCGGAGTAGTCGGCAAGCGTCACCTTGGCGTTGTTGAGGATGCTGGGGCCGTCGTCCTCGCGTCCTGCCTTTGTGTAAAGGCTTGTGATTTTCTGAGAGATGGTGCGCTGTTCGGTGTAGCCGTACTTGCAGTTCAGCTTGGCGGCCTCCTCGTATTTTCCCAGGGCTTCCTCCCAGGCTTCAGCACTCTCAGCAGTCTTGGCCTCGGTCATGGCATCCTGGAAGCTCTGCTCGAACTCCACTTTCTGACGTGCCAGTATTTCCATCTCTTTCTTTCGTTCTGCCGACTCTATGGCAGCATTGGCCAGACCAAACACGCCCCGGATGGTGTTCTGCGTGTCATAGTTGGTCCACTGGGCACTGGCGGGAAGTGTCATCATCATTCCCAGTACCAATACAGTTACATTTTTCTTTTTCATTCAAATTATAATGTGTTGTTTAAGTTTTGCAAGCTCGCTTGCCGGGAGTGAATCTCTACTCCTGAATATTGATGCGCCGATGCTGACAGAGTTACCGTCAGCAGAAGCAGGATCAGAATGTTGATTTTTATTAGTCTCATTTGTTTGTCTGTTTTTGGGCGCTTATTCGATAAGTTCAAAATGCTGGAAGTCCTTGCAGGAAGTCCAGTCGCCTCCCCACTCAAAGCCTGCCTCTGTGAAGAGCTTGAAGCAAAGGTCGTCGTGGTCAATCTTGTAAGGGAACGTCAGCGTGCGGTCGCAATACTCGACGGCGGTGGCGGGCTGCACATAGCGTGTGCCGTCGTCACGGTCTTTGTAGTAGGGGTTGTAGAGCGTGTTGATGTCCACGGCCAGGCCGCGTGCGTGCTTGGAGAGCTTGGTGGTGCCGGCGATGGCACGGTAGCAGAAGCACGACGAGTTGTTGGCACGCATTTGCTGCTCGTCGTCGGCATTATAGACATCGGGCAGCACCATCAGCTGGATGGGGTAATGGGCATCGTAAAGCTGTCGCAGGATATTTGCCACGCGGCTGGCTATCAGTTTGCTGCAAATCATTTCGCCCACGTGTATCTGATTGTCGTAGTCCCAGTGCAAGGCCCGGATATGGCGCAAGTCATCACGCCCGATGTTAGGGTTCTCCTTGTAGGTCTTGCCCTGCATCCGTTCCCATACGTTGTCGGGAATCGGCTCGGCAGCAAAACAATTGTCCACACCACCGAAAGCTTCGACTGCCGCAGACGTCACCGTATTCCCGGCACGCCATTCCTGGAGTATCGCCAGGTTGCCTTCGTTGTCTTGTTTACCAGGATTGTCATCACTCTTACAAGCTGCAAACATGAGATTGCTGGTCAGGGTAACGACCAGAATCCCAAAGAGATTCTTTTTCATTGCCAAATTTTTGTATTATTATTCAAGTTTATCATATACTTAATGATTATCCGCATGTACCCAACAGGGAAACTCGCCAGTGTAGGGGCAGCCCCATTGCCAACCCTTATAATGGCGGCGAACGGACGATTGCGGATAATCATTTAAATTTTTAACCACAGATTTCGCAGATTTGGCTGCGTGCGTTATAATGGGATTGTTTTGAATGTATTGTTTTCATTCTTGTGTTTTGTTTTTCTCTAAATTTTCTGCTAAATTACAACTTTATTTATTAAACAAAGCAGAACAGCCAAAGATTTCTCCAATTAGTTGCGCAGAAAAGTCTGTTTTGCGCAGAAAACGCCAATCCTATAAAGGTAAAAAGCCAAAAATGACATATATCTGACGTCCCCGCCCACCCCCTGGGAGCGCGGACGTCCCCGTCCGCCCCCTAATCATTTGTAGGTCTCGCGTTGACGGACATACATAAAGTAATAAGCGAGCGAAAGCCCCCTCGACAATGTTAAAAGTATGAATACGCGAGAAGAAAAACAAGTTTTCTCTATATATTTTCAAATTTTATTCGTACCTTTGCAACTTCAAAAAAGATTGGCATGAACATGAAACGACCGATATTCCCTTGGATGCTGTCAGCACTGCTGCTGTTTTCATGTGGAAACGACAAGAGCCACTATGAACTGATACACGAGGGAAGAGGTGGCGCATCGGTGGAGAACCCGGAGGACAGCGAGGCCTGCAGAATGGTAACAAACCTGTTGGATGGTGCAGACCAACAGCGCACGCTGTTCGTCGTAGACAGCCTTGAGAAGGCCAGGGCACTGTCGGCAGTGGCGGCCAACTACTATCGCGGCATGGCCTACAGCAAGGACAAGCAGCTGCGCACCACCGAATGGTGCTGGCAGAAGAACATGATTGTGCGGCACCTCTCACCCAGCGACCTCTACTTCTACTACCAGACGGCGGCCTCGCTGTCCAACCTGCTGGTGAACAAGCACAACTATGAAGGTGCCCTGCGCATTGCCCTGCCTGCCGTCACCAGGATGGAGGATACCAACAGCCGCCTCGACCTTGTACATGCCATCCTGCACGAGTCCATAGGCCAATGCCAGTTGAACCTGGGCAGGCATGACGATGCGGCTGTGAGCTACGACCTGGCTTTCAAGAAATACATGCAGGTGGCCGAGAACGACAGCACCGCCGGGGGCCTGCGCCATGCCATTGTCGATGCCTTTAACACGGCTCTGGGCTATCTCCACGCCAAGCAATACAATGAGGTACTCACCTGGACCGACCGCACCGACAGCCTGATAGCGCCTTACAGGGCAAAGCCGGACGCCAGCGAGGCCTTCGCCGACCATGTACAGACGCGCCTCAACCTGCAATATGCCGTGGCTCTGCAGGCGCTGGGGCGTGTAGATGAGGCGGCTGCTGCCTACAGGGCCTACGAGGCCACCGACTACGGGCAGAGCAGTTATGGGCGCATCGACGCGACGGGCTACCTGATGGCGGCCAACCGACATGCAGAGGCTGCCGACAACTACCGCGAACTGGACGGCGTGCTCAACGAGTGGGGCATGGACTACTCGCTCGACAACATCCGGGGATTCCTCTTGACGAAATTCTTTGCCAACCTGAAGTGCGGCCGCAACGACTCGGCACTGGCGGTAGCCACGCAAGCCTTCGAGCTGCTCGACACGGCCATTGCACATGCCAAGCAGAGCGATGCCGCCGAGCTCGCCATCGTCTACGACACGCAGCAGATGGAGCGCGAGATAGCCCACCATCAGGTCAACCTATCGAGACAGCGGCTGATAGGCACTATAGCCGTTTCGCTGCTCATCACAGCCTTCTTCATCTTTTACATCATCCATCGCCGCAAGGCGCAGCGACGCTTGCAGGCCACCTTCAACGAACTACAGACGGCCTACGACCAGTTGCGCGAGACGACAGAAGCAAAGGAGCGCATAGAGAGCGAGCTCATCATAGCCCGCGATATACAGATGTCGATGGTGCCCAGCGTTTTCCCCGACAGGCCGGGCGTAGACCTCTATGCCTGTATGCAGCCGGCCAAGGAGGTGGGCGGCGACCTCTACGACTATGTCCTGGTGGACGATTATCTCTATTTCTGCGTGGGCGACGTCTCGGGCAAGGGAGTGCCTGCCTCGTTAGTGATGGCTCAGACCACTCGTCTGTTCCGCTCGCTAGCCACGCAGGAGAAACAGCCTGCCCAGATCATGCAGTGCATCAATACCGAGATGACCGACGAGAGAGTGACACACGGCATGTTCGTCACCATGTTCATTGGCCTTCTCAACCTGAAGACAGGGCGGCTGGTATTCTGCAATGCGGGGCATAATCCCCCAGTGTTGGGCGGCGATGAGGCAGGCGGGACTATCCTGGAAATCGAGCCGAACGCACCGGTGGGGCTGTGGCCTGAACTGGTGTATGTGGAGGAGGAAATAGCATGTATCAAGGGGCGTCCGCTGTTTGTCTATACCGACGGGCTGACAGAGGCAGAAAACGCCGACTTGCAGCAGTTTGGTGAGGAACGTATGTTGGAAACGCTCCGCCATACGCAGTTCAAGAATTCACAGCAGGTGATAGAGACGCTGCGCGCAGAGGTGGAGAAGCATCGCAACGGAGAGGAACCCAACGATGACTTGACCATGCTATGCCTGCGTATGGGCCTTTAAATATTAGTATTTGGTAATCAATTATTCATACTATTCACATTAGTTTCCAGAAAAAGGAATTTTCGTTATAATGTGTATGTTCTGCGATTTAAAGTGAAAAAATGAAGCGTAATAGTTAAAAAATGACTTCCGTAAGGGTAAGTAAAAATAAAAGTTGTACTTTTGCAGCGTTATGAAAAAAGAAACCTATATCCGCCGCAGGGCACAACTGAAAAAAGACATGGGCAGCGGACTGCTGCTCTTCTTGGGCAACGACGAGGCTGGCATGAACTATGCCGACAATACCTACCGCTTCCGTCAGGACTCCACTTTCCTGTATTTCTTTGGCCTCGACTATGCCGGTCTGGCCGCAGTGATTGACATTGACACCGACACGGAGATAGTGTTCGGCAATGAGCTGACCATCGATGACATCGTATGGACGGGCCTCCAGCCGACGCTCAGCGAGAAGGCATCGGCCGTGGGCGTGACGAAGACGATGGCGCTGGGTGAGCTGAAAGGCTATCTCGACAAGGCCCGCAGCAAGGGGCAGACGGTACACTTCCTGCCGCCCTACAGAGGTGACCACCGCGTGTGGCTGTGGGAACTGCTCGGCGTGGAGCCAAAAGCTCAGACGGACATGGCCTCGGTGAAGTTCATCAAGGCCATCGTGTCGCAGCGCAACCACAAGGATGAAGAGGAGATCCGCGCCATCGAAGCATCGGTGGACTTGAGCACGGAGATGCACTTGGCCGCCTACCGCATGGTGCGCCCGGGCATCCACGAGTCGCAGGTGGCTGCCGTCGTCGAGGAGGTGGCCTGCCGTCACAGTCACAGGCTGGCCTTCCCGACCATCGCCACGGTGCAGGGACAGGTGCTGCACAACCACGGTTTTATACATACGCTGAACGAGGGCGACATCTTCCTGCTCGATGCGGGGGCAGAGACGCAAGAGCACTATGCCGGCGACCTGTCATCGGCGATGCCCGTCGGCGAACGCTTCACGGAGCGACAGGCAGAGGTGTATAACATCCATTTGGAGAGTTTCTATGCCGCCGTCGACAAGCTGAAGCCGGGCGTGCCTTTCCGCGAGGCACATATTGCCGCCGCCACGAAGATTGCGGAGGGCATGAAACGACTGGGACTGATGAAAGGCGACCCTGCCGAGGCTGCGGAAACGGGTGCCTACGCCATGTTCTTCCCCTGTGGGCTGGGTCACATGATGGGCCTCGACGTTCACGACATGGAAAATCTCGGCGAGCAATATGTGGGTTATGCAGAGGGGATGACAAAAAGCAAGCAGTTCGGTTTCAAGTCGTTGCGACTGGCCCGCCCGTTGGAGCCAGGGTTCGTGTTCACCGTGGAGCCGGGCATCTATTTCATCCCCGAGCTGATGGACAAATGGCGTGCCGAGCACCAGTTTGAGGATTTCATCTGCTACGACAAGCTCGATGCCTGGCGCGACTTCACAGGTCTGCGCAACGAGCTTAACTACCTGATAACGCCAACAGGTGCCCGTCTCTTAGGGACCATCAAGAAGCCCATGACCATCGAAGAAGTGTACGAAGCGAAGAACAATGGATAAGCAGACGATTGGGGTAGCGAAAAGTATTGAGAGCCAATATCGGGTGAATCATGTAGACAGCGGAATGCCCCGCTGGCTCATTGAGGCAGCCTTTGTTTGTTATCTTCTCCAGGCTGTCATCAACTGGGGACCGCTCATGCAGTGGATGGATGACCATTCGCCGTTGGCTTCGGCCATCATTCAAACCTTTGGCGCGTTGGTGATGTATTATGGGTTGATGAAGGGCATGAAGCCGCTCTACATTCCCATGACCATTGCATGGTGGATTGTTATTGCGCTGAACATCGCAGGATTTGTGACGTCTGCCATACCTGCTATCATGTACACAATCGGTCTGCCTGTCGCCGTGTCGCTGATGCTGGTCTATCTGCCCTTCGGCTGCGCCATCGCCTACAATTATCGCGGGCGGCTGCGCCGGGTGGGCGTCTGGATGGCACTCTATATCCTCATCTCCAGCATCGTCCCCGTCTTGTGGTTCCTCCTTGGTGCTCCAGATTCGGGAATCATCAACCACATGATGGAGATTTCCACCATTGGTGTCATCGTCATCTATGCTTGGGTACAGCGAAGGGTGCTCGTGAAAGATGCAGCTTGAAATTGCGGTGCAATTACCGTAAATGCTCCCCCCTCGTCCATTGCCCCGGCTGTTAGCCGGGCCTCCGAAGTACGTTTTCAGCCAGAACCATTCGGACTGAACCCGTCTTCCCTTCGTCTTTTACCTCATGTTAATGCCTGAGCCTGCCGATACTGCAACGGCGTGACTCCAAGCCTGCGCTTCACCTCTGTCTGGAACGTTCTGCGACCGCCGAAGCCGGCCTCTGTGCCAACGGCCTCTATAGTCCAATGCGGCTCTTCGCGCAACAGGCGGCAGGCATAAAGAACACGCTTTTCATTGAGATAATCGCCCAAGCTATTGTACTTGGGGTGATTCTTGAACAACCCGCCAAGACGCTTCTGGGTCAGCCCGAGTGCCTTCGCCATCGTCTTCACTGTCATGTCAGGGTCTGTGAAGAGACGTGTCTCATCCATTTGCTCGTCTATCCACGCCATCAGCTCCTCATCGGTCATGTCGGCTGTCAGTTCGATATGCTCACGGTGCGGGCGGGTCTGTTCGCGCAGTTGCGTCACCTCGTCTACTGTACCGTGTCTCAACTGTGCGGCCAACTCCTCCTGTTGCCGCTGCAGCGCCTCTATCTTTCCCTTCTGCTGCTCCAACTCGCTCTTCTGTTCCTCCAGCTCACTCAACCGCTTCTCCAGTTCCGTGCCCTGCATCTTGTTCTGTTCGAGCAGCGTGTTCTGGTTCTCCACCAGCTTCGTATTGGTAGAGATAATCTTTTTCGCACTATCATTCAGCACCAGCATCGTGATAATAAAAGCTATCACGAACGCAATGATAACGGCAGCGATAAGTAGATGTGTTCCGGTCATGGAAATGCGCAGTTTCGTTTGTTTTGAGGTGCAAAATTACACATTTTCTGTCAAAACGCCCCCATCGCCGCCCATAAATTCACAAAAATCTTGCGCAGAAACCCTAATCTTGCGCAGGAACCCCAATGGCTAATACATCAATGAAATCGGACTTCTCCCTGTGTCGATTACAAAGATTACCCAATTGTTGTTACCTTTTCTCCCGTTCGAAGCATGTATACCACCACGGTTTCCAGAAGTGGATTATCGTCACGGTCATAGCGTCGGTGACGCCAAGGGCCGCGAGGTGCAGCACATGCAGAAGGCGATCTTAGGGCACGACAAACTTGCGGCCTCCGTGGATAATACAGGCCCTTCTTCGTCGGTTTACCGTTGAGCTTGCGCCCGTCGAGGGAGTACCACGCGCCAGCCTTTTCTGTGATTTCCGTGGACGATTGGTACTCACCATCGTCTTCTGTGTGACCTATCCCGGTATCCTCGGAACCGTCGCCGAAGCTGAGGTTGAAGGCACGGATGGTGCTGGTGTCGAGGTCGTGCAGTTGGAAGTAGGCGCGGCAGGCGTTGACGGGCATGTCGGCCGAGGGCCAGTAGAGGGTGTTCTGGGCACCGAGGTAGAGCTTGGTCTGGTCGCCACCGGGGAGGGTGACGGGCGAGTAGGTGCCGATGAAGTCCACGCAGCCGGTCTTGACGCTGGCATCGGTGAGGGCGGTGGCGATGGCCTGAGTGGGAATCGTTAATACCAAGTCTTCCATATATGTTGCTCTTTTGTGGTTTATCGTAAAGGTACGCATTTATTTAATAAAGCGGGCGCTGCGCGCGTTAAATATGCAAATAGCGGGCGAAGAAGCATCGTTTTGTGTTACTGGCTGCATCGCTGAAATGTAAAGAAAAAGTGCAGAAAAAAGTGTTCCTAAAAGTTGAGCATCTAGCGCAAGAACCTGCCCAAACCGGCTGTTTTTTGCAGGAATCGCGCTTCATAACCCTGCACAAATCCACCTCTTTTGTGCAGAAAGCTACTTAAAATTGCATAAACTTAACACTTCTTTACCCCTATTTCGCTTAAAACTGGTGTTTTTCGCGGTTGGGAAATACCCCGAAAAAGGGTGTTCGAGGCGTCCATTGTGGCCTTTTTGGAGCCAAGCAGCCAGTCTAATAGGAGTAAGTGAGCGGGTTTGTAGTAGACAAGCACTGGTTTTGTTCAACAAAAGCTATG
>JAFVFY010000046.1 GCA_017475265.1 Prevotella sp. | reverse complement strand
CACAAACAAAGCGACAAGGTCTGCTCCGAGTAAAGAAAAGAAAGGAAAAAGAAAATGAAAAAGATTGTTTTGATGGTAGTAGCCATGATGACCATGACCATGAGCTTCGCTGAGAACGAGAACACGAAAGCTGTGAAGGGTGTTGAGGCCTACGACATGACGGTCAATATGAAAAAGCTGGCCGTTACCCTGGGCCTGACCTACGACCAGATGGAGGCTGTGGAGGACATCCACCACCAGTTCTCTCAGGAGATGATGATGGCTGCGACAGCCGAAAGCGACGAGCGCGAGGCTCTGGTTGACCAGGCCGTGAAGAAGGACGTGCGTTACATGCACTACGTGCTGAACGACAAGCAGTACAAGACTTACCTCATGCTGCTTAACGCCACACTTCATAATCGTGGTCTGAAATAGGGAAAAGTTCTTAATAATTAGGTTGGAGGATGCTTCTTCGGGTTGAAGGGGCATCCTCTTTTTCGTGCAGGTAGGTATCGAATGTGAAAAGCCGTTCTTGTGAATCAGACTGGGCGAAAGGCAAAAAAAGTAAAAAATTACGATATTATCCTTTGTCATTTTGCAGAATATGACTATCTTTGCATCGCAGAGTCAACAAACGACGTAATTTGGATATTAACAATAAATATTTTATGGACCAAAACAAACCTTATTCACCCTATTTTAACCCTGAGCTGGAGACGATGCCACGTGAGGAGCTGGAGAAGCTTCAGCTGGAAAGACTTCAGAAGACCGTGCGCCACTGCATGAACGCAGAGTTCTATCGCAAGCGCTTTGCCGAGCTGGGCATCACGCCCGATGACATAAAGACACTCGACGATGTCAGGAAACTTCCCTTTACCACCAAGGAGGACCTGCGCGAGAATTACCCCTTCGGCCTTGCCTGTGTACCTATGAAAGATTGTGTGCGTCTGCACTCTTCAAGCGGCACAACGGGTAACCCAACGGTTGTGCTCCATTCTCAGAAAGACCTTGACGAATGGGCAAATGCCGTTGCCCGCTGTCTATGGATGGTGGGAAGCCGTCCTGAGGACGTGTTCCAGAACTCTGCTGGCTACGGTATGTTCACCGCCGGTCTGGGGTTCCAGTACGGAGCAGAGCGTGTGGGCATGCTCACCGTGCCTGCCTCTTCCGGTAACACCACCCGTCAGATAAAGTTCATCCGCGACTTCGGAACGACGGTGCTCCACGCCATACCTTCCTATGCCTCACGTATTTACGAGGTAATGAAGGAGGAAGGCTGCGACCCTCGCAGGGACACCAAGCTACGTGTGCTTTGCATCGGAGCCGAGCCTCACAGCGAGGAGCAACGCAAGCGCATAGAGGAAACCCTGGGCGTGAAGGCCTACAACAGCTACGGCATCAGTGAGATGATGGGCCCGGGCGTGGCTTTCGAGTGTCCGGAGCAGAATGGCATCCACATCTGGGAGGACTACTTCATTGTGGAAATCATTGACCCCGTGACGCTCGAGCCTGTCAAGGACGGCGAACTGGGCGAACTGGTGCTCACCACCATCAACCGTGAGGCCATGCCGCTGCTGCGCTATCGCACCCGTGACCTCACCCGTTTCCTGCCCGGCGAATGTCCGTGCGGTCGTCACCACCGTCGTCTGGCTCGTCTGCAGGGTCGCAGCGACGATATGATAATCCTGAAGGGCGTGAATATCTTCCCCATACAGATAGAGAAGATTCTGTTGAAGTTCAAGGAGTTGAGTACCGACTACCTCATCACCATTGAGACGAAGGACAGCGTCGACATCATGACCATCGAAGTGGAGCTGACGCAGATGTTCACCGACGACTATGCTCGCTTACAGCAGTTGGAGAAGACCATCACCCGTCTGCTGAAAGACGAGATCCTCATCACCCCGAAGGTGCGCCTCGTGCAAAAGGGAACGCTCGCCGTCAACGACGACAAGAAGGCTGTTCGTGTGAAAGACCTTCGAAAGCTGTTCTAACTATAGCCCCCTAAGTTAGGGGGTTGGGGGTCTGAACAAGCGTAGACCGCCAATCCCCGTATAAATAACACATTACTAATCAATTAACTGCGGGTTTGCATTCCGCTTGTTCAGACCCCCAACCCCCTAACTTAGGGGGCACCGACCATGACAATTCATCAACTTTCCATTTTCATTGAGAACCGTTCGGGCACGCTCATCAAGGTGCTTGAAGTGCTGAAAGAGGCCAAGATTCAGATTATCGCCTCCACCATTGCCGACACGGCAGAGTATGGTATCTACCGCCTCATCTGCAGCGAACCGCTGCGTGCCTACGAGGAACTGAAGAAGGCTGGCATTGCCGTTGCCCTGAGCGATGTGCTTGCCCTGGAGCTTGACGACGAGCCAGGACGTGCCGCCGATGCCGTGAAGATATTCAGCGATGCCGGCATCAGCATCACTTACATGTATACCTTCCTCTACAACGGCAAGGGCATCCTCATCTTCCGCACCGACAACCGCGAGAAGGCCCGCGAGACCATTATTCTCAACAACTTGAAGTTCGTGGCCGAGCAAGACCTCAGCAAGTGGGCATGATGGCATGAATACGATATTCATCGTCCTGCCCATCCTGACCCTGCTGATGTTCGACCTAGGACTGGCACTACGGCCAAAGGACTTCCGCCTCATTGCGGAGCGTCCCTTGGCCGTGGTGGCAGGACTGACAGGACAGATAGTGCTGCTGCCTATCATTGCATGGCTGGTGGGCACGCTCTTTGGCGTTGAGCCGCTATTCTTTCTGGGCATCATGCTCATAGCGTGCAGTCCTGGCGGCAGCTCCAGCAATGTTTTCTCCATGCTTGCGGGGGGTGATGTCGCCCTCTCTGTCTCTCTGACGGCTTTCAGCAGCGTCATTACGCTGTTCACCGGGCCGCTGGTGATGGACTTTATGACGGCTCAGGTGGGGTCTGACACTTCCGTGCACCTACCTGTGGGCAATCTCCTTGTGCAGAACCTAGTACTCATGGCTGTACCCATTGCAGTGGGTCTGGCCATTGCCGTGTGGCGGGAAAAACTGGCCGAGCGTATGCACGGCGTACTGAAACGGCTGGCCTTCCCCTGTCTTATCCTGTTGGCCACCGTGTTTTTCATTCAGAACCGTGAGGTCATCATCGCCGAGTTCCCCAAACTGGGCCTGGCGATGACCATCCTCATCCTCCTCTCCATGAGTGCCGGTGTACTGATGTCGTGGCTCATGCGCCTCACAGGTCGCGAACAGCGCACCATCGTTATTGAAATCGGTATGCAGAACGCGGCACAGGCCATCACCGTGGCCTGCAGCCCCTTTGTGTTCAACAGCGAGGTGATGGCCGTTCCCGCCATCATCTATGCATTGATGATGAACGTCATCCTGCTGATTTATGTCGGCGTGGTGAAAGGCAAAAACAAATAGGAAATGCTATGAAAATTCTAAAATGGGGCTTTATAGGTTGTGGCGAGGTATGCGAGAAGAAGAGTGGCCCTGCCTTTTCCGAGGTGCCAGGCTCCGAGGTCGTAGCTGTGATGAGCCGCACCGCTGAGAAGGCACGGTCGTATGCACAGCGTCATGGTGTTCCACGGTGGTACACCGATGCTCAGGAACTCATTGATGACGAGGAGGTGAACGCCGTCTATGTGGCCACGCCACCGTCGAGTCATGCCACCTACGCTATCATGGCCATGCGTGCTGGAAAGCCTGTCTATGTGGAGAAGCCTTTGGAGTCGAACTACGAGGACTGTGCCCGTGTGAATCGTGTGTCGGAACAGACAGGTGTGCCCTGCTTCGTGGCCTACTACCGTCGCTATCTACCTTACTTCCAGAGGGTGAAGGAGATAGTGGAGCAGGGGACGATTGGCCGGGTGCAGAATGTTCAGATACGCTTTGCCTGGCCACCGCGTGAACTGGACTACGGCAACCCTGAGACACTCCCCTGGCGACTGCAACCCGACATTGCCGGTGGTGGTTACTTCTACGACCTCGCACCTCATCAGCTCGACTTGCTACAATGGATGTTCGGTGTGATACTCGAGGCACGCGGCATTTGTGCCAACCGTGGCGGGTTATACAAGGCTGAAGATACCGTGAGCGCGGTGTTCCAGTTTGAGAACGGACTGGTCGGTAGTGGTTCGTGGTGCTTCGTCGCCCATGAGAGTGCCCGCGTAGACCGCATCCTTATCATTGGCAACGAGGGATTGCTGAGTTTCTCGGTATTCGACTACGCCCCCATTGAGCTGCACACCAGCCAGGGCAAAGAGCGTTTTACCGTCGAAAACCCCAGCTACGTGCAGTACCCACTTATCAAGAACGTCTGCGAGCATCTGCAGGGACTTGCCGTCTGTACCTGCACCAGTGTGTCGGCAACGCCCGTGAACTGGGCACTTGACCGCATACTCGGGAAATACTAATCAATTCGTGTAATTCCTACAATTCGCGCAATTCGTGTAATTCGTTAAATTCGTTGTTAAAATAAACTGTGGTTCGTTAAATTCGTGGTCAGAATAAACTGTGGTGAGGTTAATACTATTCATATTGTTGTTGGTAAGTGCGACCAGTTCGGCACAGGAGCCAGCAGACACATTGCTAGTGAAGCTTGACTCTGCCGCAGTGGAGGAACAGCCGCGCAAGTTGGGCGTGGTACGTCGCACCGTTCGCGAGTTCGACCGCCTGAACACAGACTACATCGAGCCTCAGCACTACATCTTTACCGTTATGCTACAGGGCACATACGCCTACGACCACTACTCGCTCAGCTCCGTGGGCTGCGACAGGCAGAAGGTGGAGTTTGCCCCCGACATGACCCTCCGCGTGGGACCCTACTTTGGGTGGAAATGGTTCTTCGCTGGCTACACCTTCGAGCTGGGAAATATCAACTTCAGCAAGGTGAAGCAGGAGTTCGACCTGAGTATCTACAGTTCGCAGATTGGTGTCGACCTCTTCTACCGTCATACGGGCAGCGAGTACAAGTTGCGCAAGACCGACTTTAGCAACAATGTGGATGCCAGTGCCCTCGACGGTGTGCCCTTCGACGGTCTGAAGGCTGGCATTACGGGCTTTAATGTCTATTACATCTTTAACCACGGAAGATTCTCATACCCAGCCGCTTTCGCCCAAAGCACTGTCCAGAAGATTAGCTGCGGCTCATGGATGGCCGGCGTAGGCTACACACGTAATTCCGTAGAGCTAGACCACGACCGCTTGCAGAGTGTCATCGATGAGCGGCTGGGCCAAGGCGTGGTGAAGCTGGACAGCGGGCTGATGTTCAACAGCGCCAAGTATCACGACATTAACCTCTCCGCAGGCTATGCCTACAACTGGGTGTTCGCCAAGAACTGGCTCCTTGGCGCCTGCCTACAGGCGGCTGTGGCCTACAAGTACAGTTCGGGAAACGTCCTCGGCGGACTGAAAAACTTCTCCTTCCGCGACGTCAACATCGACGGCATAGGCCGCTTCGGACTGGTCTACAACTGCATGCGCTGGTATGCCGGAACGAGCGTCATCCTCCACTCCAACAGCTACCACAAGCCACGTTTCTCCACCAACAACACCTTCGGCTCGTGGAACATTTACGTGGGCTACAACTTCCTGCTGAAAAAGAAATACCGACCCAAAAACTCTGATGAACAATGAAAAAAACAGGACTCATTATTCTTACCTTATTGCTGCTCGCTATCCCTTTGAAGGGCTTGGCAGAGGTTCCTGACAGCGTAACAGTGGAGCGGCTGCTGGCCAGCGGCGACACCACGACGCTCTACTATGCCCGCCAGCTGATAGGAAGGCCTTACGTGGCCTACACGCTGGAAGTGAACGACGAGGAGCAGCTAGTGGTGAACCTACGACAGTTAGACTGTACCACGCTTGTAGAGACCGTCTGTGCGCTGACGCTGACGGCACGCGAAGGGAAGCACGACTTCCGCTCCTACTGCCGACATCTGCAACAGCTACGCTATCGACAGGGAAAAATCAATGGCTATCCCAGCCGTCTGCACTACTTCAGCGACTGGATAAACGACAAGGTTGCGATGCGTCTCGTGCGCGAGATTTTATCAGACAAAGCGCCCTTTACCGCCATCCAGACGCTTAACCTCAACTACATGAGTACCCATCCCCAGGCTTACAAAGCCCTGCGCCAACACCCTTCAATGGTGAAACAGATTGCCGAGCAGGAGAAGCGCCTCACGGGACGACAATACCGCTTTATCCCCAAGACCGATAAGCCTGACAACACGCTGCTGAAGCAGTTCATCCACGATGGTGACATTCTGGCCATCACCTGTTCCAAGCCCGGCCTCGACATCGCCCACCTCGGCTTTGCCGTATGGAGCAAAGACGGCCTCCACCTCCTCAACGCCTCACAGCTTCACAAGAAAGTGGTCGAGGAGCCCATGACTCTCTGGCAGTATCTGGCTAAGCACCCTTCACACACCGGCATCAGGGTCATCAGGCTCGGAAAGTGAAAAGATGATTATTCCAGTCCTGCCCAGGTGCCGATGATTTGCTTACAACCGGTGTAGAGCGAGGGGCAGTTGAACACCTGATAGAGGTCTTTGCCAGGCTGCTTGATGACCTCTACGGAGCGTTGGTGCGTGTCCCATCCACCTGCCATGATATAGATGTAGACGACGGTGCCGCTGCCGCTGATTTGCAGCTGCTGGTGCTGGTTCACGCTAGCTTCCATCTCCACGGTGTAGGGTCTTAGGGGCTGGTAAGCGTTCTCGGGCGTGGCTCCTTTCAGCGATGCTGCGGGCAGATAGCGCTGGCCGTAACTGTCGTTGGGGTTGGCTCCGAACTTCTCCTTGATGATGGAAATGACGCTGTTCACGTTCGAGGGATAGCAGAGCAGTTCGATACACTGGCGTCCCACCTCACGGTCACGGGCATACATCTCCATGGCCATAGGCATCATGGCAGCAGCACCGTAGGCCGTCTTGCCCAGGAACTCGGTGTAGATGGTCTTGAACTCCTCGAAATTGGAGGGGATATTCGTGAACGTCACGTTGCCGAAGCCGTTCTTGCGGTATTTGTCGGCGGCGATATTGCCCTGCATGGTGTACCTGTGGTCACCGTAGACCAAGGTGTTCTCGTCGTTCAAGGCATCGCGCACCTCTTTCTCGGCTGCGTCTGCGATGTTGTCAGCACCCTCAGTAACGGTCGTCACGGCGTTGTTGACAGCCTCCTCGGTCTGCTTCTTCACTTTGTTGATGAATTTCCCTATCTGCGCGTTTGCCGCCAAACATGAGGCTGCCAGCAGCGCTGTTACGATGATTGTTTTCATGCTGTTTTCTATCTTCTATAACTTGGATTATTCATACTCTTTTCAACAACGGATTTTACGGATTACACGGATTTCTACGGATTATAGAAATACAGAAAATACAAGAAATACCGAGAAAAACAAGAATAATGGTTTTTATCTGTATTTGTTGTTTTTATCTGTTTTACTAAAAACATCGTTTAATAGTAAACTTTATATCGTTACTAATTGTCAACTATCTTTAGTGTCAGTTCCTAACAAAAATCCGTGAGAATCCGTGAAATCAGTTTTAATCCGTTGTTTTATCAATTGCCATGAATACTTATAACTCCTCATAAATGTCAGGCTGTCGCATAGTATCGGCGTGCTGCCTCCTCCTGTCTGGCCAGCGAGAAGTTACTGATGCGCTTCAGGTAGCCGATGATGCGGGTCATGTAGTCCACGTTGTGTGAGTGGCAGTTGGGGCACTCCTTCAAGTAGCGCTTGTCGATGTGTCCGCAGTCGTTGCACACGGTGTTCGGGATGTTGAACGTGAAGTAGTTGCAGCCTTCCTTCGCGGCCACCTGCAGCAGCTTCAGGTACTGCTCCTTCGAGAGGTGCTCCTCCAGGTTCATGTGCAGGGCAGAGCCACCGGTGAGGTGCTCGATGTAGGGCGCGCCGTGCAGTTTGAACTTATCGAGGATGGTCAGCGAGTCGTCCTCCACCACGTAGAAGTAAGAGTTGTAGCAGTCGCGGGGCACGAAATAACCATCTTCACGATCCCATTTGGCGTGCTTCACACCGACGTTCTCTGCGGGAATCATCTCGCAGTTGAACATCACGTCCTTCGTGCGGTACTGCTTATTGAACTTCTCTATCAGTCCGAGAATACCCTGCACGAAGTGTAGGTAGTCGTCGTTGGGCTTTATCTGCAGACCCATGAACTCGGCGGCCTCCACCAGGCCGTTGATGCCGATGGTGAGGTACTGACGTCCAATGTTGATATAGCCGGCATCGAAGAGCGGGAGCATACCGTTCTGTTGCAGCTCCTTCAGGTTCTCGTTGTAGGCCAGTTGCACCTTGTGGCACAGTTCGATGACCTCGCCCAGATACTGCAGGTAGGGCATCTTATGGTTCACGGCATACTGTATGCAGCGGTTCAGGTTGATGGTGAGCACCGACTTCGAACCTGTGCTTACACCACCGGCACCCAGCGTGTAGGAGAAACCATTGTCGGTAATCTCATTGCGCAGACGGCAGCAGCTGGAGAGCGAGTCGGCGTTGTCGCTCATGTAAGTGAAGAACGAGTGTCCCTCGCTGTACATCTCTGCGGTGAAGTCGCCCCACTCCTTGTCCAGACAGTTGCCCTCCTTGTCGGTCAGCAGGGCCATCGTCTCCACGGGGAAAGTGAGCATGGTCTTGGTGCGCTCCTTGTTGAACCACTTCATGAACCTCTTCTGCAGCCAGGAGAGACCGTCCCAGTCGGGCTGTGAGCCGTCGGGGAAGTAGAACCCGCCGAAGATGCTCTCGAAGTAGTAGCGGTCGTAGTAGGCCACGTTCCAGAACACGGCCTGGTAGTTACGTGCTCCCGTGGGCTGGTTCAGCGAGTAGACAATCTGCTCGAAGTAGTCGGTAATGACCTTGTCGAGCGTGCGATGCTTCAGCGACATATCGACCACCTCGTCTGCACGCTTCCAGTAGTCCTGTCCGAACTCCTTGCCGATGAAGTAGTTCATGTACATCAGGAACTCCGGCGTGGCGCAGGCTCCCGCCAGCATCGAACTGACCATGAACACCATGTTGACGAAGCCACCACAGAAGGACTTCAGGTTCGTGGGAGCCGTTGAGTTACCGCCGATGGACTTTGTGCCGCCGATGAGCCAGGGGTACATCGTGATGGAGGCACAGTAGTTGGCCAGGCTCGTCTCGTCGTTCTTATATATAAAGTGGTGGGTGAGCAAGTCGATGTACTTGTCGGCCAGTTCCTTCCCGTACATCTTCTTAATACGCTCGGTGAGCAGACGGCGGTTCAGGCGGATGAAGTTCGACTTCGGCAGCTCACCGATGAGCGTGGCAATGTTCTTGTGCTCCACGTTGGCGTTGGCATCGAACTTCGAGCTGGTGGCAGCATTGGCACTCTCCATGTACTCCGAGAGGAACATCATCTTCTCCAGCGTCTCGCGGTCTTCGGTGTGCTCCTGGCGGTAGAGGATGAACGACTTGGCCACACGGTAGAAGCCTTCCTTCATCAGAGCCTCCTCCACCTGGTTCTGAATCTCCTCCACGGTGATGTCGTCGTGGATGTCGAGGTGATTCAGCACGCGGGAGATGGTGCTGAGGTCTGCGGGTTCTTCAACACTTTCGAATGCTTTTACCACAGCATTCATGATTTTGTCAAGTGAGAAACGGTCTTTGGAACCGTCGCGTTTGGTGATAGTGAAATTCTTGATTTCCATTGCTTTGGGTTATCTTTCTTATAGTATTACTAATTATCTCTTACCGTCCTTAGTGAAACATTTTGGAAAACTTTTCTACTTCCTCTTTTCAAAAAGTTTTCCAAAACCGTTCACTTTCAGGCTGCAAAGATAAGCAATATTTCCCGAACGGGAGCAACAGATTGTGCAAAAAAATATTAAAGCTAATCTAGAAAAATATCATGACTCCTGAGAGATTTTGAAGTCTTTGTTCTCCACCTCAAATCCGCAACCAAAAATCTTGTGCCCTTACAAATGTCCGATAGCGGTCAACGATATGCACTACCGCCCCGAACCGTTAAACAAATTAACAGGCTGCTGTTGGCGTTTCACGACCTCCCCTTTCCCCAAATCGTTTT
>JAFVFY010000045.1 GCA_017475265.1 Prevotella sp. | reverse complement strand
CAACACTGCCGTTACCCACCAGTCCTTCTCGGCAGCAGCTTCATCAATTTGCCGTGCCTCGACCACACCTTGTATCATCGCCTTTCGCTCGTCGAGCGAGAAATCAATCCATTTACTCATTGCTTTATTCCTTTCTTTATAACTTGTCGCATCCATACAGGAGCCAACAATAAATCATATTCTATGGTGTCAGTCTCAGGAGTTTCCGTGAACAATTGTCCAATCCTCGCTTCAACATCCTGAGTGATGTTATGCTCACCAATGTTGCGTAATGCCTGTACCAGTTCTGGCATCAAACGTCCTCGGAATGCAAAGTTCTTAGGTGCCCCATGCTTCAGAGTCACTGTTCGATTTCCTAATTTCAATTTTCTCCCAGACCCAGTAGTCAGAAAAATAGTATTCATGGGTACTTGCGTTGAGAATCCTAAGCGATTAGCGGCTGTAGCTCCAGTTGGTATAACTTTTGCCTTATCTCGTTTAGCAATTTCTTTCACTAATTCGTAAGCCGAAGGGTAAAGGATGCCAAAACGTGTCTTACGTGCCTTAACATACACTCCTTTGGCTATACGCGTAACCAATCCTTCTTTCTCAAATATGGCGAGTAGCTTGGTGACGTACTCAACATCATATTGGGGAAAAGATGAAACAAAGAATATCTCGCCGAACTTACTGCGAGCAATCCTTTTCCTAATCTGCTGTACTACTGCATTCTCCATTGATTTTGTATATAAATTATGGTCGGAATGATAGCAAATATTTCCGACCGCAAAGATACAAAAATTTTTTCATACCACAATACTTTAAGAGTTGAAATTAAGTTTCATTGGCTAATTATAGCGTTTTTCTTGCTGTATAGATGGCATTCCTATATAAATAATGTGTCGCTTTTTACATTAGGGGGCAATATTGCCAGAAAAGACGACTTCAAGAATAAAATACCATGACTTAATCAATTTATTGCACACTTGCGAGCCATTTGTGGTTCAAAAAAGTTAAAAACGTTAAATATTCGTCTTTTCCCCAATCTTTAGAATCTAGGTAATCACTTTTCTACCGTTTAAAGTGCAAGTAGTTGATATAAAACGATTTACAAATACTATGAATGCAGTGTCCTGACCTCCGTCACGATTCCCAACAGTGTGACGAGCATAGGAAGTTCTGTTTTCTGGGGTTGCAGCGGCCTGACCTCCGTCGTGATTCCTAACAGCGTGACGAGCATAGGAGGATGGGCTTTCAGGGATTGCACCAGCCTGACCTCCATCACGATTCCCAACAGCGTGACGAGTATAGGGTCAAATGCTTTCTATGGTTGCACCAGCCTGACCTCCATCACGATTCCCAACAGCGTGACGAGCATAGGACAGTATGCTTTCTATAGATGCAGTAAACTATCAACCATTTACATCTCAGATTTGTCGTGGTGGTGTGGTTTTACGAATAGACCTACTTTCCCGAACCCATACCATTTGTTCCTTAATGAAGTTGAAGTTAAGAACTTGGTTATTCCTGGTGATGTTACAACGATTGGCAAAAATACATTTTACGGATGCGCATACATAACATCAGTTACGATTCCTGGCAGCGTAACTTTTATTGACGAGAATGCTTTTCAAGGATGCTCCAATGTCGAGACGCTACATCTTCATGAAGGTCTGAGCATTATCAGAAAGTCTGCTTTCAATGGCTGTCGTTCGTTGAAGTCTCTCATTCTTCCTTCCACTGTCGAGTTTATCTATCAAGTGGCATTTGCAAACTGCACTGGCTTGGAGAGCGTGAAGGCTCTGCCAGAGACACCGCCCTTCCTCTACGACAACTCTTTTTCTAACTACAACATCCCGCTATATGCCTCAGAGACCGCTATAGGGGCGTATCAGACAAAGGAGCCTTGGAGCAAATTTGCTCAGTTCCTGACCCTCGACGGCACAGAGGTGGAGGTGCCGCAATGCGCTACGCCTACGGTAGCCTACCAAGACGGGCAGCTGACGCTGGATTGTGAGACTGGGGGGGCAGAATTTGTGTGGACGCTCAGAAATCCTGATACGCTAAGTGGTCGCGGGAAAACTATCGAGCTGGCTCGCCAGTATGAGTTGACCGTCCATGCTACCGCCGAAGGCTATACTGATAGTGACCTTATAACATATTATATTGTATGGGGCAATAATGAAATGGAGGGTGATAACGTTATCCGCATAGGTGGTGATACTGCTGACGTGAACCAAGACGGAGTAGTCGATGTGGCCGACATCGCCACCATCATTAGCACGATGGCAGGGAAGTAGGAATCCTCCGCACATACGAGAAAAATGAGGATTCCATGAAAATCACGGGGACAGGTTTTTGATTCTAACGTTGATAACCTTTAGAATCAACAACCTGCCCCTGTGATTTCATTGCTGCCTAATGATATTGATAATTCTTTTTATCCATTTGCCCAATCTACATTTATGAGACTTTACTTTTCTCATTTTTCCCCTAACTTTATGCATTCATCAAATACTGACAAATGAGCAAATTCTGGCTTAAAACGAATATCAGAGAATCCAAATTTGTAAAGAAGTAGAATCGTAATGGTTAATTTGAGATTAAACAGCATGTCACTATTCCGCAAGAACATTTCTGCTTCTTCAGAGCCTAAATGATGGACAAAGAAGTTGCGCAGTTGAATAAAATTAGAAATGGTATCACCCTGTTCATTCTTTAAATTCCTATTGCTTATGTTATTATCTATCTTACTGATACCTATCTTTTTTTGAACAAGAAAATCTCTTATACATCTGTATGTGTCAACTTTTTTGCCGCAATCTGCCATTTTCTCAAGAATTGTCGTATAGATGATAAGCTTTGAAATTTCATCAAGATATTCCGCCCTAATGAAACCGCTTATATAACCATCTAATAACTTATCATTCCATAATTCACCGTTGTAATCTTTCGTAGATGACAGGAATCCCCTAAAACTGCCCAGACTTGTCTGTCCTAATAACAGATAGCCTATGGCTTTTAGAGAATTACCCGATGTCGTCTTGTATCGTGGTGTCCTTATTTGTATGCTTACTTGGCCGTTTTGTTCTGGCGAACTAACCATGTCACATTCAAAACGAGTACAGAAATAAAATGAAAAGATAGAAAGAATATTATCTATCTGAGTTGTTTTGATATATGCGTGATTCCCCATTTTTGATAGAGCGAATGGTATGCCAAAACACTGTTTGTCAAGATCGCTATTCTTCTTCCATGTTATGAAATCTTCATCATTCATTAGGAGTTCTAGAGGGCCGAAAAGTATGGAAGAGCAAACGGACGATAGTCTGTAAATGATACCATTTGACTGTTCTTTGTATGAGAACTTAACTTGTTTTAAGGACATAGCAACTGCTTCTTGGTCATTTATAAAAGCATGTTGGGTAAATCTTATTTCTTCTGAAATCCTTAAATCAATACTGTTATTTGCATCACCAATATAAGAGTTCGTAATAGTGTAATCATCCTTCTTTATAGAGGTATGTAATGCCTCTAATAATTTCTTTTTGGCAATTTCGTACTGTTCAGATATGATTGAATACAAGACGAGGTCATTTTGGGTGTATATGATATGTGCGTTGAATTTAAAAGAAGGCCTTTTGCCATCCGTTCTTATGCCATAGTAACCTATTGCCTCGAAGCTAATATCTAACTGTTCTTCCAGTAAATACTTCCTGTTCATATAATGATGCTTTTATGTGGGGCGTGTGGGTCAAGTGCCTGTCCCCATGACCCGACTTAAAAGAATAAATGCCCACGCCATCAGCGTGAACAATCTACTTCAGTTCTTGCAGTTCTTCAATTTTGCCGATTTCAGAGAACAAGAATCAAAAGTGGACGTTCTATGTCTTTATGTCCTTTTGTCTGTTGTCTATGTCATATGCTATGAGTTATAGTAGTTAAACATTCTTATTTATGAGCCAATTCTTCTACGGCTTTGATAAAAGCTTCAGCCTTTGGCAATAAATACGCTACACTACCAGCGTCTCTGAATGCGTATGCCTCATAGTCACTTGCTTGGCGCTGATTGAACAAATCAGTAAGCGTGGCTCCGTGCTCAATACCAAGGAGTCCTTTACGGATAAACTCCATTGAAATCATGGTCTTGACACCGTTATGAGTGGATGCGTCTATGCCCTTTGCAGTCAACAGACCACGTGCAGCATTGAAGCAGGCATAGTAAAGACGAGTGACGGCACCATTGTAGTAGCAGCCATCGCGAAGGTATTTGGCTTCCTCGACAGACTCATGTGCCCGCTCGAAATAATAAGCTACAAGGTCGTTCCGTTGTTCTGTGGTCAACTTTTCTTCTTTCATAGCAACACCCCTTCTCGTTTTACGTTTTGGTAGAATGGAGTTATCACCCGTGGATTCTCCCATTGCTTGCGTGGCATGACGAGAGAACTGATGACTACTCCTGACTGGAGTTCTATCTCGTAGAGCTTGCTTGCAATGGCATGTTCTCTTTCCGGGAGAACCTTTTCCTCTGGAACGAGGATAAGCAAGTCGATGTCGCTGTCCTGACGGGCATCGCCGCGAGCCTCCGAGCCATAGAGGATGGTCTGGGCCTCAGGCAGGAAGGCCCGGGCCTGTTCCTTGATGCGGTTTACTATCTCGGTTCGTTTCATAATCCTATGTATTAGGCATCGCAGTTTACTCGCCAAGCCAGCGCTGGTTGCTGGCCGTGAGCGACAGCCCTTGCAGATAGCCCCACAAATGATTTAGTGACACTGTATTCATAATTTCGGTTTAATATATTTCTGTCCAGAATATGTGTTGCACCTCGAAAGGAACCAAGTCCAGACAATACAGCTGCAAAAGTACAAAATGTTTGGGAATCAGCAAAGAAAGTTGAGGAAAAAATTGGAGGAAACGGGAAAAATGCGTAAGTCAGAGTCACATGCCTACCTGGAGGAAGTCCGTTCTTCTGAGGTCGAAAGTCCGTTCTTCGTGGGTCGAAGAACGGACTTTCTCGGTACGGAGGTACGTTCTGTCTTATCTTAAATAAGACAATTCTCAGAAGAGCATAGAAACAAGTAAAGTGAAAAACTCTATGGAATCTTTAAAAAGTAATAAGAATCCACGGAGTTTCAGCTGCATTTCGTACCTTTGTAGCGTAATGTACTAAAAACAATAAAACAATGATGACAAAAAAGAATCTCTTGCTGGCCGTCAGCATGGCTACGGCGCTGACTGCCAGTGCCCAAGTGACCATCGACATTGACGCCAGCCAGCGGGGGCCGAAGATCAGTCCCACGCACTACGGCATCTTCTTCGAGGACATCAACCACGCTGCCGATGGCGGCCTGTATGCCGAGCTCATCCGCAACCGCTCGTTCGAGGACGGACCCCGCTACGGCGCTCCTGCCGACATGCAGGGCTGGAAGCCCTACGGCTACAACGGCTCGACCATCGACGCCCGCCTCGTGCAACCCTCCAAGACAGTGAAGCTGCTGAACAGCGCCCAGCAGAACGCCCTCGAACTGACCATCAACGCCACTCCGGCCAACGCCGTCAGGCTGGAGAATGAAGGCTTCTGGGGCATCAACGCCGTGCAGGGACGTACCTACCGGCTCAGCCTCTGGCTCAAGGGCAACTATAAAGGCACCATCAAGGCCCGCCTCTTCAACAGCAAGAACCTCTATGCCGAGACCACCGTGTCGGCGGACGCCATCAAGCTGAAAGAGTGGACGAAGTACACCGCCGAGCTAACTGCCAACGACAACGACCCTAAGGCGCGGTTCGCCTTGGTGTTCGACGGCGTGGGCACCGTTCAGCTCGACGTGGTGAGCCTGTTCCCGCCGACGTTCAAGAACCGCGAGAACGGCCTACGTCCCGACCTGGCGAATATGCTGTGGCAGATGCATCCCCGCTTCATGCGCTTCCCCGGCGGCTGTTTCGTCGAGGGTCAGATTTCGCCCGAGAACGCCTTCCGCTGGGAGCGCACCATCGGCCCCATCGAGGAGCGTCCCGGCCACTGGAACGTGAACTGGGGCTACCGCACCACCGACGGCATCGGCTTCCACGAGTACCTGCAGATGGCCGAGGACCTCGGCGCCAAGCCGCTCTACGTGGTGAACGTCGGACTGTGGCACGGCGGGCAGACGCCCGTCGACTCGCTGCAGCCCTGGATTGACGAGACGCTGGCCGCCCTGGAGTATGCCAACGGCGACGTGACCACCAAGTACGGCGCCCTGCGTGCCAAGAACGGCCATCCCGAGCCCTTCAACCTGGAGTACCTCGAGATAGGCAACGAGAACAACCAGCCCGACCCGCGCCAGCAGAGCGACCACTACTACGACCGGTTCCGCCTGTTCAAGGAGCAGGTGCTGGCCAAGTATCCGAAGATGCACCTCATCGGCAACGTCGCCGCCTGGGGCACCGACACACCGACATGGGACAGCAAGGAGAGCGTAGAGCTGCTCGACGAGCACTACTACCGCAACCCCGCCTGGTTTGCCGACAACTTCCACAAGTATGACACCTACGACCGCCGCGGCCCGAAAATCTACGTCGGCGAGTATGCCGTCACCGACGGCTTCGGCAACCTGGGCAACATGAACGCCGCCCTGGGCGAGGCCGTCTACATGATGGGCATGGAGAACAACTCCGACATCGTGCCCCTGAACAGCTACGCCCCCATCTTCGTCAACGAGAACGATGCCAAGTGGCGGCCCGACATGATACGCTTCAACAGCAGCCGCGTCATGGGCACACCGTCGTACTACGTGCAGATGCTCATGCCCCGGAACATCGGCACGCAGGTGGTGAAAGTCAACCAGACAAACCCCTACACAGGCAGGGCGTACAAGCAGCTGACGCCCCAGCAGAGCCGTGTGGGATTCGGCACGTGGGGTACGAAGGCATCCTACACCCATCCTGAAGGCGTGCCCAAGACGGGCAAGCCCATCTTCGTCTCGGGAGAATGGCAACTGGGCAGCGACTACGTGCTGCGCCAGACCAGCCTCGACCAGCAATGCGTGGCCGTCTGCCAGACACCCTTCGACTCCGACCACTACACCTGCAAGTTCCGTGCCCGCAAGGACGAGGGGGCTGAGGGATTCCTCATCATCTTCAACTACGTGGACGAGCACAACTACTGCTGGCTCAACTTCGGCGGATGGGGCAACACGCAGCACGCCATCGAGCAGATAGGCAGCGGCGGGAAGATTCAGACCGTCACCAAGCGAGGACGTGTGGAGGAAGGCCGCTGGTACGACGTGACGCTGACCGTCAGCGGCGACTCCGTGAAGGCATGGCTCGACAATGACCTCGTCTTCGACACCGTCCTGAAGCGAAACACCGCGCTGGGCGTGTACTCATCGGCCACCATCGACGAGCAGAGCGGAGAGCTCATCGTCAAAATCGTCAACTCGCAGGAAGAGGGCACCACCGCCCGCCTCAACGTCAGCAACTTCCCCGTCAAGGGCGCCCGCCTCATACAGTTGCGTGCCAACAACGGCGAGGACGAGAACACCCTGGAGCAGCCCACGAACATCTACCCCACCCAGCACGAGCTGTCGCCCGAGGGACAAGCCGTCGACGTGGAACTCCCCGCCTATTCGCTCAGCATCGTCAGAATAACACCCGCCTAGCCTACATTATTCACGGCAATATGGAAAAACAACGGATTAAAACTGATTTCACGGATTTTCACGGATTATTTTATTATCTCGCCATCGAATCTGGAAGAAATCCGTGAAATCCATTTAATCCGTAAAATCCGTGTAATCCGTAAAATCCGTTGTTGAAAAGAGTATGAATAATCCAAGCTAGGGCGCAAACGTTTGCACCTTGGCATTTGTTGTTTATCGCATTTATATAGGCGGCATTAGGAAAAAAGCCGTAACTTTGAGCCATCTTTACCAATGCAAACCTATTTGCCTTATGAAAATCCTCTTTAATATCGAGTATTTGACCACCTATGGCGAACAGCTGGTGCTCAACATTTTCGGTCCCGACGGCGTCACAGAGCAGCATACCATGTCGACCCTCGACGGACATGAATGGACCTTCGACTACAACACACCGACACCCGAGAAGGCCACACTTCTTATTTATTATTATTGTGTACAGCGCGGCGACACCGTGGTTCGCACGGAGTGGCTTGTGCAGCCCCATCGCGTCGAGCTGCAGCCCAACGTGCTGCGCTATACCCTGTACGACCACTGGACGGAGATACCCGAGAACGCCTATCTCTACTCCTCGGCCTTCACCGACTGCGCGACAAGACGTCACTCAACTCTCAACTCTCAGCACTCAATTCCCAACTCTCAAGTCATCCTGAAGGTTCGCGCCCCACAGCTGCGCTCCGACGAGCGGTTGGCCGTGATAGGCGAACCGACATACCTGGGTGGATGGGACGTGCAGAAGACCATCCACATGACCGAGCAGCAGCCCAACGAATGGGTGGTATGCCTCGACGGCGGACGCCTGCCCGAAGATGTGGAGCTGAAGTTCGTGGCCCTCAGGGACAACGGAGAAGTGACATGGGAGGAGGGACAGAACCGTCACCTGCTGTTGCCTGCCCTGCAGAAGGGCGAGGCCATCTGCTACGAGCTGTCGCCGGTATGGCTCAACGTTCCCGCATGGAAAGGTGCTGGTACGGTCATTCCCGTCTTCTCCCTGCGTACGGAGGGAAGCTTCGGCGTGGGCGACTTCGGCGACCTGAAGATGATGGTCGACTGGTGTGCCAAGACAGGACAGCGCGCCCTGCAGATACTGCCCATCAACGATAGCACCATGACCCACACGTGGCAGGACTCCTACCCCTACAACTCCATCAGCATCTACGCCTTGCACCCGCAGTACACCGACCTCCGCCAGTTGCCGCCGTTGAAGGACGAGGAGAAGGCCAAGGAGTTCGAACAGTTGCGCAAGGAGCTGAACTCACTCCCACAGATAGACTACGAGCGCGTGAACCGTGCCAAGCGCGACTACCTGCACCTCGTCTTCAAGCAGGAGTGGGCCAACGTGAAGCGTCGCGCTACCTACAAGACGTTCTTCGACAACAACAAAGACTGGCTGGTGCCCTACGCACTCTTCAGCGTGAATCGCGACCATTACGGCACCGCCGACTTCTCACAATGGCCAGCCGACGCGCCGAGCATAGAGAACCCGACAGCTAACGCACAGGAACTGGAGTTCTGGTATTTCGTCCAGTACAACCTCGACCAGCAGATGCATGCCGTCCATGAGCATGCCCGCGAACAGCACATCATCCTGAAGGGCGACATTCCCATCGGCATCTCACGCGACGGCGTGGAGGCATGGGTAGAGCCGCGCTACTTCAACTTCAACGGCCAGGCTGGTGCGCCGCCCGATGCTTTCTCGGTGAACGGACAGAACTGGGGCTTCCCAACGTACAACTGGGATGCCATGCTCGCCGACGGCTGCTCGTGGTGGGTGCGCCGCTTCCGCAAGATGTCGGAGTTCTTCGATGCCTACCGCATAGACCACGTACTAGGATTCTTCCGCATCTGGGAAATCCCCATCGATGCCGTCCACGGTCTGCTCGGCCAGTTCTCGCCGGCCCTGGGCATGACCCGCGAAGAAATCGAGGCCTACGGCCTGCCCTTCAACGAGGGTCACATGACGCGCCCGTTCATTGCCAACTGGACGCTGCAGCGCATCTTCGGCGAGCGTGCATCCTACGTCAAGGAGCACTTCCTCGACCTCTGCCACGATGACATCTGGCAGATGAAGCCCGAGTTCGACACGCAGCGGAAAGTAAAAGAGTGGTTTGAGAATGGAGATTTGAGATTTGAGATTTCAGATAGTCAAACCTCAAACCTCAAACCTCAAACCTCAAACCTCAAATCACATATCCGCGACGGACTGTACGCCCTGATCAGCGACGTGCTCTTCGTGCGCGACCGCAAGGACCCGAACAAGTTCCACCCGCGTATCGGCGTGCAGAACGACTTCGTCTACGAGGCCCTGTGGGACAAGGACAAGGATGCTTTCAACCGTCTCTATAATGACTACTTCTACCGCCGCAACAACCAGTACTGGTATTGCGAGGCGATGAAGAAACTGCCGCTGCTGACACAGGCCACGCGGATGCTCGTTTGTGCCGAAGACCTCGGTATGGTGCCCGACTGCGTGCCCTGGGTGATGGACGAGCTGCGCATCCTCTCGCTGGAAATCCAGTCCATGCCGAAAGACCCGACCGTCACCTTCGGACAGCTGCCGAAGAACCCCTACCGCTCCGTCTGCACCATCTCGACACACGACATGGCTACACTACGCCAGTGGTGGGACGAAGACCCGGAGCTCACCCAGCAGTACTATGGGCAGATGCTCGGACACGAAGGCCCGGCTCCCCATCCGCTGCCCGCCGACGTAGCTGAGGAAATCGTCAACGCACACCTCATGTCGCCCTCCATGCTCTGTCTGCTGTCACTACAAGACTGGCTGAGCATCGACGAGCGGCTGCGGCTGCCCGATGCCGACAAGGAGCGCATCAACATCCCCGCCAACCCGCGGCACTACTGGCGCTACCGCATGCACCTCTCCATCGAGAGCCTCTTGAAGGCCTTTGAGTTCAACGACAACATCTCACGTCTCATTCAACAGAGTGGACGATGAAAACATTACGAATTCTTTTCTCTGTATTGCTAACCCTTTGCACCTTTGCTGGTGCAAAGGGTCAGCTGTTTGATAAATGGTTCGCCGACAGCACCTTGCGGCTGGACTACGTCTTTGCTGGCAATGCCGACACGGAGCACATCTTCCTTGAGCATGCCTACAGTTCACCACGATGGGCAGGCCGTAAGGCTCGCCTCGCCGAGACCTTCCTGCGCGGCAACGGAGAAATCGTGCTGCGCGACCATGAAACCCAAGAGTTGCTTTTCACCCACTCCTTCTCCACGCTCTTCCAGGAATGGAAAGCCGAGGAGGAGGCGCGCCACGTGGACAAGGCCTTCGAGACGAGCTACAACGTGCCCTTCCCCCGAAAGCCCGTCGACGTGACGGTGACACTCTTCGACTTCCACGGTAAAGCCTCCTCCACCATGACACACACCGTAGACCCGAAGGACATCCTCATCCGTCCGATTGGCAGCAGCGGTATCCCCCATTATTATATTTGGAAGGGAACCCCCACCCAACCCTCAACTCTCCGCTCGGCCGAAGGACGCTTGCACAGCAAGAACTCTCAACCCTCAACTCTCAACTCTACCACCTCCTCCCGCAACTTCACCCCCTCTGACACCGACCCCGACGCTGACGTGGACATCACGGGCTGCATAGACCTGGCCATCGTGGCCGAGGGCTACACCGAGCAGCAGATGGGCAAGTTCTACCACGACTGCCAGCGCGTCGTCGACGCCATCTTCGCCCATGAGCCTTTCACCAGCCTCAAGAGCCGCTTCAACGTCGTCGCCGTGGCCAGTGCCTCGCGGGAAGCAGGCCCTAGCGTGCCTCATCAAGGACGCTGGCGCAATACGGCGGCGGCGACCCACTACGACACCTTCTACAGCAACCGCTACCTCATGTCGCAGGACATCCACCACCTCTACGACCTGCTGGCTGGCGTTCCTTTTGAGCACATCATCGTGCTGGTGAACAGCGACACCTACGGCGGTGGCGGAATCTACAATCAGGTGAACGTCTCCACCTCCGACCATCCCACCTTCCGTCAGGTGCTGGTGCATGAGTTCGGCCATGGTTATGCCGGCCTGGGCGACGAGTATGCCTACGGCGATGCCTCTGAGTCGATGTACCCCGCCGACACCGAACCTTGGGAACCGAACCTCACGACGCTCCACAACTTCCAGTCGAAATGGGCCGACATGGTGCCAAAGGGCACGGCTATCCCTACCCCACTCGACCCCACGGTGCCCGACTATCGTCAGCTGCGCACCGACGAAGACCACCGCAGGCTGAACGCCGCCACACAGCGCGTCGGAGTCTTTGAAGGCGGCGGCTACCAGACCCAAGGCGTCTACCGCCCGGCTCAGGAGTGCCGCATGAAAATCAACGAGGTAGAGCACTTCTGCCCCGTGTGCTCCAAGGCCATCATCGACATCACCAATTTCTACACCAGCCACTAGGCTTGGATTATTCATACTCTTTTCAACAACGGATTTTACGGATTACACGGATTATACAGATTATAATGAATTTCACAGATTTCTTCCAGATTCGATGGCGAGATTAAATAATCCGTGAAAATCCGTGAAATCAGTTTTAATCCGTTGTTTTACCATATTGCCATGAATAATGTTGGCTAGGTTTGGTGTGCTCTCCTTAAAAAAGCGAGATTTATTTGGCGGGTGTCCAATTTTTCCTTACCTTTGCAGCACAAATCTTATTATCAACTTTAATCTATAACTATGAAGAAATTTTATTCATTATTCATGCTCCTCCTGGCGGGAGCAGTCGTGGGGCCACAGATGATGGCCGAGAGCTTAAAAATTGGCACCACATCGTTTGACCCAACCGTCAGCAATTCTAACATCAGTGTCAGCGAGAAGACGAGCGGCACCATCAGCTGGGATAGCAGTCGGAAGACACTGAAGTTCAAGGACGTGACCATGAATGTCACTTTAGGCAATGACGTGACTTACGAGGGTGACCATATCATCCTAGAGTTTGAAGGCAAGAATGTACTGAAAAGCAATTATCATTGTCTGGATATTAATGTCAGCAATTACTGCGAAATAGAGTCCAGCGAGCAATTGGGTCCTACCGCCTACTTGGAACTGGAGAGTAATTGTACCTCCCGCTATGCTTGTGTATTCATGCGTAATACCGGGGGGTTGACGGTCCAGAACATCTACTTGAAGGCTACAACAGAATACGGTAACGCGATTTATAGTACCGCTTCTTGCAAACTTCGGTTCGAGACGGCCTGGGCTTACTTGAAATCCGACAGAAGTACCGCTGTCTATGGTTTCTCCTCTTGCGAAGTCAGCAATGGTTCGTATGTAGAGAAAGGAACTTATAAATCGTCAGACAAAACCTTTGTCGATGGCTCTACGTATATGGCTGAGGTGAAGATTCTGCCCGAGCTTACCGTGGGCGGTGTCATCGTTGGCGTTTACGGCGAACAAGATGTCAGCTTAAATCCAAAAGGCAAGACCAGCGGCAGCATTTCGTATAAAGGTGGCGACCTGACCTTCAACGGTGTGAAGGGCGCGATAGGCGACAAGGACCTGCCAGAGAACTACGGCAACACGCTGGTGCGCAACAACATGAAGGACGGTCTGAGGGTGCTCGTCGAGGGTGCGAACACCATCACTCCTGCCTCGGGCGTCTCCAAGTCGTACGGCTTAATCACCAAGAACGACAAATCGCTGTCCATCATGGGCGTCACGGCCAATTATCAGTCAGACAAGCTGACTTTTACCGGCGACACTTGCGTTCACTCTGACGGCCCGCTGGAATTCTACTGCGTGACGGCCACCCTCACAGGAAAGCTCCCCGTCCAGACTTACAGCACGTCGCTCTTCCACCAGTCGAAAGTGACGGCAACGGTTCCTAATCCTGTACAAAACAGCGTAGCCATCGGCTGCTTTGAACCGAAGCTGGAAGACTGCGACGTGGCCAATGGCTATCCCGACACATACGGCTTCTACAACGGAAAATCCGGCGGCCCGCTGACGACGGTGAAGATAGACGTGCCAAGCTATCACTACGGAATCAAAGTGCTGGGCCGAGAGCTGAACGATGTCAGCATCAGGGAATTTGCAGCATACGGATTCAAGAATGGAACCCTGTCATTCAATACTTCCACGCGCACACTGACTTTGAAGGACGTGGATATTGACATCGACTGGGGCACTAACTGCGGTATTGAGATGGGTAATGGCGAAATTTACTGTGAAGGGAACAACACCATCGTCACCGGAATGATGCCGGCGCTACTGGTCAATAGCAGTGAACTGACCGTCTCCACTAAAGATGCAACCGGCAATACGGTCGCTTTCGGTTCGTACAAGGGCTCTGGCTGCCGCTTTACGACTACAACAACCCTTACGCTGAAAGGCAATAACATCACCTTCGTCGGATACTATGGTGGCTTGGAAGGCCCCGAATCGAAGCTGAAGCTGCTGAAGACCAGCAGCGGAAAGGGCCAATACGTGTTCGCAAGTGCTGACTTGACCAAAGACGGTGAGCCTACTCCCAATCCCGCCTTCACCGTGGGGACGCTCATCAATGAGGACGGCCTGGGCTTCGACTTCAACGCATCACTGGGTGCGTATGATGCTGCCTACTGGGATGCCGCCAAGAAGCAGCCCATCAAGAATGGCGGCGACTTTGCCCGGATGGTGTGCATGCAGTCCGTCACCAAGCAGTATGGATTATTTGTTGCAGGCATCCAGGTGAACGATGTCAACCGTTACGGCATGGCCAGTAAAGCCTTCACCAAGGAAGGCAGCGCACAGGTCTACTACAATCCCAGCACGGGGGTGCGCTGACACTGGACAACGCCTATATTGACATGAAGGCAGCCGGCGTCGCCGCCAATGCCATCGAACTGAACAGATACGACTTCGGTGAACCATCGCACTCACTCTCGCTCAGGGGAGAGAGCTACATACAAACCTACAACAACTATCATGGACTTTACACACTCAGCGATGCCGTTATCTCGTCGGCTACCCAGGACTTCAAGTCGTCGCTCGAAATACACAGCAATGGCGGCGAAGGCAAGGCTATCTACCCCGAGAACCTGACCATCAAGGACCGCGCATACGTCAAGCTGACGGGTCTCAAGGGCTGTGGCATCGGAAACACCGAATTTCCTGACAGAGCCAACCTGAAGGTGGACGATGCCACCCTCGACGTGGAAATGTACGGCATACAGAAAATCAAGAGCCTCACACTCCAGGGCGGAAGCTCCATCACCTATCCAAAGGGCGGACGCTTCGACAGCAGCAAGCAAGCCGTGGTCGATGCCAGCGGTAATACGGCCATGGCGGTGCAGATACGCAGCAACAACGACAACGTAACTTCGGAAATGGATCAGCTGCCCATCGACGAGGCAAACTTCCCCGTAGAGAAGTTCCGCTCGTATGTGGCCTACAACTTCGACAGCGATGGGAACGGCTACCTCAACAAGGATGAGATTGAGGCCATACAGTGGATTAACGTCTCCGACATCGTATTTGGTTTCGACAGCGACGGTCTGAAGGGAATTGAGCATTTCTGGAACCTGAGACATTTGGAGTGTGAAAACTGCTATATGCCTTGGCATGACCTGTCGAAGAACATAAATCTGCAATATCTGAAGGCTCGTAACAACCTCTTCGGATTCGGCGAACCCTTCGACTTGTCGAAGAACAAAGCACTTTGGTTCATTGATGTCTCAAAATGTAATTTGATAAGTCTCGACCTATCAGTGAATACGGCCCTTGAGGAACTTCATTGCAATGAAAACGGCCTGACAGAACTCGACCTGACCGCCAACACCAAGCTCAAGTATCTGGACATACATCAGAACAAGATCCACGTCGAAGCTATGGAGGCCTTGGTCAACAGCTTGCCTAAGACACAGCCAAGCATGATGGACAACTTCTTTGCTTGTCAGAACGAGGCCGAGGACGGCAACCAGATTACCACGGAACAGGCCGACATTGCCAGGGCCAAGAACTGGAACGTCTATGTCGATAAGTACACCGAGGAGCGCAAGAAGGGAGACGTCAACAGCGACGGTGCTGTCGACGTGGCCGACATTTCGTCAGTCATCAGCGTAATGGCAGGCACTCCGAATGTTTCAGCTGAACAGGCCGACGTGAACCAAGACGGAACCGTCGACGTGGCCGACATTTCCAAAGTCATCACCATCATGGCAGAAAATGCAAGAAGGTTGAATACTGAAGACTGAACTTTGATTCGCGTCTTTCAAATCTATTATATTATGAAGAAATTTTATTCATTATTCATGCTCCTCCTGGCGGGAGCAGTCGTGGGGCCACAGATGATGGCCAGCTTGTTAATAGGCGGCACCAGAATTGACCAATCTATCAGCAACAGTAACTTGAACATTCCAGCAAAGACGAGCGGCACCATCGGTTGGGACGCTGCCACCAAGACACTGTCGTTCAAGGATGTGGTGTTGACTGGTTACGAGGGGAATGTTGTGTACTTCGATGGAAACAATATCACGTTTAGGTTTGAAGGTAAAAACGTTATTAAGTGCACTAA
Source organism: Prevotella sp. (assembly GCA_017475265.1). Taxonomy (GTDB): domain Bacteria; phylum Bacteroidota; class Bacteroidia; order Bacteroidales; family Bacteroidaceae; genus Prevotella. Next base: position 4,045 of record JAFVFY010000045.1, on the reverse strand, counting down.
TCATTGCTTTGTTATTACAGTCAGCAGTTTCTGCCGTTTTACGACCAAAGCACTTTGCCCTACAGCATACTTGGAAATGGAGAGCGGACACGAAAACAACAGGACCTTCACTAACATCGATATGATGGATGGCTCAGGAGACCTCGATATCGAGAACATCTATCTGAAGGGTACGACATACCAAGCTCCTATAATCGGTGCCAATTCTTCCAACAAGTTGCATTTCAAGACGGTATGGGCTCACTTTAACACCACCGCATCCTATTATAGTGCCATCGAGGGGTTCTCCTCTTGCGAGATTAGCAATGGCTCGTATGTAGAGGAGGGAAAATATGACACGTCAAAGAAGGCCTTTGTCAATGGCTCTGCAAATATGGGCGAGGTGAAAATCCTTCCCGAGCTCACCGTGGGCGGCTACATCGTGGATGCCAGCCAGAAAGGAGGCGGCGAATACGGCCCGCTGGCCATTATCCCGAAGGGACTGACCGGCGGCAGCATCTCGTATGATGGCGACATCCACTTCGAGGGTGTCAGTGGTGCGATAGGCGACAAGAACCTGCCAGAGAACTACGGCAACACGCTGGTGCTTAACAACAACGTGGACGGTCTGAGGGTGCTCGTCGAGGGTGAGAACACCATCACTCCGGCCTCGGGAGCCTCCACGTCGTATGGATTAATCACCAAGAACGACAAATCGCTGTCCATCATGGGCTACACGGCCGATTATCAGTCAGACAAGCTGACTTTTACCGGCGACAGTTGCGTTATATCTGAAGGTCCTTTGGAATTCTACTGCGTGACTGCCACCCTCACAGGAAAATTCCCCGTATGGGCTATGTGGGGCTTAAACATCCACCAGTCGAAGGTAACGGCAACAGTCCCCAACCCTGTGCAAAGCAGCCAGGCTATCGCCGCCATCAACGCCACGCTGGAAGACTGCGACGTGGCCAATGGCTATCTCGACAAATACGGATTCTTCGGCAGGGACAACAAAGAGTTGACGACGGTGAAGATTGACGTGCCAAGCTTAAACTATCCTGTCACCGTGTTGGGCCGCAAACTGAACGATGTAAACATCAGGGAATTCGCAGCCCCGGGATTCAAGGCGGGAACCCTGTCATACGACATCCCCGCCTACACGCTGAACATGAAGGACGTGGATATTGACATCGACTGGGGTGATTATATTGGCATCGAGGCTCATTGCCCTGGGATTTGCTTTGAGGGGAACAACACTATCCTCGTCGCAAACAGACAGGCACTAGTGGCCTATACCGATGTGACCGTCTCCACCAAAGATGCAAGCGGAAACACAGTCGTTTTCGGGTCGTACAAGAATGCAGGCTGCTTTATTAGAGCCAACAATACCCTTACACTGAAAGGCAATAGCATCACCTTCGCCGGATATCAGGGCGGTTTGATTGGCTCCAACAACTCCACGCTGAAGCTGCTGAAAACCAGTAGCGGCAAGGGCCAATACGTGTTCGCAAGTGCTGACTTGGCCAATAACGAAGAGTCCACAACCTTCCCGGCCTTCACCATGGAAACGCTCATCAATGAGGACGGCCTGGGCTTCGACTTCAACTCATTACTGGGTGCGTATGATGCTGCTTACTGGGATGCCGACAAGAAGCGACCCATCAAGAATGGTGGCGACTTTGCCCGGATGGTGAATTTGCAACCTGTCACCAAGAAGTATGGATTATTTGTTGCAGGCGTCCAGGTGAACGATATCAACCGTTTCGGCATGGCCAGTAAAGCCTTCACCAAGAAAGGCAGCGCCCAGGTCTACTACAATCCCAGCACGGGGGTGCTGACACTGGACAACGCCTATATCGACATGAAGGCGGCCGGCATAGCAGCCAACGCCATCGAACTGAACAGATATGACTACGGTGAACCGTCGCACTCACTCTCGCTCAATGGAGAGAGCTACATACAAACCTACAATGACTATCATGGACTTTACACACTCAGCGATGCCGGCGTCTCCTCGGCTACCCAGGACTTCAAGTCGTCGCTTGAAATACACAGCAGTGGCGGCGATGGCAAGGCTATCTACCCCGAGAACCTGACCATCAAGGACCGCGCATACGTCAAGCTGACGGGCCTCAAGGGCAGTGGCATTGGAAACACCGAATTTCCTAACAGAGCCAACCTGACGGTGGACGATGCCACCCTCGACGTGGAAATGTACGGCATCCAGAAAATCAAGAGCCTCACCCTCCAGGGCGGTAGCTCCATCACCTATCCCGAGGGCGGACGCTTCGACAGCAGCAAGCAGGCCGTGGTCGATGCCGACGGTAATACGGCCATGAAAGTGCAGATACACAGCGTCAACGACAACGTGACATCGTTAACGGATCAGCTGCCCATCGATGAGGCGAACTTCCCCGAAAGCAAGTTCCGCAAATTTGTGTCCGAGAATTTCGACACCAACGGAAACGGCTACCTGAGCAAGGCCGAGATTGAGGCCATACAGATGATTAACATCACCTTCATGGCATTCGGTATCGGCAGTGAAGGTCTGAAAGGCATTGAGCATTTCTGGAACCTGAAGCAACTGATCTGTAACAGCTGCATAATGGAGTGGCCTGACCTGTCGAAGAACACGAACCTGGAATATCTGGAGGCCTCATACAACCTCTTCTACGGCAATATGGACTTGTCGAAGAACACGAAGCTGTACTACCTTGACGTCTCGAGCAGCTATGTGACAATTCTCGACCTGTCAGCGAATACGGCCCTTGAGGAACTTCATTGCAGCGGAAACCGCCTGACAGCACTCGACCTGACCACCAACACCAAGCTCAAGTATCTGGACATCCATCAGAACAAGATTCGCGTCGAGGCTATGGAAGCCTTGGTCAACAGTCTGCCTACGACACAGCCAAGCATGCTGGACAACTTCATTGCTTGTCAGAACGAGGCCGACGACGGCAACCAGATTACCAAGGCACAGGCCGACATCGCCAGAGGCAAGAACTGGAACGTCTCTACCGACAAGTACACCGAGGAGCTTAAGAAGGGCGACGTGAACGGCGACGGTGTCGTTGATGTAGCCGACATCGGTGCCATCATCGACGTGATGGCCGGGAGCGCAAGCGGCTCGCTTGCGGACAAAGCCGACGTGAACGGCGACGGCTCTGTCGACGTGGCCGACATAGGCGCTGTCATCGACATCATGGCCGGAAAGGGCGACGACCAGAGTGGCACGGACAAGGCCCCGAAGAACGCCGAGGCCGTAGACCTCGGACTGCCCAGCGGCACGAAGTGGGCCAACATGAACGTGGGGGCATTGTACCCATGGGGCTACGGACTGTTCTTCGCCTGGGGCGAGACGAAAGGCTACACCAGCGTACCAGAGGGAACACCCGATGACAAGGGCAAATACACCATGACCGACCACTCGTTCGACTGGGCTTCCTACAAGTGGTGCAACGGCACCAAGGATAGCATGACGAAATACTGCACAAACTCCGAATACGGCACAGAGGACGGCATGTTAAACCTTTTGCCCGAGGACGACGCCGCCCAGGCCAACTGGGGCGGCCAGTGGGTGATGCCCACCTACGACGAGATGAAGGAGCTGGTGGACAACACAACATGCACGGAGACGACCGTGAACGGCGTGAGAGGATGGGAGTACACCAGCGACATCAACGGCAAATCCATCTTCCTGCCCGCTGCCGGCTACCGTGATGGTGATTGGCTCGGCTACCAGTCGGAGTACGGCGCCTACTGGACAGCAACCGCCGACGCGACACGCTCATACACCGCAAAGGGCCTCCTTAAGGCGGATATTCTCCAGATGGTGGCTCCCACCATACGCAACTGCGGCTACTGCGTGCGTCCCGTCATCAGGAAGAAGTAGTACGCCCTGAAACGGCGTTTACTGTTACTAAGGAACTGACACTAAATAAACTTTACAATTGACTTTTTATGAACAACGAATTACACGAATTACACGAATTTTACGAATTATTATTGATTTCACGAATTTCCTCTGGCGCAGCAATTCGAATAATTTAAAATCAATTCGTGT
>JAFVFY010000126.1 GCA_017475265.1 Prevotella sp. | reverse complement strand
TACCGCTTCGCGGTGTTACGCAAAACCCCATAAAACCAAACAAAACCAAATAAAACCTATATTAAATTGTTTTTTCTTGTTTTTTTTTGTTTTCTTTTGTTTTGCTGGAGACCGCAAAGCGGTATGAATAATCCAAGTTAAAGTCCAGCCATGATAGAGATGACGGTGGAAATGTCGGCGACGTCGACGCTTCCATCGTTATTTACGTCTGCAGCTTCCTTGGTGACGCCACTCTGGTCGCCACCGGCCATATAGGAGATAATGGTAGAAATGTCAGCTACATCTACTGTGCCGTCGCCGTTCACGTCGCCATCCTTTTTCTCCGAGCCACCAGTTGCGACGACGTTTCCCGTTACGACGACGTTGCCTATGGCCATCGCTTTATCTTTGTTCAAGGAGAAGATGTTTATCACGAGCTGGCTATGACCATCGTATGGCTGGGCGACGACGGCTTTTTCATACAGGGTGTTGACGTCGCGGGCGGGAGCCAGCGAGGACTCTACGGCCACGCTCTCTGCCCCTTCCCATGTGAGGGCGGCGTTGCCAGTGTCTGTGCCGCGGCGGGCGGCGTAAAAGGAAACTTTCGTGGGTTGGAAGGCATACCCCTTCTCTGGCGTGAAGCCGAAGGTCAGGGCGTTCGACGCTGCCGGGGCGCTCTCCTTGGCAGCAGCCTTATATTCGATGGTCTTTACACTGGAATTGCTGTACACCTTGGTAGCCGTGAGGTTGCTACCAACTGAGTATTCCGTTGCCCCGATGTATCTGATTATTTCGCTGCTGGCCTGTCCCTCGGTGGCATTGAGAGCGTCAAGAGGCCAGGTGATGGTTCCTGTGGAGATGACGCCCTCCACAGGCTCAGGGTCCTTTGGTTTCGCCGATTCTTCGTTAACAGCTTTCACCAGCATCTCATTCTCGGCATAGTAGGCGGGGAAGTAGTCGAGCACGGCCTGTCCCTCCTGAGCGTCGCTGTTCTCCTTCAGCATAATCTTCTGCACCAGCTGGTTACAGTAGACCTCGATGTTGGTGTAGAACTTGTAGGGGTCTACGGTGTACTGGTTGGCATCGTTCTTCGTGGGGTCAAGTCCGTTGACGCTCTCCCAGTCGTCGGCCATACCGTCCTGGTCGGCATCGAAGCTCGCAGAGCGGCTTCCCGTGCCGAAGTTTGCCTCAGTATATCCGTTCACGTCCGACACCTTGTCTATGCGTCCCGGCTTCTTGGTCACGCTGCCGCTGTAGGTGCAGGTGCCGTTCTCGGTCTCTGTCATGTAGCGTTCGTCAACATCGTCGCGGTTGAGCGAGGCTCCGCCGTAGGCCAGCACCTGCTGGTAGGCGATGTCGGCATCGTGGGTGGTAACTTCGCCCGTGGGAGCCGGTTCGTCGAGCTTCATGCAGATGTAGTCGGTGCCATTGACGTTGAGGTAGGTCTCGTTCTCGCCGTTGTAGTGGTTGGGGTCTTTCGACCAGTGCTTGCCGTCGCGGGTGATGGTGCCGCTGTCATACTGGAAGGTCTCCCATCCTGCCTGGGTGTCGTCGATGGTGTTGCCATCCACGTAGTAGCGACTGGTCATGCCCCAGTATTTCGGATAGCCCTCTGAGTTACCGCTGGCGCCGACGGTGACCGTCGTCAGGCGGTCGATGGTGGCAGCAGGGCCGCTCTTGTAGTAGTTACCCACCATGTTCACCTTTCCGCCGCCGGGGCCTCCGTAGCAGCCGTTGGCGTTGTAGATGACGCAGTTGCGGAAGTCGACATTCTCGGCCTGCACGGCGTTCTCCCACTTGTACTGCGCGTAAAGCTGGTTGGCGGTGAAGCCGTCCCAGTCGTAGCGTGCACCGTTGAAGCGCGGCGAGCGGTTGTTTACGTGCAGTATAAGATTATGGTGGAAGGAGGCGAGCTTGCCGCCCCAGATGCCTCCGTAGCCGTGGGCGCCCTTGCCGTGTCCGGCGTTGTTGAGGCTCTCGCCGATGGTGCTCCATTGCAGGGTGAAGTTGTTGTTGTCGTAGAACGATGCCACCTCGTCAATAGACCACGACAGCGAGCAGTGGTCAATCATGATGCCGGTGAAGTGGCGTGCCGTCGAGGCGTCGGCTCCGTCGTTCACGTCCTTCTCCTGGCCACGGCGGAAGCGCAGGAAGCGGATGATGATGTTGTCGCCATTGGGGTTGACGGTGTAGTAGCGCAGGGTGATGCCCGGCTTGGGAGCCGTCTGTCCCATGATGGTGGTGTTGGCCCCGATGTTCACATTGCTCTTCAGGGCGATGACACCACCCACGTCGAAGACCACAATCTTCTTCGACGACCCGCTGACGGCCTGCCGGAACGAGCCAGTGCCCGAGTCATTAAGGTTAGTCACATGGACAATCTGTCCGCCGCGTCCGCCAGTAACGTAGCGTCCGTGGCCTTCGGCACCAGGAAATGCCGGAATGCTCTGCGCCTGAACTGCTATGGTTAGGACTGCCAGAGCAAGGATGGTAAGTAGTTTCCTCATAGTTAGTAGTTTATTGTTTATTGTTTATTGGTTATTGGTTATTGTTTTTAGGTGTGTACATGGTTGCTCATCCGTTGCCAAGCCAGTTCCTCGTACTTCGTGCCTGGCCGACCGTAGTTGGCGTAGGGGTAGATGCTGATGCCGCCACGTGGCAGGAACAGTCCGTAGACCTCGATGTACTTGGGATCCATGAGCTTCACCAAGTCCTTCATGATGGTGTTCACGCAGTCCTCGTGGAAGTCACCGTGGTTACGGAACGAGAAGAGGTAGAGCTTCAGGCTCTTGCTCTCCACCATCCGCTCACCGGGGATGTAGAGAATCTTTATCTCGGCAAAGTCGGGTTGCCCCGTGATGGGACAGAGGGTTGTAAACTCAGGGCAGTTGAACTGCACCCAGTAGTCGTTGTCTTGGTGTAGGTTCTCGAAGGTCTCCAGCACCGACGGGTCGTAGTCGGTAGAGAACTCCACCTTCTGCCCCAGCTTCTGCAGGCCTTCCTCTTTTCTTGTATTCATAGTTAGTTATTTATTTCCGTGCAAAACCATTCCTGGTTTTTGGCGCGGCAAAGGTAGTGGTTTTCCCCGTAATGGCAAAAAAAGTACTTCATTATTTTCCTTTTTTTTACTTTTCAGCCTCTTGACCGAGTAGTTTCTGTATCAGCGGTTCCAAGTCATCGAGGGGTAGCATGTTGGCAGCGTCGCTGAGTCCACGGTCGGGGTCGGGGTGTACCTCAAAGAAATAGCCAGTGGCACCGAATGCCTTGGCTGCCAAGGCCATGGCGGGCACGAAACGGCGGTCGCCACCTGTCTTGCCGCCCTGTGCATCGGGTCGCTGCACGCTGTGTGTACAATCCATGATGACATGGCCCCCACCCCTTGAAGAGGAGTTGAGGAGTTCGAGCATGTCGCTGATATTCCGGAAGTCCACGACGAGGTTTCCGTAGCCCATCATGTTGCCACGCTCGGTGAGCCACACCTCGGTGGCGCCTGCCTCGAGGGCTTTCTCCAAAGGATAACGCATGTCGCGCCCACTCAGAAACTGCGCCTTCTTGATGTTCACCGTCCGACCAGTGCGGGCGGCAGCTACGAGCAGGTCGGTCTGACGGCAGAGGAAAGCCGGTATCTGGAGCACGTCGGCTACTTCGGCAACAGGAGCCGCCTGCCAGGCCTCATGAATGTCGGTAAGTATGCGCAAGCCATAGCGGCTCTTCACGTCGGCCAGCATCTGCAAGCCACGCTCCAATCCTGGGCCTCGGAAGGAGTGGATGGACGTGCGGTTGGCCTTGTCGAATGAGGACTTGAAAATGATGTCGGTGTTCAGCCGGCGGTTAATATCCACCAGTCTCTGTGCCACCGTGTCGAGCAGTTCGGAAGACTCTATCACACAGGGACCAGCAATGAAAACGGGAAACTTAGTGTTCATAGTACATAGTTCATAGTTCGGGCTGCAAAGTTACGAAAAGTCGAGAGCAAAACAAAAGAATTCATTCTTTTTTTTGCCGAGACGGAGTAACTTCGCCATTTTCATGGCAAAGTTACGAAAAAAGCTTGTAAAAGTGAAGCGATTTTGGAAGATTAACGCAATTCGGCTAAATTATTCATTATCTTTTCTTTCACACGAATTATCACTAATTGACCACTAATTACTCATTAATTTAATTTTTGAATAATTTGTGTTTAATTCGTGGTAATTCGTGTTAAGCCTGAATTATTCATGGTACCGCTTCGCGGTGTTACGCAAAACCCCATAAAACCAAACAAAACCAAATAAAACCTATATTAAATTGTTTTTTCTTGTTTTTTTTTGTTTTCTTTTGTTTTGCTGGAGACCGCAAAGCGG
>JAFVFY010000044.1 GCA_017475265.1 Prevotella sp. | reverse complement strand
CCGAAAAAGGTGGTCTTGTAGTACAAGACCATATCTTTTGTAGTACAAGACCATATCTTTTGTAGTACAAGACCATATCTTTTGTAGTACAAGACCATATCTTTTGTAGTACAAGACCATAGCTTTTGTTGAACAAAACCAGTGCTTTTGTTGAACAAACCCGCTCACTTACTACCATTAGACTGGCTGTTTGGCTCCAAAAAGGCACCAACGGACGCCTCGAACACCCTTTTTCGGGGTATTTCCCAACCGCGAAAAACAGCAGTTTTAAGCGAAATAGGGGCAAGTAAGTGTTAAGTTTATGTAATTTTAAGTCACTTTCTGCACAAAAGAGGGGGATTTGTGCAGGACTATGAAGCGCGATTCATGCAAAAAACAGTCGTTTTGGCCAGGTTTTTATGCTAGATGATCATCTTTTAGGAGTACTTTTTTCTGCACTTTTTCTTTACATTTCAGCAATGAGTCTATATCGTCAATGGCAAGAACTCAGTGGACAGGAAGAACAAATGAACCTCGGAGAGTGTTGTGGCAGCAAGTGATAAGATTGTGGAAATCAGCGGGGACGGTTCTCCTTGATAGCTTATTCAAAAAATAGTGGAAGCCACAAAGGCTTCCACTTTTTTGTTTGTTATGCTTATTGCTGGAGCAGTTTCAGCTTTGCGTTGGGCGCCAGGGCGTTGCTCACCTTCTCCGTGTACTGACCGACCTTGGCGGTGGCTGTTGCTTTGATGTCGCGGCTGGAAGAACCTATCCTGAATGTATAGTCTCCTGCCTCGGTTAGCCACTGGCTGCCCTGCTCGTCGAATGAGGCCAACATACGGACGGGAATCTCCATCGTCAGCGTCTGGCTCTCGCCGGGCTGTAGCTCGCGGGTCTTGGCAAAGGCTTTCAGCTCTTGAGCGGGTTTTTGCAACTGGCCGTCAGGAGCGGTGACATAGACCTGAACCACCTCCTTGCCGCTGACATTGCCGGTGTTCTTGACGGTGATGGTAACGTCGACGTTATCGCCATTCACCTTGGCCTTCGGCTGGGAGAAATCGAAGGTGGTGTAGGAGAGACCGAAGCCGAAGGGATAGGACACCTCTTTCTGGAAGGTGTCGAAATAGCGGTAGCCCACAAAGATGTCCTCGTCGTGGTTCGTGTAGTCGTAGTTGGGCATCTCTCTGCCGCCTCCCCGCATTATCTGATAGCTGTAGAAGTCGACCATACCGGGGAAGTTATGTGTGGAGGGATGGTCGGTGGCGGCGAGGGGCCACGTCATGGTCAGACGGCCTGAGGGGTTCACCTTGCCCGTCAGGATGTCGGCCACCGAGTTGCCACCCTCCTCGCCGGGCTGCCATGCACAGACAATGGCGTCGGGATAGCTGTTCCACGAAGCCGTCTCGATGACCGAGCCGCTGTTGATGATGACGATGACGGGCTTGCCGGCGGCATGGAAAGCCTGGCAAACGTCGATGATGAGCTGACGCTCCTCAGGAATAATGTTGAACTCCGTCTCTAAGTCGCGGTCGATGCCCTCACCGGCTTGTCGGCCGATGGTGATGATGGCGGCATCGGCACCCCTTACCTCCTTGTTGATGGCGATGGTGTTCAGGGCAATCTCAGGATATTTCTGCGGACCCATGGCCTCAGTCTGAAACCACTTGGCGGGATGACGCTCGACCTGGAACTTCAGACGTGCATAGTCGATATACTTACGGTAGATGTCGGTCAGGGTCTCCGACGATTTGATACCCGCGTTCTTCAGGCCCTCCACCATATCAACCACGTAAGGCGTGTGCACACAGCCAGAGCCTACGCCGCCGGAAAGGAAGTTGTAGGAGTTCTCGCCGAAGAGGGCGACGGTTGCAACATTGACCATTGACCACTGACCATTGACCATTTTCTTGGTGTTCCAGGGGAGTGTGCCGTTGTTCTTCAGCAGCACGATGCCCTCGCAGGCCGTCTGCCGGGTGATGGCAGCGTGTGCCTTCAGGTCAGGCTTGTTGGTGGCGGGATAGTTGTTGAAGCTCGGCGTCTTCACGATGTACTCCAGCATGCGGCGCACGTTGCGGTCAACATCGGCCATCGAGAGCTTGCCGCTGTTCACGCCCTCAACGATTTCTTTCACCTGCGCCGGCTGACCGGGCTCCATCAGGTCGTTGCCAGCCTGCACTTCGGTGATGGTAGGCAACCCCTTGCGTATGCCAATCCAGTCAGTCATCACGATACCCTTGAATCCCCAGTCGTCGCGCAGGATGCTCGTCAGCAGGTCGCGGTTGCCCATGGAGAACTCTCCGTTGATTTTGTTGTACGATGCCATGATGGTCCACGGGTTGCTCTCGCGGACGGCAATCTCGAAGCCGCGAAGGTAGAGCTCGCGGAGGGCACGCTGGCTCACCCGCTCGTCAACGCTGGTGCGCTCGGTCTCCTGAGAGTTCACGGCGAAGTGCTTTGCCGACACGCCCGCCCCCTGGCTCTGCACACCATTGATGTAGGCGGCGGCAATCTTTCCTGTCAGGAACGGGTCTTCCGAGTAGTACTCAAAGTTTCGTCCGCAGAGAGGGTTACGGTGGAGGTTCATGCCCGGGCCGAGAATCACGTCGCAGCGGTACTCCTTGGTCTCGTTGCCGATGGCCTCGCCCACTTTCCCTACAAGCTCCGTGTTCCACGTCGATGCCAAGCAAGTGCCGATGGGGAATCCCGTGGCATAATAGGTCTGGGTGGTGCCCTTTCGCGTGGGGTCGATGCGCACGCCGGCGGGGCCGTCGGTCAGCACCGTTGCCGGAATGCCAAGGCGGGGGATGGCGGGCGACGTGCCGGCAGCACCGGCCACGAGGTCGGCCTCACCGCCGACAGCGGCCTGGTCGCCGAAGAAGTTGTTTGAACCGCCGACGAGCAGCTTGGCCTTCTCTTCCAGAGTCATGGCCTTCATTACCTCGTCGATGTTGTTTGCCGAAAGTTTAGGCTGTGCATTCATTGTCACCATGCAGATTGTTGCAGCAAGGGCTGTCAGGATTAGTTTTTTCATTTGTATTGATAATGTTAACTTTGGGTAAACGCTTTTCAAAGTACAAAGGTAGTAACATTTTCGGAGACAACAAAATAATATATTCCTTTTTCAGAATTATTTAAACCAGCATGCAGATAAATAGAATGAAGTGCTGGGAGTAGAGTCAAACTGTCCATTATTACGAATAGCATCGTAACCACCATCCGCATAAAAAACGATTTCTTCATTTATTTAATATTCATAAAGAAGGATGTGGAGCAGTTTCCACTCGCCGACGCCGATGCGGGCGTGACGGCCTTGATGGGTTTGGTCACCATTGTGACGTCGGAGGTATTGTATGGTGCCAGTAGAGTCCATTTCGACTTCATCAACAGAAAGAAGGCCGAGACGCTTTCCATTGAACATTGACCATTGAACATTGACCATTGCTCCGCCTGCTTCGGCGAAACCGTCCTCGCCTAACTGTTTCTGCTCAGTTTGTTGCTTCTCCGTAGGGGTTTTGAAGTCGATGACCACACCGCTACCTGCCAACAGATAATCAAACTTGCCGAGACGAATGAGCATAGCGCCACCCTCTGGCCAAGTAGAACCGTCAGTAGCACGAGGATCCCAAGGGAGTGTGAAGTAATGGCGGCAGGTCATTACCACGTCGTCATCGTTGATGATACGCTCACGGTCTTCTTGATCAAAGAGTAAACCCCATGACAATTTACGATTTAACGATTTACAATTTACAATTTGCTTGAGCAGCCCGTAGGCTTTTGTCACGGATTCTGTTTCCTTTGGGCTGGCTTGGTCGATAGCGAAGGGCGAGAAACCCAAAGCCTGATGCTCGCCGAAGGCATAGAGAGCACGTACACCACTGTTCTCGCAGCAACGGCTCTCTGGGATAAAGAGACGGTTCTTAATTGGACCTCCCTCCTGCGGACGCAAAGGCATCGCATACTGCGCACACCACGACTTGAAGCCAGTGTCGTAGATGTCAGGAGCAAGCAGGTCGATACTCGGTGCTCCCTCGTGCCAGAAGTCGATGAGATGCGCCAACGGCCCTGCCGAGGGATACTCGCCAGGCCGGCGCCCACGGCTGTTCATCGCGGCATTCACGTAGAGCGGCATGTCGTGGATTTCACGGGCAGCCTTGGCCAGATGCTCCACGTAGCGGGCATAGCTCAATGCCATGAACTTCTCATCAGCATACTCATCCGTACCGTAGCGCTCTGCCCAACGTTCTTGCTTGTATGTTTTCTCCGCCAACGGCGAATGGTCGCGTGCCGACTCCAGCATACCAATCTCGTTTTCTATCTGCATCATGATGACCACCTCACGCTGCGGGTCTTTCTCACGGATATGCCGCATGAGTGCTGAAAACGCTTTCAGGTCGGCCTGCAGCACATTGTCGCTGAAACACGAGGCAATCTCCATCTGCTTCCCCTCGGCAGTCATTGCTCGTGGGAACCGCTTCGTGTCCTGTTTGAACCACCCTGGCGCATAGCATGACATCGAGTTCTTCCACGCGCCAAACCAAAGGAACACCACGTGCAAATACTCCTGCCGCGCCACATCGATGGTACGGTCGATGAGTGTGAAGTCGAACTTCCCCTCTACAGGCTCCATCAATTCCCAATAGGCTGGCACAAGCACCGTGTTCAGTCCCAACGCCCGCATCCGAGGCATCACTTCGTCGATGTCCTCCACCGAAGTAGCAGCTGAGTTACTCAACTCACCGCCAAGGATGGGACACGGCAACATCGACAACCTATCATCTGCAATGGCACTTTGCATCATGACCAGTGCAATAAGAGAAAGAATCAGTCTTTTCATATATTATAGTTTGCAATCAGCGGACAAATATACAAATAAAATCCCAAAGCTTGTTGATTTTGCCTTGGGATTTAAGTTTTTTTGTTATCAATGTCCGTCTGGGCCTCCTTCGCCCGCTATTTCAAGAAGCACACGGGCGTAACGCCGACGGAGTACAGGGAGGGAAAATAATCAAAAGGGCTGCGCCAGCATTGTGACACAGCCCAATATATGATTGGAAGAGAATGAGAATTACATACTCTCCTTTAATATCTCCGTGATATCTTCCTTTGTAAGATTCAGATAGCCTGCGGGATAGACGACGGTGGTTTCGGTGATACCAGGAATCATCTCATTGGTGGCGCCAAGCTCACTGATGGTGAGGGGCAGACCAATCTCCAGCATCCAGTCCTTCAGGGCCTCCAGTCCAGCTTCGGCCAGTTCGCGTTCGCTCTTGCCCTCCGTCGGAATGTCCCAGACGTTGTGCGCAAAACGGGCAAACTTGGGCAGACCGTTTTCCATCGCCCTGCGATAGTAAGCCATCGATACCGATGCCAACGCATAGCCGTGAGGGGCGTGTGTCCAAGCGCCTACGCTGTGACCAATCATGTGTACCATCCAGTCCTCCTTCTTGCCCAGTCCGATGAGGGTGTTCAGCGCCCAGGTGGCCGTCCACATGATGTTTGAGCGGGCTTCGTAGTCTTGTGGATTCTTCACGGCGATGCGACTGCTATGAATCACCGAGCGCATCAGCCCCTCGGCGAGGTAGTCACTGGTGTTGTCATCGAAATCAGAGAAGTACTGCTCCATGATGTGGTTCATGATGTCGTAAATACCAGCCTTCATCTGATTCTCGGGCACGGTCATCGTGAACTTCGGGTTCAGGATGGAGAACTTCGGCATCAGGCGGCTATCAAACACGTGGCCTACCTTGAACGTATGCTCAGCATCGGTAATCACCGTACCGGCATTCATCTCCGAGCCTGTGCCTGCCATCGTCAGTACGCAGCCAACGGGTAACAGCTTCTGGTTGGCATCGGGCTGCTCCTGCTTCAGCCAGAACTTGTCCCAGTAGTCGCCCTCGTAATAGACGGATGCTGCCACAGCCTTCGAGTAGTCACACACGCTGCCGCCACCGAGGGCCAGAATCAGGTCTACCTCGTTCTTGCGGGCTATCTTCACGCCCTCGTTCAGTTTCTCCAGCGTGGGATTGGTCATCACGCCCGGATTCTCAACTATGGTCTTGCCAGCCTCCTTTAGGATAGCCACCACCTGGTCGTAGATACCGTTGCGTTTCACACTGCCACTGCCATAGTTGAGCAGCACCACTGGGCCGTAGCCCTTCAGTTCGTCTTTGAGAAAGTTCAAAGACTCATCACCAAAATACAGTTTTGTGGGATTGTAGTAAGAAAAGTTTCCTAACATATCTTAGACTTTTATTTCATGATTTTCTTTCCATGATTGATGTAAAATCCTTTGCGGAGGTGTGAGGTTGCAGGAACTCGTCTGCCGCTGAGGTCATAGACAGCATCTGTTTCAGATTGCAAATCGTACATCTGTAAATTGCCAGTCTCTTTGATGCCTGTCGTAACCTTCTCGCCCAGACGGAAAAGCTTCACTCCGTGACTGGGCACGGTGGTGCTGAGGATGCCTGTGGCGGCGCCAAGGTCCTCGTTAGCCCAGATGTCATAGACGGGAACAGACTCTGCGGCACTGTAGCCAAGCTGCGTGAGGTCGAAGTCGGATGCCTCGTTCTTGGTGACGTAGAAGATGAACTCCATCGTGGTGCCAGACGTGTTGGGATTGTCGCTGTCGCACGACGAGTCGTAGCCGCAGAGAGCGCGGAAGGTCGTCCACGAGTGTCCTGCGGGCAGGTCGTAGATGAGCGTGCACTGGGCGTTGAGTCCAAGGCCGGTGGTATATGACTGACCATCTACGCGCAACGTGCCGCCCTCTACGTTCTTGTTCACATGCAGGCTGCCCCATTCCGACTGGTAGCTGGTCTGCTTCAACGTGGTCAGCGAGGTCTCGTTACCCTCGGCATCGATGAGCACGGGGTTGATGAGGTCGGCACGGTCGTAGGCAAAGCCGTCGCCCCAGTTGCTCACCACGATCTTCAACTGCTCGGCGCCAGTCACGTCGGCCACCAGTGTCTTGCTCTTCGTGCCTGTGCGACTGATGAGCCCTGAGCGGGCAGCGGCATCGTCCTGCTCGTCGGCGAGCGGGTTCTGGGCGAACACCATGAAGCGGATGGTCGTCGTGGCTCCCTGCTGACCGATGCCAGAGTCATCGGCAGCGGCCATCGCCTTGAAGCGCACCACGTCCATATCGTCGGGAATCTGGAAGAAGATGGCGGCGTTGGCATCGGTAGAGAAGCCGCGGTCGTAGGTGACGCCCATCACTTTCATCTTGCCGCCGTTGTCCACGTTCTTGTTCTCATACACGCGGTTGAAGTAGGACTTGGTATATTGGCGGGTCTTGTAGGTGCCTGTGAGGGGAACCTCGGTGCCGTCGCGCAACACGAGCGTGGGATTGATCCAGTCGCCGTGGTCGTAGTTGTAGTTGTCCCCACCGTCATCAACCACCAATACGAGCGTCTTCTCACCCTCGGGCCACTCTATGTCCACATCCACAGCATGGCCGTCGGTGGTGTAGGCCACCACCTCGCTCTTGTAGAGAGCCTTGTTGCCAACCACCCAGCGGTTATTGTCGCGCTGGAAGAGCGCCAGATAGCGGGTGTCGCCGATGTGTGATGTCCATGCCACACGACCGTTATCCTCGTCATTAAACACCTGATGGGCCTCCTCGCCATATTTGTGCATCTGGTGATACTCCTCGTTGTTCAGGAGCGAGAGGGTGAAGGCATCGTTTTTCGTCATTTCGCCGCCAAAGAACAACGGCGAGTGGCAGATGCCCCAGAGCGTCATCATCGTCAGCTGCTCGTTCTGCGAGAGGTTCGTCCAACGGCCTGCGTCGGCGTTGGTATAGCCCGGATCACCGATGGTCATGGCAATCTGTCCCAGTGGCAGCATATCGCAGTCGGCATAGTTGCCCGGACGGGTGACAGTCTCCCAGGCATGAGCCTCGTTGAACACGGCATCCACGGCGCTCCAGTTGTCCCATAGGTCGTCCATCATGCGCCACATATTGGCATTGTCAAGACACTCCCCGGCATATTGGTACTGCGTCTTGCCGGGCGAGAGCGACAGTACGATGGGGCGTCCTGTCTGGTCGATGGCCTTGCGAATCATGTGAATCTCGTCGGTATAGAACGGACGTGAGAGGTCGTCAATCTTCAGAAAATCCACGCCCCACTCAGCATAGAGATCCATGATACTGTTATAATATGTCTGTCCTGCCTCGTTGTTGCGCACCAGCAGGTTGTCCTTCAGCCATGTGCAGGGCGAGGTGGTGCCGTTATAGACCTGACTCCAAGGCGTAGATTCGCTACCTTTCAGCTTGAAAGACGAACCCACCACGCTCTTGGGCACACCACGCATGATGTGGATGCCGAACTTCAGGCCCATGTCGTGAATCTTCTTGGCCAGAGCCTTGAATCCTTCGTTCTTGCCATCAACCATACACGACGGGAAGCGGGTGGGCGACGGCAGGTAGCGTCCATACTCATCAAGCACGTATTCCTGGTCGCCCCGCTGGTTGTAGTTGCCACCGCCCAAAGACGGATGGTTGCAGTACCAGCGGATGTCCACCACCACATACTCCCAGCCATATTTCACCAGGTCGTTATCCACCAGGTACTGCGCATTCTGCAGCACCTCTTTCTCTGTCACCGAAGAGTAGTAGCAGTCCCACGAGTTCCAGCCCATCGGCGGAGTCATCGCCCAAGTACGGAAAGTTGCAATCTCTTCATTGTTCTGTGCCTGCACCACACTCAGCGAGAGTAATGTAGCGATGATAGTTAGCGTTTGTTTCATCATTTTTTTGTTTTAATTGTGTTTGTTAACAGCCACCCCCCCAGCGGTGTAATCGTAGTTTTCTGCCCGCAAATATACAAATAAAATCCCAAAGCAGATTGATTTTGCCTTGGGATTTATATTTTATTTGGATATTTTGCTGTTAATCTATAATCATTCGGTGTCATACCCGTGCGCGACTTGAACAAGCGCGAGAAGTGCTGTGGGTATTCAAAGCCGAGTTGGTAGGCGATTTCGCTGACGGGTAGGCGGGTCTCAACGAGCAGCTGTTTGGAGCGCTCGATGACGGCATCCTGGATGTGACGCTGTGCGGTGGTGCCGCTCTCCTTGCTGATGAGGTCGCCAAAGTAGTTGGGCGAGAGGCAGACCTTGTCGGCAAAGTAAGCCACAGTGGGCAAACCATTTCGCTCTGGATGTCCGCTCTCGAAATACTCGCGAAGTTGCTGATGGAAGGCGGTGAGGATGTCGCTGAGGCGCCGCCGAGTCTCGAAACCTGTTTACAGGGCGCAAAGTTACGAAGAATTTTCGTAACTCGTGCCACCATCAGTAAAAATGGTAGGATATTCCGTGATTCGGGTAGCAATTAGGCCGGAAATGGCCGCAGCAGCGTTAATCTTTGTCACTTTTTCCGCGCGATTGCGGTTTATTTCAAATTATTTGTTTACCTTTGCGCCAGAAAAAAGCAATACCACTATGGGAAAGTATTTAGACCCGAGAGCCGACCTGACTTTCAAGAAGGTGTTCGGTGAGCACAAGCACCTCGTCATCAGTTTGCTTAACGCTCTTCTCCCCTTGAAGGATGACGAGCGCGTGGAGAGCATCGAGTACTGGCCTGCCGACCAGATTCCCGAGCGCACGGAGGCCGAGAAATACAGTATCGTGGACGTGTGCTGCAAGGACAACAAGCAGCGCGAATTCATTGTGGAGATGCAGATGACATGGACGGAATCGTTCAAGAAGCGTGTCTTGCTGAATGCCTCGAAGGCCTACGTGGCACAGACCAACAAAGGCATGAAATACAAGAACCTGCAGCCCGTCTATGCGCTGAACTTCGTCAATGCCGAGTTCATGAAGGACGTGGATGACTACTATCACTACTATCACCTCGTCCACGACAAGTACACCGACAAGGTGATTGACGGCCTGCACCTCATCTTTGTGGAACTGCCGAAGTTTAAGCCCCAGACCATCAGCGAGCGTAAAATGCAGGTGCTGTGGCTCCGCTTCCTCACCGAAATCAACGACAAGACGCAGGAGGCTCCCGCAGAGCTGTTGGAGAACGCCGAGGTGAGCGAAGCCCTCGAAATACTGGAGCGTGCTGCATTCACGGATGCCGAAATGCGAGCCTATGACAAGTTCTGGGATGAGGTCTCTTCGTTAAGAACCATCGAGGGTGACTGGGAGGATAAGTTAAAAGAAGCAGAGGCCAAGTTGAAGCAGAAAGATGTTGATTTTGCCCGCAAGCTGAAGGCCATGAACGTGATGACTACCGGGCAGATTGCCGAGGCCACCGGCCTCACCGCCGAGGAAATCGAGGGGCTGTAACATATAATAAGGTACAGACGGGAAAGAGATTCGGGAGGCCGATGCTGGCGATTCAGCGGCGGCCTCCCGAAGTTTTATTATCATAAATCTTTCAGTCTTCCCAAATTTTCTCCCAATAATCATGTCACCGAACCCGCCCCTTTCTTGCGTCCCGCTGGTAGCAAGCATCACCCTTCGGGATGCCGAGCGGAGGGGAGGGGTGGCCGTAAGGCCGGGGAGGGGTGTGAGGGGTCAGGGGTGGGGACTCTGTATCCTTAGTAGTCTTGCTCGTCGTCCCAGTCCTCTTCGTCCCAATCGTAGCCGCCGCGGCGGGTGCCTGCAGGCTTGTTGTCGGCGCCAGGGTTGATGACGTCAGGGCTTCCGCAAATCATCTGCATCTGCCGAATCTTCAACACATTAATGTTGGGCTTCAAATATGCTTTTCTCATAGTCGTGTCCTCCGTTTACTTGATGATGACCTTGCGACCGTTGACGATGTAGAGTCCGCTCTTCGTGGGCTGTGCCACACGGCGGCCCTGCAGGTCGTAGACCACATTATCAATTGTCAATTGTCCATTGTCAATTGCTTTGATGCCCGATGCCTCACTGCCCTCGCCGTCGAGGAAGTGCGCGGTGCGGGCGTAGGCCGTGCTGCCAAGCTTGCTCTCCACGCGCATGATCCATCGGTAGGCACCCACGGTCACCGAGCCGTCGTTGCCAAGGCTCAGGTCGCCGTCGATGTTCACATAGTAGAACGGGTCGCCGGCTGTGGCCGTCGTACCATCGTAGGTGCCATAGAGCGTGTAGGTGTCCTCCATCGTCTGCATGGTGGCCAGCACGCCGGTGTTCTTGGCCTTCAGCGTAGCGTTGGCGGTGGTGAAGTCGTAGTCCTCCACGACCTGCTTCGGCTTATAGACGTAAGGCATGTTGGCACGGAGCACTTCGTCGGCGCTCATCTTCTTCAGGAACACCCAGATGTCGTCGGTGGCGTTGGTCTGAGAATTCGGCGCGTTGGCAATCATGTTGATCTTATAGAAGTCGAACTTCACCAGGTCATCGTCGGTGATGGTGTAGTCGAAGGGCACGAACCAAGCCTGGTATTTGCCCACGCGACTCTCACCCAGCGACTTCTTGTAGGTGGCAGAGACGACATTTACGTCTGCTTTGAAGCTGTAGGTACCTGCATCGGTCAATGTGACAGCTTCAGTGGAAGATGGCATCAACGTGATGTAGAAGCTCTTCGAGCCTGAGTAGTCACCCGCGCCGGTGAGGATGAGCCTATATGTGCCCATCTTGTTGGGGCTGACGGGGAACGACGCCACAGTCTGTCCGTCCAGTGTGGCCGTGTAGTCGGTGCCAAATGCGAGGGACGTTTCGTTGTATTTCACGACTGGCGTTATTTCAACATCATTGTTCAGACTGTAGGATTCCTCTATGCCGCTGACGGTGCATACAGGCATTATGTACACCGCAGTGTTGCAAATGGTTGCTGCCTTGCAGATTTCGTTCTCGGGGATAGTGGCATAGACCTGCGTGCCCTGTGCCGTACCCATCGCCTCGGTGTAATAACAGGTGGAACCTTCTGCTGGGCTGCCACCACGCACGAAGGTAGCGCAACTGGTAGCAATGGCTACCTCGTTGTCTGCCGGTGCAATATTGGGATTGGGGGCATAGAGCGAATTGGTGATATTGAACGTTTTGTTGTCACCCCATCCGATGAAGCCGCCGCATAGGTCAGTACCAGAGCTGGTAAACATGCGACCGTCGTACACGCAGTTAGAGAAGTTTACATTGCCTTCTGGAAGGGCAATAAAGCCACCGTGCGTGCCGTCACCACCGACGCTGCTATGGATGACGGTGCTAACGTGGCAGTTAGTGATGTTCGTCGTTCCGTAATTATGAGCAATAAGTCCTGCGCCAAACTTCTTAGCAGTATAGATGTAGCCCTCCACCTTCAGGTTTTGGATGGTGGCACCATCGGTGTAGCGGAAAGGAGCGCAGTATTGCTCGTCGAAAGCGCTCTGGGCGGTACCATGTGTGAAGGTCAGCGTGTAGTCGCCGTCGCCGAGGAAGGTGCCCTTGAACTTATTGTCGCTTGTGCCCACCATCGTGGATGCGCTGATGTCGGCATCCAGCTTCACGAACTCACCGTTGTAGCTCGTGCCGTTGTTGACGTTATAGGCGAACGTTATCCATTGGTCATCATTGCTGATAAGGTAAGGATTGCCCTCGGTGCCAAGACCGCTTAGTGTAGACAATTCGAAGGGCACAATTTTCTTGCCGCTGATGGTGTTGATGGTGGCGAGCGTCTTCGTGCCGTCAAAGAGGAATATTTTTCCATCAGCAAAGGAAACATGATCTAAATTGAATGAGCTATTGAAAAAGTCAGTGAGCTTGGTCCAGCCAATTGTCAGCGAGCCACTGCTGCTTTCACCATTAACACCAGGGCCAATGCCGTATGCACGATTTCCGCCTATGGCAGTCACCTGACCACCATTGATGGTGATGTCGCAGCAAAAACCACGTTCACTATAGGCGGTAAGACTATAATGACCGCCACCGATGCCTGCGGCCCAATATCCACCTGTGGCGTTGACCACGCCACCGTTGATAATAATGGTGCCACCTTTTATGTTTTGAAAACTTCCACCGATGCCAGCTGAATAATATCCACCCGTGACGTTGATAGTACCTCCGTTGATGGTTAGCGTACCCACATCTTGGGCACCGATGCCCGACTTTTCTCGATCGCAGTTATCGATGGTCAGTGCGCCCGGGCCTTCAATGGTCAGGCTGTTTCCATTGCTCAGCTCGATGCCCTTGGGGGCGTGGAGCGTGGTGCCCTCGCCGAGGAAGAGGGTGACGTCACCGCTGATTTTGATGCGCGACGTGATTTCTAAATCCTGAAATACCCCATATTTCTCTGAAGCCAGCGTGGTCATTTCGCTGTTGATGGGATAATATTCATCTGAGCCTAACACCCTTATATTGCAGGTCTTTGTGCCCGTGTAGCTGCCGATGCCGGTGAAGGTGAGCGTGTAACTGCCAACCTCCTGCACGGTGGCAGGGCTGAAAGTGTAGGTGTAGTCGGTACCCTCCGTGAGCGCTGGGCCGTTGATGCTGCCGGCAGTTACGGAAGGTTCGATGGCGATGGCCGAGCCTGTGTACCTATAATATTCTTTTACATTGCTGACGATGAGAATTATGTAGTAAGTTTTGTTGTCAGCAGCCGTAATGGACTGGTAGACTCCATCGACGGGAGCGGTGGAACTGACCAGCGTGCCCTGTGAGCCTGCGCTGGTGGTCTTGTAGAGGCGATTCATCGTCAGTTCGCCGCCTTCCTTCACGAGGTCGAAATTACTGGTACTCTGCCCGTCGGCCATGATATAGAGGCAGTTGGTGACGCTTCTTTTGCCGCTGTCGCCCCAGCCGATGAATACACGTGTGCAGTTGCCGCCGCCCGTCATCAGGCCGCTGTACACGCAGTCGCTGATGCTGATGTCGCTGTCAACGGAGTGTCCCACGATGCCGCCGACGTACTCGCTGCCGCTGACGTTAGCTGATACTGTGCAGTTCTGGATGCTGTTGCCTGTACCTTTCGAGAAACCCACGAGGGCGGCAGCATGTCTCTGGCTAGAGGTAATAGTGCCTGCCACGTTCAGGTTCTTGATGGTGGCGCCACTGATCTGGCGGAATGGGGCAAGGCCCGAATTTCCATCGCTGACCAGTGACACCTGAATGGTTTTATTGTTGCCAAGGAAAGTGCCGCTGAAGGGCTTTGTATCGCTATCGCTTGTGCGGACACCCACGGGCAAGTCGATGTCGATATCTGCTTCCAGTTGCACATACTTGCCGCTGTAGCTGTTGCCGTTGTTGACGTTATAGGCGAACGCGTTCCACTCGTCTGCGCTGCTGATGAGGTAGGGGTTGCCCACTGTGCCGTCGCCGCTAAGGGTGGTATAAACGTCGAACGAGAGGCTCTTGGAGCCGACATAGCTGCCCTTGCCCGTGACGGTGAGCGTATAGCTGCCCGGTGTACTGATGTTGATAGGGAACGATGCCACATTGTTACCGTTCAGCGTAGCGGTGTAGTGGGTACCAAGCTCGAGGTTCGTTCCGCTACAATCTTTTACGACTGGCGAGATACCGGATGACAAAGGCAACTCATAATCAGGATTAACGTTGCTGATGGCGCCGAAGTAAAGATCGGGGGAAGTGCCCTTGAACTGGAACAAAGAGAAGTAATGACTATCGCCGCCATGGTTTTCATAAAATTCTAAACGAAAGTACTTATAGGCCGTCGTGTTGCCAGAAATGTTGAACTCGTACGGATGGCTATTCTCATTCCATGTAGGATTATCAGTCACACTGGCAAGTGTCGTCCACTCCGTATCAGACTCGTTCACCTTCGCCTTTACAGCCCAGCTTTTCGGGGTTTTGCCTGTGTTGTTTGCGCTATATGGCGCTGATGTAAAGATATAGCCTGTTGGAACAATATAGCCTGAACTATAGAACTCGACGTAGGCAGGATTACCTGGATATATATTTATCACCGTATTTGTATTGCCGTCCACAATATTTCCGTAAGGAGTGTTATAGTGACAAGAAGAAGCGGCTGTAGCGGTAAATCCCGTGAATATGCCGTTTTCGTACGTAGTCTCTGTAGCCCACGCCCCCTGCACAACTGCGCAGAGCAGGGCAATCATCAAAAATACTTTTTGTTTCATTTTTTATGTTTTTAAGTTAAAATTTATTGCGCACGTATGCCTTCGTCAGCGACAAGTTAGAATCATCATCGTCTGATGAACAGGCTGTAAACACACTTGCGCCGCAGATGAGGGTGTCGGCAAGCGCCCAATTCAAAATCTTTTTTGTTCTCATTTTGTTGTAAATTATTTGTAATTATAAGTTTGAGATATGCCTGCGGAAATATTTGTTGCGGGGGACAAAAAACAATCAGGCCTCCCTTGCGTATATGCAAGAAAAGCCGTAAATTGACGCGCCCGCGCGCTTCTTCAATCGCGCGTACCTTAGAGAATAATAGAGTGAGTGAGTGAGTGAGTGAGTGATAACGAATTATTTGGAATCTCCAAACAATTCGCGTTAAACATTGTTATCACCTCAATCTTTCTCATCGTTGAAATCCCGTCTCGGTTAATGTCGTGTCGGTGGGTTGGTAGTATTATTCGTTTGTATTCACACTCTGCAAATCGAAATAGAGCAAACGGGTGTCGGCTCCCTCGTCGGCCTTGGAGAGGGGAAGGAAACCTTGCTTGTAGTAGAATGGCAGGGCGTCGGCGTATGCATCGACGGTGATGAAGCGGCAACCGGCCTTGCTGTCGTTGCGGTAGGAGGCGATGATAGCCTGAATTATCATTGAACCGATGCCCTCCCCACGGCAGGATTTGCTCGTGGCCAGACGGCATATCTTCAGGGCGGGGTAGCTCTTGAACATCTTGCCCTGTGCGAAGAACTGCTTGCGGAAACGGTTGTAAGCTGAATTGCTGGGGAAGTCGGTCAAGGAAATGCGGTCGTGGGCAAGACTGAAATAGCCGAACACTTCACCAGTGATGCTGTCCTCCCAGACATAACTCGTGGCAAGCCGCACGCGATAATACAATGGCGCGTCAGTAAGGATGAAGTCGTTCAGGTCTTCATCGCCGCAGTCGAATGTTGCCACCTTGTCATTCTCTCCAAGTCGGCGCAATTGTAGGTTCTCCTTGTTCATGTCTTAGAACGTGCAGTTTACACAACGAGAACGCATAAACTCGTAGTTGCGCTTCATGCTTTCAAGCCATTCACGCGAAACGGGCTCCGGATTCATCATGCGCGTCTCGAACTTGCGCGCCTCCTCACCGTAGAGGATGGGGGTCTCCTTGATAGGTCTTGCCATATTAAATACATATTTAAGTTAAATATTCGGCTGCAAAGGTAAGCTTTTTTTTCTAAATAAACTACTACCGCACGGAAAAAGTGACAAAGTTTAACGGACATCGGGCGAAAGCGTGCCGGTTTGCTGTCTGAATCGTACGGGGAAAGTTAAACGAAAGTACGGGGAAAGTGCCCGCTTGCCGTAACGTTGCTGTGGGACAGCCTGGAGCAAGAGTTAATTCGCCGACGGTGAACGTTAATTCAACGTCGGCGAATTAACTTTTTTCTTCCACCAACACAAAATCTCGAAGAACCTCGGATGGAGCCCACAACACATGAGAAAGGAGCATCCCAGGGTGCGGGCTGCTCCTAATTCGTGAAATTCGTGTAATTGATATTGTCCTTTTTTGTCGTGACTCGGCAGTACTCAAGCAAGCTTGGCACTGCACTCGCTACTCCAAAAATTCGTGGTCAAAAGATAATCCGTTGAATCCGTGCAATCCGTGGTCGTTTAGTGCAGGTTCTCGCGGAAGAATTGTTCCATCTTGTCGTAAGGAATCTTGCCGTTCTTGTCGTCATAGAGGTCGGTGTGGACGGCATCGGGGATGATCAGCAGTTCCTTATTCTTGTAAGTGTACAAGCGTCCTTCGGCCGAGCGGCCGATGGTCATGCTCTTGCCTTGCGGATTGGTGCCCGTCATCTTCTCGAATGCGTATTCAGAGAAGTAGCGGCTGTGGGCCTTCTCGCCGTGGATGAGCAGCACGGGCGACTCAATCTCGTGCGCCCAGGCCAACAGGGGCTGGTTGAGGAACGACTGACAGCCGATGACGTTCCAGCCGTCGTTTGAGTTGCCGCTACGCTCGTGGTAGCCGCGAGGGGTCTTGTAGTAGTCGTAGTAGTCCTTCACGAAGAAAGGTGCATCCTCGGGCAGCGGGTCGATGACACCACCTGCACGCTTGTAGGAACCTGCCTTGAAGTCCTCCGTACGCTGGGCGGCTATGGCCTTGCGCTTAGCCATGCGCTGCTCCTTGGTGTCCTCGCTCTTGAAGTATCCCTCCACGTTCACCTTGCTCATGTCGTACATTGTCGAGGCAACGGTGGCCTTGATGCGTGGGTCGAGGGCGGCGGCGTTGATGGCCATTCCTCCCCATCCGCAGATGCCGATGATACCGATGCGCTCTGGGTCAACATTGTCCTGCACGGAGAGGAAATCGACGGCTGCGAGGAAGTCCTCCGTGTTGATGTCGGGCGAGGCCATGCGGCGAGGCTCGCCACCGCTCTCGCCAGTGAACGAAGGGTCGAAGGCGATGGTTATGAATCCACGCTCTGCCATGTGCTGGGCATAGAGACCAGAGCACTGCTCCTTTACGGCTCCGAACGGTCCACTGACGGCGATGGCGGGAGATTTCCCTCCCTCGGGGGGATTGAGGGGGGTATACATGTCGGCAGCCAGTTCAATGCCGTAGCGGTTCTTGAACGTGACCTTCTTGTGGTCTACTTTGTCACTTTTGGGGAACACCTTGTCCCACTCCTGAGTCAGATTCAATGTCGTATTCATGCTATTCAATTCGTTTAATTCGTTCAATTCGTTGTTACTCTTCGTCGTGCAGGCCGTGAGCGTCAAGCTCATCAGCACTGCGGCTAATACCTTTTTGCCTTTCAGGCGATAATTCTCACGTTCGGCAAAGCAAACGCGTTTGCTTTGCTCTCTCTTAATCGAATCATTCATATAATTACCTTTTTGCCGTTTTTTATATAAATGCCATGTGTTGGATTCACGATGCCCTGACCGCTGAGGGTGTATATACTCCCCTCTCCCTCGCGAGAGGGGCTGGGGGTGAGGCCACTGATTCCCGTTGTGTTGTTCAGCGACAGCGTGACGGTGATGTTCCCCTGTCCGGCTTTCAGAATCTGCTTCAGTTCAGCTTGCGTCTTGCCTTCGATTTTGCCAATACGAGTAAAGGCCCACGTGTTTGTGTCGTAATAGAGGCAGAGGTTAGAGCCTTGGTAAAGGATGATGTCGCCTGGCTCAGTGGTGATGTTCTCGTTGTTCTCAGGGAATGACTGTCCCAGCGGCCCGACCTTCTCGAAGTCGCCGTAGTCGTGGGCCTCGTAGGTGATGGGAGCCTGCTTTAAAGCCTCCATCAGTGCCTGTGCCGAAGTGTTGTCGGTGAGCGTGGCCGTCAGCGTCTGTCCGCCGTCGATGGTGATATACATCTTGTTCGTAGCAGTTTGTTTATCTGCAAAGTTCAGCGTCGGCAGCCAGTTTTGAATCAGCGAGGCGCGGTTACTATGATTGCTGGCATTGATCCACAATGCATCGCCCATCCAAGTGACGTTCTCCACCAGTCGCTCTGCATCGGCCACCACGCCGCTGATGCCGCTGCTGTGACTCGACACAATCAGCGCGACATGCTTGCCTGCCATCTGCGCACCATAATTAAAGAGGTATGTCTGCATGATGGCCGCCATCTGACTCCACCACAGCGGCGTGACGATGATGATGTTCTGGTACTGCGAGAGGTCGGTGATGCTTACGGGGTCGATGGCGGGATAACTCGCCGCATCGTTGGGCGCAGCCTTGATGGCGTTCAGCAGTGCCGTGCCGATGGCATAGCCGTTAGCCTCGTACTTCTGCGTCTTGTCCGCAGGTTCTATGCGCATCACGTCAGCCTGTATCTGGCTCGTCAGAGAGGTCACTATCTCGTGACAATTATTCGTGTAACTGTAGTACACCACCAGCGTCTTTCCAGCCTCCTGCACGGTGGCGGCCTTCACCTCGTCGTCCTTCGTGCAGCACATCATCAGGAGCGACATCAAAATCAATGCAATCTGTTTCATTTCTCTTCGTTTTAATTTGACGCTGCAAAGGTACGCACTATTTCTGATACACCGGCTACCCAAATCTTGGAAAGAATTACCAATATTACGGAAAGTAATGCCTACAACCTTAGGCCGAAGAAAGCGCGGATGCGCCATTTTGTGTTATGTATGGCAAGACTCTCCTTATTTCCGATGTTGGTGAAGTTGAACACCATCGACATGCCGACGAATATATTGCTCCATTGTCGGACGATGGAGCCGCGTCCAGTAATGATGACCTCTGGGAAGTGGTAGCGCAAGGGGATGTTGGTGTCACCGAAAGACATCGAAGTTTTACTGTAAGCAATAAACGTCGGGAGGGCGGAGATATGCAGCAGCCATCCCTGCCCTGGCACGTAGTTGTAGCCATAGCCAGCACCAAGACCAATGTTTGTCATCTTCAGCTGCATCGTCTCTTGCCAGTCGAGTGTGGCGTGCTGCCCCATGCCCGACGCAGCCAGAAGGAAACTGCCGGCAGAGCGGCGCTGGATGTAGCTCTGCGAGAAGGCGGCAGGATAGGAGAAACGGCGGCTGTTGAAGACGTAATAGGCATTCAGGTTCAGCGTCTTCACCGAAAGCATACCGTCGGGCAATTCGATACGCTCCATGCCCTGATGGTCGTGCCAGCCCGTGAAGTTCTTGGCATCCTGATAGATGATGTCGAAGCCGAAGCGCCGGCCATAGCTGTTAAAGTTCAGTTCGAAGTCGCGGTACTTTCCCATCAGCTTGGCGGGATTGAGCGACGCGCTGAGTGAGATACCGAGATAACTGACGCCCACGCTGAGCGTCGCCTTCCTGTTGGCTTCCATCTCCGACTTGAAATGCCGGCCTTCATCGATTCCCTCGGCTTCAATCTTTGCCCCCGACACGTTCATCCGCGCCGTGATGGTCCATTTGGTCTGAGGACGCATGATGTAGGCCGTGTCGATGTCGCCCTTGTGGTAGTGGAGCGTGAGGATGCTGTCAACACGTGAAAAGAACGATTGCGCCGAAGCGGGCGCAATCATTCCCATGATGCTTGCCACGATGCAAAGCAGAATCCTATTTGTTGACGGTCTTCTTGCCATTTTCGATGAATAGCCCCTTGTCGGGCTTGCCGTTTAGCATGCGGCCCTGGAGGTCGAAGTAGCGGCTGGTGCCGTCGGAATCGATGGTGATGATAGTGGGCTGGATGCCTACGGAGATGGATTCCGGAGTGGGGATGTCGGCCTCATACAGGATGCTGGAGGCATCGGGTACGTTGCTGTCGCTCACATTGGCTACGCCGGCGTTGCTGAACAGAGTGCGGAACACCTTGACGGTGTTGTCGGCGATGTTCCCACGCTGGGAAGTGTGGGCTACTACTTCTTCGGCGATGTTCCCACGCTGGGAAGCGTTGGCTACTACTTCGGCGGGTTCATCAGAGAGGAAGTATGCTCGGAAGGCATTGAGCTTCGTGTCAGGATTGTCTTCTGAGGTGAAGCGTACCCACGAGCCGTCGTCGAGCAGGCAATACATGTTCTTCTCGTCGGCCTCGGAGGCACTGATGCTCTTGAAACTGCCCTGCCACTGGCCCACCTTCGTCAGATTCTCGTTGAAGAACCAGTCGGCGTAGTCGTAAACAGGGTTGAGAGTTGAGTGTTGAGAGTTGAGAGTTACGTTATACGCATTCAGGCTGACGTCGCCCTCTTCCACCACGGCGAGGTAAGCTTTTCCCGCCTCGGCAACGTCGGCGACGGCGGTAAAGACGAACTGCTTGTAGTAGTCATCGACGAATGAGAGCTGGTAGAACTTCACCTTGCCCGGCTCTATGAGCTCGCCAAAACGGAACTCGTAGGGCAGGCAGAGCGTATATGCCTTTGGCGTCCACGAACCGTAGCCATTGTTTACGGCGGAGAGTACACGGTCGTAGTAGACATTTACCTTCTGACCCTCGAAGTGCTCTATCACTTCGGCGTTCTGACCATCGAACGCGCTGTCATCCATCAGGGTTGCCCCCTGCATAGGCTTCAGGAAGCCGACAAAGTCATCGACGGCTACTGAGCTGCCGGTGAACTTCAACTGGTAGATGCCCGTGAGTGGCGCGATGAAGTAGATAGAGTCGGCAGTGATATAAGTGTTCTGGTAGATCCAGTCGGCGTCGTCTTCGCACTTGTAGAACAGGTTGAGCCAACCGCTGCTGATGTCGGCATAGAAGCGGAGCACGTCGCCCTTCCTGGCCTGCAGGCTCGGCGTGATGAGGTTGTATGCATCGTTATCGGTATGAGGAGCCCACGACTTCTCTCCGCCGCCCATGCCCATCATCGCCATCATGTCCATGCCGCCGCCCTTGATAATCTGCCAGCCGGTGGTGCTCCAGCCTATGGGCAGGTCTACGGTTTCGCCTTCCTCGACCACGAACTCAGGCTCGAAGTCCTCGGTCCAGGCATCTTCGTAAGTGATGTAGGCCGACAGGTAGACCATCTGTGTGGCAATCTGGCAGTTTTGCGGTATCAGTACGAGTGCTGCCTGATGGGCGCCCAAAGCCACGGGGTCGAAGTTGAAGGTTACGTCGACGGTGGCCGATTCTCCGGCAGCGATGCTGAACATCTGCTGACTCAGGCTGTAGAACGCAGGATCGCTCGACATGGCATAGAGCTGCAATTCCGACGTACCCGTATTGATAAGCTGGAAGGTCTTGGTCTGGTTGCCGCAGCAAATGCCGTAGTTCACCGTCTGCACGCTGCTTCCATTGTGGCGCACCAGCAGGTCGGGAGCATTCATGTTGATGCGCCCTCCTGCAATGCTGTCGATGCAGAGGCTGTCGCCAGATACGAATCGGAAGCGGTAGTCGCCGACCGGGAGCCAGGCAATCCACTTCGTGTGGTAAAGGGTGTCGGTGAGCTGATAGGCATCCACGCGCTCCCACTCGTTGCTGCCGTAGATGGTCTTCTCGATGGTCACGTTGGCCTGCGGGTCGATGATGGGACCCTTATAGCTGCCGTCGCCATTCTTCAGCGAGAAGACCACGGCATCGTTAACGCCCTGAATGGTCAGCGGGGGCGTCATGAACCAGTCGCTTGCCCCGCCGCCGCCAAAGATGGCCGCCATAGCAGCCATGCCGCCGCCAGCAGGATTATAGTGCGTGGCAACGCCTTCCTTCACCACGAAACCCTCGCCAAAGCAGCCGAAAGGCATCTGGTCGTCGTTAAAGTCGGTAGCCCAGACCTCTGGGTCGGTGATGAGGGCAGCGACGGTGATGTTTGTACCAAACAGACGGGTATCCTCACAAATGAAATTGATCATGCTCTCGTTCTTCCCAATCTCGCCTGCTCCATAGTTGAACGTGACGTTCAGCTTGGCAGAGTCGCCGGCGGCAATTTCGAAATGGCTCTGATCGAGGCTGAACAGCTCAGGGTCTCTCGACTCGATGTTCACCTTCAGCGTTCCCGTTCCCGTATTGATGAGGATGAACTCCTTGGTGCTGTCCTCATCGCAAACGCTGTAATCTACAAAGCGGGTGTGCAGGCTATCGACCGTCACGAGCAGATCGGGCGCCTCGTTGTCGATGTGGAAACCCGCCACGCTGTCTATCTCAGCATTGACATACGACACGAATCGGAAACGGTATTCGCCTGCGGGTGTGCCCGAAATAGTGAACGTCTGGAACTCGTTGTTGAGCGTCGTCGTAAAGTCACCTACGCGCACCCACTGGTTCCGGCCATAGACGGAACGTTCCACCACGAAGATGGTGTCGGTCATCCCCATGATAGCCTTCATATCGAAACTGAAGCCCATGCCATTGTCGTCGCCACTGGGTTTGCTGGCGCTGAACACCAGGTTCTCTCCGTCTTTCACCACCACAGGCGGGGTGAGCAGATAGGTCCTGTAGCGTGGGCCGCCAAACATACCTTGCATCATGTTGGGCGTCCCCTCGCTGTTCTCTTGATTCATGTTCATCATTTGGCTGAAATCGAAGCCGGAGGACTCGTCGGTGGCTTCTGACTTTGCCTTGCCATCGTCAACCTTCCAGCCCTCGCCAAACCAGCCGAAAGGCATCTTCGTACCGTCATTAAACCGCTCGTCCATCTGCTCGGTAGCAACAGACTGAGCCTGCATGCTTACTCCCACAAACAGGAGCAACACGGAAAGGAGTAATTTCTTTGTCATCTTTCTCATTTGTTATTTGTTATTTATTATTTAGCATAGCGCAAAGGTACTGTGTTTCCCACGTCTTCACACTAACAATTAAGGACTTTTTTATGGCAATATGTCGCTTTTTCTTTGCAAGAACCACAAAAAAGCATTACTTTTGCAGACGAAATATGAATTACGATAGCGAGCAGCTGATAAAAGCCGTTGAACAATCCGGCATTGTGATAGTGCGCAAAGTACATGGTCTTTTCGCGAGCAACCAAGACTACGTATTCCCTCACATCATTCTGACACTCACCCTGAGCGGCCATGCACGGGCCATGTACGACATGCGCACCATCACCCACCGCAAGAATGATTTGGCCTTCATCATGCCAGGCCACATTATGCATCCTATAGATTGCTCGGATGATTTCTCATATACCGTGTTCTTCATTTCACCAAAGATGTTCGACGACTTGCGCTTTCATACCTTCAGCCACGACTACGAGAAGTTCAACTATGCACCCGTTTGTTCACTTACCGACGATCAGGCGGCACACCTGCTGGCCATCGTAGATCTGCTCAACGTCATTGCCAACCACACCGATGAAGAATTCCCCCATCGCTATCAAGCTCTGTTGGCGCAACTCGCTGTGGGCTACGAGCTTCTCAACTGCTACCGGCGTGAGCAGGATAAGCAATGGACGGAGAACCGTCGCGCCGACATTTTCAACCGCTTCTGCGACCTCGTGGTAAAACACTATCGGGAGTCACGTGAAATCAAATACTACGCAGCCCTGCTGAACCTAACCCCTAAGTATCTGAGTAAAGTCATCCAGGATGCCGCCAATATCTCACCAGCCGAATGGATAGAGCAGTACGTGACGGCACAGGCAAAGCGCCTTATAGAGACGTGCGCCACCCAGACCCTTCAGGAAACAGCCTACATGCTTGGTTTCTCAGAGCCAACCTCTTTCTATCGCTACTTCAAACGTATCACTGGCATAACCGCTAAACAATACCGCGACAATCACGCCTCACTTACTCACTAAATCTCTCAAGCCCCCTCCTTTATACAAAGGCATTTTGAGAGATGCAATTTTTCTCACGAACTTTTTTTGATTTCACCATACATTCCTACATTTTTCGTGTAACCTGCATATATACAGAGAGTTAGTTTATGTATGGACCATACATTTTATGATGCCACCATACATAGGCATAGAACGGACTTTTTCGACAAACATAACGTAGGAAAGTAGTAACAATAACCGACCTTTGATTTAGTTTCTGCCGTGGAAACTGTTTGTTTCTCCCGTGGAAACTGTTTGTCTCCACGGAGGAAACGAAGGGAAACAAACTGATTATCCGATACTTAGATACGTTGTTGCGGTTACTATCCTACGTCTTTTCTCAATGAATGTATAGTGCCTATCAATTATGTAGGGTCTATACATAATCTAAATCTTTTATATTTAGACAGTTACAACAAAAATGTAGGAATGTATAGTGTTTTTAAAAACTTTTCGTGAGAAAAGTTGTATCCTTTTTCTTTTCTTCATTTGTTACGACGGAAATGTGTAACTTGCCATCTATCTATGCCGTTTGTGATGTCTAACTGCCATACTTACGGGGGCTAAGTATTATACTTGCGCCACCTAAGTATCATACTTGCGCCGCCTAAGTATCATACTTCTGTCACCTAAACACTATATTTCTATTTCTCGGCCACTCTATATCGCAAAAAGTATTAAAACCTTTTCATTTCTTCGTTTGTTTCGTAGGAAATGTGTATCTTTGCGCTCTATTAATGATACATTTCAAGCAATGATTGACATTAACGATATACAGACGCTTCAACAGCAACCCGAAGGTCAGCAGTTCGACCGTAAGAGCTTCCGCATCGACAATATCCGACAGATGCACTTCTCTCGCAATCCCAAAATTGCTGAGTTCATGCAGCAGTACAAACTGGTGAAGGAATTTGGCGAGGGTGTCGACTGTATGTTCTGCGAAATGGCTGAGGCCGGCAATCCTGCACCCGAATACAAGCAAGTAGAATTCATGGTCAAGGTGAAACTTACCTCGGCATTGAGAGATGAGGATGAGACTACGGAGAAAACTGGGGAGAAAAGTACATTAAAGAGTACGCTAGAACCACAAAGTAGACCAGAAAGTGGACGAGAAAAAACTATGGAGATAAGTAGGGAGAAAAGTAGGAAGAAAAGTAGGGAGAAAATAGTTGAATTGATTAAAGCGAACCCTAAGATTACACAATCTGAACTTGCTGCAGAAATACATATATCAGTCAAAGATATTGAGAAACAAATTAGAAGCCTTCGTGAACTGGGTCTCATCCGTCGTGTCGACCCTAACAAAGGTGGTCACTGGGAAGTCATTGAGCAAAACGAGAAAGGAGGGGAGTAAGATGGTAAAACAACAAAGAACCTGGCAACTTTTCATACTGCCCCGCTCAATCTCTGGTCGTTCGCATACTTGCAAAAACCTCAGCTATCGCGAGGACTGGGTGAAAGTCGACAAGAGTTCACGCCCTGTGGATATGAGGAAGCAAACGTAATCAGTAGAACCGACCCAATGATTTCTAACATGAGAAAAAGAACGAGTTAAGTTTTAACGAAAAAAATGAACGCAACAATGGCAAAGTCAACTAAAAGTATAGAGGAAAAGATAGAAGATATTGCAAAAAAGCAACTCGATGCTAACCAAGTACGCTATTTCACCAAGACGGAAAGTGTAAATACTGAGATTGACGAGGCTTTAACAAAAGCTGAATCCAAGAGTGGTGGCAAAGGAGGCAACTATCCAGACATTAAATTGCTGATAGAGTTGCCAGAAATGAAGCGTATCCCTGTCATGATAGAAGTAAAAGGCAGAAATGGCGATTTTGCAAAGTTTGGCAAGGACGGAAATGTACTGAATTTCAATGAGAAAGGCGATGCTATATATGATAATATCAAGCGATATGCTGTAAATGGAGCCGTACACTATGCTCAGGCAATCATAAACTACAGCAAGTCGTTCCAAGAGGTTATAGCTATCGGTTACAATGGCTACGAAGTTGCGGAAGATATAAAAACAGAAATAGGAGTTTACTACCTGTCGCGTGAAAATATGCTCCTACCAAAGAAGATAGCCGAATATTCCGACTTGTCGTTCCTTTCCGAAGAGCATCTTACATTCTTGCAGACTGCCATCAGGGAGTTGTCACTTACTGACGAAGAAAAAGAACGGAGGAATACCGAGTATGAAATACGAATAGAGGCCATACTCAAAAAGCTGAACCAAAGAATGGAAGACAAAGGCGAAAGCGGCGGATTGAATATTAAAGCAGAGTCTCGGGTGCAGTTGGTGTGTGGTATGATTATGGCAGCATTGGGATATAAGGATGTCGTAGCACCTCTTGAAATAGAGGAGCTGAAAGGCCAAATGGGTAAGAACACTAATGACGGTGTTATAGTTTTGAACCGCATAAAAGATTTCCTCAATAGTAAAAATTTGCCTCAGGAGAAGAAAGATACCATTGGTTCCATTTTCTCCGCCATCTTGCAAGATGCCAATTATTACAAACCACGTAATGGGGAAAGTCCTATCAAATCGGTGTACATTACCATCAAAGACGACATCATGCCCATGTTCCGTTCCGCTCAACATTTGGATTTCACAGGAAGACTTTTCAACGTGCTGACATCGTGGATTCCTCTCCGTCCTGGCGACGACAAGAATGACGTGGTGCTCACGCCTCGCTATGTCACGGAGATGATGGCGCGGTTATGCAAGGTGGACATGGATAGTTACGTGTGGGACTATGCCGCTGGTAGCGGTGGTTTCCTTGTGTCCGCCATGAAGTTGATGATTGAAGATGCCCAGCGAAACATTAAAAGCCAACGGGAATTGACCACAAAAATTGACCATATACAACTCTTTCAGTTGTTGGGGTTGGAATTGCGTCCTGAGATATATATCCTCGCCGTTCTAAATATGATTCTCATGGGCGATGGTTCTAGCCACATACTCAATAAAGATTCACTCTTATACGAAGGCAAATATGAACAATCGGTGGAAGATGAAGGTGAAAAGCCTTTCCCTGCAAACGTATTCTTGCTCAATCCACCTTATTCTGAAGATGGCAAAGGTTTTATCTTTGTAGAGAAGGCACTTAGTAGAATGACCAATGGCATGGCAGCCATCCTCATTCAAGAAAATGCTGGAAGCGGCCAAGGACTACCATTCACAAAACGCATTTTGGAACGAAATACATTGTTGGCCTCTATTAAGATGCCAAGCAAACTATTTATCGGAAGAGCTGGTGTACAGACTGGAATATATCTGTTTGAGGTAGGTAAAAAGCATGCTCCCGCTACTCTTGTCAAGTTCATAGACTTCTCCTATGATGGTTTTTTACGCCAAGACAAGAAAAAAGCTAGTCTCGCTAAGAATTTCCGGGATGATGGCACTGGTAGAGAACGTTATCAGGAACTAGTAGACATTGTATTGGACCGAAAACGTTCCACCCATCATCTTGACGGACATATCATCAA
Source organism: Prevotella sp. (assembly GCA_017475265.1). Lineage (GTDB taxonomy): Bacteria > Bacteroidota > Bacteroidia > Bacteroidales > Bacteroidaceae > Prevotella. The sequence goes on along the minus strand of JAFVFY010000044.1, from coordinate 34,970 downwards.
GGACACCATATCACTCGAAGGCAACGACTGGACATACGGGCAGCACCAGTCGCACAATGCTATTCCTACAGAATCCGACTTCCGCAAGTCTGTATCAGAGTATATGGCTTGGCAAATATCCACTCTGCTCACAGACATCTCCCAGTCCGATGAAATGGATTTTCAGTAAGCCCCCGTCTTGCAAAACTCAACGAGGAGTTTACAAAGAGCGGGGGCAAATGGGAGAAAACAAGTATAGGAACGTTATTTGATGTATCATCCCCTAAGATGAAGTTTGATGCAAACAAAATCTCATTTGGAGGAAAGTATCGTTATGTAGTTAGAACTAGTCAAAACAATGGTATAAAGGGATATATAGACGAGGACACTGCGTTTCTAAATGACGGTCAAACCATTTCTTTTGGCCAAGACACTGCGACGATCTTTTATCAAGATTTACCATATTTTACAGGCGACAAAATAAAAATACTCACCCTGTTAAATGGTTGTCTGAACAACAGGTCTGCTTGTTATCTTTTAGGAGCAATGCGCAAAGCTTTCGCAAACTTCCAATGGGGTGTTGATTCTTTCAATGAAAATATTCTAAAGGAAATATATGTATTTGTTCCTATGTCCCAAGGAGAAGTTGACTTTAATTACATGGAGGAATATGTTGGATTATTGAATAGTGAATATATCAAAAAAATTGATTCGTTTCTTGAGAAATATTCCCTCGAAGACTACGTGCTAACTGGCGCAGAAGAAGCAGCTTTACATCGACTCCTCCGTGGCGAAGTAAGTTGGAAGCCTTTTGCGATGAATGAAATTTTTGCTCCGCTGAAAGCTCCATACCTACGAAAGGGTACACGGAGACAAGACCATGTTAGCCGCATCCGCACAAAGGAGTTTTGTCTACCTGTGATCTGCGCCAAACGTGGTAATAATGGAATCATGAAGTTTGGACGCAGGGAAGATTATACAACTCATTCTAATGTTCTCTCCATCATATACAACGGAGCCATTGCCGCAGGGCTGGTGTATGCACATGAAGAGGACGTTGGCATCTTTACAGACAGTTATCTGATAAAATGGAAGGGTGAAGAGATTCCTTTTGATGTGAATCTGTTCCTGAGAACCGCCATTCAGAAAAAGATATTCCCTATTTATTCGCGCGAGCAAAAAGCCACATGGCAGAATCGCGTTGAGACCGAGGAAATCTACCTGCCAACCGATTCTAACGGAGAAATTGATGTGGAGTTCATGCAGACGATTGTCCGTGCAGAGAAGAAAATGGCAGCTCGAAAAGTGATAGCCTACAAGAATGACATAGCAAAAGAAATGGCCACCAACATGGCACAAGAAATTAAGCCACATTGCACAACCATTTCTCTGCATCCTTCTCTCGCGAATAACCCCGTGGAATTCGAGCCTATGATGGCCGCTGAAGATATTTTTATTGAGGGAAGTGTCCCCGTCGATTTGCCAAAAACGGAACGGAGTCATCTGCTTGATGAAAAACTCGGCTTGGTACTTATGTATGCCATCAGCCCCAAGGCCAGAAAGAAGACAGAGACAGCTGGGAAGATTGCACTGGGCATCAAAGAGGAATCTCTTTCGAAAGAGCAAGAGGTATCCTATATGAGCGTGAAATATGTATTGTTCCACTATTGGAAGAATCCAGTGCCTTATGTGTTGAGCCAAAAGCCGAGGTTAGTTATCAAGGACGATATACCAGATGGGTATTTACCAAGGCTCGCAGATGGAGCCTCTAGGTTCCTCCTGTTGGAATACAACACAGAAACACCAGCAGATTTAGGAACACTAAACATTCTTAAAACCCAACGGCGAGGACATATAAGATACCTCCCATTTGTTACGACGTTAGAAAGCATTAGTGACGGATAATTTTATGCGTTAAAATAATCACGGTTATAGTGATCATTTAGTAAAGAAGGAACGGTTCTCTTTGTTTAATTCCAAACATTGATTACCTTTGCAAACGAAATATGGCACTGGCAATAAACATAGAAGACCTGCTGAACAAGCAGAAGATAGAGTCCAACAGGATTGAGTTCAAAAAGGGTTGGAATCCTGCAAGCATATACCATAGCGTGTGTGCTTTCGCCAATGATTTCGATGACCTTGGCGGTGGATATATCTTGGTTGGTGTGGATAGCGATGGCGATACAGGCATGGCCATCCGTCCCGTTGAGGGTGTACCCATCGAGAAGATTGACGGTATCCTTCAGGAGATGGTGGGATATAACAATAAGATGTCGCCTTACTACATGCCCAGGACGAGCGTTGAGGAAGTGGACGGAAAGCAGGTATTGGTGATTTGGTGTCCTGCTGGCATCAATAGACCCTATTCTGTGCCTGAAAACGTTACAGCGAAGAGTGGCAGTAAAGAGTATTTCTATATCCGCAGCGGGACGAGCAGCATCATTGCTAAAGGTGAGGTGCTGGACGAACTACGTGAACTGGCCAGCCGTGTACCATTTGACGAGAGAGGCAATCCAGACATCAAGCTGGAGGACATATCCACGCTGTTGCTTCGCGAGTATCTGGTGAAGGTTGGCAGTAAATTGGCTAATGAACTTTGGTCTAGACCTATAGCAGACATCCTTGATCAGATGAATCTGTTTACCGGCCCACAGGAACAACGATGGCTGAAGAACGTTGCAGCAATGATGTTTTGTGAGACGCCTGAGAAATTTTTCCCTTATACGCAGGTTGATGTCGTTATGTTCCCAGAAGGCAAATTGAAGAACCCACATCGCTTTACAGAGAAGATCTTCAAAGGGAGTGTGCCGCAACTGATAAAACAAACGATGGATTATCTACGCACCACAATCCTATATGAGACAGTTCAAAAAGTACCGGATAGAGCCGAAGCCAACCGTTTCTGGAGTTATCCATACGAAGCATTGGAAGAAGCTGTTGTGAATTCACTCTATCACAGAGACTACAGCCAGCATGAGCCCGTAGAAATAACCATTGAGCCTGATGGTATAGACATACTCAACTGCCCAGGCCCTGACAGGAGTATATCTATGGAGTCTATTGTGAAAGGCGATATGTTGAAGAGCCGACGCTATCGTAACCGCTACTTGGGCGATTTTCTAAAAGAGATGGATTTAACAGAAGGCCGCTCTACTGGTGTGCCTACTATTCAAGAAAAACTTGCAGGCAATGGCTCTCCACGCGCAACTTTCGAGACAACCGAAGACCGTTTGACGTTCTTGATTCACATTCCCATTCATCCTGGATGTGAAAGAAATCCTTTGGCAGTAGGGACAGTTAAAAGCCCTGTAGGTTCGGAAACAGGTTCGGAAACTAAGACAAAAAGTTCGGAGAAAAGTTCGGAGACAAAAGGGGAAAGTTCGGAGAGAAAGAAAAAAAGTTCGGAGAGAATCCTTGATTTAATCAAGAACAGACCGACAATATCTGCTGCAGAGATAGCGATGGAAATGGATATGTCTGCACGAGGTGTAGAGAAGCAAATTAGAAAACTTCGAGAAACTGGCGTTATTAAGCGCATAGGTGCTGATTTTGGTGGCTATTGGGAAGTAATAAAGTGAAATTTGTGAGACAACAGTTTGTTTCCGACAAAGATTACGAGGGACGGTTCTTGATAATCATTTCGAAATAATTGATTACCTTTCTTTGTAAACAAAGCGACCAGGGGTCGAGCGGCAAACGAAACATGAAAGAGAATTCATTATACGACAAGAAATCGCTGAAAACGGTGGTCGGCAAGACCGCTGATTTTGCAGAGCTGGCAAAAGACTGTGTTGGGAGGGGCAGAAGCGTTGGACTAAATATCGTATAAAAACATAAAATGTGCGTCGAAATGGGCAAAATGTTTTTAGAAAATGTTTTTATAGAACAGCTACTAAGAACAGGAATTCCCTTTAATTCAGGGGCTTCGCATAAAAACACAAAAAGCACCAAAATGGGCAAAATGTTTTTAAAGAGTGTTTTTACTGAGTGCTGTAGTGGAGTAAGGATGGTTCTTGATGCTCATTCCGGAATAATTGATTACCTTTGCAAACGAAATATGACGAAAGAAGAGATTATCGAGCGGACGCTGGAGTATCTGAATCGTATGGTGGTGATGCAGACCATCATCAAACCTAAGAACGACAATCACAGCATCAAGTTCTATACCTATCCTTACCAGGCATTAGAAGAGAGTATTACGAACTCACTCTATCATCGCGATTATCGGGAGTGGGAGCCTGTGGTAATAACGGTGGAGCCGATAAGAAAATCACATACGATAATCTTGCCAATATCCTTCATGTGTCACGAAAGACTGTTCAACGTGACATCGACCTTCTACGTTCACAGAACAAGTTGATGAGAGAAGGTGAAGATCATGGTGGTATCTGGATTGTATTGTGACATGGTATTCTTTCTATGAGAAAAAGCCGTTCAAACTCTGGGTTTGAACGGCTTAAACTATTTAGGGCGTCTATAGTCCTGAAAGGGGCTATTTCTTGTTGTCCACAGCACACTGCTCCACGGGCAGACACTTCTTGTAGTTCTCGATGTACTTCTCAAATCCTGCGACGTCCTCAGCAGTAGGAGCAATGCTGGTTCCCGTATTGCCGGCGAAGACAACGTTTTCCAGATAGTCGGCCAGGGAGAGCTTGTTGGGATTGTTCACGACGAAGCCGGCCAGCAGGGCGATACCCCAGGCACCACCTTCTCCGGCGGTCTCCATCACGGAGATAGGCGAGTTAAGGGCGGCAGCAAGCATACGCTGACCAACACCAGGAGTCTTGAAGTAACCGCCATGACCGGTGATACGATCCACACGAATCATCTCGTCCTTGAACAGAATGTCGTTACCAATCTTCAGCACACCAATAGCACCGTAGAGGTGGGCACGCATGAAGTTGGCAAGATTGAACTTATCGTTGGCCGAGCGAACGAAGAGGGGACGGCCGTCAGCAAGACCTGTGACAGGCTCACCACTCACATAGTTGTAAGACATTAGGCCACCGCAGTCGGTATCGCCCTCAAGAGCCTTGTTGAACAGCTTGCCATAGAGTTCGTTCATGTCAACCTCGAGGCCGAGCAGTTTCTGATACTCCTTGAAGAGTCCCACCCAGGCGTTGATGTCTGAGGTACAGTTATTGCAATGAACCATAGCCACAAGGCTTCCGTCGGGAGTCGTCACCATGTCAATCATCTCGTAGGGCTTGCTCAGCGGCTTCTCCAGAACAATCATCGAGAACGACGATGTTCCGGCAGAGACGTTACCTGTGCGCTGCTTCACGGCGTTGGTGGCCACCATACCCGTACCAGCGTCACCCTCAGGAGGACAGACGGGGATGCCAGCCTTCAGGTGTCCGCTCACGTCGAGACGCTTGGCACCCTCGGGGGTGAGGAATCCGGCGTTCTCACCAGCGTTGAGCGACTTCGGCAGGATGTCGAGTAACCGCCAGGGGAAGCCTTTCGGGGCTATCAGCTCGTCGAACTTGCGAACCATCTCGGCATCGTAGGTCTTCGTGGCGGGGTCAACGGGAATCATACCCGAGGCATCGCCAACTCCGAGCACGAACTGTCCTGTCACCTGCCAGTGGACATAGCCAGCCAGCGTGGTGAGGAACTTGATGTCGGGCACATGCTCCTCGTTGTCGAGGATGGCCTCGTAGAGGTGAGAGATGCTCCAACGCAGGGGGATGTTGTAGTTGAACAGCTCAGACAGCTCGGCAGCAGCCTTGCCCGTGTTCGTGTTGCGCCAAGTGCGGAAGGGCACCAGGATTTCCTGCTTCTCGTTGAAAGCCATGTAGCCATGCATCATGGCTGAGAAGCCGATGGCGGCAAGGCTCTCTATTTCACAGTCGTACTGCTTCAGCACGTCCTTGCGCAGCTCGGCATAGCAGTCCTGCAGACCATACCAGATGGCCTCGATGCTATACGTCCACAGCCCGTCTACGAGTTGGTTCTCCCACTCGTGACTTCCCTGTGCGATGGGTTTATTGTCCTGGTCGATAAGGACGGCCTTGATACGTGTGGAACCAAATTCAATTCCCAAAATGGCTTTTCCAGCCTCGATAATTTGTTTTGCGGTCATAGTAAACAATTTAAATAAAGGATAATAAGTCGTTTGATTTCTCTATGAACTCCGGTGCTATTCTGTTTTGGCAGCGGGTGACTTGGCCCAGATGGCAGAGAATCCGTAGTTGCTGTCAGTACTGGTGCAGGCTTTAATCATCATGGGGACGATGGTCTCGCTGTCGTTCAGCCATTCGCCTGTCTTATGGTCTATGTAGCCGTTGGCCTCGTTGCCTGAGTTCTTGGCGTTGTTGTCCCAGACGAACATGGGGATGCCGGCCAGGTTGGCAGCGCGGCAGAAGAACTCGAGGTAGTAGGCGCGGAAGGCGTTCTCGTAGTCCGTATTCTTCCACACACAGCCATACTCACCGAGATAGCAGGGAATGTCCTTCTCGATGTAGGCGGCACGCACCTTGTAGAGTTGGTTGATGGCATTGAGCTCCTCTGCCCCTGCCCCGTCTTTAGCATGTCCCCACTCTGCGGAGTAGAGTGCTGAACCGTCATCACCGTAGGGCTGCAGGCAGAAGTTATAGGGGTCGTAGCAGTGCACGCTCACCATGATGCGGTTGGCCGGGTCGTTGGGCAGCACGAGATGGGCGACGGTGAGGTCGATATTGGCAGCATAGCCGGCTACGCCAATCCAGCGGGTGGCGTTGTTGCCGCCCGTCTTGCGGATGGCATCGACAGCCCACTGGTTCCACTTGTTGAGCAAGGCATACTCTGCGTCTGTGCCACCGCCCCAGTTGTCGCCAGCGTGAATCTCGTTGAAGGTCTCAAAGATGAGCTGGTCGCTATAGCTGGCGAACTTGGTAGCCACCTGCTCCCACAGCTTCACGATGATGGTGGAGTCTTTCTGGTAAGCCTCATTGTTTGTGGCAGCATTGCCCAGGTCAGTCTCGAAGGAATCGTGGTGGGTGTTGAGGATGACATTCAGTCCGGCACCGATGGCGAGGTCTACCACACCCTTCACCTCATTAAGATAGTCGGCACTGATGGTGTAGCTGTCATCCATGTGGTCGGTCCAAGTGGTGGGTATGCGCACGGTCTTGGCATCGTGAAGTGCAAGTTTCTCGAAGGGACCGGCAGTGGGTGTGTCCACACCATCCCAGTAGCCCCAGCCGTTCTTGATGGCATCGCCGTTGGTGTCGAAGTGGTTGCCCAAGTTCCAGCCCCAGCCCAGTTTCTGCGTCATGGCCGTCGCTTCATTGTTGGGCATCTCCTTGACTTTGAAGGTTACGCCAATGGCATTTTCGTAGGTCTTTCCCTGCGGGCCGACGATAACTCTGCCAGGGATGTAGAGTTCGATAGTTTTGCAGAAATCGAGGGACTTAGTAACGGTCAGCTCTTTAGAGGCACCGGCTACGAGAGCCTTGTCAACAGGTTCTCCGTTGATGGTTATCTGGCTGGTGTTCTTGGTTGCGAAGCCAATGTTTTTGTCGAAAGCCACCTTAATGGTTGTCTCGCCAAAGAATATGGGCTTCTCCTCGGTGAGATAGGCTGAGACATACTGAGGTGCATCGACTTCGGTGATGTCAATCTGCGCGTCGGTGTCCTGGCAGCTTGTGGCAATGAGTGCCACAGCTGCAAGGGACATTGGAAATATAATATTCTTTAGTTTCATAATTCTTATTGTTTTGGGGGAGTGATAACTCCAAACATCCGAAATGTGTTTTTATTCAATCGTTACTTTAGTACAAATCACGTTGTCACCGTTGAGCAGGAAGGCACCACCCCAGCCTCCGGCAGTGGTGAGGTGCTCATAGATATAATCGGTGACGACAAACTCAATGGCTCCGTTGTGCTCGGCGAGGTTCCAGTTGTCTGAGTTGAAGTCGCAACCGTCAAAAGCAGTGTTGGGGTTCCAGTGACCGTCAACAATCTGACAGTTCCATGATGAATCGGTTGCGGTGAGGTAACACCTGATAATCGACCCGACCTTCATACCTGCTGCGATGAGTTCTGCACCACCGTCGCTGAGCATGTAGGGTTGGTCGCCCCAGTTGTCAGCAACGGCCTCGCCTTCCCAGAGGACAGTCTCGGATGAGTTATAGTGAGTGGTGGTGATTTTGTCAACAACGACGTTGTCGCCATTGAGCACGAAGACACCTCCCCAGCCACCAACTTGATAGGCAGCGTTGAGCATTTCCTGAGTGACGACGAGGTCAAAGCAGCCCTTGTTGGCATCAAGGTCATACTCAGTGAACTTTCCACCTTCCGTGTCGTTACCCACGCTACAGATGCTTGCATAGGTGGGGCCCCAGTGACCCTCTACAAACTCAATCTTCCAGGCTGCGTCCAAAGGAACGAGGTGGAAGCTGATGATATCGCCGGGGGCGACACCAGCATCCTTCAGTTCCTGACCACCATCGGAAAGGACGTATGGCTGGTCTTTCCAGTCATCGGCAACAGCCTGGCCAGTCCACAGGACGGTAGTGACCTCGGTGTTGGGGACGAAGTCGATGGTGTAGGTAATCTCTCCGTTAGAGGAAATGAGGCGGACTTTGGAGCCCTTCGTGGCATTTGTGGGAATACCGATAATCAGCTGGTTGTCACCAAGCAGTATGTACTGGCAAGCCTCACCGTTGATTTCCACACCCGTCAGCTTGTCACCGTTGGCCACAGGCAATGCGAAAGTGTAGCCAGCCTTCAGCTCAGCATCTTCTGCTGGCATTTCCTTGAAGTAGCAGAACAGGGCTTCGTTGATAGTGAGGGCAGGGACATTGGCAACGGTAGTACCATTGGCCAGCGTGAGCGTAGGACTGCCCGAAGTGGCATTCATCGGCACGGTGAGCTTGAGAGTCCTGGGATTGCCTTGGACGTTGACTATGTCAGACTCGCCAAAGCGCACGGTCTTCACCAGGTCGAGGTCAGTACCTCTGATGGAAAGTTCACTACCGGCATTGACCGTCGTTTTGTCATAGCTTGACACGACAGGCTTCACCAGCGTAAAGTCTACCTCGACGTACTCACCGTTCACCATCACGAGATTCAGTTTGCCTTCAGTGACTTCCTCGGGCATGGCACCGATAACCACCTTGTCGGCAGCAACAGTAAGCCCATCGCCACCGTAAGGAGTCTCCTTGAAACCTATATAAGAGACGAGGTCCATGTCCTTACCAGTAATGGTCAGGGCCTTCCCTGCCTTGACTGGCTTCGGGTCAGCAACAGCATTGCTGGGCTTCACGGTAGTCAGAGCTCCGGCAGTGACAGCCACACCCGACTTGCAGATGATGACGATGTCGCCACTGGGAGCCTCGGCGGGCAGTTGGAAGGTGAGGGAAGTACCGTCTTCGGAAATATCAAACTGGACAGTCTTAACATCTCCGAAGGCAAGGAAGTCGGCCAAGTTCAGATAGGAACCGGCGATGGTAATGTTCTCTCCAGCCTTGGCCGTGACGTTACCCTGAGCCTCAGCCGTGTTACGGCCTTTCAGTGAGGAAATCGTGGGGAGCCCAATCTCGATGGCCTCCTCCGTCTGGATAATCTGATAGTCCACCTTGCTCTTGTCGATGACCGTCAGGTCGGCGGTGTAGAGTTCCATCTTGCCTGTCTGGGCTTCCTCAGGAACCTTCACCTCGATGGCATAGCGAGTATGGGACACGAAGTCCTTCTCACTGACAACCACATTGTCGGCAAAGGCCAGCGAATGGACGAGGTTCAGATAGTCTCCCTCCAGTTTGATGACATCGCCAGGCATGGCCTTGGCAGGAATCTTCGTGATTTCGATGCCCTCAATATATTTGAGGTCGGTCTTTGTGACAATCGTCTGGTTGGTCTTTGTCACCAGCTTCACCAGTCCTTCCACAGGGCCATCCTTGGGAACGGTGACACGGATTTCGCTGGGCACGCCTGCCTTCACCACTTCAATCGCGGTGATGGAAATGCCTTCAGGAAGAATGACCTCGCTCACTTGGTCGAGGTTGCTGCCCAAGAAGCGCAACTGACCGCCACGCATCACAGGCGACGGGCCATACACATTGAGCGACACACCACCAAGATACTGGTTGGTATCCAGATTGTCATCGCTGCTGCACCCTGTCAGCGACAGCCCTGCGAGGGCTATCACTGCCAGTGCGAATATATTCTTTATCTTTTTCATAATCTTCATTTTTCAAATTTCAATTTACTTGTTCGGAACTGCACGCAGATTGTCTATCTTGATGATGGGGGTACACTCTGTTCCCTTGATGCCACCACCGACAACGAAGATAACAAGACTGGTGAAATCGCTGGAGGTGAGGCTACCAGTAGCAGCACCACCACTCATACCATACTTGAACTCACTGATGGGAAGTGTGACGGTAATCCATTCATCGGCCGTGTCGTAACTGCCTGTAGCTTCCCAAGGACGATAGATGCCACGGGGCAGCTCGTCGTTGTTGAAATAGGTATTGTTACAACCTGCGAGGACATTACCATAGATATCCTTGACACCAGCATTGCCCTGCGAAATCTTGTCGACACCACCGACAATGAACTGCATAGCACCAGCCGACCAAGGATTAGACTTCGGAATGTACATCTCAAACTTGTATGACATGTTACTGTAGTCGCTGAAGTCAGCAAGGTCAGACAGGCGAACGCCGTCGCCCTGATAGTCCTCAGGATCCTGCCAGTTGCCCGGCCAGTACTCAAACGAGAAGTTACCGTCATCCCAAGATCCGTCCTCATCCAGTTTGGCATTACCCAGAATCAGATATTTGCCGGAGATGGGATTCTCAGCGTCAGTAATAGTCAGGTTGTTATGCCATCCGTGGCAGCCCAGGACTGCTCCCGTCACGGCATTGCCGTGGTCGAAGTCGAACAGTATGCCGCGTGAGTCAAGATAGCGGAAGCTTGATTTGCTCGAGCCATAGATTGACTTCACGGTAACCTGTCCTTCGGTCGTGCACTCAGGAACGACAAACGAAACGGTGCTGCGTGAATCATTGATGCTCTTGATTTCAGCTGTCTTACCGTCGGGGAATGTGATGGTGAGCGGTACATTGGGGTCGTCGATGAAGTAGCTACCATAGATGGTGGCAACAGAACCCGGAGCAGCATATTCACATGACATCTGTGAAACGACAGGAGCAGGAATAACGATATGGAAATCGTAGGTCAGCGTGTCGTGGGCGGCTGTAATCATGTAGATTTTGTCAGTCACCAGGTCGGGAATATCACTGGGAATCTGAACTATCAGCGTGTTTTCAGTAATGAAGCTGGTGTTCAGGATGGCCTTCTTATCGTTGAAATACATCTGCTGGATGCTGGTCAGGTTAGAACCCACGAGACAGATGGTTGCCTGGGGATAGGCCTGAACAAGCAGAGAGTCGCTTGCGCTGGCTTTGGCCGGACGGATGTAGTTGATGGTGGGGATGCCACCAGTCAGCTCAAACTTGTCGGGCTGGTCCTTGCAGGAGGTGAGTGCTGCGCATATAGCGCAGCCTACGAGACAGGCGGCAAGTAAGTTGTTGAAATATTTGGTATTCATAATTATCAATTTTCGATTATCAATGTTCAATCTAGAAAGCAATTCCGCTTAGGTCGAAGTCTTCCGGAGCCTCCATCAACAGGGGGTTGTAGGAAATGTCGGCAGAGGGAAGGGGAATCGTGAAGCTGCGGTCGGTCACGTTGGGGGCAGCTATAGTATTATTGTATAAGTGCTTAGAGGGGTCAACGTTGAAAGCACCACTCTCGTAGTAGGTTTTGTAGAGGTCGTTCAGCGCATAGTATTCATTGCGACGCTGCGACTTGATTTCGTTGATGGCACCCTGTGGATCGTAATAGTAGCGACGCACGAAGTCGTACCAACGGTCACCCTCGCAGGCAAGCTCCAGACGGCGCTCCTTCCAGATGTCCTCCCAGGTGATGCTAGTGGGGTACTGGTAGCCCTTCACCGAGCGATGGCGTACCTGATAGAAGATATCCAGCACCTTCGGGTCGCTCGACGAGGCGTTGTTGCCCATAGCAGCCTCGGCATAAATCAGATAGACATCGGCCAGGCGCAGGATGTGGGTGTAAAGGGCGTAGGCCATACGACCGGCAGGACTGCCATAGAAACGGGCATGGTCGGCATTGTTGCCATAGAGGTGCTTCACCTCGTGGGCACCTGTAGGACTCTCCCACTGGCCAGGGCCAGGATGCCCGTCGGCCTCGTAGCCACCATAGCAGTACTTCACAATCTCGAAGCCACCGCAGTCAGCATAGAAGTAGTCGTAGTGGTCGCCTATCATCATCAACGTAGCCTTGCGGCGGTCGTCCACATTCTGACGGGTCAGGCTGAGGGCATTCTCATTGAAGGCATCCTGAAGGTCTACGGACGGGCCTCCCCAGCCTCCCCAGCAGTCACCGTTCTCGTCGAAGCCCTCAATCATGAGGTCGCTCTGGAAGGTGTTCTGGCAGGTCCAGTGGGCACCCATCGTCCAAGCCCATGAGAAGAGAGCCTCGTCGCAGACGTTGTTCTCCCCACGGAAGATGTCGGCATAGTTCTCCATCAGCTTGCGGCCACTGTTCTCAATGACATCGAGTGCCAGGTCGGCAGCCTTCTTCAGGTCTTCGGCATTTCGCTGGTGGGCCGTACAGGTGATGTAGCTGTAAGTACCGGGGTTGTAGGTGGTATTGCTCTCGCTGAATCCGGCCTTTGTCAGATAGACCTTGGCCAGCAGGGCCTTAGCGCAATACTTGTCTATACGGCCAGTGTTGGTGGGGTCTTTCTCAGGGAGCAGCTCGATAGCTTTCTCCAGAATCATGATGACATAGTCATAGACATTGCTGATTTTGGCCTTGTGCAGGGAGTTGGACTGCTGGCTGTTGATGATTTCTGCCGGGTCGTGAACGATGGGCACAGCGCCAAACGTGCGTACCAGATAGAAATAGGCCATCGCCTTCCAAGCCAAACATTCGCCCATGGTGGCGTTCCTCACTGCCTCGGAAGCTCCGCTGGCATTCTTTATATTATTGTATACTGTTGTGGAATGTGTGTTCACTGCCCACAACGAGGCACTCATGTTTGCCAGGTCGGCATCGGAGCCATCGAGCGTAAAGGTCAGGTAGGGTGAACTGCCCCAATAGTAGTTACCCGACATCACCTCGCCAGTCTTGAAGAAACCGCGCTGGAAGTCATACCAAGGCGAATTGTACAGGTAGTTGACACCCGCACGGCACTGTGCATCTGTGCTATAATAGTTGGAGGTATCATAGCCGTCTTCAGTAGGTCTGTCCAGATAGTCATCGCACGATGACACGGCCAGCCCCATCAAAGCAATGCATGCTATAGATTTGATTTTATATAGTTTCATATCGTTTATTATTTATATTGTTCTTTCTTTTCTTCCCCCCTTCGGGGGGATTGAGGGGGGTCTAGAATGAAATGTTCAGGCCAAACGAGTAGACTGTCGGCGAGGGATAGCGGCCGTTGTCGAGTCCATAGACATAACCGTTGGCATCTGCCGTAGAGGCGCCCACCTCTGGGTCGTAGCCGTCATAGCTTGTGAAGGTGACGAGGTTCTGGATGTTGCAATATATACGGGCGTTGTCCAGTCCCACATACTTCACCCACTTCTTGGGAACAGTGTAGCCCAGGGTGATGTTCTTCAGGCGCAGGTAACTGCCGTTTTCCACATAGCGGTCGCTGATGCGGCGGTTGTTGTTCGGGTCGTTCAGACGGACGGCAGGCAGCGAGTTGGGATTGCTCACCTGGACATTGTCGATGTCGTCATACCAGTTCCACACAGTACCAGAGTTGTTGCCCACATAGCCATTGCTGTAGTCCTTGTTGGGGTCGATGGCTGTGATGACGGAACGGTCTTTGATGGAAGCGGCCTGGTTCTGCCATACGCTGTTCATGCCGTCGAGCTTCATGCGCAGGTAGTTGAACACCTTGTTGCCATACGAGCCGTTGACGAAAATGCTCAGGTCGAAGTCCTTATAGCGGAAGGTGTTGGTCCAGCCGAAGGTGTATTTAGGCATGGGGTTGCCAAGATAGGTGCGGTCGTTCTCGTCGATGATACCGTCGCTGTTCAAGTCCTTGTACTTGATGTCGCCCACCCATACGGTGTTGCTGCGGTTGAAGCCATTGTTGCCGTAGGCCACAGGCTTGGCAGAGGTCTCGATGTCCTCCAGGCTGGTGTAGATGCCGTCGGTAACATATCCATACCACTGGAACAGCGGCTGGCCTACGTCACTCTTCGACACAATGTCCGTCCACATGCCATAGCCGTAGATAGAGGCACTGGCCGTACCAGCCAGTTCCTTCAGCTTGTTCTTGTTCCAGGAGATTTCAAACTCTGAGTCCCAGGAGAAGTTCTTTGTCGAGATGGGATGTGTATTGATGGTAAGCTCGAAACCTGTGTTCTCAATCTTACCGTAGTTACCCCAGGGAGCTGCAAGGGCCGACGAGCCGTTACCGCTGGTTCCCATGATGGAGGGCAGCTGCATGGGCATGAGCATGTCGTCAGACACCTTCTTGTACCAGTCAGCGGTGATGTTGATTTTGTTGTCAAAGAAGCCCAGGTCGATACCAATGTTCACCTGTTCCTGCTTCTCCCAGTGTATCTCGCGGTTGGCAATACGTGCAGGACGCTGTGAGATGCCAAGACCCGACTCCATGACGGAGAGGTCGGAGGCCCACTTGCCACCACCAATGTTCGAGTTACCCGTCTGTCCCCAACCTAAACGCAGCTTACCGTTGGAGAGCCACTTCTCGGCAAACTTCTTGATGAAGGCCTCGTTGGAGAAACGCCAGGCTGCAGCAAAAGAGTGGAACGAACCCCAGCGCATGTCGGGACCGAAGTTCGAGCTGCCGTCACGACGGAAGGTGTAGGTCAGGAGGTAGCGGTCATCATAATTATATGTTTCGCGCGTGAAGAACGAGGACATGGCTGCCGATCCGAAGCCGGAGCCTATCTGGGGTTCACCAGCTCCTAAGGCAGGATTCTGAATGCTGTTGGAGGGCAGGTCCGTATTGTAGACACTCACATAGTCCCACTTGCTTTCCCAGCACTCCTGACCAATCATAGCCGAGAAGCCATGCTTGCCAATCTGTCCGTTATAAGTCAGGTAGTTCTTAATCTGAATGAACTGTCCCGTGGTCTTTTGCACGCGAGCACGGTTCTGGGGCATAGTCCAGTTGCCGAGATTGACAGAAGGTTCAAAAGTGGAGGCACGGTCCCAGTTGAAGTTGTAGCCAAGCTCTGTGTGCCATACCAGCCCTTTGAGGAAGGTCACTTCTGCAAAGAGGTTTCCGTTCAGCAAGTTACGCCTGTAGCGGTAGTCGTTCATCAGGGCCAGCGCAACGGGGTTGGGATTGCTCATACCCTCGCGTGAAACAGAAGTATAGCCGCCTTCGATGTCGTAAATAGGCTGGTAGGGCGGAGTGGTTAGCGCGTAGGTGATGACACCCTCGTCCTGATCGGCCTTCAGCAGCTTCTCGGAGGTATGCGAATAGGTGGCGTTCAGTCCCAGCTTCAACCAGGGCTTCAGTTGTGCGTCGAGATTAACACGGGCACCGTTACGCATGAAGTACGAACCGATAATGGTACCATCCTGATCCATATAGTTGGCACTGACATAATATTTCACCGCGTCCGTACCACCCTGGGCGCTCACCTGGTGCTGATGCTGTAGGGCTGTGCGGAAGATGGCATCCTGCCAGTTCGTACCCTTGCCCAGCAGGCTGGGGTCGCTCAGCGACTCGTCTTCCGTAGCAGAACCTTGGGCTACCATGTCGTTATAGAACTCAGCAAACTCACGCAGGTTGAGCATATCAATGCGCTTTCCCTGATACTGCCAGGCCATCATACCTTCGTAGCTGAACTTGGCCTCGCCCGTCTTACCATGCTTGGTGGTAATCAGCACGACACCGTTGGCACCCTGTGCACCATAGATGGCGGTGGCAGAGGCATCCTTCAGGATTTCCATGCTCACAATGTCGTTCGGGTTGATGGTAGAAAGGGGAGACACTGAGGAAACAGAACCATTTCCCAGACGGTCACCCAGACCCACCGATGCACCTGACGAATTGCCATTGTTCCAGATGACACCGTCGATGACGTAGAGAGGCTCGGCACCGGCATTGATAGTGGCCTGACCGCGCACACGAATAGAAGATGATGAGCCAGGGGCACCAGAGGTCTGGACGGCAGTCACACCAGCCACACGACCGGCAAAGGCCTGATCGAGGTTGGTGATGATGGAGCCTTTCATCTTCTTCTCGTCCATAGAGCCAGTGGCTCCGGCCACATCGCTCTTCTTCATCGTACCATAGCCGACGACCACCACTTCGTTGAGCATCTGCCTGTCCTCTTCGATGGTAATGGCATAGTCGCTCTGCGAAGAAATCTTCACTTCCTTGGGCAGGTAGCCTACGTAGGTGATGACCAGCGTCTGACCCGGCGAGACCTGTAGCGAGAACTTACCGTCAAAATCGGTGACGACACCAGTGCTGGTGCCCTTGATTTTGACGCTGGCACCGATAACCGGCCCCATGACATCGCTGACCGTACCCGTGATTTTCTTTGACTGCTGCACTTCGGTTGGGGCAACAAGCGTGAGAGGGGATTGGGAATCCCCGTCAACAGGTGTTGTCTCTACCGTAGGCGCAGCCGACATCTGTGGCGAATAGCTTAGCAAGGAGGCCAAGCACAACGTCGCCACCACTGAATTTTTACTGCAAAATAAATTCATACGGTTTTTTGGTTAGTTGTTTTTTAGGTTATAATATTATGATGTTTTTATTTCGTGGTTAGTAATTTCGTCATTTCGCGTGCAAAAGTAATGATTTTTCTTCAAACCGCATAACTTTTATTTGCTTTTTATTGATACTTTTTTAAAAAAAGCCCGACACAGCGAGATTTCGTAAGGATTGATTACAAGATAATATGTGTCTGTTTCATATAAAGTGCAAAAACTTGCAAAGAAAGTATGAGGTTGTTTACACAAATTTGTTTAACTTTGCAGCGTCGAAGAGATTGAACTAAACCGAATAGAAACTATGAAAAGACTGTGTTTACTACTCTTAGTGATGCTGACCTTGCTGCCCACTGGGGCGCAAATCAGGGGCAACAGCATTGTCGTGACCGTAGAACCCGACCATCAGGACTGGAACTATCAGGTGGGGGAGACGGCGAAGTTCACGGTGGAGGTGCGCCGTTCAGGCACACTTGTCAATGATGTCACCATCGACTATGCCACCGGCCCTGAGATGTATCAGGACGTGAAGAAGACTGTGACGCTGAAGGACGGTACGCTGAAACTCACAGGCAAGATGACCACACCGGGCTTCTACCGTGTTGATGTGACGGCCCATGTAGACGGTAAGGACTATCGTGGTGCATGTGCGGCTGCCTTCTCGCCAGAGAAGCTACTGCCCTCGACGGTGATGCCGGCAGATTTCAGGGAGTTCTGGGAGAATGCCGTCAAAGAGGCACGCTGGACAGACCTGAACCCCACAAAGCGCCTGTTGCCTGAACGGTGTACAAAGGACGTGAACGTCTACGAGGTGTCGTTCCAGAATGTGCGCTGGAATTCACGCACATACGGCATTCTCTGCGAACCGAAAGATAGTAGGGAATCTAGCAATTCTGTGTCTACAGGAGGAAAACGTTATCCTGCCCTCTTACGTGTGCCCGGTGCAGGCGTGCGACCCTATCAGGGAGACGTGTGGACGGCCTCACAAGGCATCATCACGCTGGAGATAGGTATTCACGGCATCCCCGTGACGATGGAACAGAAGGTCTACGACGACCTGGCCAACGGGGCACTGAACTGCTATTGGAACTTTGGCATGGACAATCGCGACCAGAGCTACTACAAACGGGTGGTGTTGGGTTGCATACGTGCCATCGACTATATTGAGCAGTACACCGCTTGGAATGGCAAGGAACTGGGCGTTACGGGTAGCAGTCAGGGAGGCTTTCTCTCGCTGGCTACGGCTGGACTCGACAAGCGCGTCACCTGCTACGCTCCCGTTCATGCAGCCCTATGCGACTATACCAACGCGCTGAACGGCAAGGCATGCGGATGGCCACATTATTTCTATGAGGAGTTGAGGAATAAGGAGGCAAAGGAGTTGGAGAGTAAAATAGAGGCTACACGCTACTACGACGGTGTGAACTTTGCGCGCCTGATTACTGACCAGCAGCAGGGGTGGTTTTCCTTTGGCTACTGCGACGACGTGGTGCCTCCCACTACTGCCTACGCCACCTATAACACGGTGAAAGGTCCCAAACAGCTGTCACCCTATCAAGCCACCTGGCACTTCTGGTTCCAGGAACAATGGGACGAGTGGGAAAACTGGCTCCTTGAGAAGTTAAAAAAATGATGAACAAGGAGTTTACTACTGCCCCATAATCCTTGGCAAGAACAATTCTTCCACAAACTGGCGCAGGTCTTCCTGTGCCATTTTTGTGCCACCCTTTTCGATGGCAAGCCTACCCTTGGGTGACTTCGGGCTGAAGGTGACTTTATGCTCCTGCCCGTTGAGCTTTGCCGTCAGTCGCAGGGCACCGTTGCCCATCTCCACCCACTGGGCATCCTCCACATGCACTCCCTGCAGGATGAAACTGAATACGTGGGGCTTATATAAGTGCAGGCCAGACAAGAGGTCGGGCGACATCTCGGCGAAGTGGCGTTCCACCTTGTCTATCCATTGTTCGCTGACATCATATTTGGCGGCAAAGGTTCTGAACTCCATAACGGCATCCACACATTCCTTAATAATGGCATTGGGATTCTTGATGTTATAGATACGCCCCAGCGTAAGCAGGTCGTTGGCATTTATATACATAGTTTTGCCGTTCAGACTCAGATAGTGCGCGGGGTCATACTTGTTGCCAGGATTGAAGCACGAGAAGGTCAAGTCGTAGGCAGGTGTGATATGCCAATCGCCACCTTCCTTCATCATGAACGAGAAGTTCTTGATATGGGCATCCACGTTGGTCGACAAGATGTTGAAGACGACCCTTCGATAAGTCTCCTCCAGTTCGGCGTATGGAAGTTTCAGCTTCAAACACACATCCATCAAGTCCTCGTAGGAAGAGGCGTCCGGCATCATAGCCGCCAACGTTTGTGTGTGGAATTTCTGTCCGTCTTGTCGGTCATAACGTTCCGTAAGAAAATGTCTTTCGTTTCCTATTTCAATCAACTGCGAAGGCATGATATGAATGGAGCAGGCACGCGCCATATCATAGTAGGTCATTTCGATGCGTGTCAACGGATAGTGTTCGTTTTCCTCAAATTTCAGCAGATAATAGGTATAGTCTGCCGACAGGTTTATCTGGCCACTACGTATCTCGCCAGTTTGGTTGTTCTTGGCGATGACGGCCTTGGCGTGATTGCCACCCGCCGACGTACCCACTTCATAGAGCACGTCCATATCCAAATGATGTACGTCTGCTGAAACTTGTTCACGGTTTTCGAGTATTTCCTTAGCACGTAAATATAAGTCTTTCAACGCGATGCCTCTGCTTTCCTCAATAGGAACAGCAGGTTCAAACTCCAATGCTCCCATGCCTCGTCTACCAATGAAAGCCAACTTGTCGATGGGTGTTATCTGCTGTGAGCTGAGATGATGTTCAGCTACCCACGCATTATAGACGGCGTTACCCCAACCACCAGGCAACGAGTCGGCGACAAAGGCTGGAAGTCCTGAGAAAATGTCACGGTCGGTCTCACCCAAGAACGGCAGACGGCATCGTGGATTATGGATGGATGCCGTCAGTGGGGCTATATCAATGCCCCTATTGATAAACCCTTCGTCATAACTAAAGATGGCACGCTTGCGGTGAAAGTCCCACATGATGGTGCCAACGGGGCGACCCCATATTTTAATCATTACTACATTTTCCATGACTTGCTCTTTTACGTTGTTTGTTCTGCATCTTGAAAAGCTGGTTCGGGTCAGGGAGCATCTCAGGAATAGTATCTTCCAGGTTGTCGGCGAAGCCAATGGCCTGAAGCAACGCAATAAAATGCGCTAGCGTGAGGTTAAAGGTCAGCCCATTCTCAAAGCGGCGGATGGTGCTCATGCTGATACCCGTCTTCTCCGATACCTCCTTTTGTGTGATTTGCAAGGCCACACGGGTAGCCTTGTATCGCTGTCCAAGGAAGAGAATAATCCTTGCCGGCGACTGGTTCTGTGCGTCTAGTCTCGTACTCATGGGTGCAAATATACAGATTATTTCTCAATCTCCTTTCAGATGCTCTTGTATTTTATATATTATTAACTTTGCGTTCACATTTGAACGTTTATATTGAGTATTAAAGTTTAAACGTTCAGTTATGAACGTATGATTATTTCAAGGAAAAGGTATCTGAGCGTTTAACGGGAAACGTCTATAGGCAATCTCTATTTCACGAAAGTGCAAGAACTTGCAAAGATAGTACAAGGCTGTTTGTGCAGAAATGATTATTTTTGCAGCCATGAAGATTAATTGAAAAGTATATGAAAAAAGTATTGATTGGAATGGCCGTAGCAGCTCTAGTGCTGACGGCATGTGGTGGACAGAAAGAGGCCGCCGAAATGGAGAAAACACCAGCTCAACAGTTGGTGGAGCGATTGGACAGCCTGAGACAGAAGGGCTACATGTTCGGGCATCAGGATGACCCGATGTACGGACTGACGTGGGAGTATGAGCAGGACAGCAGCGATGTGAGGAACACCTGCGGCGACTATCCTGCCGTCATGGGATTCGAGCTGGGTGGCATTGAGATGGGCGATGACCTGAGTCTCGACAGCGTTCCTTTCAGCCGCATCACCGAAGAGGTCATCAAGCACTACGAACGAGGTGGCATCATCACCCTGAGCTGGCATCCACGCAACCCCGTGACCACAACAGAGCAAGGAGGCACATGGCCCGAGGGCACCGCCTGGGACGTTAGCGACTCTACCGTCGTAAAGAACATCCTGCCCAGTGGCACACAACATGAGAAGTTCCAACTGTGGATGCAGCGAATGAGCGATTTCCTCTCCACGCTGAAGACGCAGGAAGGAGAGCCCATCCCCATCATCTTCCGCCCATGGCACGAGAACACCGGCTCGTGGTTCTGGTGGGGTGAGAAGCTCTGCACGGCTGAGGAATACAAGGAACTATGGAACATGCTACAGGACAAGCTGACAGCCGACGGCTTCAGCAACCTGCTCTGGGCCTACTCCCCTGGTATGGCTCCCGACCTGACGGAAGAGAAATACCTGGAACGCTATCCTGGTGACGACCGTGTGCAGCTCGTTGGCATCGACGGTTATCAGTGGGGAACGAAGGAAGACTTCATGTCACAACTAGACCAGAACCTGCAAATGCTCTGCGCCTTTGCTGAAAAACGTGGGAAGATAGCGGCCCTCACCGAGTGCGGACTGAAGAACCTCACCGACCCCACATGGTGGGTTTCGTCGCTCCAGCCCGTCGTAGACAAGTACCCCATCAGCTACCTCCTGGTATGGCGCAACTACAAGAAGGAATGGTTCGGCCCGTCGCCAGCCCAGCCCGATGCTCCGTATTTCAAGGAATTCTACGATGCAGAGAAATCTTTGTTCCTCAAGGATATTGAATAGTTGATAAGTTAAAGGAGCTAAAGAAGTTAAGGAAATTAAACTTAAGTAAATATGAAACTTAAATCGAATGAAGAGACGATGAATGAAACGATAAAAAGGATGAGGAGCGAGATGTTGGATGTGCTAGAGAACAACATCCTGCGCTTCTGGCTCGACAAGATGCAGGACACGGAGAACGGTGGTTTCTACGGTCGTATGGACGGGCATCATCAACTGCATCCTGAGGCAGAGAAGGGTGCCATCCTCAACGCCCGCATCCTATGGTCATTCTCGGCAGCATACCGCGTACTCTCAACTCTCAACCCTCAACCCTCCGCTCGGCCGAAGGACGCTTGCGCAGCAAGAACTCTCAACCCTCAATTATATTTGGACGCTGCCACCCGGGCGAAGGACTACTTCATAGAGCATTTCATCGACCCAGAGTATGGCGGTGTCTATTGGAGCCTGGACTACAAAGGTCAGCCCCTCGACACCAAGAAACAGTTCTATGCCATCGGCTTTGCCATCTATGGCCTTTCGGAGTATGCCCGTGCCACAGGCGACCGTGAGGCTCTGGACTATGCCTTGCAACTATACGACTGCATAGAGGAGCACGCCTTGGACAGAGAGCACAATGGTTACATAGAGGCCTGCACCAGAGAGTGGGGTGAGATTGCCGACATGCGGTTATCGGAGTTGGATGCCAACTTCCCCAAATCGCAGAACACACACCTGCACATCATCGAGCCATACACAAACCTCTACCGCTGCCTCAAAGAGTTCCAGGAGGCTGAATCGCCCAACTGCAACTATGTGCCCGTTGTTGGAGCTGTGCTCCCGATAGGTATTTCCGTAGCTCAGGAAACGATTGACAGGGTGGAGGCTTCGCTGCGCAACCTTATCAACATCTTCACCGACCGCATCCTTAATCCTGACACCCACCATCTCGACCTATTCTTCAATATGGACTGGACACGTGGTGGTGGACAGATGGAAAGCTATGGTCACGACATAGAATGTTCGTGGCTGATGCATGAGACCGCCTTGGTGCTGGGCGACAAGAAGGTGCTGGAGAAGGTGGAGCCGATTGTACAGATGGTGGCAAAGGCTTCAGCAAAGGGGCTGCGTCCAGACGGTTCGATGATTCACGAAATAAAAAGATCAACGGTCAATGGTCCGCTCGGCCGAAGGACGCTTGCTACCAACGGGACGCAAGAATGGTCAACGGACGATGATCTGCACTGGTGGGTACAGGCCGAGAACGTGGTAGGGTGGCTGAACATCTATCAGTATTTCGGCGACGAGGAGGCATTGCAGAGAGCATCCCGCTGCTGGGAGTATATCAAGCAGAACCTCATCGACTACGAGCATGGCGAGTGGTATTGGAGCCGCCACGACGACGGTACGCTGAACCTTGACGATGACCATGCTGGCTTCTGGAAATGCCCTTACCACAACAGCCGTATGTGCCTGGAAACGATTGAACGCTTCGCATGAAAAGCCTCCTCATCCTCCTCTTCTACCTGCTCCCCTTAGTGGGCGAAGCTTCACCCACTATGAGTCTTGCGGGTCAGTGGCACTTTGCCCTTGACCCCGACAGCACATTGACGGCCTCCTCGTTATTGGATGATGTGGTGACACTCCCAGGAACCACTGACACGAACCAGAAAGGCAGGCCCCTCAACCGTTTCGACGAGACCACCCACCTTAGCCGTCGCTACTACTACAAAGGCCGTGCTTGGTACAGTCGCGAAATCAACATCCCAGAAGAGTGGGCATGCAAGCCTGTCACCCTCCTCCTGGAACGCACCAAATACACCGAGGTCTATATCGACGGGCAGCTCATTGGCAGTAGTAATGACCTCTCGACGCCACAACGCTATGCCCTACCCCACCCCATAGCCTCAGGCCACCATGTGCTTACCATCATGGTAGACAACGGCAGTCATATCCCCACCCAGCTCTATGCCAGCAGTCATGCCTGCACCGAGGACACCCAGACCAACTGGAACGGCATCATCGGAAGGATAGAGCTAAGGGTGGATAGTGAAGAATTTGCTCCCCCCTCAACTCTCAACTCTCAATCCTCAACTCTCAACTCTCAATCCTCAACTCTCAACTCTCCGCTCGGCCCAACGGGACGCTTGCGGAGCCCGTCGGAGCAAGAACTCTCAATTCTCAATTCTCAATTCATCCAAAACGGTCACCGCATCTTCCTTCGAGGCAAGCACGATGCCTGTGTCTGGCCGCTGACGGGTCATGTGCCTATGGACGTTCCGTCGTGGCTCGACTACTTAGGCACCTGCGCCGACTACGGCATCAACCATGTGCGCTTCCACAGCTGGTGCCCGCCTGAAGCCGCCTTTGTAGCTGCCGACTCCCTCCACATCATCCTCCAGCCCGAGCTTCCCTTCTGGGGCGACTTCAACGCAAAGGACACCCTGCTCATGACGTTCCTGCACAAGGAGGGTGAGAACATCCTGCGCTGGTATGGTCATCATCCCTCGTTCCGTATGTTTGCCTTGGGCAACGAGCTATGGGGCAGCATCGAAAAGATGCAGGAGTTCGTCGATGACTTCCGCAGCATCGCCCCCGACAAGCTCTACACCTTTGGTTCCAACTATTATTTAGGCTATCAGGGAGAAAAGCCTGGCATGGAATACTTTACCACCTGTCGCGTTGGTGGTGAGGCTTGGGGCAGCTACGACACTCACACCCGTGGTTCGTTCTCCTTTGCCGATGCCTTCGACGGTGGTATCATCAACCATTTCCGTCCCAACGCTAAGATGAACTTTGAGGAAGGCTGCGCACGAAGCAGCGTGCCCATTATCAGCCACGAGACAGGACAGTTCCAGACCTATCCCGACTACAACGAAATCAAGAAATACACAGGTGTGCTGCGCCCCTGCAACATGGAGGTGTTCCGTCGGCGACTGGAACAGGCAGGCATGGCCGACCAAGCCGAAGCATTCCACCGCGCCAGCGGCCGATGGTCGTACCTGCTCTACAAGCAAGACATCGAGATGGACCTGCGCACGCCTAACATGGCGGGCTTCCAGCTTCTCGACCTACAGGACTATCCTGGCCAGGGCTCGGCCTACGTGGGCATCCTCGATGCCTTCATGGAGTCGAAAGCCATCTGCACCCCAGAGGAATGGCGACAGTTCTGCTCCCCCGTCGTGCCGCTGCTGGTCAGCGATGCCTATTGCTTCACCTTCAGCGAGGGCATACACGGAAAGATACAAGTGGCCAACTACGGCGGCAGCTCCCTGCATAATAATAAGGTACGCTGGGAATGTGCCGGACAGCAGGGCGAACTCCCTATCCCCGATGGTGAAGGTCTCCTCGAAATAGGCAACATCGACATCGACCTCTCCCACCTGAAACAGGCCACGCAACTGAAACTGACACTTCACGTCGCCAACTACCAGAACACCTACGACCTCTGGGCCTATCCCGACGAAGTGAAGCTAAACAAGAAAGGCATCATCATCTCCAAGGACTTGACCGACGACATCACCCGTAAGCTACGGAAAGGTGCCAAGGTGCTGCTCATGCCCGACTCCACAGACCTCTGTGTCGGTGGTCTCTTCCAGACCGATTACTGGAACTACCGCATGTTCAAGACCATCTCAGAGAACAAAAAGAAGCCTGTCTCTCCCGGCACCCTCGGTCTGCTCTGCGACCCATATCATCCCCTGTTCAAAGACTTCCCTACCGAAGAGCATACCTCCTGGCAATGGTGGCCAGTGGTGAAGTGGAGCCATCCCTTCATTCTCGATAATCTCTTTAAACTCTCATCTCACAAATCTCAAACCTCAAACCCCAAATCTCAAATCTCCGCTCGGCCCAACGGGACGCTTGCGGAGTCCGTCGGAGCAAGAACTCTCAACTCTCAACTCCCCATCGTCCAGGTCATTGACAACGTCGAGCGTAACCACAAGCTGGGCCTCGTCTTCGAGTTGCAGGTTGGCAAGGGCCGTCTGCTCGTTGTCATGAGCGACCTAGAGCGTGCAAGCGAATATCCCGAGGGCCGACAGTTCTATGCCACCGTGCTCAACTACATGCACTCCCAAGCCTTCGCCCCCACCACGACCATCACCCCCGACCAGCTTCGCCAGCTCTTCACAACCAAAGTCAGCGAGGCCCATTTGGAAGAACTCAATAACATTTCACCCTATTAAAACTATGAAAGCAAAACTTTTCTTTTCCCTGTTCACCCTTTTACCCCTGGCCACGTTTGCCTGGCAGGGTGAAGTCACCATCGAGACCCCCAACACGCAGCTGCTGCTCACCGCAAATGAAGGTGGCGACCTGCACCAGTCGTACTATGGCAACAAGAGTGCCACGTTGCAAGAGCTGCGCAATGCCGGCGACGACCTCAGTTTCCACGCCCTACCCGCCTACGGCACCGTAGATGCCGTCCAGCTGCCAGCTCTGCAGGTACAGCATTTCGACGGCGACCTCAACCTGGAGCTACAAGTTACCAATTACGAATCGCGAAACGAGACAGCCGCCGTCGTCCACACTTTCACGATGACCGACAAGCTGATGCCCCTGACGGTAAAAGTATTCTACAAGGCATACAAGAACGTTGACGTCATCGAGACCTGGACGGAAATATCCCACCAGGAGAAGAAGGCCATCATCCTGAAACGCTTCGACAGCGGACAACTGACCCTGCGGCAGGGCGATGTATGGGTGACCCACCTGCATGGCAACTGGGGAGCCGAAGCCGAGCCGACGATGGAGCCACTGAAAAAGGGTATCAAAACCATTCGCAACAGCGACGGAGCACGCAACTCCCACCTCGACGCTCCCGAACTGATGCTCTCCCTCGATGGCCGTCCCCAGGAACAGACAGGCCGCACCATAGGTCTCGCACTCTGTTGGAGTGGTAACTACGAGCTGCGCATGAACACCATGTCCCACCGTGAGCATCACGTCTATGCCGGCATCGACCCTGTCAGCAGCGAGTATGTGCTGGAGCCCAATGAACCCTTCGAGACACCCCATCTGGCCATGACCTACTCCGACGAGGGAATGGGTGGCGTGAGCCGCAACTTCCACAACTGGGCACGCAAGGAAGGCATGTTCCATCGGGGAATGAAGACGGGCGACATCCTGCTGAACTCATGGGAGGGCATCTACCTCGACATCACCGAGGAGAAAATCATCAAGATGATGGACGACATAGCAGCCTTCGGCGGTGAGCTCTTCGTCATGGACGACGGATGGTTTGGCGACAAATATCCCCGTAAGGTCGATAACTCGTCACTTGGCGACTGGGTGGTAGACAAGAACAAACTGCCCAACGGCATCAAGGCCCTCACCGATGCAGCCAAGCAGCGCAAAATCAAGTTCGGCATCTGGATAGAGCCGGAGATGACCAACACCACCAGCGAACTCTACGAGCAGCACCCCGACTGGGTGCTCCAGGCTAAGGGACGCGAAATGAAGCTTGGACGAGGCGGCACGCAGATTGTGCTCGACATGACCAATCCCAAGGTGCAGGACTTCGTCTTCAGCATCGTCGACAACCTGATGACACAGTACCCCGAAATCAGCTACATCAAATGGGACGCCAACGCATCCATACAGAACTACGGCTCGCTCTACCTGCCAAAGTCGAAGCAGAACAACATCTACATAGACTACCACCGGGGACTCATCAAGACCCTCCAGCGCATCCGCGCAAAATATCCCGACCTCGTCATCCAGGACTGTGCCTCGGGAGGTGGACGTGCCAACTACGGTCTCCTGCCCTACTTCGACGAGTTCTGGGTCAGCGACAATACCGATGCCCTGCAACGTGTCTATATACAATACGGCACCAGCCTCTTCTTCCCCGCCAACGCGATGGCCGCCCACATCAACCACTGCCCCTACTGGAACACCGGCAAGCGTGTCATACCCGTGAAGTTCCGCTGCGATGTGGCCATGAGTGGACGCCTCGGCATAGAGCTGCAGCCCAAGGACATGACCAACGAGGAACGCCAGCAATGCACCACCTGCTTTGCCGACTACAAGCGGCTGCGCCCCATCGTGCAGACAGGCGACCTCTACCGTCTCATCTCCCCCCACGACCGCAAGGGCATGGCCGCGCTGATGTACAGCCTGAAGGGTGAGGCCGTTCTCTTCGTCTACAAAACCGAGAACTTCTGCGACCAGCTCCTGCCCCGTCTGCGTCTGGCCGGTCTAAACCCCGACAAGACCTACACACTCACAGAGCGTAACATCCGCGTCGGCGAGAAACCCTGCTCACTCAACGGCAAGCAGTTCACCGGCCGTTTCCTCATGGACGTAGGCATCGAGGTGCCCCTCTGGGAGGACTATGCCTCCAGAGTGTTTGAAATAAAATAGAATTAGAAGTTCACCTACATTATTCAACAACGGATTAAAACTGATTTCACGGATTTTCACGGATTTATTATTATCTCCGTAAAAATCCGTGAAATCAATTATTATCCGTAAAATCCGTGTAATCCGTAAAATCCGTTGTTGAAAAAAGCGTATTAGTTCTACTTTTCTGCCATAGCGCTGATAATGGACGAGATGTCTGCCACGTCGACAATTCCATCACCATTCACGTCACCTTGATTATCCGATGTCGTTTCTACCTTTCCGGCCATGATGTCGATGACCATTGAGATGTCGGCCACATCAATGCTGCCGTCGCCGTTCACATCTGCAGGGTCGGGCTGTTCCTCCATAGCATTGATGACGATGTCACCCCGGTATGCCGATGTGCCGTCCACGGTTACGGTGCGCATCTCTGGGCTAAAGTAACCACCTGCGGGTTTGCTGATGCCCAGCCCGTCATCAAGTTTCAAGTCTTTCAGAGAGTAGATGGTGGGGAAGATGGCGTTCGTGGACGTGTTCAGGATAAGCTTTGTGTCCCTGCCCTTCAGCCAGAGTGTTGCTCCTCCACTGTTGTCAAACAGCCCCGCATCATTTCCAGTGACTTCTATCGTCGGGCCGTCGATGGTCAGCAAGTCACAGCCATCGCCGAGGTGTATGCCGTTGCCTTCCGTTGCCGTGAGCTTCAGCGACCCGCTACCTGTGATGGTAGCCCTCTTACTGGTGATGAAGGCGAAGTTACGCCCGGTGATAAAGTTGTCGCCCACAAGGTTTACGATGAGACCATCCACCTCGCGGTTGCTGATGCCGGGGCCCAGCGCGCCGTTGTTTACAAGGTTGGCATTGTTCACGGTGAGCGTCTTCGTCTGGGGGTCATAACTGAACTGCCCGTCGTCGAAAATGTCTGCCGCGTTATCCTCAGTCACATCCGTCTCGCCGATAATGATGCCATATTTGAGTTTCGGCTCCTGGATAGAGATATTCAGGATTCCCTTGTGGGGATTGACGCCGTCGGTGGTGATGCTCTGCAACGTCGGTGAGAAGTAGCCGCCGTAGGGTTCAGTAATATACAATCCGCTGCCCAGCACAAGGTTGGGTACATCCTTTATAACACCGATGCCATCGTACGCAATGAGCAAGAGCTGTGATCTTCCTTTCACTATCAGGTCACCCTTTTTGTTGCCATCGTATGCCTCTGTCCTGGTAGAGCCCATGACAGTGGGCCCGTCGATGGTAAACGAATAGCCTGAGAGGTTGCGTATACAGTAGTTCCTGTTGTCGGTCATGAGTTGGAGTATTCCGTTGCCGGTTAGCGACATTTCCTGCTGTGCAAGAATCAATGCCAGGCCATCACCGGTACAGTCAATCTTATTTACGCCCAACACCTCGATTTTCAGCATGTCGACCCCCCTGTTTTGTATGCCGTTACCTATTTTAGATAAAAGCGAGGCATTGATGAGTCTCAGCGTCTTGGTGGAAGCATCGTAGCTGACGTTGCCCGTGATGCCCTCGCCCGTGATGTTGGAGGCATTGAGTGGAGTCACCTGGACGTCAGCCACATAGAGGGGATAGGAAGCCCCGATGGTGACCTTTCCTTTGTAGGGGGTTGTGCTTTGATAGTTACAGATGGTGTGTTGCTCCTCATCGAAACGGCTAAGGAAAGGCTCGGTGATTTCAGCCCAGAGACCCAGCGACAGGGAGCCCAGGCCATTGACAGTTTTATGGTAGCCACTACCCTGCAGCGAGAGGCTCGTCGTGGAGCCTTCCACCCGCAGCGTCGCATTCTGGTGAGAGTCCCTCAGAGCGTCGGCCTGGCTGCTGAGGTCGATGACAGGGCCGTTCACGGTGCAGGTGATGTCGTCACCCCAAAGATAGAGGGCACAGGTCTCGCCTGCAGAGCCAGTGAGGCTGCCCGTGCCGGTGAGTGAGATAGACTTTGCCGTGTTGATGACGTTCATGCGCGTGTTGAAGGTGCTATGGCCCACAAATTTGATGATAAGGCCGTCCACCTCGCGGTTGCTGATGCCGCTACCCAGCGTGCCTTCGTTTGTCAGGTCAGCATTGGTCACGGTGAGCGTCTTTGTCTGCGGGGAGTAGCTGAACTGTCCGTTTTTCAGCACATCGCTGGCATTGTCGCTCGTAATCATCGTCTCACCCACGTAGATGCCGTAGTTAGTGGCGGCACTGGCGGCGAAATTGCCCCAAACCATAAGGGCAACAAAAAGGAAAAGTTGTGTGAAAATTCTGTTCATAGTCGTAAGATTTATGTATTGTTATCATTAACTGGCCGCAAAGTTACGAATTATATTCCAAACCTCCAAATTAATCTTCATTTTTTCTGTCACCAAAAAGCACGGACTGGATCATTCGTCCAATCCGTGCAATTCGTGTAATTCGTCAAATTCGTGGTTAAGAGGAATCCGTGCAATCCGTCCAATTCGCAACTTGAATTCGTGGCAATTTGTGTTAAGAATCAGAGCACGGCTTTCTCTAGTAGAGAAAACGGTTTTCTTTAGGAGAGTAGTTTAGCCACTCGTGAAGGATAACAAACAATTTCTTGCAAAAAGTGCTTCTTTCAAGAAACATTTTGTATCTTTGCACCCGAAATTGCCAAACAGAAAAGATAATAGTAACGGAAATGAAAGAGACTCGTAACTGGCTTGCTGCGCTGTTCACGCTGATTTGCGTTGTGGCACTGGCTTTGTATATCGGCGGTGAGTTCATGGATATGGACATCGCCGTGCTCTCCGATGTGTCGGACGAGACGCGGTTCATACTTCAGACGGTGGCCATACTGTTGTCGCTGGCCGTGGTACCGCTGTCACTCAAGCTGTTCAGTATGCAGAAAATAAAGGCTGACCTGTCGGAGCGCAAAGCACCAGCACTGAAGAAATGGGGCGCGCTGCGACTGCTCATGCTTGGCGTGATACTCGTAGGCAACACATTATTATATTATATGCTGGGCTACGAACCGGCCTTTGGCTACTTGGCCATTATCACCGCTTTGGTGATGCCCTTCGTCGTTCCGACGATGAAGCGTTGTGAAGCCGAGACTATGTCAAATGACCAGTTCGACCGGACAGTGGTCGCTGCCCATGATGTCGGTGTGGATGGAGGCACTGACGATGGCGGGCTGTAGACGGTTGCTTGTCAAGAAATAGTCGATGCGCCAGCCTGCGTTCTTCTCACGGGCCTGAAAACGGTACGACCACCAGGAGTAGCGCACCTCGTCGGGGTGCAGGTGACGGAAGGTGTCGGTGAAGCCACAGGCAAGGAGGTCGGTGAATTTCTCGCGCTCCTCATCGGTGAAGCCGGCATTGCGACGGTTACTCTTGGGATTCTTGATGTCTATCTCCTCATGGGCTACGTTCATGTCTCCGCAGACAATGACGGGCTTTTGCTGGTCGAGCCGCTTCAGGTAGCTGCGGAAAGCATCGTCCCACGACATGCGGTAGTCCAGCCGTTTCAGGCCATCCTGCGAGTTGGGCGTGTAGACGGTGACAAGGAAGAAATCGGGCATCTCCAGGGTGATGACGCGCCCTTCATGGTCGTGCAGGTCGATACCCATACCCATCTCTACCGAGAGGGGCTCGTGTCGGGTGAAGATGGCTGTGCCACTGTAGCCGCGCTTGTCGGCAGAGTTCCAGTAGCTCTTGTAGCCCTCAAAGTTGAGGTCAAGCTGTCCGGGTTGCATCTTGGTTTCCTGAAGGCAGAAGAAGTCGGCATCCAGACTGCGGAACACATCGCTGAAGCCTTTGCCCTCGCAGGCACGAAGGCCGTTTACATTCCAACTGACGAATTTCATAGCGTTAGCAATTAAAAAGTTAGGAGTTAGAAGTTAGGGATTGTCCCTTTCACTCCTAACTCCTAATTCCTGACTCCAATAAGTTTACTTCAGGATATTGTAGAGTAGCGATGTGAGCGAGATGAGAATCGAGGTTGCCGAGAACCAGAGGGTTGTCATGCTACCCACGCTGGAGTTCTGGGCCTTCACCTTGTTAGGTGTCACGTAGACCACGTCGTTCTGCTGCAAATAGTAATAGGGCGAATTGATGATGTTTGCATCAGTAAGGTCGTAGAAGTGGACAGACTTCATACCGGTGGAGTCCTCGCGGATGAGCTGTACGTTCTTACGTTGTCCGTAGATGGTGAGGTCTCCGGCCTGTGCCAGTGCCTCAAGGATGGTAATCTTCTCACGTGACACGTTGAAGGTTCCTGGACGTGCCACTTCACCGATGACCGAAATCTGGTAACCAGGTATGCGCACGGTGACGATGGGCTTCTCGGCTTCTGACATGAAGGGCTTAATCTTCTCTTCAATCATCTTCTCGGCCTCTGCCTTGGTAAGACCACCTACATGCACCTGTCCGATAATGGGGAACTGGATGTTTCCTTCGTTGTCCACGAGATACGTCTGCAGCATGGGCTGGGAGTAGGTGCTGCGGGTGTTCAGGGAGTATGTTGTGGGCACGGTCATGTTGAACGGTGCGGCAGCCTGGTCATCAATGCAGCTGACGGTGATGGTGAGCTGGTCTTTCGGCATGATGCGGGCATCAAAGAGATACTGTGAACGTGAGAGGTCCACGTCGGTTGAGTTCTGGAAATAGGGAACGTCTTTCTGACTGGCGCAGCTGGCAAGGAGCACCACTGCAAAAAGTGCTAGGATAAATTTGTTTGTATACTTCATAAATTATTATGTGTTATTTGATTTTGGGTGCAAAATTACGGTTATTTTCCGACATACACAAATAAAACTCCTAAAAAAATAATATTACATCAAATTTACTGTCCGCTACTCACGATGAGCACGCCATCAAATTCGTTGTAGGTCACATATTTGTAGAGGGCCAGGTTGTGACCTTTGTCGCCACTCTGCACGTAACCCTCATTACCATTGATATTATAGATGCGGTTGCATTTGCTGCATTGCAGCTCGTAGATGCCCTTCCACTTCAGCTCGTAGTTGAAGTCGCAGTTGGGACACTGCAGGTCGTAGGCCCTGAGTTGTCCGAAGGAGGAGCGACCGATGATAAGTCCCTGCTTGTAACCCATGCGGGTGTATGAAATGGCTCGTCCGTTCACGGCGGTACTCATGGTAAGGTCAAGGTCGGTGGAGGCATACGTTCCCTGATTGGGCGTGAGCTTCAGGTGAGTGACACCACGCTCCATCACGGCCTTTACGATACAGAAGTTTCCACCCGTGCTGCCTACGGAGCGCGTCAGCGCACTCGACGGAAACATAGAAGCCTGGAAGGTGAAGTAGCAGTCGTGGCTGCTATACATATTGTCAGTCTCACACGATGCCATCAGCAATATGAACAATGAAACGAGAATCTTCTTCATCTTTATCCCAACAACGAATTAGACGTTTATCTCAACAACGAATTAGACGAATTACACGAATTAGACGAATTACACGAATTACACGAATTACACGAATTACACGAATTGCACGAATTAGCCTGAATTATTCATGGTACCGCTTCGCGGTGTTACGCAAAACCCCATAAAACCAAATAAAACCAAACTTATAATTGTTTTTTCTTGTTTTCTTTTGTTTTCTTTTGTTTTGCTGTAGACCGCAAAGCGGTATGAATAATCCAAGTTAGACGAATTGTAAGAGTTTCTTCTCTGCGGCTTCCACGCGGTCGAATCCGAATTGTGCGAGGGTGTCGTCCATGAGGGCGGCTATGCGGTCGTTGCAGAGGTTGCCGATGGAACCTTCGTGGGTGTGGTGGATGTTCTTGCAGGGCGTGAAGTTTCCGGCTTCGATGTCAAGACCGACTTTCTTGTAGGCATCGCGGAAAGGCATGCCATCGGCGGCAAGGCGGTTCACTTCCTCGACGGAGAACATCGGGTCGTAGCGCGGGTCGTCGAGGATGTGCTCGTTCACCTCTATGCGGCTAATGATGTAGGCCGTCATGCGCAGACAGTCGAGCAGCTCGTCGAAGGCAGGGAGGAATACCTCCTTGATGATTTGTAGGTCACGGAAATAGCCTACTGGCAGGTTGTTCTTGATGAGCATCACCTGTTGCGGCAGCGCCTGTAGCTTGTTGCTCTTGGCACGTATCAACTCGAACACGTCGGGGTTCTTCTTATGGGGCATGATGCTCGAACCAGTGGTGCACTCCTTGGGCAACTTCACGAACCCGAAGTTCTGTGAGTTGAACATGCAGGCGTCGAAGGCCAGCTTCGCAAGTGTCCCGGCGATAGTGGCCAAGGCGAAGGCCACGCCTGTCTCCATCTTGCCTCGGCACATCTGGGCATAGACCACGTTGTAGTCCATCGAGTCGAAGCCCAGCAGATTGGTGGTCATCTGGCGGTTCAGGGGGAACGAGGAACCATAGCCAGCGGCAGAGCCTAAGGGGTTGCGGTTGGCCGTGCGGTAGGCGGCGAGCAGGAACTGCATGTCGTCGGCGAGGCTCTCGGCGTATGCTCCGAACCACAGTCCGAAGCTCGAGGGCATGGCCACCTGCAGATGGGTATAGCCAGGCATGAGCACCTGCTTGTATTGCTCGCTCTTCTGTATCAGTTCGTCGAAGAGTGCCTTCGATGCCTCGGCCACAAGACGTAGCTGATGGCGGGTGAAGAGCTTCAGGTCTACAAGCACCTGGTCGTTGCGCGAGCGGCCGGAGTGAATCTTCTTGCCCATGTCGCCCAGCTTGCGGGTGAGCATCAGCTCCACCTGCGAGTGCACGTCCTCGATACCTTCCTCGATGACGAACTCATCGCGCTGCGTCTGCTCGTAGATGTTACGAAGTTCTTTCAGCAGCACAGGTAACTCGTCCTTGCCGATGAGTCCGATGCTTTCCAACATGGTGATATGGGCCATGCTGCCCAGCACGTCGTAGGGGGCAAGGTAAAGGTCCAGCTCGCGGTCGCGACCCACGGTGAATCGTTCTATTTCAGCATTTATCTCAAAGTCTTTCTCCCAGAGTTTCATGATTCAAATCTCAAATCTCAAATCTAAGATGCAATTCATTTATGGAAAGTTTTAATAATTTGAAAATTAATAAAGAAGATAAATTAAATGAATTATTTATTATTTATGATT
>JAFVFY010000043.1 GCA_017475265.1 Prevotella sp. | reverse complement strand
TAGGGGGCAATCAGCCCATAGCTGAGCAGTAGCGTGGAAAACGCGGAAACGCCCCCTGTCAAAACTAGCTCATACGCCATCCCCCCAAGGACCTCATTCAAAAAATCGGAGTCTCAGAGGGGTCAATGTAAAGATTTTTCAGTACGAGCTTTGTTCTCTAAGGAGCTTAGGAGTTTGGGAGTTTTTCCCTGCGTGGCATTTGTCTAAGGAATTTAGGAATTTAGGAAGCTGCGCGCAGCCACTCCTTGACTCCTAAACTCCTCGGCGACGGCGACGTGACCCTCACTGCCGAACTGGCATACAACACCTACACCGAGCATTTCAACGGCAACGGCGGCACCTGCGGCGATGGCCAGATGACTGACCAGACCTTCACCTACGGCACAGCGCAGAACCTCACCGCCAACGCCTTCGACCGCACGGGCTACACCTTCGCAGGCTGGGCAAAGTCGGAGAATGGCAACGTGGTTTACAGCGACAAGCAGAGCGTTAGCAACCTCACCACTACCGATGGCGGCACCGTCGTCCTCTACGCCAAGTGGACGCCCATCACCTACACCATCACCTACAACCTCAACGGCGGCAGCGTGGCTACATCTAACCCCACCTCTTATAATATAGAGACCCCGACCTTTACGCTGAACAACCCCACCAAAGAGGATTGTCGTTTCACAGGATGGACGGGCAGCAACGGTAAAACGCCACAGACCACCGTCAAGATTTACAAAGGCAACGACTGTAACGCCCTTATCGAGACTGCAACTAACAAGCTCATTCAGGGATGTAAGAATACTGTCATTCCTGACGGCGTGACGACCATCGGCAAATATGCCTTTGATGGTTGTACTGGCTTAACCAGCATCGAAATCCCTGCCAGCGTGACGAGCATCGGCGAATATGCCTTCCAGAGTTGTTATAGTTTGAGCAGTGTCGAGATTTCCACCAGCGTGACGAGCATCGGCGAATATGCCTTCTCTTCTTGCATAGACTTGACCAGCGTCACCATCTATGCCCCGTCGCTGACCACCTACGGCAGCAATGCGTTCTCTCGCAATGCCACCAGCGGACGCAAGATATACGTGTTCAGCAAAAGCCTGGAGACCTACAAGGCACAGGCATCGCAAATGGGCATCGACGAAAACGACATCGTGAGCCCGACCTTCAAGGGCGTCACCATCACCGCCCCGACTCCCCTGCCCGTCACCTTCACCGACGGCAGCTTCAAGGGCACCTACCAGAGCATCACCTTCACGGACAAGAACCCGAGCATCCTCTTCCTCGGCGCGGGCAACACGCTCTACTATCCCGAGAGCGGCGCGAAGATCGGCGCACAGCGCGCCTACTTCAACCTCGGCACCACCCATGCCCGCCAGTTCGTGCTCAACTTCGATGGCGAGGCACAGGGAATCACGACCACAGATTACACGGATTTAACGGATTCTGCCGGCGCGTGGTACACCCTCGACGGCGTGCGCCTCGACGGGAAGCCGACGAAGAAGGGACTCTACATCTACGGAGGCAAGAAGGTCGTGGTGCCCTAAGGATAAAATTATGTCTAAGGAATTTAGGAATCAAGGAATGGCTGCGCGTAGCTTCCTAAATTCCTTAGACAAAAGCCCCGCAGGGAAAAACTCCTAAATTCCTTAGACAATATATTTTACGGAGATATGGAGATAAGGAGAATTTGCGCGCAACCCTCCTTTCCTCCTAACCTCCGTAGACAAGAATCTTGACAGTTTTTGAAAAAAGTCTTAAATGCTGACAAGATTTTGAAAATATATTCATTGGTTTGGGGGAAATTTAGTAATTTTGCACCTCCAAGCATGAACAGAATGTGTGACACGGTGTATGCGCAAGTCAGACGACTGCTGATGGTGATAACGACGGTTATCACCTTTCAGTTAGTGCCTGTCGCTACCCTGGCGCAGGTGGAGGTGCCCGACACGGTGGTCGATGTGCAGACGTCGATTCCCGATGACATCCCCGACCTCGAACCCGATACCATTCCCGACTTGGAGACTGAACTGGAAACCATCAGGCAGCAGACGGACTCGGCAGTGGTGATAGACCTCATGGAGCAGGGTGCTTCGCTCATGGCTGAGCAAGTGGCTCCCGTGACCCAGAAACGCGACTGGAGCAAGTGGGCTCCCAACCCGAAGCGTGCGCTGTGGCTGGCACTGGTCATCCCCGGTGGCGGTCAAATATACAACCGCAAGTACTGGAAGCTGCCCATCGTCTACGGAGGATTCCTCGGCTGCATCTATGCCATGACGTGGAATAACACCATGTACAAGGACTATTCACAGGCCTACCTCGACATCATGGACAATGACCCTGGCACGGCGAGCTATAACAAGTTCCTGCACCTGGGACGACAGATAACCAAGGAAAACGAGGACCGCTATAAGGACTTGTTCAAGAAACGTAAAGACAAGTATCGCCGTTGGCGCGACCTCAGCTTCTTCGTCATGCTGGGCATCTACGCCTTCTCAGTCATCGATGCCTACGTCGATGCCGAGTTGTCGCAATTCGACATATCCAAGGACTTGAGCCTGAAAGTAACGCCGACGGTCATTAACAACGGACAGTCACAGAACCCGCTCTATGCCAACTCTCTGGGGGTGAACTGTAGCATAAACTTCTGAGACTTTAGAACTTAGATTTTGACCTTAGACTTTAGACTATAGACTTTAGACGTTAGACGTTAGACTTTAGACTTTAGACCAGAGACTTTAGACTTTAGACGTTAGACCGTAGACTTTAGACCAGAGACTTTAGACCGTAGACTTTAGACCAGAGACTTTAGACCGTAGACTTTAGACCGTAGACTTTAGAATGAAGATTATGAAGATACGATATATACTTATACTTTCATTCCTGTTCCTCATGGGGACGGGCAGTATACACGCGCAAATTGAGACGGATGTCGTCGATGACACCGAGGTGACAGCCGAGGAGGGTGATGACGAGGAAGAAGATGCTGCCGACGAGGATTCGCAGGACGATGGCGAACTGGTGTTCCCGGAGGCTATGGGCGACTATCTGGACAGTCTGATGACGCTCTACATGACCAAGACTTACCTCACGCCGGAGAGCGACTGCCAGACTGCTCCGGAAGACCCGGTGTTAACAAAGGAACAGTACATCGACCGCCTCTATCGCATGCCTACCATCATCGAGATGCCGTGGAACGAGGTGGTGCAGACGTGCATTGAGCGCTATACCCAGAAGTCTCGCCGCCAGGTGAGCTATCTGCTGGGTGCCTGCAATTTCTATATGCCGTTCTTTGAGGAGGCACTCGAGGCCTACCAGTTGCCGCTGGAGCTGAAGTACCTGCCCATCGTCGAATCGGCGCTGAACCCACAGGCTACCTCACATGCCGGGGCAGCGGGTCTCTGGCAGTTCATGTCGTCAGCAGCCAAGACCTACAACCTGGAGATCAACTCGCTTGTTGACGAGCGGCGCAACATTGTGAAGAGCAGCTGGGCCGCAGCACGCTACCTGCGCGACCTCTACCGGCTCTTCAACGACTGGAACCTGGCCATTGCGGGCTATAACTGCGGGCCGGAGAACATCAACAAGGCCATCCATCGTGCCGGTGGCGAGCGCGACTACTGGAAAATCTGTCCCTTCCTGCCCCGCGAGACTCGTGGCTACGTGCCCGCCTTCATCGCGGCCAACTATGTGATGACTTACTACTGCGACCACAACATCTGCCCTATGCAGTCGCAGCTGCCCGTGAAGACCGACACGGTGATGCTCTCCCGTAACGTCACCTTCAGCCAGGTGGCCTCGGTGATGGGGCTTAGCATCGACATGCTCCGCTCGCTCAACCCGCAGTATCGCCGTGACATCATTCCCGGGGCTACGAAGCCCTCGGCATTGCGGCTGCCCGTGGCCGATGCCGTACGATTCATCGATCTGCAGGACTCTATCTTTGTCAGCACCGATGGTGCCTTTGAGAAGCGGCTGGAGGTGGAGATTGACCAGCAGTTATACGCTCCGAAGGCAAAGCGCAGCAAGGGCCGTCGTGGGCGTGCTGCTGCCAAGTCGGGTAAAAGTAAGTCAGGGGGCAGCAAGTCGGTGACGGTGAAACGAGGCGACACGCTCTCGTCCATCGCCAAACGCAACGGCACCACTGTGGCTAATATCAAACGGCTGAACGGCATTAAGGGAAACAATATTCAGGCAGGAAAGAAACTAAAAGTGAAGTAAGAGTTTAGCCTACATTATTTATGGCAATATGGTAAAAACAACGGATTAAAACTGATTTCACGGATTTTCACGGATTATTTATCATCTCCCCATCGAATCTGGAAGAAATCGGTGAAATCCATTACAATCCGTATAATCCGTGTAATCC
This sequence comes from Prevotella sp., assembly GCA_017475265.1. GTDB lineage: Bacteria > Bacteroidota > Bacteroidia > Bacteroidales > Bacteroidaceae > Prevotella. The sequence goes on along the minus strand of JAFVFY010000043.1, from coordinate 47,423 downwards.
GTAAAATCCGTTGTTGAAAAGATTATGAATAATCCAAGGTAGGGTTGAGAGTTGAGGGTTGAGAGATTAGAGTTGAGGGTTGAGAGTTGAGAGTTTAGAGTTGAGAGATTAGAGTTTAGAATTATAAGGAGGAAAGATTATGGATGACGAGATGATGCGCCGTGATGCCGCGGACGACAAGATGATTACCGAGGCCTATGACCGGTTGATAGACAGTTACATGCATTCGTGCCACCGTAAGAAGGTGGATATCATTGCCAAGGCGTACAACTTTGCGCGCCAGGCACACAAGGGTGTACGACGCCTGTCGGGAGAGCCTTATATCATGCATCCCATCGCCGTGGCTCAGATAGTGAGCGAGGAGATAGGACTGGGTTCTACGAGTATCTGCTCTGCCCTGCTCCACGACGTGGTGGAGGACACGGAGTACACCGTCGAGGACATTGAGAACATGTTCGGCCCGAAGGTGGCTCAGATTGTCGACGGACTGACGAAAATCTCCGGCGGCATCTTCGGTGAGCAGGCATCGGCGCAGGCCGAGAACTTCAAGAAGCTGCTGCTCACCATGAGCGAAGACATACGTGTCATCCTCATCAAGATTGCCGACCGTCTGCACAACATGCGAACGCTGGAAAGCCAGCCCGCCAACAAGCAGTACAAGATTGCCGGCGAGACGCTCTACCTCTATGCCCCGCTGGCCCACCGACTGGGCCTTTACCGAATAAAGTCTGAACTGGAGAACCTCAGTTTCCGCTTCGAGCATCCTGAAGAGTATGCTGCCATACAGCGTAGGCTGGAGGAGACTAAGATTTCACGTCAGGAGTCGTTTGACCAGTTTACGAAGCCCATTGAGAAGGCCTTGGAGGACATGGGCCTGAAGTACCAGATTAAGCAGCGCGTCAAGACGCCTTACTCCATTTGGAGCAAGATGCAGAACAAGCACGTCACCTTCGACGAGATTTACGACATCCTGGCCGCTCGTATCATCTTCACACCCAGCAGTCGGGAGGCCGAGGCCAACGAGTGCTTTGACATCTACGTTGCCCTGACGAAAATCTACCGCAGCCATCCCGACCGCATCCGCGACTGGGTGAACCACCCCAAGGCCAATGGCTATCAGGCCCTCCACGTTACGCTTATGTCGAAGCAGGGTCACTGGATAGAGGTGCAGATACGCTCGGAGCGCATGAACGAGATTGCCGAGCAGGGACTGGCCGCCCACTGGAAGTACAAGGAGGGTATGGAGAGCCACGAGGACATGGAATTCCAGGAGGATGATGGTGAGCTGAACCAGTGGCTGCTGACCATCAAGGAAATCCTCGATGACCCGCAGCCCGACGCGATGGACTTTCTCGATGCCATCAAGCTGAACCTCTTCGCCAGTGAGATATTCGTGTTCACCCCGAAGGGCGAAATCAAGACCATGCCTACAGGATGTACTGTCCTGGACTTCGCCTTCTCCATCCACACCTTCCTGGGCAGCCACTGCATCGGTGCCAAGGTGAACCACAAGCTGGTGCCACTGAGTCATCAGCTGAATAGTGGCGACCAGGTGGAAATCCTTACCTCGAAGTCACAGCATGTGCAACCCGCGTGGATAAACTTTGCCCATACTGCCAAAGCCAAGGCAAAGGTGCAGGCACAGCTGAAACGTGCACAGCGCGAAGTGCAGAAGAAGGGCGAGACAATGTTCATGGAGTGGCTGGCAGCCAAGGGCTTCGAACCTACACAGAGCAACATCGACCAATTGACATCGTTTCACAGCTGCGAGAACCGCGATGCCCTGTTCCTCGCCATCGGCGACAAGAAGGTCATCTTGGGCGAGAAGGACGAGGACGAGCTGAAAGGCAAGAACAAGAAGGGCGACGGTGCTGGCGGTGGATGGCGCAAATACGTGCCCTTCGTGAAGGCCAAGAAGCAGGAAGAGGAGAAACAGCCGGAGCTGTTCATTGTGCCGGAAAAGTTCAACCGAAAGAAACCCATCTTCATTAACGAGGAGAACATCACACAGTACATCTTCCCCGAGTGTTGTCACCCCATACCGGGCGATGACGCGCTGGGCTACATCGACAAGCAGAACCGCATTGAGATTCACAACCGTAAGTGCCCTGTGGCCAATAAGCTGAAAGCTAACTACGGTAACCGTCTGCTCGACGTGAAGTGGGACATGCACAAGCTGCTGTTCTTCAATGCCACCATTCGCCTTGGAGGCATCGACCGCCGGGGTATGATTAACGACGTGACACTCATCATCTCCAACCAGCTCTCGGTAGACATACGTGGCCTGGCCTTTACCACCAAGGACGGTATCTTCGAGGGCACCATCGACCTCCGTGTTCACGACCGCGAGGATGTAAAGGCCATCATGGACAAGCTGAAGAAGGTCGACGGCCTGAAGGAGATCTCACAGATTATGTGATTATTGCATTTCCAGGTTCTTGAATTCCACACCGTCGGCATCTACCACTAGCTGGTAGGTGCCGGCGTTTATCTGGGTGCCGGTGGTGGTGGAGAGCATCTTGAACTTGTCGGGGGTGGGCGGGAAGGTCAGCGAGCGGTCTACAAGAACGATACCCTTGCTGTCGGTGATAGTGAGGCGGCCCTGTACCGCACTGCCCGTAGTGTTTTTGTAGCGGAAACGGAGGGCGTACTCCTGACCGAGACCGGGGGTGATGGTGAAGGTGGTTTGAGATTTGAGATTTGAGGGTTGAGATTTGAGGGTTGAGGTTTGAGATTTGAGATTTGAGGTTTGAGGTTTGAGGTTTGAAGATACAGGCTCGTAGATGGTGGCGGGGCGAGGGTCAAGGTCGACAGGCATTTCTTCTTTAGGCAGTTTGGCGATGGTGTCAGTGTCAAGGGCGAGCCATGCCCCCATGGTCTCCTTTCCCCCATTTAGCCCATTAGACCCATTAACCCCATTAGACCCATTAACCCCATCATCCCCATCACTCTCAGCAGCGACGGCAATGCCGGCGATGACAGCCTGACCTGCCTTCACCTCTGGGAAAGAGATGCGCAGGTGGCCATCCTTGGCTGGGGCATAGACCACCCGCTTCAAAGCGCCACAATAACCTGCCTCGGCCCAGAGGTCGAGGTCATCGATGACGGTACTGTCGTTGATGGCCACGTCGAAGACACGCAACCCCTCATAGTCGGCTTCTTCACGGTAATCGTCCTTGCCGTGCCAGGGTTCGGCGAAGTAAAGCTCGATGCGGTATTCGCGGTCGGCGGTTTTCCCGTCGACGGGGAGGTCGTACCACAAGCGGTGGCGACCGAAGCGGAACCGCTGGAACAGTTCATCGCTCTTGGTGCCACGGATGTCAGTGGTGATGTGGCGCTGGGAAGCTTGGAAGGGATGGATGCCCTCAAAGTCCTGACCCCAGGAGTGGCTCAGGATGCTGTCGTCGGCTTGCCACGTCTGGCCGAACTCGTCGGTGAAGGCGTCGCCACCGCAGTTGATGCGGTAGAGGTAGCGATAGCCGGGGGTGGGCGCGGCGGGGGAACCGCCGCCTGCACGGAACGGGACGGAGGGAGTTACTGACCCCACCCCCGACCCCTCCCCTACAAGGGAGGGGAGAGCGGCGGTTCGGTCGCGGTCAGAGGGGGGGACGACGACGGAGCCATCGCCTACATGAAACGGGGGGGTGTGGCGGTTGCGGTACATGTGGTAGGCTTGGGTGGGCTCTTCCCAGATGGTGGTGAGGCCCTTGTAGTTGACGGGGCCGACGCGGTCGATGCGGCGGAGGGCACCGTCGGGCTGCACGCGGCCAGGGTTGTCGTGCGAGGTGAGCAACCACTGGAAATGTCCGCAGACACCATAGTAGGACACGCTTCCCAGCGTGTCGGAAATTGCGGGATGGCTACTGCTGCCACGCTGGGAAGCGTGGCCTACTACGAAGGCGGCGTGGGCGAGGCTGTCCTTGAGGGCGAGGAGGGCGGTGAAGCTTTCCTCGCTATAGCGGGCGGAGCCGTGGAGATCGAGGGTGCGCCAGGCACCGTACTCGCCGTTGAGGAGCTGGTCGGGGCGGGAGAGCTCCTCGGCATAGGCTTCGGGGCTACCGCCGTAAGTGCCGCTCCAGTTCTGGATGACATTCCAGTCGGTGCCCTCGCCGCCGTTACAGGTGGTGATGAGGCGCTGAGGAGGGGATTGCAAATCCCCTCCAACAGCTGTGGGGTCAAGACTGCGGATGATGTCGGAGCACTCTTCGGCGAAGTCTTTCGGGAGGATGCTCTCGTTCTGCAAGCCCCAGAGGATGACGGAGGGAGAGTTGCGTCGCTCCTTTATCCATCGGGTGAGCATACGTTTGAAAGTTTCGCGGAACTGCGGCGTGTCGTACCAGATGTGGGCAGAGAACTGGCTCCAGAAGAGTAGCCCCTGCTCATCGCAGAGCCGCTGGTAGCGTAGGTTATGGGGCTGGTGAGCCTCGCGCAAGGCGTTGAAGCCGGCGTTGCGCACTAACTTTATGCGTGCTGCAATCTGCTCGGGAGTGAAGGCGTGGGAGCAGCCAAGGAGGTGCTCGTACTCGCAGGTGCCGTTGATGAAGACAGGGAGGCCGTTGAGGCGGAAACGGTTGTCGTAGTAGCCGACGCTACCTAGCGTCGGAATCGTCTCGCTGCTCGCACGCTGGGAAGCGTGCGCTACTACTGGTGCGTCTTGGCTCGCACGCTGGGAAGCGTGCGCTACTATTGGCCAGGAGAGCGAGCGGATGCCGAAGGGGGTGCGGACATCGTCGGTGGTGACGAGGGCGGGCTCACGGTCGGGGTTGGCGTCGCCGTCGTGGTGCTCCGGTTGCTTCACCATCGAGGTGAGGGTGTAGAGGTAGGGATCGTTGAGGTTCCAGCGATGGACATTGGCTATCGGCGTGGACTGTCGGACGGTGCGCGTCTCGTCTGGGGCGAGCCTCAGGTTCTGGGAGAGCCTGAACACCGCCTTGCCGCTCTTCTCGGCAAGCTTATTGACAAGCTCGATGCTGGCGGGACTGGTACCGTAGTTCTTGACTTCAGTCTCAATGAAGACGGAGTCACAGGCCGCGTTGGCCCAGACGTGTACGCCAAAAGGCTCGATGCGTACCTCGTCGGTTTCCACAAGTGTCACAGGACGGAAGATGCCGAACGGCTGGCTGCCCTCGCTGAAGCCGTACTCCGAGGAACAGCCACCACAGACCCAGGGACTCTCGGTCTGCATGGCGGGATGGTCGACGAGCACTTGCAGACGGTTTTCGCCATGGAGGATGGCATCGCTCACATCGAGCGTCCAGACGGTGCGGCCTACCAGCTCGCGGGGGTAGGTGTGGCCGTTGAGCGTAACGGTGGCGTATGTGCCTACGCCCTGGAACTCGAGGAAGTAGCGGCGGTCGGGGCGCTTCACGCACGCGAACATTTTATTATATATAGCCGAGCCGTGAAGGTTGCCGTGACGCAGCTGGCGGTAGCCATAGTAGTCATCGAAGTTGTGAGGGAGGTTTACGTTTGTCGCGATGGAATCGCGACCTACACATAACGCCTGCCAGTTGTTATTGAGCGATGTGAGGCGGCGCTTGCCTGTGGGTTCAGGTTCGGGGAAGTGGACAGCGCTGCGACCCATGGGCACGCTGGTGGCGACGGCGATGCCGCGTTGCTGGGCGTTGTTCACCGCACAGTAGAAATGGTAGACCACGCCGTCGTGCTTAACCACGTAGCTCTTGTGGGCAAACAGCTCGTCGTAGGGTTTCGAGGGAATGATGAGGTCGGGGCCGTTCCAGTCCTGCCAGTGGATGAGGTCGCGGGAGACTGCGAAGGTATTGAAGGCGTTGTACTTACGCGACGGGTCGTAGGCCTTGAAATAGAACATCACATACAACGGACATTGACCATTGACCATTGACCATTGACCATTGACCATTGACCATTGACCATTGACCATTGACCATTGACCATTGATGACCACAATCTGCGCGTCGCCGGTGATGATACCGCCCACCTCATTGGCGAATACGGGATTACCACTGTAGCGCGTCCACTTCTTCATGTCGTCGGAGAGGGCAATGCCGATGCGCTCGGCCTTGAGATTGTTGGAGGGGTTGATGCCGCCAGCGTTATAGAACATCAGGAAACGGTGCTTGGCAAGGTCGGCGGGGAGGGAGTTACTGACCCCACTCCCGACCCCTCCCCTACAAGGGAGGGGAGAGGCTGCGCGCAGGTCGTACACCGTGCTCTTGTACTGCGTGAGTTGTTCCCACCACTGTGCGCCCTTGTCGTCGTAGCTCAGGAGTGTGCGGTCTTGGGTGTCCCACTGGTGGGCGGTGGCGATGTTGCCCTTTGTGCTTGCCAGGCCGATGCTCAACGGAGCATTCACGGCCTCGTAGCCCGTGCCGGGGCCACCGATGTAAGTCATCCAATGTCGGCCCTTAAACTGGGCCATCTCATAGCTGCCACCCCATGTCCAGTCGATGAGGGCAGGAAAGCCTCCGCGTTGGTTCTGGTCCCAGGCTCCTCCTCCTTGGGAGGGGGTCGGGGGGAGGCTTAAGACGCGCCCGAGCGTCTTCCAATGAAGCAAGTCGTCGCTCTCGGCCAGCCAGGTCTCGTAGCCGCGACCGTCCTTGCCGTCCTTCCCGTCGTAGCACACGTAGGTCATCAGCCATTTGTCACCCTCCCGCCAGACGGTGGGGCAGTCGAACTTGTGGTAGTTGTCTGATGGGGCGACGACGAGGCCATACTTGTAGGGCGTGCGCACCTCGTCGTAGATGGCCTGCATCACCATCTGCGGGATGCTGTCCGCAGCCCCGTAGTAGGACACGCTTCCCAGCGTGTCATTCATTGCGGCCATTCCGACGTTGCCACGCTGGGAAGCGTGGCCTACTACATCAAGCCCACTGTTGCCACGCTGGGAAGCGTGGGCTACTACATCAAGCCCGCTGTCGCCACGCTGGGAAGCGTGGCCTACTACGGCAAACATGACGGCGAGTATCGTGACAATCTTTTTCATTTTATGTGTTGTTTTGCCCCCTCCTTTGGAGGGGGATGGGAGAGGCCTATTTTTGGAACAGCCAGTCCACCTCTGTGCTCGGTCCGTTGAGGGCACAGTTCCTCGGGCAGATGGCGTCGGCGGTGAAACCGGCGACGATGAGGATGCCCTTGGGTAGACGTAGTGTATGGCGACCGGCAGGGAGGCTATAGGCATGGATGTTCACCTGCGGCATCTGTTCAATGGCAATGGCGTTGACCAGCACGGGTTCTGCCTGGCCGTATTCATTGCCCGTGGCGTCGGTCTCGAGTTTTGGCGGCTTGGCCCATTTCGGGTCGTCATCCTGGAAGAAACCCACGAGGAGTTTCACGGGCTTGTCGGTCTCAAAGGCGAAGGTAGTGCCGACGATGCGCGTCGAGTCGCGGTTGAGGACAAGGGCATTGAGACCCTGCAGTTCTGGGGCGAGGGAGTCGACGGGGGTGTCGGCGCGGTTCTCGAAGAGAAGGGAACCCTTGGCGAGGGAAACGGTGGTGGGCGCAGCGACGGTGCCGCTGCCTGCACTAAACAAACGGACGGGGGCGGGCTTCGAGGGGAGGATGAGGACGTCTGTCTGAGCGGCGGGGTGTTTCAGTTTTTCGATGTTGGCTTTCAGGGCCTCCAGCTCCTCTTCGTAGACGGGGAGCATCTCGCGCCAGGTCTTGTAGTTGCCGTTGTCACCGCCCACGGGTATGCGGCGCTGAGCCGTCTGCATGGAGTTGGCGTAGAGGTAAGTGCTGTCGGTGATGTCAGCCAGTTCGCGCCAGAGAGCGACGCTCTTCTCCAGGAAGGGGACAGCGGTGTCAAGGTCGCTGATGTCCTTCGTCCATTTGTAGCGCAGGGCGTGGTAGGCGGCCAGGACTTTCTGCTGGAACGACTGGGCGAAGAGCTGGTAGCAGCGCATGTCGTTGCCTATGCGTAGTAACTCGGACTTTTGTTCCGTTTGTTGCGAATGAGTCGCAACAGGCTGTAAAACGAAAGAGAAGGCCTCGACGGCTTTGTTGCCATGGTCTACGCACTGCTGTGCGATGTCAAGGGGCAGCTCGCCATTATGCGGAATGTCAAAGTGCTCGTACTCCACGTAGTCGATGAGCTTTTCGCCCATGGGGCCGCAGCTCTCGTAAAAGCCGGGGTAGACGTTGAACTTAAAGGGATTCACGAGCTGCGCCATCTTCATGCCTAGGAGCAGCGTCTGGCGGTTGCCCTCGGTGATGCCGAAGCGACGGAGGAGCTTGGGGGCTATCTCGCCAGCCTCGTCGTAGGCCGTCAGCAGGTGGGCAGCGGCCTCTTCGGTGATGCCGTAGTGCTGGGAAAGTTCCTGCGTCCAGTAAGTCTTGTCGTCGCCACGCTGGTCATTCCAGGCGTAGCGACCCCATGCACGATACCACATCCAGTCGCGGTCGAGCTGAAAGAGACGCTGACCATCAGGCAGACGGTCGGCGGTGTAGGGCCAGTCCCAGTAGGAGGCTTGGGGATAGAGGTGGAGGCCACGGGAGTTGTGAACACTGTGCATGGCTCCAACGGCTTTCCGGATGAAGGTTGGCGATGACCAGCGCCAGGGTTCGAGGTTGGCTAGGATGTGCACGTTGTCGATGTGAACGGGGGCAGCGGCGGCCAGCTCACGGTGGGTCTCACCCCAGGGACCACCAGGCTCGTAGGTGGTGAGGCTCTCGCCCGTGTATTTCGACATGGTGTAGATGTTGGGGTAGAGCTTCAAGGCCTCGGCGAGCACGCGCGGGCCGTCGGTGTCGTGAGCGCGGAGGACGATGGGAGGTAACCCATCCCCTGCCCTTCCCGAGGGGAGGAGGGATGGATTAGACTCATTAGCAGAGCTAAATTTACCCCCCTCCCTTGGGGAGGGGCTGGGGGTGGGTATTCCATCCAGAATCCCTGGGATGATGGTCTTGGTCATCCACTCCACATCATCCTCGATAGTAGCCATGGCCTCGCCGAGACAGACGAGCAGCCCCACATTGGGATATTTCTTGATGAAGGCGGCTATCGACTTACGGGTGTAGTCGGCGATGAGGGGCGTGATGGGCCGGTTACGGTCTTGCGTCTTCAGACCGTAATGGTCGGCGAAGGGCTTACTTAATATAATATTGTAGAACATCTGGATGACCCAGATGCCTCGACGGCTGGCCTCACGGGTGAGGAATGAGAACATCTCCTCGTTCTTGCGGAAGGTCTCGTCGTTGACCTCCACGGCGAAGGGATAGTCCTCCAGCCGCACCAGCGACGCGAAGGGATGGCCGTTCCAAAGGTAGAGCGAGTTCATCTTACATTCCACCATCATGTCGAGGTAGCGCAGCCATTGCTCCTTGTCGTAGAACCAAGGGAAGTTCTCAGGTGTATAGGGATATTCGTAAACGGTATGACCGGGCAGGTAGACCGTCTTTTGCAGTCCTATACACGTGCCGCGCATCACCATCTGTGGCTCTTCACTGATACTGCCCACGTCCAGGCGCCCCTGGTGCTTCACCTGGTCGGCATACTCCACGGCTCCGTAGATGATGCCTTTTGCGCCGCTGGCCGTGATACGCATACCCTCCTTACCCATCGGGATGATTTGATAGGCCTCGTCGGGGAGCACGGGCGGCTCGTCCGCGAGTTCCAGCACGACCTGAAAGCCATCGCCCTGCACCTTATAGCCCAGCGTGTTCAGCTTCTTCTCCAGGTATTCGGCCGCATAGAGTTCCTGCTCGCTGGCGTTTGTCCTCGTCACTACGTTTACCGTCTGTGACAGCAGCACCGACGGACAAACAAGGAGCAGCACCATGAATACGGTTCTTCTTATCGTCTCTGTCATGGTGCAAAGGTAGTCTTTTTTTTCTTATAACCATCTGTAACCCCGCTTAATTTATGCTAAAAAGATTGGCTATGTCAAAGTTAATGCGTACTTTTGCACGTGATTATCACTAATACAACACCATAATGATTACAGTAAAACCCTTCCGTGGACTCCGCCCGCCCCGTGAGCTGGTGGAGCAAGTGGAGAGCCGTCCCTACGACGTGCTCGACTCTGAAGAGGCCCGTGCCGAGGCCGGCGACAATGAAAAGAGCCTCTATCACATCATCAAACCCGAGATAGACTTCCCCGTGGGCACGTCGGAGTACGACCCATGTGTGTATGAGCAGGCTGCCCGTAACTTCCAGAAGTTCCAGGACAAGGGCTGGCTGGTGCAGGACGAGCGCGAACATTATTATATATACGCTCAGACCATGAATGGCAAGACGCAGTACGGTCTCGTGGTCGGCGCCTGGGTGAACGACTACATGGAGGGTCGCATCAAGAAGCACGAGCTGACGCGCCGCGACAAGGAGGAAGACCGCATGAAGCACGTCCGCGTGAACAATGCGAACATGGAGCCGGTTTTCTTTGCCTATCCCGACAACAAGGTGCTCGACGCGCTCATCATGCGCTATGCCCAGACGGAGCCGGAGTACGACTTCATCGCCCCCATCGACGGTTTCCGCCACCAGTTCTGGGTGATTGACGACGAGCAGGACATGCAGACCATCACTGCTGAGTTTGCCAAGATGGAGTCGCTCTACATTGCCGACGGCCACCACCGTTCGGCTGCCGCAGCCCTCGTGGGAGCGGAGAAGCAGCGTCTCAATCCCAACCACACCGGACAGGAGGAGTATAACTATTTCATGGCCGTCTGCTTCCAGGCCTCGCAACTCACCGTGCTCGACTACAACCGTGTGCTCAAGGACCTCAACGGACTTAGCTCCGAGGAGTTCCTCAAGGCGCTGAGTCAGGATTTTATCGTCGAGGACAAGGGTACCGACATCTATAAGCCCGCCCGTCTTCATGAATTCTCGCTCTATCTAGACCAACACTGGTATAGCCTGAAGGCCAAGGAGGGCACCTACGATGACAACGACCCCATCGGCGTACTCGATGTGGATATCTCTAGCCGTCTCATCCTCGACAAGGTGCTCAACATTGGCGACCTGCGCTCCTCGAAGCGCATCGACTTCGTGGGTGGACTGCGCGGCCTGGGCGAACTGAAACGCCGTGTGGACAGCGGTGAGATGCGCACTGCCCTCGCCCTCTACCCCGTCTCCATGCAGCAGATCATGGACATCGCCGACAGCGGCAAGATTATGCCTCCAAAGGCCACGTGGTTTGAGCCAAAGCTCCGCTCAGGACTGGTAGTGCATAAGTTATCATAAGTTTATGGAGTTAAAGGGAGTTATGGGGGAGTTAAAGGGAGTTATGGGGGAGTTAAAGGGAGTTATGGGGGAGTTAAAGGGAGTTATGGGGGAGTTAGAGGGAGTTAAAGGACGACACTCACTTCGCCAAAAAAGAATGGGTCAGCAAGACTAACGTCTTTAACTCCCTTTAACTCCCCCATAACTCCCATTAACTCCCCCAACATGTAAATCGTAAATCGTAACTTCGTAAATCGTAAATAGAGTTGACCGACGTTTATAAGACCATAGCCGGCGCAGTGGCCGAGGGCTTCTACTCCGAGAAGCGGAGCAAGTTCTACGCCTTCGCCCATCACGTGGAAACCGCCGACGAGGTGAAGACCATCATCGACGGTTACCGCAAGCGCTTCTACGATGCTCGCCATGTTTGCTATGCCTATATGCTCGGCCCTGAGCGCAAGGACTTCCGTGCCAACGATGACGGCGAGCCTTCATCGACGGCGGGCAAGCCTATTCTGGGACAGATTAACTCCAACGAACTGACCGATGTTCTCATCGTTGTGGTACGTTACTACGGCGGTGTGAACCTCGGCACCTGTGGCCTCATCGTGGCCTATCGTGAGGCCGCCGCTGATGCTCTGGCTCATGCCAGGGTCGAAGAACGACAGGTGGAGGCCATCGTCGACTACGAATTTCCTTATGTGATGATGAATCAGGTGATGCGCGTCGTCAAGGACATGCAACCCCGCATTGTGGAGCAGACCTTCGACAATACCTGCTGCCTACGCCTAGCCATTCGCCTTTCCGAAGAGCAACAACTGCGTCAGCGACTGGAGAAGCTCAGCTTCGAATAAGCCATTATCTACAGAGTTTTCCTTAGATTCCCAGTCCTCCCTGGAACGTGGAGTCTACGGCCTTGCCCTGCTGTATGCGAGAGTATGGTGGGACGTTGTTGGTCACCCAGATATTGCCGCCGATAACGGAGTGATGACCGATGGTGATACGTCCCAGAATGGAGGCGTTACTGTAGATAGTGACGTAGTCCTCGATGATAGGGTGACGCGGAATGTTGAGCATGTTGCCATCGTCATCGTACTTGAAACTTTTAGCGCCGAGCGTCACACCCTGATAGAGCGTGACATGGTTGCCGATAATGGTCGTCTCGCCAATGACGACACCTGTGCCATGGTCTATGGCGAAGTATTCTCCTATCTGTGCTCCAGGGTGAATGTCAATGCCAGTGCGCGAGTGTGCCAGCTCGGTGATGATGCGCGGTATGACGGGCACTTGCATCTTGTGGAGCACGTGAGCCAGGCGGAAGTGTGTCATCGTGTTCATCACGGGGTAGCAATAGATGACCTCGCCATAGTTCGTGGCGGCGGGGTCGCTGATGAACATTGCCTCGACGTCGGTATAGAGCAGCCGCTTCACCTCAGGCAGCTGGTCAATGAAGCGCAAGGTGATGTCCTCGGCGGCGGCGTGCACGTCGTCTTCCGTGCAGTCCTCGCAGAACTGCAAGCCACGCGCCACCTGGCGTAACAGCAACTCATACAGCTGTTCCATCGACTCCCCAATGTGGTAGGAGCGCATCTGTTCGTCGCTCTGCCGCTTGTGGAAATAGTCAGTGAAGATGATGTCCTTCGACAGGCTCACAATGCGGCGCACCTCCTCGACCGACGGCAGTGGAGCCGTTCCAGCTGGCATCATTGCCAGCTCTGTCTCCGTGTGGCGTGAGAGCAGCTCCACGTTGCGCAGCAACACCTCGTTCTTTCTTGGCATATTACTCATTTCTTCTATTTTTAAGTGCAAAAGTAGTCCTTTTCCAGGGAATATTTGCCACAATCCCCCATTTTTAACAATCATTACAACTCTCGTTTCTTGTATAAAGACTAAAAAATAAGGCGAATTGCTTGGAAGTTCGCTTTTTTTGATTACCTTTGCAACCCAATAATAGGGAATATAGCCTATAACAATAATGATATGAATACGACAAGACTTTTTTTAGCCGCCATGCTGTCTATCGCTACAGCTACAGGCTTCGCGCAGAGCGAACTCTATCCTAAACATTTCGACCTGGAACAGGTGACGCTGCTCGATGGCCCGATGAAGACGGCCATGGACCTGAACATCGACCATCTGATGCAGTACGACGTTGACCGTCTGCTCACGCCCTACGTGCGGCAGAGCGGACTAGCCTCCACTTCCGACCAATCGTCGCCCTACTACCAGTGGCTGACGAAGCATCCCAACTTCAAGAACTGGGGCGGCGACGCGGGCTTCGACCTCAGCGGTCATGTGGGCGGTCACTACCTCTCGGCGCTGGCCCTTGCCTGGGCTGCCTGTCACGACGAGGCCAAGCGTGCACAGCTGAAGGAGCGGCTGGACTATATGCTCCAAGTGATGAAGGACTGCCAGGACGCTTACGACACGAACACCGAGGGACTCTACGGCTTCATCGGCGGACAGCCCATCAACGACTCGTGGAAGAAACTCTACGCCGGCGACCTCTCCGGGATTCAGAGCAACTGGGGCTGGGTACCCTTCTACGTGCAGCACAAAATCCTGGCCGGACTGCGCGACGCTTATATCTATGGCAATAGTGAGGTGGCCAAGGAGCTGTTCCGAAAGATGGCCGACTGGAGCGTGAACCTCATACAGAAGGTCAACGCCAACGACTTCGAGGGCTTCCTCAACTGCGAGCACGGCGGCATGAACGAGTCGATGCTCGACGCCTATCAGCTCTTCGGCGACGTGAAATACCTGAACGCTGCGAAGAAATACACCCACAAGGCCATGCTCAACGGTATGCAGACACTGAACAAGACCTTCCTCGACGGCAAGCACGCCAATACGCAGGTGCCTAAGTTCATCGGCATGGAGCGCATCTTCGAGCAAAGCAGCACGCTGACCAGCTACAAGAAGGCCGCCGAGAACTTCTGGCAGGACGTGGCCACGAACCGCACCGTCTGCATCGGCGGAAATAGCGTGGGCGAGCATTTCCTCTCCGTGGAGAACTCGAACCGATACATCGACCAGCTGGACGGCCCAGAGAGCTGCAACTCAAACAATATGCTGAAGATGTCGGAGATGTTGGCCGACCGCACGGGCGATGCGAAGTACGTGGACTTCTATGAGGGCACGATGTGGAACCACATCCTCTCGACCCAAGACCCCAAGACTGGCGGCTACGTCTACTTCACCACCCTGCGCCCCCAGGGCTACCGCATCTACTCCCAGCCCAACCAGGGCATGTGGTGCTGCGTAGGCACGGGCATGGAGAACCACTCGAAGTACGGACACTTCATCTATACCCACGACGGCAGCGAGACACTTTACGTGAACCTCTTCACGCCCTCACGTCTTGAGAGTGACGACTTCGTCATCACCCAGGAGACCAGATTCCCCAACGACAACACCGTCGAACTGACCATCGGCAGGGCAGGGCACTACACCATCGCCATCCGTCATCCAGAGTGGGCCGGCAAGAACTATAGCATCAGTATCAACGGTACTGCCCTCGACGGTTCCCCCGTTGAGACCGGCAAAGCCAGCTTCATCAAGGAAACCCGCGACTGGCAGGTGGGCGACAAAATCAACATCATGCTCGACATGCAGCTGCGTTACGAAGAGTGCCCCAACTACACCGACTACATCGCCTTCAAGTTCGGCCCCATCCTGCTTGGCGCCGCCACCACCGCCCCCTCCGGCGATGACAGTGCCCTCGACGGTTTACCCGCCGAGACCCTCCCGAACGTCTACGGCGGCGAGGGCCGCATGGACCACGCCCCTGGCAGCCGTGCCACGTCGAAGAGCCTGGTCGACGCGCCTATGCTCATCGGCGACCGCGCCGATGTCCTCTCGCGCATAGAACGTCTGCGCAGCCTCGACCTCAGCTTCGTCATTGATGTCTCACGTCCCGACGTAGCCTCCTACAAGTGGTCGTCGCTGAAACTCGTTCCCTTCTACAAGATTCACCACCAGCGCTATATGTGCTACTGGTATCAGCAAACCGCCGAGAACTACAACAACAGCTCCATGGCCAAGACCGAGGCTGAGCGCGAGGCACTGGAACAGCGCACCCTCGACTTCGTGGCTCCCGGTGAGCAGCAGAGCGAGGCCGGACACGACAGCCGTCACAGCAGCGACTCGTCGACGGGCATGTACAACTCAGAACGCTATCGCGACGCCCGCGCCAACGGCTATATCCAGTACACATTATATAATAATAGTGGTGTAGAGGAGAACCTCAGCGTGATGTTCCGCTTCAACCTGGCCGACAAGGGACGTCAGGCCACGCTCACCATCGACGGGCAGAAGATTGCCGACATCACCATCCCCTCTTCCTTCAAGGGCAGCGACGTCAATGGCTTCTACAACGTCGAGTATGCCATTCCCGCCTCACTGGCCAAGGGCAAGACGAAGTTCGTGGTTCGTCTGACGGCAAGCAGCTCAACACTCTGTCCCGGAATCTATTACGTGCGACTGATGAAGGACTACAACGCCGAGGCGAACGCCTATCAGTTTCGCTGTACCGACTGGACAACAGGCGACAGCAACCGCGTACAGGCCAGCAAGTTCAGCTACGACACGGAGAACAACACCTTGACCGTCAATGCCGGTACGGGAGCCAACAACGTGGCGCTGATGATGAAATGGCAGGAGCTGGACTACGACATCTCGAAAGACCAGATTTACCTCGTCATTCGCGGCACGAACCTCAAGACCACCAGTGGCGCCAGCTACCTGTGGTGGCTCAACGGTACCAACCGGGGCTCGCAAGTGCCACCCGCCAGCGTAGAGACTACAACCTTGGATGGCGTGAGCCAACAGGTCATTGCCTTCAACATGGCGACCAGCGGACTCTACGACAACTTCACCCAGGAGCGCAACAGCCTGTGTATGGGGCAGACCATCTTCGGACTGACCTCTACTACCGGCACGAGCACCATACACGACATCAACTTCGTGGCAAACGTTGATGACTATATGGATGTCGTAACTGGCATCAACACTCCCAAAGAACTGCCAGCCAACAGCAGCAAGTACACCCTCGACGGACGTAAGGCTGCCAGTCGCAATGCCAACACAGGTAATAGGATAGTCATCTCAAATGGAAGAAAACAAGTCTGGTAATCATAGACCATAATGGAAAACAAAACAGAACTGAAACTGCTGCGTCCGCGCAGCCTCGCCGCCGTCATCAGCGACGGCTACCGCCTCTACATGGGCACCTTCCGCTCATTGTTCCGCTCGTCATGGCCAGTGGCGATAGTCTATGCCTTGGTATTTGCCCTATTCATGGGCGATGTGGTGAACAACGTCATACCCATGCAGGTGAGCATGACAGCCTCAGGCATGACAGCAATGCCTCCTACCATTATCTTCTCATCCGTCCTCGCCCTGTTCTACATGCTGGCCATATACCTGCTGGCGGCTCAGGCGGTGAGGGCTTTCCGCGAGCATAAGGCCACCGATGACATCACCCGTCCGGCAAAGTGGTACGGACGACTGTGCCTGAAATGCTTCCTCCGTCTGCTGGTCGTAGGATTGTGGATGCTCCTTCTGGGCATCATCATCAACATCTTCTTCGCCGCCGTGGTCATGGGGATCCTCTCGCTGGGCGTGGTGGGCAGCATCGGTAAGTCCATAGCCTCGCTGGTGTTGCTTCTGATTCTTGTGGTTCTCGTCATCGCCCTCATCATACCGTTGTATTACACCATCATGCGGGCGTTGCTCGCCGACGGCAAGATACAGCTGGCACCGCCAGTGCGGGGCTATGGCCGTGGTCTGCGCCATTGGGGACTGCTCTTCGCCACCGTCTTCGTGGTCTATATCTTCACCGGACTGCTCACGCTGGTCTGCGAACTGCCCGCCGTCATCATGGCCACCGCCAACACCATGGCCTATGTAGGGTTGGCAACGGGCGACCCCCTGGGAATGCCTGAGAACATGGTGCCACTGACCTACGGTGTGTTCTTCGTGGCAGGATTCATCCAAGCCTACGTACACCTCTCAACGCTCTATCCCATCTACTATGCCTACGGCTCCATCGAGCAGCAGGAGGCAGAGCGCACCACCTTCAGCAGCCCCTCCTGACCATCAACACCAAGTATCTCCAGGACGTTTCGTCCATTCCTTTCGTCCATTCCTTTCGTCCATTCCTTTCGTCCATTCCTTTCGTCCATTCCCCCGCCCATTCCTTTCGTCCATTCCCCCGCCCATTCCTTTCGTCCATTCCCCCGCCCATTCCTTTCGTCCATTCCCCCGCCTGAGAGGCGGGAATCTTTCAAGAACGCCGACCAGCAATTCTCAACAAGCTATTAAAATGAAACGTATACTCTTTATAGACCGTGACGGCACCCTCGTAGAGGAGCCGCACAACGAACAAGTGGACGCACTGGAGAAAGTGCGCTTCAAGCCCGGCGTATTCCGCTGGCTCTCCTTCCTGCGCGAAAAAACCGACTTCCTCTTCGTCATGGTGAGCAACCAGGACGGGCTGGGCACGCCGGCGTTCCCCGAAGACACCTTCTGGCCTGCACACAACTTCATCCTAGAAACGCTGCGCGGCGAGGGCATCACCTTCGACGACATCCTTATCGACCCCCACTTCCCCGAGGACAACGCTCCCACACGCAAGCCTCAGACGGGACTCGTAGAAAAATACATCAACGACCCCGAGATAGACATCGCCAACAGCTACGTCATCGGCGACCGCGAGACCGATGCTCTCTTTGCCAAGAACATCGGATGCAAGGCCCTCATCCTAAACTCCCCTCCCCACGATATGGAGGAAGCCACTATCTTAAACTCCCCTCCCCTCGAAGGGGAGGGGCTAGGTGTGGGGTTATCCTGGCAGCAAGTTGCCGAAACCATCTACGCCGGCGAGCGCACCGCCTCATACCGCCGCACCACGAAAGAGACCGACATCGACGTTCGCCTGACCCTCGATGGCAGCGGACAGGCCGACATCCAGACGGGCCTGGGATTCTTCGACCACATGCTGGAACAGATTGCCCGTCACGGTCAGATAGACCTGTACATTCACACCAAGGGCGACCTCCACGTGGACGAGCACCACACCATCGAGGACACTGCCCTTGCCTTAGGCGAATGTCTGCTAAAAGCCCTGGGCGACAAGCGCGGCATTGAGCGCTACGGTTTCTCACTTCCCATGGACGATTGCCACGCCCATGTCTGCCTCGACTTCGGCGGACGTCCCTGGCTCATCTGGAAGACAGAGTTCCACCGCGAGCGCATCGGCGATGTGCCCACGGAGATGTTCTTCCACTTCTTCAAGAGTCTCAGCGACGCCACCCGCATGAACCTCTACATCGAGGCCGAGGGCGACAACGAGCACCACAAGGCCGAGGCCATCTTCAAGGCTCTCGCTCGTGCTATACGTGCTGCCGTCCGCCGCGACGTATACCACTATCAGCTTCCGTCAACAAAGGGCGTGCTTTAACCTACATTATTCATGACAATAAGGTAAAACAACGGATTAAAACTGATTTCACGGATTTTCACGGATTATTTATTATCTCCCCATCGAATCTGGAAGAAATCTGTGAAATCCATTATAATCTGTTTAATCCGTGTAATCTGTAAAATCCGTTGTTGAAAAGAGTATGAATAATCCAAGTTAAGCCCCTCCTTGGGAGGGGTTTGGGGAGGCTTAAGCGTCGTACTCCGTAGTGTCGGTGATACCGGCCAGTGCCAGGGCCTCACGCCGCTCTACGCACGTGCCACAGCGTCCGCAATGGCGGTCGCCACCCTTGTAGCATGACCACGTCCGGCTGTAGTCTATCCCCAGTTCTTTCCCCCTTCGGGCGATGTCGGCCTTCGTCCAGTTCGTATAAGGCGAGACGAGGCGCACGCCTTCGTAGGTTCCTGCCTGGGCAGCACGGTCGAAAGCTTCGACAAACTCCGGCCGACAGTCAGGGTAAATGGCGTGGTCGCCGCCATGATTAGCCATCATCACAACTTTCAGTCCACGGCTTTCGGCCATGCCCACGGCCACGCTGAGCATGATGCCGTTGCGGAAGGGCACCACCGTACTCTTCATGTTCTCGTCATCGTAGCTGCCTTCGGGAATGTCCTCGCCGCCCTGCAACAGCGAACTCTCGAAATACTGAGCCATGAACTGCAGGGGAATAATCAGATGCTCTATGCCCAGCTTCTGACAATGCTCACGGGCAAAGGCAATCTCTCGGTCGTTATGCTTCGAACCGTAGTCAAACGAAATGGCCAGGGCAATTCGCTCCTGGTAGTCGTAAAGCAGCGTCGTACTGTCCATGCCGCCGCTGAGAATAAGTATTGAGTCTTTCATTATCCATTCTTCATTATTCATTATTCATTCTTCATTCTTCACTGTGTTCATTATTCATTGTTCATTATTCATTAGCGAAGCGTAACGCGAAGCGCAATGGCGCTTACCTGTATTTCCCCTCCTCCTTGTCTTCGAGCATAGAGAGGTAGCTCTGGTATCGGCTGGCGGCGATGAAGTGGTTGTCGAGTGCCTTGAGCACGGCGCAGCCCGGCTCGTGGGTGTGGGTGCAGTTGCTGAAACGACAACCCTGCGAATAATGGTAAATCTCCCGGAAATAGCTCGTCAGCTCCTCGCGCTCCATGTCGAAGGTGCCGAAGCCCTTCACGCCCGGCGTGTCGATGAGGAAACCACGTTTTTCAATGGGTATCATCTCCGAGAACGTTGTCGTGTGCATACCCTTCTCCCAGGCATCGCTGATCTCTGCCGTACGCAGGTTTGCCCCAGGCACCAGACGGTTGATGAGCGTGGACTTCCCCACCCCACTGTTTCCGCTAAGCAACGTTATCTTGCCCTGCAGCAAGGGAGGAAGCTTGTCTAATCCCTCACCCGTCTGTGCCGACACCTGGAGACATTCATAGCCGATGGTCTCGTAGAGCGTCACCATCATCTGTTGCAAGTGCAGTTCGTCGGGTGTGAGCAAGTCGGTTTTGTTGAATACCAGCACCACGGGCACACGGTACGCCTCTGCCGAAGCAAGGAAACGGTCAATAAATGTGGTGCTCGTCTCTGGTCGACTCACGGTAACAATAAGTAGCGCCTGGTCCACGTTGGCGGCCAGAATATGGCTCTGCTTCGATAGGTTCTGCGACTTTCGGATAATGTAGTTGCGGCGGTCCTCAATCTCGGTAATGAAATAGGATTTGAGATTTGAGGTTTGAGATTTGAGATTTGAGGTATCCTCCACCACTACCCTATCGCCCACGGCCACGGGGTTGGTGCTGCGTATGCCCTGCAGTCGGAACCGCCCCTTTATCTTACAATCAAGGAGCTGGCCATCGTCGGTAAGGACGGTGTACCAGCTCCCTGTATTCTTTACAACAAGTCCTTTCAAATCTCAATTATCAATTCTCAAATCTCAATTCTCAATTCTAAACCGTCATTATTTCCTTGTTCTTGGCCTCGATGAGGGCGTCGAGTTTCTTGATGTATTTGTCGTGAATCTTCTGCAGCTCCAGCTCGGCGTCCTTCTCGTTGTCCTCCGAGAGTCCATCCTTGATGGCCTTCTTCAGCTTGTCCTTGATGTCGCCGCGCACGTTGCGCACCTCCACCTTGGCCTTCTCGGCAATCTTGTTGCATTGCTTCACCAGGTCACGACGACGCTCCTCCGTGGGCTGCGGTATGGTCAGTCGAATCACCTCGCCATTGTTCTCCGGCGTGATGCCCACGTCGCTGTCCATGATGCCCTTCTCGATGTCCTTAATCTGCTTGCGGTCCCACGGCTTGATGGCTATGGTGCGCGCATCGGGGCAGTTAATGGTTGCCACTTGGTTCAGGGGAACCTTCGAGCCGTAGCTCGACACTCTCACTCCTTCGAGGATGGCCACGTTGGCACGACCGGCACGGATGCGGTTCAGCTCTTCCTCCAGGAACATGGCAGCCATCTCCATTCTCTCTTCTGCTTTCTGCAGCGTATCTTTTACGTCTATCATAGTACTAAAGTATTTGATTTTGCCGACAAATTTAGGCATATTTCTTTAAACGACCAACAATTTAGATATTTTTATGAAAAAATTGTATAATAGTTAATAGCCAAATAGTAAAATAATGTACCTTTGCATCCAAATTGTAAAATAGTAAATAGTCAAATAGTCAAATTATGAAGCGCCAAATCATTCTTTCCGCCATGCTGCTGGCTGCTGCCGGTGCCTTGGCTTGTACAAACTTCATCGTGGGCAAGAAAGCCTCGAAAGACGGTTCCGTCATCTGTTCCTACTCTGCCGACAGCTACGGCATGTTCCAGGGCCTGGCTCACTTTCCTGCCGCGCACCACCAGAAGGGTGAGATGCGCCAGATTTACGACTGGGACACGAACAAGTACCTGGGCGAGATTGCCGAGGCCGAAGAGACCTACAACGTCATCGGCAACATCAACGAGTGGCAGGTGACCATCGGCGAGACCACCTTCGGCGGTCGCGAGGAGATGGTCGACACAACGGGTATCATCGACTATGGCTCACTCATCTACATCGCCCTGCAGCGCTCAAAGACCGCCCGCGAGGCCATTCAGGTAATGACAACCCTCGTCGAGCAGTACGGCTACTGTTCTGAGGGCGAGACCTTCACCATCTGCGACCCCGACGAGGCTTGGATTATGGAGATGATGGGCGCCTGGGTGCCCGACTCCCTGAAGGCCACGTTGAAGTCCTCCGTCCGCAAGCAGCTCGGCCGCACCGTCTGGGTGGCTCAGCGCATTCCCGATGACATGATTTGCGGACACGCCAACCAAAGCCGCATCACCACCTTTGACCAAAAGGGTAAGAAGGCCAATAACCAATGGTCGATGGTCAATGCCACGGGTGACGTGCTGTGGTCGAAGAACGTTGCCAGCTACGCCCGTATCATGGGTTGGTTCTCAGGCAAGGACGAGGAGTTCAGCTACAACGCTGCCTACGCCTTCCCCGACTTCCAAGGCCGCCGCATCTGCGATGCCCGTGTGTGGAGCTTCTTCAACCGTTATGCCGACGGCATGGACCGCTACGTGGCTTGGGCCGAGGGTCACGACAAGAACGCTGAGGTGATGCCCCTCTGGGTGAAACCCAACCGTCTGCTCACCGTCGCCGACGTAGAGGCTGCCATGCGCGACCACTTCGAGAACACACCCTTCTCGCTCGACCAGGACATGGGAGGCGGCATCTGGGAGATGCCCTACCGCCCCACCCCACTCTACTTCGAGGTCGATGGCAAGAAATACTTCAACGAGCGCCCCACGTCCACGCAGCAGGCTGGCTTCGTCTACGTCTCGCAGATGCGCTCCTGGCTGCCTCGCCAAATAGGCGGCTGCTTCTGGTTTGCCAACGATGACGGTAACATGGTGCCCTTCACGCCTGTCTATTGCTGCACGACCCAGTCTCCGCGTCCCTATAACACCCCGGGTGCCGATGATATCCACTTCTCCATGGACAACGCCTACTGGGTGCAGAACTGGGTGTCGAACATGGTCTATCCTCGCTACAGCGTCCTCTTCCCCTCGTTGCAAGCTGTTCGCGACTCGCTCGACCAGTCGTACTTCAAGGCACAGAAGGAAGTGGAAGACCGCGCCCTGACTATGGATGAGGCCGCCCGCACGAAGTTCCTCACCGACTATACCGCCCAGAAAGCCGACCAGATGCTGGCACGTTGGAAGCAGTTGGCCGAGTACCTCATCGTGAAGTACAACGACATGATTTCCAAGCCCGAGGAGAACGGACAGTTCAAGCGCACGAAGTACGGTCTCGGAGCCACCGTCAAGCGTCCCGGCTACCCCACCCGCTATGGCCGCGACCTCATCAAGCAAACGGGGAGCAAGTTTGAACTGCCCGGAAAGGGAGAGTAACGACGATGCCGCAAAAGCCTAGTCTTCTTTGACGATTGGATAGAGTTCTATGAACTCGCCCTGATGGTTCTGGCCGTCGTTGATCAGCTCGGCGAACTTCTGGCCCACGGTTTCAATGTCGTGGAAGCCGGGGAGGGCCATGTTGCCATTGAGGTCGGTGGTGGTGGGACCTGGGTGGACGGAGAAGATTTCGATGGGCGTGTTGTGCTGTTGGAACTCAATGGCCATCACGCCCATCATTGCGTTCTGGGAAGCCTTACTGGCGACATAGGCCAACGGGTGCCAATAAGGACTGATTTCCGAGGGTACGGTGACGTTGGCAATACGACCCTGATTCTTGGCAATGAGGGGAATCAGTGCCTTGGTAAGCGCGAAGGTGCCAACGAAGTTCACGTCGAGTGTCTCACGGATGACGCTGATTTCCGTGTGCAGGCTGTCGACGCTCATATCGCCAGGAATGCCGGCGTTGTTCACGAGGAGATTCAGTCCGGGGAACCGCTCGCAGATCTCCTTGGCGGTTCGCTCGATGCCGTCGAGGTCTTTCAGTTCGATGTTTACCCAACCGAGCACTTCAATACCATCAGCCTTCAATTCACTGATGGCTTTTGTGGCGCGCTGTTCATCACGTGCGCCGATTATCACTTTCCAGCCGCTGAGGCCGAGATGCTTGGCAATGCCAAAGCCGATACCCTTATTGGCACCTGTTACTAATACTGTTTTCATTTGTCTTGTTTAGTTTTATTTGTCTTTACTTCCTTTGCCTCGTACTTGATCTTCTTAAAACCCTCGATAATGGCGGGAATGGTGGTCTTGTCGGCATCATACTCGATGGTGACGGTTTTGTCGTTGAGGTTGGTCTTGATGCTCTTGATGCCCTTCTCGAAGCGGATGTTCTCCTTGATCTTCTTCTCGCAGTTGGCGCAGTGCATCTGCGGGGTGGTGGTCAGTACGACGGTCTTAATGTCTTTTGCAAAGCAAACGCTTACGAATGCCAATGCGATGAATAATGCTTTTGTTCTCACCATAACTATTTGACAATTTACTATTTGACGATTTACTATTTATAATTTCTCCCAATTAAGTCTTACTCCTATATAATAAATGGCGCCATGAACGGGGCCCCACACCATTGTAGCATCGAAGTCTGATCCCCAAGGGTCGTCAGCAGCGATGATGGGATGCTTCTGTCTGCGGCCCGTGATGTTCTCGCCGCCGGCGTAGATACTCCAGTGGCGAAAGAAACGGGTGACCTGGGTGTTCAGTTGTTCATAGCCCTTGTAGCGGCTGTCCCAAGATGGAGTACCGTCGACCAATGTGTAGGGATCGGGCATACGTCCGCCACCGTTGAGTTGCAGGGTCGCGTCGAACTGCCATTTCCCCAAGCCAGGCTTCCACTGGGCGGTGATAAGTCCCTTATACTTGTTGGTGAGAGGCTTTTCGCGGAGTGCACCGCCGTAGGTTGACTTCACGTTGGTACGGCGGTAGGTGGCGGTGAGTGTAAAACCGTCGAAGATTTCGCTCGTAGCCTCTGCCTGCCAAGTGTGCGAATAGCTGTCGCCTGTGAGGTTGGTGAAGTGGACGGCGTGGGGATTGCTGTCCATATCTACGAGCAGCTGGTGCAGAAACGTGGTATAGTAATACTCCGCGCTGAGGTCCAGCTTCCGTTCGCCGATGGGGATGCTGAGTGCGGCACTCAGGCCATAGTTCCACGCCTCTTCCTGATCGAGGTCATCGTCGATGAAGATCTGCCGACTGCTGGCCATCAGGTAGTTGTATTCTGCCATCACATGGTTGGTTCGGTAACCCTTGCCGATACTGCCGCGCAAGGTCACGTTGTCGCTTGGCGAATATTTCAGGTGCATGCGGGGCGTGACGAAGCCGCCGTAGACATTGCTGTGATCCCAGCGCAGACCGCCCATCAGGGTGAACTGCTCACCAACCTTGAAAGTGTACTGGGCATAGACACCAGGATTCGTCTCATCGAAATCGAAATGGTCGTGATTCAGACTGATGCCTGTCGAGAGACTGTGATGCTCATCAAAGTCAGTCTCGAACATCAGCGAGGCATAGCCATTGCGCTGGTCGGTGTTGTACTGTTTGTTGCCGTAGAGGGTGTTCTGGTGGTGCAGCGAACCGGAGAGAATCAGGGCAATGTTCGAGCCGTGTTCATGGTCGAAGATATATGCATTCTTCGTGAATGCCTCGTAACGCTCATTGGTGATATCGATAATGTAGGGAGCCTCCCCAAGCCCCTCCGAAGGATGGGATGTTTGATTACTAAAAGAAGCAGAATTATGTATTTGAACATCCCTTCCTTGGGGAGGGCTTGGGTGGGCTATTTGTCCTCCTTTGCGGTGCTCTTTGAGTCCTTTTATCGCTGCCTGAAATTTATAGTTGTCGCCCATATACGCCCAGCGGTTCATCAGCTGTCCCTGACGCACCTTGGGCATATCCACAAAGCCGTCATCGTTCCCGTCGTGCGCCATGTTGAGAATCTCGTAGTGCCCCAGCAAGGCAGTGCTCCAACGGTCGTTCAAGTGCAGGTTCGCTCCAAGATTGGCCTCCAACTTTCCCTTCGTGTTATAATAGATGTTCGCGTCGGCAAAGGGCGTGGCCTGTGGTTTCTTGAACTCCACATTGATTTGTCCGGTGATGCTCTCGTAGCCGTTCTTCACAGACGAAGCTCCTTTCGACACCTGAATGCTCTGCATCCACGGTCCGGGGATATAGCCAAGTGAATAGGGAGCCGCCGCGCCGCGATAATTAGGAATATTCTCCGTCAGCATCTGCACGTAGGTACCGCTTAGACCTAATAGTTTAATCTGTTGCGCGCCTGTCGCGGCATCGGCATAGTTCACATCCACCGAAGGATTGGTGGTAAAGCTCTCCCCCAGATTGCAGCACGCCGCCCGCAGCAACTCATTGCTGCCGATAAAGTCGGTGTTGCCCAGTCCGCTGGTCTTGCCGTGCCTGTGCCCCATCGCCGATACGCTGACCTCCTGTAGCTGTTCCGACCGCCAGACAGAATCTCCCTGCTCGGAAACCTGTCCGTAAGCCCCCGAAGCAGTCAGTAGTGCGGCTATCATCCAGCCGAAGAGTCTCTTGCCCACCTATAAATAATCTAAATGACTTCTGCAACCACTTCAATCTCAACCAATGCACCCTTGGGCAACGTCTTGACGGCGACGGCAGAGCGGGCGGGATAAGGCTCCGTGAAGAACTCGGCATAGACAGTATTCATATTTGCGAAATCGTTCATATCGGCCATGAACACCGTTGTCTTTACTACATTTTCCATCGTCAACCCGGCTTCTTTGAGAATAGCCTGAACGTTGGTCAACGACTGGCGGGTTTGTTCCTTGATGCCGCCCTCTACAAAACTGCCTGTGGCGGGATCGATGGAAATCTGCCCAGAGGTATATACAAGATTCCCTACTTTGATGGCCTGACTATACGGGCCGATGGCAGCAGGGACTTTTGTGGTATTAATAACTTCTTTCATACCTGTTATTATTTGAGTTTCTTTATTAAATCCTTGACCATAAATATAGTAGTTGCAGTATGCCCTGAGTCGCCAAGACGCTGAGGAATATGCCGGAAACCATGGCGCTCATACATGGACACTGCATCTGAGAACTGCGGGAACGATTCGATATACAGATGACTATAGCCAGCCTTGCGAGCCCCTTCGATTGCCTGCAGGAACAGCTTTGAGCCATAGCCGAAACCACGGGCAGCGGGTGATAGATAGAACTTCACCAGTTCGGCATAACCTTCGGGCAGTCCCTCAGTCGGATAGTAGCCACAGCCTCCAAGAACAATCTCATTGTCAGCGGCTACCCAGTACCCGGCATTCTTCCCTGCCAGTGAATCAAAAACATGCTCCGTCCGATGGTCATCATAAACAGTGTTGACCAGCGGAGCACCATATTCCTCAAAAACAGAACGGATGATATTGGCCAACTGTAGCTGGTCTTTCTCTTCTATGTGTCTGATGTCGGCCATATCATCTTCCTAAATTACATACTCCACTCCCGTGTCGGTCAGGATGTGCTGCATGAAATAGACCACCTGCTTGCGCCACCATGCCCAGTCGTGGGCAACGTTGTGCCCCCAGTAGTCGATCCAGGCGGGGATGTCCTTCTCCTTCAGCAGTGCATCCATCTGACGAGTACTGTCCAGCAGCTCGTCCTCCCAGGCTCCCTGACCCACGCACATCACGATGCGGCGGTGACGGTACAGATCCCAATAAGGATGGTCGGCGGGCATCGAGCGTAGGAAGTCGTAGGGCGAGTTGTCGTAGATAAGCGGATCGTTGTAGTTGGGGAAGAAATAGCCCGCATAGTAGAGTCCGCTCAGTGCCAGCAGCGTGTCGAAGAGGTCGGGGCGGCGGAAGAAGAAGTTTCCGGCGTGAAAACCGCCCATACTTACAGCCCGTGACGATAAAAGTCTCGTCGGGATGGCGGCGCACATCTGGTATCAGTTCGTCCACAATATAATGGAACCACTGTTCATGGAGTGCTATGCGGCGGTGATGGTCGCCCTGCAAGTCGCTCCACGTCTCGCGGTCGATGCTGTCAACACAGATGAGCCGGATAAGTCCGCGGTCGATGAAGCCAGAGAGCACACCCACCATGTCGAAGTCCTGATAGTCGTAAAAACGTCCGTCCTGTGACGGGAAAACCAGCACGGGATGTCCCTCAGTGCCGTAGGTCTTGTATTCCATGTCACGCCCGAGAGCGTTGCTGTATTTCTTCACGTAATTGATATTCATTGTTTCGCGTGTACATAATTAATAAACTCCTGCACCTCGTCCATCGTATTGAGACGGACGGTGTACATCTGCTGTCCCATGGCTGCCGAGAATAGTTCGGGCATGCGCTCGCACATCATCAGCTGTCCGCTGTAGCGATTCTTCACCTCATTGTGACTGTGGCGGTAGCGGTAGATGTCGCGGCGACTGGCGAAGGCGCAGTAGTAGGGCTTGCCCTCTTCTGTGCGCAACTCGTCGAAAGCCACCATATCGGCCCATACCTTATACACATCAGTCGAATGTGCGTAGTTAATCATGTCGGGCGTGTAGCCTCCTGCCGGACGCATATTTACTTCCAAGGCCACAAAGTCGCCCACACTGCCGAGGCCGGGGCGGTCGCTGTCGAGGCGGAAGAACTCCAGGTGCACGAAGCGGCTCACTACGCCGAAAGCTTTCACCGTGCGGCGGCCCAGCTGGCGCAAAGGCTCTGGCATCTCCTTATCGACGTAGTACGACAGGTCGAGCTTCAGGTTCACGATGTCCATGATGGACGGTGGCCAGACGGTCATTGACTCGAACAACGGCTCGCCCTTGCTGTCGATGACGGCATCGTAGGAGCATATCTCGCCCGTAATGAACTCTTCGACCACGTACTGGTTGGCATGCGGTTCTTTGGCATAGAAGTCTGCCAACTCAGTTTCGCTGTTAATCTTGTAAGTACCACTGGCACCCACGCCCACGTCGGGCTTGGCGATGATGGGATAGCCCACCTCGGCGGCAAATGCAGCCACGGCCTCGAGTCCTGCAGAAGCCAGTGTCTGACGCGCCGTCGGTATGCCGCCCTCCAGATAGTGCTTCTTCATCTCCGACTTCTCCTTGATGCTGCGGATGCGGTCACTCTGTATGCCCGTCACGACATTGAAGTCCGTTCGCAACCGGGCGTCCTGCTCCAGCCAGTACTCATTGTTCGACTCAATCCAGTCGATGCGTCCGTAACGGTAGGCGAAGTAGGCCACGCCACGGTACACCTCGTCGTAGTTCTCCAACGAGTCCACGCGGTAGTACTCCGTCAGCGACTCCTTCAGCTCCGGCTGCAACAAGTCGTAGTGTACGTCGGCGATGGCCAGCACCGTCACGCCGTTCTGGTTGAGCCGCTGGCAGAACTGCCAGTACGTATGCGGGAAATGGGGCGATATAAATACGAAATTCATAAACCTAATCACTTAATTCGCGTGCAAAGGTACGATAATCTTTGCAGAATACGCACATCGACGCGAGAAAAAGCGACAAAAATACCATACTCATGGTACGATTTGGAATTTATTTCGTACCTTTGCGCCCGAAAATGAAAAAGACAATGGCAATACAAAATGCAATATTCCGCAGGAGTGAGTTGCTTTTGGGTGAAGAGACGATGGAACGGATAGCCCAGAAACGGGTGATTATCTTCGGCGTGGGCGGTGTCGGGTCTTGGTGTGCGGAAAGTCTGGTGCGCAGCGGCATCAGGCAGTTGACGATTGTTGATAGCGACCGTGTGTGCATCACCAACATCAATCGGCAACTGATGGCAACGACGAAGACTGTGGGACAGGTGAAGGTGGAGGCACTGAAGGAGCGTCTGCTCAGCATCAACCCCAAAGCCGAGATTACTGAACTACAGAAGATTTTCAATGAGGAGACTGCAGAGAGTTTCGACCTCGACAGCTACGACTACATCATCGACGCTATCGACTCGCTGAAGGATAAGGCACTACTGATTCTGATGGCTTGCCGTACAAATGCCAAACTTTTTTCCTCGATGGGCGCAGCATTGAAGCTTGACCCCACTCGTATCCTGGTGACGGAGTTCTGGAAAGTGCAGGGCGATCCTTTGGCTCGCGCCTTACGAAAGAAGTTTAAGTCACTAAAGCTGTTCCCGACGCGTAAGTTCCAATGTGTCTACAGCGACGAGCTATTGACTAACCGTGGCCATAACGCCACCTGCGGCACAGAGCAATGTATGTGTCCCAAGGCCAAACTGGGCCCCGGCAACCAAAGTCTCCTGAACCACGAGTGGTGTTCGTCGAAAGCCCAGATCAACGGAACCCTGGCCCACATCACCGCCATCTTCGGTTTAATGTTGGCAGGATTAGTGATTCAGGACGCTACGAAGTAATCCATTGTAGAAAATACTGATGGATTCGGAAATCATCATTCAATTCCGGGTGGAAAGCAGTGGCAAGCTGTTTGCCTTGACTGGCAGCAACAATGCGACCATCAATCTCTGAAAGAACCGAACATCGATTACTCAGCACTTCTTCTATATAAGGTGCACGAATAAATGTCATAGGGATATCATCACCTATATCCTCAACGCGACTTGTCGTATAAAAGCTGCCCAACTGTCTACCGTATGCATTACGACGTACACGGATGTCCATAGTTCCCAAATAGCCCTCAGACAAAAGTATCATGCCTGCACAGGTGCCGAAGACGGGCAGACCGTCAAGAATGGCCCGACGAACAGGGGCGAAAAGAGAAAGTTCCTTAAGCAGACGCATCTGTACCGTACTTTCACCATCAGGCAGGATAAGACCGTCTTTAGGTTGCTGCCAATCCCTTATCTGGCGTATTTCAAAAGTTTCTACTCCAAGCTGCTGCAACATTTGCTCATGCTCAATGAATGCCCCTTGCAAAGCGAGTATTGCAATTCTCATTTACCTCTCTCCGCCATTAAAAGTTCTATCTCCTGTTCGTTAATTCCTACTATCGCTTCGCCAAGATCCTCGCTGAGTTTGGCTAACGACTGGGCATCCTTATAATTGGTCACTGCCTGCACAATAGCAGAAGCACGCTTGGCAGGATTGCCGCTCTTGAAGATTCCACTACCAACAAACACACCTTCAGCACCTAACAGCATCATCAGAGCCGCATCTGCAGGGGTAGCCACACCACCAGCAGCAAAGTTCACCACAGGCAGTTTGCCATTCTCATGAACGTATTGCACTAGTTCGTAGGGCGCTTGTAACTGTTTGGCAGCCTCGTAGAGCTCGTCTTCGCTCATCGACACCAGCCGACGGATTTCACTCTGCATCAGTCGCATGTGACTCACCGCCTGCACCACGTCGCCCGTACCAGGCTCGCCTTTAGTCCTGATCATCGTGGCACCCTCGGCAATACGGCGTAAAGCCTCACCCAGATTCTTCGCACCACAAACAAAGGGCACGTCGAACTTCGTCTTGTCGATGTGATAGATATTATCGGCAGGACTGAGAACCTCACTTTCGTCAATATAGTCAATCTCGATAGCCTGCAGAATCTGTGCCTCAGCAATGTGACCGATACGGCATTTCGCCATCACGGGAATGCTCACAGCCTCCTGAATGCCACGAATCATCTTTGGGTCACTCATTCTTGATACACCGCCTGCTGCACGGATGTCGGCAGGAATCCTTTCCAATGCCATTACTGCGCAGGCTCCTGCCTCTTCTGCAATACGTGCCTGTTCAGGGGTTGTCACATCCATAATTACTCCGCCCTTCAACATCTGGGCTAGTTGGCGGTTCAAATCACGTCTTTCGTTTGTCATCTGTTTAATCATTTATGTTTAAATACCCAAGCCTCCATCAAAATGCCTTTCTACGGCCCTCGACTGCTGGACGCGGGAGTTGGGAGCCACATCGTGCGTCACCCAAATGTTACCGCCGATAACGGAGTCGTGGCCGATGGTGATACGGCCCAGGATGCTGGCATTGCTGTAGATGGTGACATTGTCCTCGATAATGGGATGACGGGGTATGTTGAGCATGTTTCCGTCGGCATCTTTCTTGAAGCTCTTCGAGCCGAGCGTCACGCCCTGATAGAGCGTCACATGATGGCCGATGATGGATGTCTCACCAATGACCACGCCCGTACCGTGGTCGATGGCAAAGTACTCGCCAATCTGTGCGCCAGGATGGATGTCGATGCCTGTCTTTGAGTGGGCCAGTTCGGTGATGATACGCGGAATGACGGGTATGTGCAGTTCGTGGAGCTTGTGGGCAAAACGATAGTGCATCATCGCATTCATCACGGGATAGCTGAAAATCACCTCGCCGTAGTTGGGCGCTGCGGGGTCATTGTCGAACATTGCCTGAACGTCGGTATATAGCAATCGCTTGATTTCGGGCAACGAGTCGATGAGCTGCAATGCCAGTTGGCCCGCTTCATCATAAATCTGTTGTCGCGTCGTGGTCGAATCGCGGTTCTCGCCGAACTGTAGGCCGTGGGCAATTTGCCTCGTCAACAGTTTCAGCAGTTCTTCCATGTGCACGCCGATGTAGTAGGAACGGATGGTCTCGTTGCACTGCCGCTTGTTGAAGTAGTCGGGGAAGATGATGCTCTTTACCAAACTGATGATTTGCTTCACCTGCTCTAACGAGGGGAGAGGGGCTTGCGTCTTAGGCATCATCCTCACCTCCTGCTCTGTCAGCCGTGACAACAGGTTAACATTACGCATCAGCGTTTCATTGATATTCTCCATATTGTATGTCTTATAGGTGTACTTCTTTGTCCACCACTTCGCCGTTCAGAATCTTGAAAGAATTCAGATGCACGCCTTCATGGAGAGAGAGGATGGCGTAGCGGATGGTGGGGTCGTTGGCCAAGCGGAGGTCTTCCTGTGAGGGACGCGAGGGCGAGGCGGGATGACTGTGCCAGTTGGCGAGAATCTTCAAGCCTTTGCTGCGCGCGTATTTCAGGGCGGCGAACTGGTCTTTCGGGGCGAAGGAGAAATGCTCTGGGGAGTGGTCGATGTTCTCCATCCAGTAGTTCTCTGTCACCACGTCCTCCCCTGGGAGCGCGGTCGTCCCGACTGCATTTGGGAGCGCGGTCGTCTCGCCCGCACCATTGCGGACGGGGACGTCCGCGCTCCCAGAAATGCCCAACAGGTAACCGCACGTCTCGTTGGGTGCGTCCTGCCGGGCCTGACTGATTAATTCATCAATGATTTCTTGTGGTATATACATCGTCTTTGAGCCCCCTAAGTTAGGGGGGTGGGGGTCTGAACAAG
The DNA here is from genome assembly GCA_017475265.1 of Prevotella sp. Taxonomy (GTDB): domain Bacteria; phylum Bacteroidota; class Bacteroidia; order Bacteroidales; family Bacteroidaceae; genus Prevotella. The sequence continues at coordinate 14,643 of JAFVFY010000043.1, read as the reverse complement.
CGTAAATCAGACCTATTATTGTTACTCATTGAGGAGTCTGCGCTTGTTCAGACCCCTGTGGCCCCCTAACTTAGGGGGCTAATGCAAGTCGCAGGTGGCCTGTTCGTAATCGATGAGATGATCGATAGTGGGGTTCGTGCCGCAGATGGCGCATGAGTCACGATGCTTCACGGGAACCGTGCGGAACTGCATGGTCTTGGCATCGAAGGTAAGCAGACGGTTCGTCAGCAGCTCGCCGATGCCTGTGAAATACTTCAGGGTCTCTGCGGCCTGGATGGTTCCGAGCATACCAGCAATGGCACCTAATACACCAGCCTGTGAACAGGTGGGAACGGCTCCTGCAGGAGGCGGTTCCTTGAACATGCAACGATAGCAAGCCGTGCCAGGCAAGTGTGTAAAGGTCTGACCGTTGAAGCGCAGGATGCCACCATGCGAGAAGGGCTTGCCCGCCATCACGCACGCATCGTTGATGAGGAACTTCACGGGGAAGTTGTCTGTGCCGTCAACCACGAAGTCGTACTCCTTGATGATGTCAAGCGCGTTCGACGAGTCGAGGAACTCAAAATAGGTGTCCACCTTCACGTCGGGATTGATGGCCTTGATCTTTTCCTCGGCACTTTTTACCTTTGGCACACCCACATCCTTGGTGAAGTGAATCACCTGACGCTGGAGATTGCTCAAATCGACGACATCGGCATCGACTATGCCAATGGTTCCGATGCCCGCCGCAGCGAGGTAGAGCGACACAGGAGCACCCAGACCGCCAGCACCCACTACGAGCACACGCGCGTTCATGATTTTCTCCTGTCCCTCCACGCCCACATCCTGCAACAGGATATGCCGCGAATAGCGCTGTATCTGTTCTTCTGTAAAATCAATCATAATTCTTAGCCCCCTAAGTTAGGGGGATGGGGGTCTGAACAAGCGTTTATCAGACCATTTTAGTTATATATGTTATGGGCATCTGCGCTTGTTCAGACCCCCAACCCCCTAACTTAGGGGGCTTAGGCCTCCTCCCATGAAGTACAGGAAGTCCACCACGTCGCCTTCCTTAATCTGCAGACCGTCCCACTCGTTGCGGTCTACGAAGTCGTCGTTCAACTGCACGCTCACCATTTCTGGTTGCTGCACGTTGTTGTTCTTGATGAGTTCTGCGAGGCTGAGGGGCAACTGCACCTCCTGCGCCTCTCCGTTTACTGTAATCTTTGACACCATGTTTATTTACAATTTACTAATTTTCGATTTACGATTTGTTACCTCTCGCCAACGATTTTGCGTACTGCAATCACAAGTTTGTCCACGTCCTCGCGGGTGTTGTAGAGGGCGAAGGTGGGGCGGACGCTCATCTCGTAGCCGAGGGCGCGCAGGGCGGGCTGGGCACAGTGGTGACCGGCACGCACGGCGATGCCCTCCTTGTCGAGCAATGTGCCGACCTCGGGTACAGGGATGCCGTCGAGGACGAAGCTCACGACGCTGACGCGGTTCTTGGGATTGCCGATGAGCGTCAGGCCGGGAATCTGGGCGAGTTGCTCGCGGGCATACTCCGTCAACTGGTGCTCGTGGTGCTCAATGTTGCGCAGTCCGATGTGGCTTACGTAGTCGAGAGCGGCACCCAGTCCGATGGCGTCGGCGACGTTGGGCGTGCCAGCCTCGAAGCGGGCGGGTGGCACATTGTACTCCGTGCGCTCGATGGTCACGTCCTTGATCATGTTGCCACCACCTTGCCAGGGCTGCATTTTCTCTAATAGTTCCATACGACCGTAGACCACACCGATGCCGTTGGGGCCGTAGATCTTATGACCACTGAACACGAAGAAGTCGGCACCGAGCGCCTGCACATCAACGGGCGTATGGGCGATGGACTGAGCGCCGTCAATCAGCACGGGGATGCCATGAGCATGGGCAATCTCGATGATACGTTGTACGTCGTTAATAGTACCGAAAGTGTTGTTCACGTGGCCGACGCTGACAAACCGTGTGCGAGGCGTGATGATGCGCTCGAACTCCGAGAGGATGAGGTCGCCGTTCTTGTCCGTTGGGATGGCTCTCAACGTAGCACCCCGCTCCTGAGCAACGCGCTGCCAGGGAACTATGTTGGCATGGTGGTCTAGCTCCGAGACGATGACATCGTCGCCTGGTGTAATGAACTGTCGGCCGTAGGTCTGCGCTACAAGGTTGATGCCTTCGGTGGTGCCGCGCACGAAGATGATCTCCTCGCTGGTGGCGGCGTTGATGAACCGCTGCACCTTCTCTCGCGCTTCCTCGTAGGCATCCGTCGCACGGGCGGCAAGGGTGTGCGCTCCGCGATGGATGTTACTATTATAAGTACGGTAGTACTCCGAAATCTTGTCAATGACCTGGTTCGGCTTCTGCGTCGTGGCGCCATTGTCGAGCCATACGAGGTCGTGGCCGTTCACCTTCTGATTGAGCACGGGGAAATCGCTCTTTATCTGCTCCGAGTTCAGCGTGTCGGCCTCCTCGTAGTGCAGGTCGCGCAGCTTCTGCGTCTCAGGGATGCCGATGCCAAAGCCGTCGTTCTTGGGGATTACAGACCCCACCCCTGGCCCCTCCCCTTGAGGGGCGGGGAACGGCTGAGCACTCTGTCCTCCAATGCCTGCGGGGAACGGCTGCGCGATGCCCAAACCCGTCGGCTCTCCCCTCCCATGTAGGGGAGGGGTTGGGGGTGGGGTCAGTAACTCAATCGCCGCAAGATTCAGTGCATCGTCGGGCAGCACTGTCTGCCTCTCCGCCTGAAACTCCTCTGGGCAGTACTTCTGCGCCACCTCTCTCAGAAGCGCAAAGCCTGGATCTTCGATACCGTATCCGTTAATATTCTGAATATCTATCATAAAGAAATTCTTTTTTGAGTTGCGAATTGCCACGAATTGCCCACGAATTTCTCATATAATATTAATGATAATTCGCAACTTAAATTAATGGTGATTCGTGTTAAAGTCCAATCACTTCTCTACTTTATTCCTGTGCTGATAATCGTGATAATACCCCACCTCTACGTTCTCCAACACGGCGATGGCATCGTCGGTGAGGGCGGCTAATGAGAAGTACTTCGTGAGCAGATAAGAAGCCACGCCAAACTTGTCGAGACCCATCAAGCGTGCTGAGAGCGACGGGGCAATCTCGCCGGGGATGCCACTCTGGTGCAGACCGATAACGCCCTGGCTCTTTTCGCCGACGCGCACGAGGATAATCTTCGTCGTGCCGACGCCGCGGCCTGTCAGATACTGGCCTTCCACCTCCACCTTGTCGCTTGGAATCAAGGGCACACCGCGCCACAGAATCACGCGAGTGCCGAAGAGGTCGGTGGTTACAGGCGGTACGCCGCGCCATGTACATTCGCGCTCGAAGGCGGCGATAGCACGAGGATGGGCGATGAAGAAGGCGGGTTCCTTCCATACCAAGCTGAGCAGTTCGTCGAGGTCATCGGGCGTGGGCGAGCCGTAGCGCGTGGTGATGCGGTAGGCGGGGTTCACAGCCGACAACAGGCCAAACTGCTTGTTGTTGATGAGCTCCCATTCCTGACGCTCCTTGATGCTCTCAATGCTGAGGCGAAGCTGCTCCTCTAACTGGTTGTAGGGATTATTATAGAGGTCGCTCACACGAGTATGCACGCGTACCACCGTCTGTAGCGTGTTCAACGCATACTCCGTCGGATTTTCCTCGTAGTCGATGTAGGTCTCGGGGATGATGTTGTCCTCCTCATGGCCTGAGACCAGGTCGATGTGCTTCTCACCGTTATCGTTCACCGAAGCCTTCAGCCGCAGCTGCTTATCAACGGCCTTCTCGAACGTCTCACGGAAGTCGGGCACTTCCTTGATAAACTTAATCAGCTCCTTCAACTTCAAACCAAGGAATGTGGTTGGTGTGATGGCGCGCACGCTCACGGTCGACTCCTGCTCGTCAAGCAGGTCGGCCTCGCCGAAGTATTCGCCATCGCCCAACAGGGCAATCCGCAGTTCCTCGCCGTGTGGCCCCTTGCTGATAACCTCAGCCTGTCCGTTGGCCACGATGAAGAAGCGCTGCTTGTCCTTGCCCTCCTCCACGAAGAACTTATCGACATCCACCTCCTTGGCCTCAAACGAACTCACCAGACGGTTCAGTATTTCGTCATCGAACTCCGAGAACAGCGGTATCGCCTTCAAATCCTTTGCCGTAAACGACGGCACGCCGTTCACATACTGGATGGGCAGTCGGTCGTTCTTCCGTAGCTCCACCTTCGTGCGGTTTACGCGGAACGTGCCGCCTGAAACCTGCACCCAAGGCAGCAGTTTCAACAATAATCTCGGAGTGATGCTGCCCATCTGCGGGGCGGTCTTGGTGGTGGTTGCCAGTCTTCTGGCGGTAGCAGTGGTCACACTGCGCTGTAAATTAGAATCTGCCATAATTGTTTAGTTTTTAATTTGTAAATAATAATAGAAATCACGGTGCAAAGGTACGGACATTAGACATATCCACCAAATTCACCTCAAAATCCAGAAGATTACCCTGTCATTCTCTCTTTCACAGAACATTATTCCAAACCCTCCCGTCTGTCCCCACCCCAACAGAATATTATTCTGCCGAAATATTTGGATAGTTCGCATAATTTGCGTAATTTTGCAGCGTCAAGCTGAAGCCGACGCTCGGAGGCATCGGCTTCTACTGAAAAAAAGATGAAACTATGACCACAACGATTGCCAACCCTATCTACGACCTGGCGTTCAAGTACCTCATGGAGGACGAGCGCGTAGTGAAGATCCTGCTTTCCGCCCTGCTGAGGAAGCAGGTGACGCAAGTGTCCACGCGCCGCAACGAGCTGATCAACGTGGACCGCGACCCCGTGTCGGTGTTCCGTCTGGACTACCGCGCGGTGACCGTCGACGCTCAAGGGCGCGAGGAGCATGTGCTTATAGAGCTACAGAAGACCGACCTGCCCAGCGACCTACTGCGCTTCCGCCAGTACCTCGGCACGCAGTACCGCGCCGAGGAGAACATGGTTCCCGACACTGATGACCCGGAAGGCAAGCGCAAACACGCCCTGCCCATGATTGCCATCTACCTGCTGGGCCACCGTGTGGGCAGCATCGAGGAGCCGGTGCTATATGTCACCCCCAAGGCTGAGAACTACGACGGTGAGGCTGTGACACAGGGTCTGCCCGACCCCTTCGTCGACAGCCTCACCCACAGCAGCATCATCGTGCAAATACCGCTGCTCCACGGCAGGCTGCGCAACCACTTGGAGCGCATCCTCAACATCTTCGACCAGACGCGCAAGGACACCGCACAAGGCTATCTGCTCAACATCGACGAGGCTGACTATAGCGGCGACGAGGATCAGCGCCTCATTTTCCACCGTCTGCTCACTGCCGGGGCGTCGAAGGAGATGCGCGAGCGCATGGAGATGGAGGAACTGTTATTCCGCGACTACGACGAGCGCGGCGTGGAGCTGCTCAAGCAAAGGAAGCAGCTTCAGGAGAATGAGAAGCAGCTGCAAGAGAATGAGAAGCAGCTGCAAAAACAGAGTGAGCAGCTGCAAGAGAAGGATTCTCAGCTGCAAGAGAAAGCCTGTCAGTTACAGGAGAAAAACAGTCAGTTACAGGAGAAAGACAGTCAGCTACAGGAGAAAGACAGTCAGCTACAGGAGAAAGACAGTCAGCTGCAGGAGAAAGACAGTCAGCTACAGGAGAAAGACACACAGCTACAGGAGAAAGACACACAGCTACAGGAGAAAGACACACAGCTACAGGAGAAAGACACACAGCTACAGGAGAAAGACACACAGCTACAGGAGAAAGACACACAGCTACAGGAGAAAAATACACAGCTACAGGAGAAAAATACACAGCTACAGGAGCAAAGCGAGCAGCTGAGGCAGACCATCCGACTGCTCATGCAGGCATCGGTTCCCGCCGAATTCATTGCGGAAAGGCTCAACATCGGCATAGAAGCAGTCAAGCGGATGGCTGGAGACTGACGAAGGTCTTCTCTTCGGGGGTTGGGTGCGTACCCAGCAAATGCTGATTATAGCACAAAAAAAGTGAGGTTAAGGCCTCACTTTTTGATTGTCACTTTGTGTGTTGTTCCTTCCACGTGTTCGACGGAGAGGACGTTGTAGCCCTGCTCCTTGGCGTTGCGGGGAACGTTGTCGAGAGGCTCGCCCTCGGTGAGCAGTACTTCCAGGATGTCGCCTGGCTGGAGCTTCGAAAGCTCGATCTTGGTCTTGACGAAGGTCATGGGGCAGTGCTCCTTCGTAATGTCTAATACTTTTTTCATAATTTAGAATTTTGAGTTTAGAATTTAGAGTTATTGCCTCCGGCAAGTAAGAATTTTGAGTTTAGAATTATGGCTGCGCATGATAATTCTTAATTGTTAATTCTTAATCGGCGCAGCCGACAACTCTTAACTCTTAATTCTTAACTCTTAAATAAACAATGTCTGTCCTCCCTCACTTAGTTTCAGGAACGATGCCACGCCGAGCACGTCCTTCACTTCTGGGATGAAGTCCTCTTTCTTCAGGCCGAGCACGTGCATGGCCATCTCACAGGCGTAGAGGTTGATGCCGAGGACTTTGGCCGCCTCGACCAGTTCCTCAAGGGTCGCCACGTTGTTCTTGCGCATCAGGTAGCGGAAAATCTTAGGCCCTGCGCCGAGGAAGTTGAAGCGGCTCGTTGGAGTGACTTTCAGGCCGCCCATCATGAAGCCGAATATCTTCGTCAGCCAGTTGCCGCCGGTGAAGCTGCGGCCCTGCTTTTGCTTGATGGCGTCGAGGCCCCAGAAGGTGAAGAAGATATTCACCTCGTAACCTACTGCTGCTGCGCCCGTACCTAATGTAAATACTGCAGTCAGCTTGTCGAAATCGCCACTGAAGGCGATGATGCTTAGTTTCTTTTGTTCTGCCATGTTCTGAGCCCCCTAAGTTAGGGGGATGGGGGTCTGAACAAGCGTTTATCAGACCAGTTTGGTGTATAAAAGGGAGGGCATCTGCGCCTGTTCAGACCCCCAACCCCCTCGCTCGGCTTTGCCGCTTGGCTCGTCCAAGAACTTAGGGGGCTAAAGCTTGTTCGATGTCTGCAAGTAGGTCTTCGGGGGCTTCGAGACCGACGGAGAGGCGGATGGTGGTCTGCCGCACGTCCATCTGCTGCAACTGCCTCTCCGGGAAGAGTCCGAAGATGGTGGAGGCGGGGTGTATGGCCAGCGTGCGACTGTCAAAGAGGTTCGTGGCACGGTGGATGAGCTTCAGACGGTTGAGGAACGTGAAGCACGCCTTTTTCGATGAGAGGTCGATGGTGAGCATCGCGCCCGCCGTCGGGCCAAACTGCTGCTGCGCCAGGGCATGATAGGGGTTGTCTTCCAGTCCGACGTAGTTCACGCTCTCGATGCCCTTCACACTCCTCAGTGCCTTTGCCAACCACAGCGCATTGGCAGCCTGCCGCTGGTAGCGCACGTCGAGCGTTTCCAGTCCCAGCGTCTGCATGTAGGCCGTCTGCGGCGTCATATACACACCGAGGTTGATGAGCAGGTCGTACTTCACGCGCTGGTTGATCTGTGGGAATGTGCCATAGTCGATAATCAGTCCGCCAAGCGACGTACCACCGCCAGAAATGTACTTTGTGCTCGACACCACTTCAACATCCACGCCCAGTGCCTTGAGGTTCGTCTCCGTAAAGGGAATCACCGTTGAGTCGGCAATCACGGGCACGCCTTTTCTATGAGCGATATCGGCGATGGCCTTCAGGTCGGCCACTTCCAACTGCGGATTCGTCACGATTTCCAAGAACACGCAAGCCGTCTGCTCGTCGATGGCCTGCTCCACAGCCTCTAAGTCGGTGAGGTCGCGCAGCCGGGGCTTTATGCCGAGGCGCAGCAGCGTACCGCTGATGAATGCCAGCGTATTGCCGAACAGGTGACGCGAGGTGACGATGTTCTTCCCCTGTGCCACGACAGCCAGCAGCGCTGTGCTGATGGCCGCCATGCCCGAATTGAAAGCCGTCACGTGCTCCGCCTCCGTCAGTGCCTTCACCCGCTGCTCGAAGTTCGTCACCGTGGGGTTGGCAATGCGGGCGTAGTCGGGAGCCTTGATACGGTTGCAGAAAGCATCGCTCATCTCCTGTGCGTCTTGGAATTCAAACGACACATTATTATATATAGGTACTGCCAGCGACCCATAGGCATCGGGCCTGACGTATGGGGTATGGATGGCTATTGTCTGCTTCTTCATTTTTGAACAACGAATTACACGAATTGCACGAATTACACGAATTGATTTGTGGGTGCAAAGGTACACACAAAAGAAATATCCACCAAATTTCCATAGAAATCCAGAAGATACTCCTAAATTGGTTAATTACGCTATGCAATTATTCTAAAACACGCGTAAGAAACAAGCTGTTTTAGAATATTATTCTGCTAAGACTCCCTCGATGGCTGTAAAATCGCCGTGACTGTTGCCGAAGCGCACGAGGATTTCCTCTGACAGGTTGCCGTTGCCGCTGTAGGTCAGTATTGTTATTTCTCATGTTTGCTTTCGTTAATCGAAAAGTTTGCTGCAAAGGTACACATATTCTGCGAAACGGGGCATTACAAATTGTACAAACTCATTACAATCGGGGTGTAAGTTCATTACAGTATCATTTGGGGCGTTTTACTGGATAATTTTTTTCTGTTATTTGTTGTCTGTCATTTTGCCGTTTCAGAAATTCTTCGTACCTTTGCCGCCGGATTGCCAAATATATTAGGACTATGACAACAGTTGCATTAAACAATCTATGGTCGTACTTGCAGGGGCTGGCGCTTGCAAGGAGCGACCGCGAGTGGCTGGCCAGCAAACTGATTGAACCGGAGAAGGTGGCCGCCGAAGTAAAGAAGGAAGAGGCTGTTGCCGGGGCGAAGAAGCGCCGGAAGGCGTTGCCGATGACCCCGGAGGTGGCTATGCTCAGCAATCTGAATCTAAGGGAGTTTACACAAGAGGAGCTGGATGCTGACCCGCTGTTGGCTGCCATCGTCGAAGACAGGAGGTTAAGGAAATGAAGGTATTCCTCGACACAAACATATTGCTGGAAACCGTTTTTAACCGGCAGCACAAATTCGCTTGTGACCAGATTCTTTTGCATGGGCAAAAAGGCGATATTGACCTCTTCGCTTCGTACCTTACTTTCGCCAACATGGCATACATCCTGCGGCGTAACAAGGTGCCAAGGAACCAGATTTACCAGGTGGAGCGCACAATGGAGAGCCAGATAACGGTGTTGCCCATGGACGGCGGGCAACTGCGCACGGCCTTGCGCCACGAGGTGAAGGACTTCGAGGACATGCTGCAATACCAGAGTGCAGTTGCCGGAAAGTGCGACTGCATCGTGACCATCAACACCGGCGATTTCCTGGAGTTTAGCAATTTACCCATTTATTCGCCAGACGAGCTGCTCGACTTGCTCGACGGAGTGGCTGAGTAATACTCCCGGTTTTGTTTTGTTTTTGTCGGTTTTATTTGGTTTTCCGTATGACCGCGGAAGATCTCTCTACGGAGTTCTTGCGTCCCTTCGGTAGCAAGCGGCTAGAGGTCGAGCGTAGGAGGAAAGGAGATCTGCGCGTGGCTTCTCCTTATCTCCGAAACTCCGTAGATTATATATTTCCTTAGGGCATCACGAGTTTCTGCTTGGCGCGGTAGTAGGCCGTGTAGGATGAGAACCCTGCGGCGAGGGCGGCGGCCTCCTTGGTCTCGGCGGGGTGCTCTTCTATGTACTGGTCGTAATACGCGAGGCCCAGACTGTTCACGTAGTTGGCAAAGGAGCCAAAGCGGCGCTGGAAAGTGAGTGAGACATTGGTGCGGCCGTACTGGCAATGCTCCACCACATCGTCAATCTTCAGGTGAGCATTGAGATAGGCCTTCTGGTCGCGCACGTATGCCTCTATCTCCATGGCGGTCTGGGCGATGAGCTCCTCATGGCCGGCATCAGCGTGTTCGTCGCTCTCCTGCGGATGCTCGGCTTCTGGCATGGCGAGGATTGCCCTGCGGCGCCACACGGGCATCACCGTCAGCAGCAGCCACACATTTGAGACGGCTAAGAGCACGTTCTGGACTGCCATGGCCGCTGGCGAGTCGAGGATGTATGCCGGCCATATCAGCGGTGTGAGGATGACGGGGAAGAGCCATACGCGGCGGGCATAGTCGTCGGGGAAGTCGTCGGGGTTGGAGTAGGTGGCGGGGAAGTAGCTCTTCTGGAGCAACCACGCCGACGGGCTGGTGGGGTCGATGACGTAGGGCAGCAGCACCGTGGCACACATATACAGCAGACACTGCATATTGCGGTCGGGCCAGATGTAGCGGTGGCGCTCCTTGGGCTGGCTACAGGTGTGCCACCAGCGCACGGCTGCGAAGGTCCAGCACGTGGTGAGGTACATCAGCGCGGCGAGGCCGTAATAATAGTAGGGGGTGTCATTGTGTCGGTGTGTGTTATTTACGGGGCAAAGGTACAAATTTTATGCGAACTGGCCAAAAATGCGAACCTAATTCTGCCGATTCCGATTAAAAAAGGCGTTTGCAGACTGACGTGAGTATGCCCGAAAACTTTGCCCCTGTCAGGGCTGACAGAGACCTTAGTCCAAGCACACCTTTTGCCCGGAGCAAAGAGACGTTTACATGTACTCCGTTGTTTTCGTCACGATTTAGGTCACGACCCTCTTGCTTGTAGAATAATTGTCTTAGTTAGGATTTTAGGAAGCTACGCGCAGCCATTCCTTGATTCCCCCGCCGCTCTCCCCTCCTGAACCCTGCCCTTACGAGGAGGGCCTTCTCCGCAGTTCTCCCCTCCCTTCAAGGGGAGGGGCTGGGGGTGGGGTCTGGACTCGGCTTTGCCGCTTGCCAGAGCAAGAACTTATTCTAAGGAGTTTAGGAGTTTAGGAGTTTTTCCTTGCGGGTCATCGGCGAAGCCGACACTCCTTTACTCCCTGACTCCTTAGACATAATTTTATCCTTAGGGGATGACCACCTTACGGCCTCCGTGGATGTACAGTCCCTTCTTCGTGGTTTTCCCGTTGAGGCGCACGTCGTCTATGGTGTACCACGCGCCAGCCTTATCCGTGAAATCTGTAAAATCCGTTGTTGTTCATCATACCTGCTGACGAGGCTGAGCTAGCCCACGCACTTACTTCAGCAAAGGCGTATGGGTATGCTCAACAAAGGCACCGTCTATTTGACTATTTGACGATTTACTATTTGACTATTTGCCAACACCTTCTACTGTATATCCTGCCTGGCGCAGCAGGTGGAGCACACCCCGCTCCCCAGGCAGGTGGGCGGCACCGACGGCAAAGAGTGTGGGCTTGCCAGCCATGAGGGCGGGCATCTTCGTCACCCAGTCGGCATTGCGGTCGTAGATGAGCGTGTTCTCCTCCTCGGGGCGAGAGTCGCAGCTGTTGTTCAGCTTTGCGTCCATGGCTTTCTGGATGGCATCGATGTCCTGGGCGAAGAAGGCGCGGACGATGCCTTCGGTCATCTCGTCCATGAAGGCGGCGTTATCGACCAGACACATGAGCTGCTCTTTCTGGCGCTCCAGCTTCGTTCCCATGAGGAGGGTCTTTACCTGGAAGGCCATCGTCTCCAGTCCGCCGATGCCCTTGCCTTGCCTCGCGGCCTCTTTCTGGAAATAGCCGTCGAACTGGTTCTGCATGTCGAAGCCGCCGCTTTTCTTCATGAATGACAGCATCGTGAGTGTCGTGCTCAGGGCCGTCGGCGTCATTTTCTTCATCTGCTGGCCAATCATCGGGTTGGTCATGTCAATGCCGAGCAGACTCTTCATGTAGTTGTTCAGGCGACCCATCTCGTCGGCGGTGAGCAGACTGTCGAGTGTCATGCCATCGGGCAGCATCATGGCCTGTTGCATCATGGCCAGGCTGTCGGGGCCGAACATCTCCTCCATCATCAGCTCGCCATAGACCTGCTGGCAGTCGGCCATGGCCTGACGGATGCCTGGGATGGAGTCGACAAACGACGCGGGGGCCAGGTGGTAGGTGCCCACAATGTAGGAGGGCGACGAAAGACCGTTGCCCGAAATCTTGTACAGAAGTTGTGCGGGAGCGCATAGCGTGGCAGCCGCGAACAGAAGTGTTAGGATAAACTGTTTCATTTGACTATTTACTATTTACAATTTAACTTGGATTATTCATACTCTTTTCAACAACGGATTTTACGGATTATACAGATTATAATGGATTTCACAGATTTCTTCTAAATTCGATGGTAAGATAATAAATAATCCGTGAAAATCCGTGAAATCAGTTTTAATCCGTTGTTTTTCCATATTGCTGTGAATAATGTAGGTTAACAATTTACAAGTAATCAGCACCTCTATCATAGGGTCGGCCTATGGCCTCAAAATTATAAGAAAATTATATATAAAATCATCAAACAGACTATGCTTGGCCATGGTTCTTATAATTTTAATATTAATTTTTCTATATTTTTGAGCGAAGCGACCATATTAAGAGGGGGTGAATCTATAATTTGTCCTTCTCCTCTCCATTGAGGATGGGCAGGGAGATGTGGTAGCGCACGGCCAGGAAGCGGATGATGCAAGTAGTGAAGAAACTCACCACGGCAGTTATCTCTGCAGGAAGGCCTAGGGAGATGCCGCCCCAGTACGCCAGTCCGCCGGCGACACAGGCCATGGCGTAGATTTCCTTGCGGAAGATGACCGGCTCGTTGTTGAGCAACACGTCGCGGATGACACCCCCGGCGGCTCCCGTGATACATCCCATGATGATGGCCACCCAGAAAGGTTGTCCCAGGGCGAGGCTCTTCTGGATTCCGGCAATGGTAAAGAGGGCGAGGCCAAGTGTGTCGAACACAAACCACGCGTTCTTCAGCGGCTCCATCCACCGCCCAAAGAAGGCCACGGTCAGAAGGGCCACGGCGGTACATATAATATAAATAGGTGTGGTCATCCAGAACGGCACCACACCCAGCATCACGTCACGGATGGTACCGCCACCAATGGCCACGGCGATGCCACACACGTAACCACCGAACCAGTCGAAATGCTTGGCGGCAGCATGGCGGATGCCAGAGATGGCAAAGGTGAATGTGCCCAGCAACTCAATGATTTTTACAAGAATCTCTTCACGCATCGCTTCTATTTGACTATTGGACGATTGGGTGCAAAAGTACTGCTTTTTCCGCAAAGGGCAAAAAAAAAGAGGCTTATTGGCACGAATTATGAAAAATTGTCGTAATTTTGCAGCCAATAGTAAATCGTAAATAGTCAAATAGTCAAATAGTAAATCGTCAAATAGTAAATGGATAAGCGTATAGCCGTATTGCTTTCGGGCGGTGTAGACAGCAGCGTGGTGCTCTGCCTGCTGGCCCGTCAGGGGCTTCACCCCGACTGTTTCTACATAAAGATAGGTACCTCCCCCGACCCCTCCGAAGGAGGGGAGAGTGAGTGGGACTGCTCGTCGGAGGAGGACATGGAGATGGCCACCGCCGTAGCCCGGAAGTATGGCTGCCGCCTGGAGGTTGTCGACTGCCATCAAGAGTACTGGCAGCAGGTGACCACCTACACCATGGAGAAGGTGAAGGCCGGCCTGACACCCAATCCCGACGTGATGTGCAACCGTCTGATAAAGTTCGGAGCCTTCCATGAGAAGCGCGGACACGACTATGACCTCATCGCCACCGGCCACTATGCCCAGACGGAGGAAGAAATCGTAAATCGTGAATCCGAAAATAGTAAATCCGTAAATAATAAATCGTCAAATCGTAAATCCATAAATAGTAAATCGTCAAATAGTAAATCCGTAAATCGTAAATCCGCAAATCGTAAATTAAAATGGCTTTGCACCAGCCCCGACCCCGTCAAGGACCAGACCGACTTCCTCGCCCAGATCTACGACTGGCAGCTTGAGAAGGCCATCTTTCCCATCGGTCATCTGATGAAGGACGAGGTGCGCCGCATAGCCGAGGAGGAGCACTTGGTGAATGCCCGTCGGCGTGACTCGCAGGGCATCTGCTTCCTGGGCAAGATAGACTACACCGAATACCTGCGCCGCTACCTCGGCGAACTGCCCGGCGACGTGCTCGAACTAGAGACGGGAAAGCTCATTGGCAAGCATCGCGGCCACTGGTTCTACACCATCGGACAACGCAAGGGGCTGGGCTTTGGCGGTGGACCCTGGTTCATCGTGAAAAAGGACGTAGAGCACAACCTCCTCTACGTCTCCAACGGCTACGACCCCGCCACGGCCTACAAAAGGGACTTCCCCATCATCGGTTTCCACAGTATCAACGGCGTCATGCCGCCCGAGGACATCACTTTCAAGATTCGCCACACCCCTGAGCTCCACCGTGCACGCCTCGAGTCCACTACCCCCGGTTGCTACATCATTCACTCCGCAGACAGCATCCACGGCGTAGCCCCCGGACAGTTCTGCGTCGTCTACGATGCCGACCGCCACCGCTGCTACGGTTCCGCCGAAATCAGCGTTTCCTAGCCTACACTAAAGGAAGAATGTTAAATAAGCGGGCAGATACTTCGTTGATTCCTTATGGGCATAATCTTTCGTATAGATGACATAGCTTTCATTGGTGATACGTGACGAGAATTTCTTGCAGAATGCATCTAAGGAAGCATGCGTCTTATAGGAAGAGGACTT
>JAFVFY010000125.1 GCA_017475265.1 Prevotella sp. | reverse complement strand
CCGTCACGATTCCCAACAGCGTGACGAGCATAGGAAACTATGCTTTCAGGGATTGCAGCGGCCTGACCTCCGTCACGATTCCCAACAGCGTGACGAGCATAGGAAGCTATGCTTTCTATGGTTGCAGCGGCCTGACCTCCGTCACCATTCCCAACAGCGTGACGAGCATAGGAGACTATGCTTTCAGGGATTGCAGCGGCCTGACCTCCGTCACGATTCCAAACAGCGTGACGAGCATAGGAGGCTATACTTTCTATGGTTGCAGCGGCCTGACCTCCGTCACGATTCCAAACAGCGTGACGAGCATAGGAGACTGGGCTTTCCGAAATTGCAGCGGCCTGACCTCCGTCTCGATTCCCAACAGCGTGACGAGCATGGGAGGCTCTGCTTTCTATGGTTGCAGCGGCTTAACCTCCATCACGATTCCCTACGGCATAACGACCATTTACGAAAGTACATTTGAGGATTGCTCTCGCATAGAGTATCTAAAATTGCCCGAAACATTAACTATTATTAAGCAGTCTGCCTTCAAAGGCTGCCGTGGCCTGAAGTCTGTCACCATCCCTGCCTCCGTAGAGTTCATCTATCAGGAAGCCTTTGCAAACTGCACTGGCTTGGAGAGCGTGAAGACCCTGCCCGAGACCCCGCCGTTCCTCTACGAGAGCTCGTTCTCTAACTACAACATCCCGCTGTATGCCTCGAAGAGCGCCATCGCGGCCTATCAGGCGAAGGAGCCTTGGAGCAAGTTCGCGCAGTTCCTCACCCTCGATGGGCAGGAGGTGGAGGTACCGCAGTGCGCCACGCCGACCATCGACTACGCCAACTGGAAACTGACGTTCAACTGTGCAACGAAGGGAGCAGAGATAGTGAGCAAGGCGAAGGTGCTGGAAGAGAAGGAGGGCGGCAGCGAGCTGAGCCTCACGCCCACCTACACCATCACCGCCTATGCCAAGGCTGAGGGCTACCGCGACAGTGAAGTGGCCACCGCCACCATCGGCTGGAAGAACGGGCGGCCCGTCATCATACAGGGCTTCAGCAATGTCAGCCTGAGCGACTACGACCCCAACTGCGACACAAATCTCGACGGCACGATTGATGTGGCCGACATCGCCACCATCATCGACGCGATGGCTGCCCAGGCAAGGGAGCAGAAGGATATGGAAGAGTGACTTATACCTAAATGAAACGCGTAAACGACATATTCTATTCGCTGCAGGGCGAGGGCCGCAACACAGGACGGGCGGCGCTGTTCGTGCGCTTTGCGGGATGTAACCTGAAGTGCCCGTTCTGCGATACGGACTTTGCGAGCTACCATGAGCTGAGCGAGGATTACATCATGGCAGAGCTGGTGGTGCGCTGCATGGACCTCGGCCTGATGGAGGAGAAGCCAATGGTGGTGCTGACCGGTGGCGAGCCTACGCTGCAGGTGGATGAGTATTTCGTTGACCTGCTCCATGAGGAAGACTTCTATGTGGCTATGGAGAGCAACGGCATATTGCCTGCGCCGCGAAACCTGGACTGGCTGACGGTATCGCCGAAGGGAGACCCACCCCCAACCCCTCCCCAGGGGAGGGGAGTAGGGAAGCGGCCCGACGAGATAAAGATTGTGTTCGATGAGCATTGCGACCCGGAGGCGCTGTTACAAGGCCTGTGCCTGGAAGGGCGGCCGCTGCTCTACCTCCAGCCCTGCGACACTGGCGATGCTGAGCGCAACCGCCTCTTCACCGCCCTTTGTGTGGAGTATATCAAGCGGCACCCCAAGTGGCGGCTGTCGCTGCAGACCCATAAACTGATAGGAATAGCATGAGCATCCGTGGCATCATATTCCTCTTGTATCAGGTGGTGGTCATCGCCACCATCATCCACGTGCTCATGGACAACCGGCAGCAAGCCAAGACGGTGGCCTGGGCGCTGGTCATCTATTTCGTGCCAGTGGTGGGCATCCTGGGCTACATCTTCTTTGGCGTGAACACCCGGCGCGAGCGAATGGTGAGCCGCCGCTCTATGGACCAGCTGACGAAACGCTCCATGCTGCAGTTTGTGGAGCAGCGCGACCTGCAATTGCCCGAGGAACACAAGCCAGTGATAGACCTCTTCGTGAACGAGAATTTCTCCCTGCCCTTCGGCGGCAACAAGGTGGACATCCTGACCAGCGGCTATGAGTTCTTCCCCTCGCTGCTGCGCGACATCAGTCAGGCTAAGAGCCATATACATATTGATGTCTACATCTTTGAGGACGATGCCCTAGGTCGCCTCATCGCCGATGCCCTTATGGCCAAGGCACGGCAGGGCGTGGAGGTGCGTGTGGTCTACGATGACGTGGGCTGCTGGCGTGTGTCCAACAGTTTCTTTGAAAAAATGCGCCGCGAGGGCATTGAGGTGGAACCCTTCATGCCCGTGCGGTTCCCTTCTTTTGCCCGTCGGGCCAACTACCGCAACCACCGCAAGGTGTTCGTCATCGATGGTCGCGTGGGGTATATCGGAGGTATGAATATCGCCGTGAGGTATGTCAAAGGAGGTAAAGGAGTTGAGGAGTTGAGTAGTTGGCGCGACACGATGCTGCGCGTAGAGGGCCGTGGTGTATACTCCCTGCAGCGCACCTTCCTCATCGACTGGTACTTCGTAGACCGCACGCTGCTCAGCGACCGCAAGTTCTATCCAATAACCAATAACCAATATCCAATAACCAATAACCAATATCCAACAAACGAGGGGGCGCAGCCAACGGTTATTGGTTATTGTTCAACGGTTATTGTTCAGACCGTCACCAGCGGTCCTACGTCGCCCTACCCGGAGATTATGCAGGGCTTTGTGCGCATTATCATGGCTGCCCGTCGTTATGTCTACTTGGAGACCCCCTATTTCCTGCCTACGTCGTCTGTGCTCTATGCCATGAAGTCGGCAGCACAGTCGGGTGTCGATGTACGTCTATTGGTACCGGCGAGGGGCGACACTCGCTTCATCGACTGGGCAAGCCGCAGCTATCTGCGTGAGGCTGTGGAGGCGGGGGTGAAGGTGGGCCTCTACAATGCGGGCTTCCTTCATTCGAAGCTCATGGTGTGTGATGACACGATAGCCACCTGCGGCTCTACGAACATCGACTTCCGCTCTTTCGAGAACAATTTCGAGTCCAATATGTTCATCTACGACGATGAGTTCGCCGTTCGTATGAAAGATGTGTTCCTTACTGACGAGGCTCATTCCCAGCCGCTCGATGGTATGGAGCATCGCATGAATCCCCGCTTCATGGCTAGGCTATGCGAGTCGGTGGCCAGACTTTTCTCTCCCTTGCTGTAACAATTCTCAATTCTCAAATCTCAACTCTCAATCCTCAAATGTCTGAACTCCCCAATCTAGTAGAAGACCTTGCCCTAATCCTCGTCGTGGCTGGATTCGTTACGCTGCTCTTCAAGCGGCTGAAACAGCCCTTGGTGCTCGGCTACATCGTGGCTGGCTTCCTCGTCTCGCCCCACATGCCTTACACGGCCAGTGTCGTGGACATGTCGAACATTAAGCTATGGGCAGACATCGGTGTGATGTTCCTTCTCTTCTCGCTGGGACTCGACTTCTCGTTCAAGAAAATTCTGAAGATGGGAGCCTCGCCCATCATCTCCGTGACCTGCATCATCTTCTTCATGGCGATGCTGGGCATGGGTGTTGGTCGGCTGTTTGGCTGGAGCCGCATGGACTGCATCTTCCTGGGCGGTATGCTGGCCATGAGTTCTACAACTATTATATATAAGGCCTTCGACGACCTGGGACTGCGGCAGCAGCAGTTTGCCAGCCTGGTCATGTCGGTGCTCATACTGGAGGACATCTTGGCTATCGTGATGATGGTGATGCTCTCGGCCATAGCCAGTGGCACGGGAGCCAGTGGCGGACAGCTGTTAGGGTCCATTCTGAAGATAGTGTTCTTCCTCGTGCTCTGGCTCGTGGTGGGCATCTTTGCCGTGCCGCTGTTCCTAAAGTCAGTTCGGAAGCTCATCAACGACGAGGTGCTCCTCGTGGTAGCCCTAGGCCTTTGCTGCGCCATGGCCGTGTTCTCTACTAAGGTTGGCTTCTCGTCGGCCTTCGGAGCCTTTATCATGGGCAGCATCCTTGCCGAGACCATCGAGGCCGAGCACATAGAGCACCTTGTGGAGCCTGTGAAGAATCTCTTTGGTGCCATCTTCTTCGTCTCCGTGGGTATGCTCGTCGACCCGCAGATACTCATAGACTATGCCTTGCCCATCGCCCTGCTTGTGATAACCATCATCGTGGGGCAGGCCGTGCTTGGCTCGCTGTCGTTCATTCTTGGCGGCGAGTCGTTGAAGAGCGCCATGCGCTGCGGATTCTCCATGGCGCAAATCGGTGAGTTCTCGTTTATCATTGCGTCGCTGGGTCTCTCGCTGGGGGTCATCGGCGACTTTTTATATCCGGTGGTGGTGGCCGTATCCGTCATAACTACGTTTCTCACACCTTACATGATACGGCTTGCCACACCGGTTTACAATGCCTTGGAGCCACGTTTGCCGTCGAAGGTCATCCGTGCCCTCAACCATCTCTCCACCTCACATCCTGAGACCACCGAGCACAGCAAGTGGCGCAGCCTGCTGGTGCAGATGGGCTGGAACACGCTTGTCTACGGCATCCTCACCGTGGCCGTCATAGCGGTGATGTTCATGTTCGTCCATCCTTTCCTCCTCCCGATAGACAAAGCCCTTGAGCTGTCGCTCTTTGGCTACAGGTTGTCGCTGTCAGGCATCATCACGTGTCTGCTCACGCTGATGTTCATTGCCCCGTTCCTTCGCGCCATGGTGATGAAGAAGAACCGCAGCGAGGAATTCCGTGCCCTGTGGGCGGAGAGCAACCGTAACCGTCTGCCCCTGCTGTTCACCATCCTCGTGCGCTTCATGCTGGCCGTGGCCTTCGTGTTCAGCGTGGTCAGCCATCTGGCACAATTCCGCCCTGCCATCATCATCATGTTCGGTGTGGCGGTAATCGTGATCATCATCCTTTCCCGGAAAATCAAGAAACGCAGCATACTGCTTGAGCGCCTCTTCATTAACAACCTGCGCTCACGCGACATCAATGCTCAGGTGCATGGTGAGAAACGTCCGCTGTACGAGGCCCGTCTGCTCGATCGCGATGTGCATATTGCCGATTTCCTCGTTCCCTCCTTGTCTCTCTGGACAGGGCGCACGCTGAAGCAGCTCGACTTGGGACGCAAGTATGGTGTACACGTGAGCAGTATCCTGCGCGAAGGCCGTCGGCTGAACATCCCCGACGGCGACTCCATCCTCTTCCCGCATGACAAGCTACAGGTCATCGGCAGCGACAGCCAGCTGGAACAATTACATAAAGCTCTTGAGAGCGAAGTCGTAGCCGATGACTATGCTCCTGAGAACCACGAGATGAAGCTGCGCCAGCTCATCATCGCCGCCGGAAGTCCCTTTGTGGGCAAGACGCTGCAGGAGAGTGGCATCCGCAGCCACTACAGCTGCATGGTCGTCGGACTGGAAGAGGGCAAGGAAAATCTCTCTCCCGTTAGTCCGCAGTACCGTTTCCAAGAAGGCGACATCATCTGGGTGGTAGGAGAGCAGAAAGCACTCAACGCCTTGGTGTAGAACTTCGACCGGGAGCACGTGAAGGGTACTGCCGGAGCAAAACGAAAGAAGCCCGAAGGATTCGGGCTTCTGAGTTGCGGAGGCAGGACTCGAACGTGCGACCTCCAGGTTATGAGCCTGGCGAGCTACCAACTGCTCCACTCCGCGATGTTTTTCGTTTTGCGGGTGCAAAGGTACAGCTTTTTTCTTAAATAAGCAAACTTTTATTCGTTTTTTTTGCATTTTGTGCTTTTTTTCCTAAAAAACCTTGGCAGTTACGAAGAAAAGAACTAATTTTGCACACGCTTACCCTGATGTGCAATCATATAGGCTGTAAATCGATAATCTGTAAATCGAATTTAATTCGTAAATCGAAAATTCGTAGATCGTAAATCTGTAAATCTGTAAATCGTAAATTATAATAGGATGTCAATATCAAAAACTAGACAACTGTTGGTCGATGTTGCCCGCCAGCTATTTGCCAAAAACGGGCTTGAGAACACCACGATGAACGACATTGCCCAAGCTTCGGGCAAGGGTCGTCGTACGCTCTACACCTATTTCAAGTCGAAGGAAGACATCTATTTTGCTGTGATAGAGACGGAACTGGAGCGTCTTTCGGATAAGCTTGACGAGGTGGCTGCCCGCAAGATTAGTCCCCATGAGAAGGTCATCGAGCTGATCTACACGCATCTGGCTATGATTCGTGAGACGGTCGTTCGCAACGGAAACCTTCGTGCAGAGTTCTTCCGTAACATCTGGATGGTGGAGAAGGTGCGCAAGCGTTTCGACCGTGCTGAGATGGAGCTTTTCCGCAAGGTCTTTGCCGAGGGAAAAGAGGAGGGCGAGTTCGATATTGACAACGTGAACCTTGTTGCTGACATCACGCACTATTGCATCAAGGGTCTTGAGGTGCCTTATATCTACGGCCGCATTGCTCACGGCAATACCGAGCAGGAAACCAAGCCCCAGGTGGCCAAGTTTGTCTATGGCGCGCTGGGAAAGCACAACCAGTCAAGCATTTAAGCTTACACATTCTCCGTTCCGCAACGGGGACAACGTCCCTTGTGTCGGAGACTGGCACCGCAATGTCCGCAGACATAGAGCGGTCGGCTCTTTGTGTAGTATCGCCACAGGGCGAAAGCCGCGTAGACCACGAGTAGGGGGTAGCCTATATAATATAATGTGGAAACGCTGAACACGACGTAGTCGATGGAGCACACGCCAGCCAGCCCCAGATAGTAGACAAGGGCCTCGCTGGTGCTCAACTGTCGGCGGATGTCATCGAAGGCGGCAACGGCTACAAGCACCAATGCCCACACGGTAAAGAGGAACATCTCCAGGTGGAGTGGAACGGCGAAGGGGTTGAGTGTCGGGTGATAATAGTAGTGTCGCCAGGAGTCGGGCGCATAGAGCTGTATCGTGCTGTAGAACACCGCAGCAGCAGCTACCAGCAAGGCCAGCATCGTGGGGTAGGGCGATGGAATGTCGTTGAAGTGTACAATCTTGGCATTGCGGCGCGAGAGTGCCCATGTGATGTAGGTCGCTGCTACAAGGACGACAATGGCCAGCATGATAAGCCTGTGACTGTCTGAGAAGAAGTCGATGAAGCGCGAGATGGGGTTGTCGGGAGCAACGCCCGTCAGCATCTCTGACTCGTGTATCCAGCCTATCGTTGCCTGGTCGCGAGCCACCTGCACCCATACGCTGTCCAAAGTGTCACGTGGCAACGTCTCGATATCGGCCACCACGAGGATGTCACCATGCCTCACCTTGATGGTGTCTATGGGCATGTCGCTTACAAACTCCGAGGGATGTTGCACGATGAGCGGCAGCGTGTCTGCCGTCACGCGGAAATTGTAGTTGTGCGTGTAATGATGGGTGGTGTAGAACGATATGGAGTCCATCTGCTCTGCCGTTGGAACCCACGCATCGGGTGTCTCCGCCACTTCGTGATAACACGACGCTGTAACTAGTGACAGGCAGAAAATGATAAGTAATTGTCGCAATGCTCTCATTTTGAAGTCTTAGTTATTACACTGGGGGGTGTTTGCTGTTGGTCAGAAAGGCTGTCAGGAAACCTATGCAGAATATGGTGGTGGTGCCAAGGACAATGGCCAGATACTCATGCAAATGGGGGCCAGGGAGACTGATGATGGATGACAGGGAAATCCATGCGATGACGACGATTCCCGCCATACAGCCTACAAGTGCAGCACCTCGTCCTATGCGGCGGGGCATGATGCCAAGTAGGAAGAGACCGAGCATGCCGCCGGAGAAGATGCTCGACAATATCCACCAGGCATCGACGATGCTCTTCACGCCCAGCATGGCAATGGCCGTCAGGGCACCCAGCACGCCTATGGCAACGCTGCTTATACGAAGGGTGGTGAGTGGAGAGCGGAGCGTGTTGTGATAGGGTTGCACGTAGTCAGTCAGGATGACGGTGGCGGCACTGGTGACACTCGTCGAGATGGTGCTCATGCCGGCGGCAAAGATGCTGGCGATGAGCAGGCCACGGAGCCCCACGGGAAGACTGCTTACAATGAAATAGGGGAATACGTAATCGGGATGCTCGGCAATAGAGTGGGGTAGGGGAGCCACTCCATCGGCATAGTAACTGTAGAGGGCTGTGCCGATGAGGAAGAACAGGGCCGACACGGGAATGAACAGGTAACCACCGAAGAGTACGGAGAAGCGGGCAGCACGAAGGCTCTTCGCCGTGTGGTAGCGCTGCACGTAGTTCTGGTCGATGCCGTAGTTCTGCAAGTTAATAAAGATGCCATAGATGAAGCACACCCAGAAAGTGCTCTCCGTGAGGCTGGTGCCGAAGGAACCCAGCGAGAACTTGTTTCCTTCAGTAGCGTCAATGGCCAGTTGGAACGTCTGCAATGGTCCTTCGGGCATGGAGAACATCAGTATGCCCAGGCAGAGCAAGGCACCGCCGATGAGGATGATACCCTGGATGGCATCGGCCCAGATGACGGCCTTTAGACCACCCATCATCGAGTAGATGATAACAAGGGCACTCGTAGCAATGATGACTGCCACCATATCCCACCCCATGAGGATGTGCATGGGCATAGCCAGCAGATAGAGGATGCTACCCATGCGCGCAATCTGTGTCAGCAGGTAGCACGCCGAGGCATAAAGCCGTGCCCACCGTCCGAATTTCTCCTCCAGAAATGTGTATGCCGACACGCTTCCACTATAACGGTAGAAGGGTACGAAGTAACGGGCGGCGAGAAAAGCTGCCAAGGGGATGGACAGCGAAAAGACGAAGGCGTTCCAGTTGGTGGCGAAAGCCTTGCCCGGATAGCCGATATAGGAAATGCTCGACACGTAGGTGGCGAAGATGCTCATGCCCACCACCCAACCGGGCAGCGAGCGGCCGGCATGGGCAAACTCCTCCGCGCTGCTGCCCTTCTTGAAGAAGGAGCAGCCGAAGAACACCACGCCGAGCGTGAACACCGCAAAGACTACGAAGTCGATAGTCTGCATTATGCCTTATTTGCTGAAGGTAAGGAACTCCAGCGAACAAATGGACTGCTCCTTCACTTCTGAAGAGAATTTCAGGAAGATGGCGTGCTTGCCCGTCAGCTCCGATAGTGTCGGCAGGGGAATCTCTAGCTCTGTCGTGGTTTCTAGGGGCATGTCGGCCTTCACCTCTACCTTGCCAAGCGATATGCCGCCTTGCGACTCCCACGGACGGTCGGCCATCACCTCGATGGTACCGTCGATGCCCTTAGGGATAATCGTCAGCAACAGGCTCAGCGGTTCGCTCTGTGTATTATCGAAGTTGAAGTACTTGTAGCCCACGATGCTGCCGTCAGTATTGTTCACCACAGAACAGGGGTTGTTGTCCAGGCTGTAGGGATTCCCCTCAACGGGTGTATTATTGTATCGGGTGCCTTGCACGTAGGAGCCATAGAACGTATTGTTGGGCCAGTTATGCTCTGCCACCTTCGGACCGGTATACCAGCAGGCGATGCCGGCCGGGTAGCGCCTCAACGGGTCGAGGCCGTTGAGCGAGAAGCCCTCGGAAGTGTATTCGCCCTCGGAGATTTCCACCTTGCCGCCCTCGCCTTCTTCAACCTTCACCTCGATGGGAGCCACCATTGCCTGGCGGGAATATTCGTCAAGGCCTGTCTGGCGGTGGTAGAACACATACCACTGTCCGTTTATCTCACAAATGCTGCCGTGCGTGTTTCCGTCAACGGTGGCGGTGGCGATGGTGTCACCCTGCTCGTTGATGTCACGAGCACGACCGTCGATGATGGTGCCGCCGTAGGTCCAAGGACCAAGCGGATGGTCGCTGTAGGCGTAGGCCAGCGTGTAGTTCGAAACGGGAAGACCGTATTCGCCATCCTTCGTGAAACGACTATATATAAAAATGTATTTGTCCTTGACCTTACGGATGGACGAAGCCTCAAAGAAGCTGAACACGCCCTCCTGATAGCGGCCGCTGACCATATCCTCCACTATCTCCGTGCCAGGCTTCACCGTACACATCGTGGCGGGGTCAAGCTCGGCGGCTAACGAGCGCTCAAAGCCCCAGTAGCCGTAGACCCGTCCGTCGTCGTCTACAAACACGGCGGGGTCAAAGCCGAAGACACCTTCTGCCTTCGTCGGGTCGTCCTTGCTCCAGTTGCAAACCTCGAAGGGACCGTCGGGACGGTCGCTTTTGGCAATCAGACCGTTACGTCCTCCTGCCTGATCGTTGGGGAATAGATAGTAGGTCTTGCTGCCGTCGCCATTAGTGACGCAGGTCACATCAGGGGCAAAGAGCACATCGGCAGTACCAGCCGAGTCGAAGGGCTGTCCGTTGGCATCCTTGTCCACCACGAGGATAACGCCGTCGTAGCGCCACGACGTGAGGTCCTCAACCGGTGCCGACCACACCACCTGGTCGCGGCCGCAGTATTCCGTCACCAAATCATCATGCGAACCGTAGAGATAGACGCGGTACTTACCGGGTTGGTCTGGGTCTTCGAAGACGTAGGGCTCACCGTCGGGGATGTATTCCCAAAGCGGGAGAAAGGGATTGCCGTAGTTGGCAACGGAGGGGTTCTCAACATCAATCTTCGGCTTGCACGAAGAGAGGAGCGTGGCGCAGCAGATGGCTGCCACTACAATGGGATTAAAATAATGATTCATCATACTATTTCTCTTGTATATTGTTTTTACATACGATGTCACTATTGCAAACTGTTATGACGGGGGCAAAGGTAACAATAATTTCCGACTTGGCCAAAGAAAAGCATCGTTTTTCTCTGGTTTCCATTTAAAATCAGCCAAATAATTTGGAGTTTACCATTATTGGAGTGGTCGACGTAGCTGACATATCTGCCGTCATCTCTACTATGGCAACCGACAGATAGATTAGGTGGAAGGTTGTATGGATTTTGGAAGGATTTTAGAAGGTCAGTAGTATTTTCTAGCCGAAAGTTTTGCGCTTTCGGCTTTTTTGTGTAACTTTGCAGCCTAAATTCACTTTATTCCTAGATTATGAAACAAAAAACACTGAAGGGGAGCTTCACGCTCTGCGGCAAAGGCCTTCACACAGGCCTGAGTCTCACCGTGACGTTCAACCCTGCACCTGAGAACCACGGATATAAGATTCAGCGCATAGACCTGGAGGGTGAACCCATCATCGACGCTATCGCTGAGAACGTGGTGGACACACAACGTGGCACCGTGCTTGGCAAGGGCGATAACGTTCGTGTCTCCACTGTGGAGCACGCCCTGTCGGCTCTCTACGCGCTGGGTATAGACAACTGTCTGCTACAGGTCAACGGACCGGAGTTTCCCATCCTCGACGGCTCGGCCCTCAAGTATGTGGAGAAGATTCAGGAGATTGGCATTGAGGAGCAGAACGCACCCAAAGACTACTATGTCATCCGCAAGAAGATTGAGGTGAAGGACGAGGAAAGCGGTTCGTGCATCACCATCCTGCCCGACGAGGAGATGTCGCTTACGACAATGTGCTCCTTTGAGTCGAAGTTCATCAACTCGCAGTTTGCCACCCTCGATGACATCAGCAAGTATGCCGACGAGATTGCCCCTGCCCGTACCTTCGTTTTTGTACGAGACATTGAACCGCTGCTGCAGGCTAACCTCATCAAGGGTGGTGACCTAGACAATGCCATCGTGATGTATGAGCGGCAGACCACTCAGGAGCGGCTAGACATGCTGGCCGACCTGCTCCACGTGGAGCACCGCGATGCCACCGAGCTGGGATATATACAGCACAAGCCCCTGCAATGGGAGAACGAGTGCACACGCCACAAGCTCCTTGACGTGATTGGCGACATGGCCCTCATCGGCAAGCCCATCAAGGGACGTATCATTGCCACCCGTCCTGGTCATACTATTAATAATAGGTTCGCGCGCGAGATGCGCAAGGAGATTCGCAAGCATGAGGTGCAGGCTCCTTTCTATGACCCCTGCGAGCCACCAGTGATGGATGTGAACCGCATCCGCGAACTGCTGCCCCACCGCTATCCCATGCAGCTTGTCGACAAGGTCATCGAGATGGGCCCCACTAGCATCGTAGGCGTCAAGAACGTCACATCCAACGAACCCTTCTTCCAGGGACACTTCCCCCAGGAACCCGTCATGCCAGGCGTGCTCCAGATAGAAGCAATGGCCCAGGTGGGTGGTATCCTCGTGCTGAACAGCGTGGAAGAGCCAGAGCGCTGGAGCACCTACTTTATGAAGATTGACGGGGTGAAGTTCCGCCAGAAGGTCGTTCCCGGTGACACCCTGCTCTTCAAGGTAGACCTGTTGGCTCCCCTGCGTCATGGAATCTCATCGATGAAGGGTTATGTCTTCGTAGGCGACAAGGTGGTCAGCGAGGCAACGTTCACCGCTCAAATCGTAAAGAACAAATAACCAAACCACCAAACAAAAATCCGCCCGGCAGGAGAATGTTCTTGCCGGGCGGACTTTGTTTCTACGATGATTACTCTGCGGCGGGAGCCTCAGCAGCAGGAGCCTCGGTTGCAGGAGCCTCGGCTGCGGGAGCCTCATCCTGAACAGCGCTGGCACCGAAGCCAGTGGGGTTCTCAGGATTGGTCAGCGGGTTCTCGATGTTGTCGATGATGCTACTCTCGTTCTCACCACGTGGTGCAACGTATGCGCAGATGATACTAACGACAACCATGAAGGCAGCAAGGCCCCATGTGGCTTTCTCGATGAAGTCGGTGGTCTTACGCACACCGCCAATCTGGTTGTAGGAGGCGAAGCTGGATGCAAGACCGCCACCTTTCGACTCCTGAATGAGCACGATGCCAACCATGAGAATGGCGGCGATGACAATCAGGATGACTAATAAAGTGTAAATTCCCATTGTGTTTAAAAATTACTTTTTGTTATTACTATTTATTATTAATTTTTCCAAGAATCGGATTTGGTCTGCAAAGTAAGCACTTTTTTCTGAATCTACCAAACTTAAACGCTTAATAATTTCCAAAGCCTTAGAATACTTGCCCTGTTTAATGTAAATTCGGGCCAAAGTCTCGGTGTAAACCCCCGCTTCGGGGTCTTTTTCCACTTCTGGCTCTTCAGGTTCCAGTTCGGGTTTCAGCGTCGGGTTTTCGTTGAGCACTATCTTTCCCTTGTCCTGTTCTATGAACGTGTCTATGAGTTCCTGACCCTTCAGCTGGGGTACGTCGGCTGCCGTCTGGCCTTCGTCGTCGATGCCCTCGCTCTCCAACAGGTAGGCCACATAGTCTACGGCGGCATCAGCGGGAGTGGGTTTGCGCTTGGGCTTCTTCTCAGTCTCCTCCTCAGGTGGCAGCGAGTCAAGGAAATCGTCGATGAGCGAGAGTGTGCGGCTGTCTCTTTCCTGAGGCTCCTGGGGTTTCTGAGCCTCCTGCTGCTTCTGCGATTTCTGAGCCTTTAGCTGATAATGCCCAGCCTCCACCATCTGGAAGAGAACGTTGCGGTCTGTGATGTAAATGGCGGCTCGACGCAGTTCCTCGTCGAAGGCAGCATCATGGAGCAGGTAGAGATTCTGCAGCATGAGCAACCGGGCGGGCTGGAAATAGGGATACAGAGCCAGCAACGACCTCAGCTCATAGAGCGTGTCGCGGTCCATCCGCTCAGGGTGTGCTATTAACTCTGCAATTACCATATCTTAGCCCCCTAAGTTAGGGGGTTGGGGGTCTGAACAAGCGTTTATCAAACCATTTTTCTATTGAGGTTAGTAATGTGGGAGCCTGCGCTTGTTCAGACCCCCATCCCCCTCGCTCGACCTCTGGTCGCTTGCCAGAGCAAGAACTTAGGGGGCTAAGGTTACCAGTTTGCAACGGTGGCGTTGAATATCTGGTCGGTTATCTCCTTTACCATCTGCGTCACCAACTCCTCCTGCACGGAGTTGAGGCTCAGCTTTGAGTCATAGCTTTGTGAGGCTGAGAACTGCTGTTCGAAGTCCTCGCTGTGGTTCACGTTATTGGTGAAGCGCACGTTCACCGTCATCGACAGCTCCACCTGTGAGGAGTATCCCTCAGCCGACACGGACTTATTGCGCTGTTCGTATTTCGTTATCTCGCCTTCCAGCTTCAGGTCTCCGTTACGTTTCACCAGCGAGAGCTTCGTGTGGTCGGCATATTGGTCTTTCAGTTTGTTGTTGAAGATGACCGCCATAGGTCCCCAGACATAGGTCGACCTAATGGGAAACTCGGCTATCTGGATGGTCTTCGTTTTCGTATAGTCGATGCTCGACATGTTGAACTTGTAGCTCACGGAGCATGCCGAGATGAGAAATGAAAAATGACAAATGATAAAAATGATTACCACAGCCTTTATCCGCGGTAACATTCTTTTATATGTATTCATAGAAGAAATCATATTTATCATTTATCATTTCTCATTTATCATTTGTCCAGTCCATATTGCTTCAACCTGCGGTAGAGCGTGCGGTCGCTGATGCCCAGCTCCTGTGCTGCCTTGCTGCGGTTACCGTTGTTTCTTTCCAGCGCCTTTACCAACATCTGGCGGCTCAGGTCATTGAGGTTCAGGTTCTCCTGTTCCGTTGCTGGTTCCACATATTCCTCGGCCACCGCATCCTCCACAGCCGGACGTGTGGGTATGGTCTGTATGGTGGGTATAGCTTGCGACTGCGTTTTGGCGGCGCCAATGATAGTCGTGGGCTGGCTCTGCACGTCGTCTATCTGCTTCTTCAGCATACCTATCTCACGACGCATATCGTTGACGTTGCCGCGCAGCTCGAAGAGAATCTTGTAGAGTATCTCGCGCTCGTTCTCAAAGGAATGGTCGCCACCCTTGTTGATGACGGTGAGCTGCGTGCTCTCTCGGTCTTGCGGAATGAACTTTGCCAGTATCTCGGGCGTGATGGTGCGCTCGGTACTCAGCACGGAAATCTGCCTCGTGATGTTCTTCAGCTGGCGCACATTGCCAGGCCATTTATAGCGCATCAGCATCTGTTTGGCTTCGTCTGTAAGCACGATACGATCCATCTTATACTCCTGTGCCATTTGCATGGCAAAGAGTCTGAACAGCAGTACAATATCCTCTCCGCGTTCACGTAAAGGTGGCATCTGCATGGGCACCTCGTTCAGTCGGTAGAAGAGGTCTTCACGGAAGCGTCCTTCGCTGATGGCCTTCTGGATGTTCACGTTCGTAGCTGCCACAATACGCACATCGGTCTTCCTAACCTCCGTAGCACCCACAGGGATGTACTCGCCGTTCTCCAGCACACGCAGCAGCCGTGCCTGGGTGGCTAGTGGCAACTCGCCTACCTCGTCGAGGAAGAGCGTTCCCTTGTTGGCCACGCCGAAATAGCCAGGCGAGTCGTTGATGGCCCCAGTATATGAACCTTTCACATGTCCGAAGAGCTCGGAATCGATAGTACCCTCAGGGATGGAGCCGCAGTTGATGGCGAAGTATTTCTCCCTGCGTCTCGGTGAGTTGTCGTGGATAACGCGTGGGATGATTTCCTTTCCCACGCCGCTCTCACCGATGATGAGCACCGACAGCTTCGTAGGGGCAACCTGTAGCGCAACGTCAAGCACATGGTTCAGCGCATCGCAGTTGCCCACGATGTTGTATTTCTGCTTGATGGCCTGTAACTCGCTGCTCTTCATCACATCCAATTTTCAAAATGGCTGACAAAATTACACATTTTTTCCCAATACAGCTGCAAATATGGCAGAAAATTAACTTGATTTAGGCAATTACAGCCACATAAGCCGAATAATATCCAATTAAAGGGGAATCGTGGGCGCTTCAAACGGTTACACCTGTATGCATCACATCATCGTAGAGTATGCTGTCCTCGTGTTCTTCCATGAGTACAGGCTCAATGAGGCTTGTCACCTGTCGTCCATCGCGAACGAGAGCGGTGGACTGCTTCAGCCATTCCTCGTCGTTCACCTTGGGGATGATGACCGCCACGTCGATGTCGCTCCACGGGGTGGGGCAACCTTTGGCGTAGGAGCCGTACATCATCACCTTTACCTGACCGTTGAATCGCGGGGCAATCACTTGCTTGTAGCGTCGGACGAACTGGATGGCTTCGTCGCGGCTGAGTATTCTTGGAGTATCCATTGCCTGAACTGTTTTGTTCTGCAGCCATTCGGCCACGTCGATGTCGCGGTCGACAATGTCGAGCCACTTCTGCATCCTGCTCTCATTTGCCATAATTCTCATCGTCTAGAGTCTTCAATTTTCAAAATGACTGACAAAATTACACATTTTTTCCCAATACGGCTGCAAAAATGGCAGAAAATTAACTTGATTTAGGCAATTACAGCCACATAAGCCGAATATTATCCTATTTCGCCCTCCTCTAGGGACCTTTTTTTTTGTATTTTTCCGCCATTTCTATTTTATTTCTCTCGTCTACGGGTATCATCATCCATCCTTGCACATAACCGTCTGAACTATTGTTTGTTAACCAAGGTGCAGTCTTTTCTGAAAGTATCACCAAACATCTCCAAAGTAAAACAAGTTGTTTTGGTATAGAAAAAGCCGTTCTTTCCCTGGGATTGAACGGACTTCTCTAAGGTAAAACAACTTGTTTTACTTTTCCAGATACTATTCTGTCCATCAGTCAGGTCGCCACTTTGTGCTACACATAACCGACTTTTGGCAGATGGATGTGCCCATTACGGGGCATAACTTTTGATTTCGGCGAGGCGAGTTGCATTCGCGTTGCGAAAGGATGCACGGACAGTTCTAGCGCACAGGGCGCACCATCAACTGAGCGCGGCCGTCGTTGTACAAGCTACCGTACCAGTGAAAGCCCGAACATAAGAAGAGGTCGCAGGCGTCGTGATCGTCGTCAAGCGTCGATGACCAGTAATCGCCACAAAAACCGACGTCGTACAACTCGCCCTCCCAGACGTACCCGGCAGCGGGGAGGAAGATTGTGCCACCGTTCGGCCCAGTGAACTTGCCACCATTCACGCCATTCTGAGTTGTCCAGGTAAAGCTGCAATCGTTCACTAGTGCCTTGATTTGGTCAAGCGTCGGGGCCGAGGCCACCTGTCCGAATTGGTAGTAACCGCCGTAGTCCTCCGGCCGCGACGCCCCCTCGTTGCAGCACCGCCACAGCGTGCCGATGCCCAGGTCTATCCAGTGCGGATGATTGGCATTGGGGCAGGCGGTGTAGGCTTTCTCGTCGGCATCGCCCTGACCTACCATGAGGTCAATAACAGCAGAAATATCGGTTACATCTACATTGCCGTCACCATTCACGTCGGCATTTGCGAACGAGACATCCGTGCTGCCAGCCATAACGCTGATAACGGCGGCAATATCGGCTACGTCTATAGCTCCGTCGCCATTCACATCACCACTTTTGAGGCTATTGGCTACGGAATGGGAAATCACACGGGCTGGGTATGCCTGTCCGGACTTGGTGGTGGCATTTAAGCCACAAACAGCTGCTGTCATAACAAGAGTGACAGCAACGAGAAGTAATTGTTTTGTCTTCATACGTTTTTTGTCTTTATCTCTGTTTTCAAAGCAAAGGTAATCATATTTTTATAAACAATGTCTTTACGATGTGGGTTTTAACAGAATTTTTATGTTTCTGGGCAGAAAAGAAGGCAAAAGTTTGGAAACTTAGGAAATAATCCGTACATTTGCGGCATAATAAGGAGGCACATCAAAAAACCTAACACTCACTATGACATATACTTGTACACGATGGTGGATGACGGCAATAGTCATTCTCGTTGCCATACTGATGATTTGCAGCTCCACGGCTGCCCGTAAGAAGAATACGGAAAAGCCGAAGCTCACCGTCTGCGACCTGCGTACGGAACGGATGACCGACCCTATGAGCATCGACACGCCAACGCCGAGACTTGGCTGGCGGATAGAGTCTACGGAGCAGAACGTGATGCAGACCTCGGCTCATATCATCGTTGCTTCTACTCGTGAGAAGGCAGAGACGCTGGAGGGTGACCTCTGGGACACTACCATTGAGGGAGATAAGTCGCAATGGGTGAAGTATGAGGGCAAGCCGCTGAAGAGCAACACCCGCTGCTACTGGAGGGTACAGGTCACGGCTACTGTAGGGGCGGGCTCCGAGCCAGCCCGCACAGACATCGTGCCAGAACGTCTAGAATCCCCTTGGAGTTCCGTAGCGATGTGGAACGTCGGACTGCTTACGGAGAGCGACTGGCGAGGGCGTTGGATAGGCCTTGACAGAGCCATGCCCTGGGATCGTGAGGAGGAGCACAGCCGCCTGTCGGCACGTTATCTTCGTAAGGAATTTAGCTTGTCTGATTCCGCTAAGGTGCGCCAAGCCACGCTCTATATCAGCGGTCTGGGACTGTACGAGTGTTTCATCAACGGCCAGCGGGTGGGTGACCAGGTACTTGCTCCCATGCCTACCGACTACCGCCGCACCGTGCTTTATAATGCCTACGACGTAACCCCAATTCTCAACTCTCAATTCTCAATTCTCAACACTATTGCCGTCGTTCTCGGCAACGGCCGCTACTACACCATGCAACAGAAGAAGAAGCCGTATAAGATTACCAACTTCGGCTACCCTACCCTACGGCTGAATTTGATTGTGGAGTATGAGAACGGCAAGCGCGAGGTGATTGCCACCGACGAGAAATGGAAGCTGAACGCCGACGGGCCCATCCGCAGCAATAATGAGTATGACGGGGAGATATACGATGCCCGTAAGGAGTTCAACGGCTGGACACTTCCCGGCTTTGACGACAGCAAGTGGATGAACGCCGAGCGAACAGCCATACCCTACGGTACGCTACGTGGACAGATGTCACCAGGCATGAAGGTGGTGAAGACGCTGAAACCGAAGAGCGTGACACGAAAAGGGGACAAGATTATCATCGACATGGGACAGAACATGGCGGGATGGCTGAAGCTCCGCGTCCCACCCCTTGCCGAAGGTGACTCCATCATCATCCGCTATGCCGAGAAACTTGACTCCGCCGGCAACATCTGGACAGAGAACCTGCGCCATGCTGAGAGTACAGACCGCTACTATGCCGGCGGGAATTACAAATCACCTCAAACAGACACTTGGTGGCACCCTGTGTTCAGTTATCACGGTTTCCGCTATGCTGAAATCACTGGCTTAGTAGGTCACGCTTCCCAGCGTGACAATCAGGGACTGCCACGCAAGGAAGCGTGGCCTACTACCGATGACATCCTGGCCGAGGTGGTCAGCGACGCGATGGAAGAGACCGGCCATTTCGTTTCGTGTGACACTATATTAAATAAGGTGTACGAGAACGCCCGCTGGGGCATCCTCTCCAACTACAAGGGCATGCCCGTGGACTGTCCGCAGCGTGATGAGCGGCAGCCCTGGCTCGGCGACCGCACTCGTGGCTGCTTTGGCGAAGCCTTCCTCTTCGACAACCAGACGCTCTACGCCAAGTGGGCACGCGACATCACGGAGGCACAGCGTGAGGACGGTTGTATTCCCGATGTGGCCCCGGCTTTCTGGAACTACTACAGCGACGACTTCACCTGGGCTGCCGCCCTGCCCATGACGCTCCGCATGCTCTCCGGACACTATGGCGACATGGAGACGCTGTTCAAGTTCTATCCGAACGTGAAGCGATGGCTGGAGCATATCAAGAGCTGCTACCAGAAGGAAGGCCTCATCCACTGTGGCAAGTACGCCGACTGGTGCGTGCCGCCTGAACGTGAAGACCTTATCCATAGCGAAGACCCGGCACGCAAGACCGACGTGACACTCATCTCTTCGGCCTACTATTTCTACATTTGCAAGATCATGTCGGGCTACGCCTCGATACAGAAATTGGATGCCGATGTTGCATGGTTCGAGCAGGAGATGGCCCATACCAAGGAGGCCTTTAACCGCACGTACCTCACCGTAAAGAAGGAAACGTCGAAGGTGCCCGGCCATACTCTCTACCCCGACAGCACCTTCTACGGCAATAATACCGTGACGGCCAATCTGCTACCTTACACTTTCGGCATGATTGACGACCCATACGTCCGCGAGCAGGTAGAGAAACAGATTGTCAAGAAACTGGTCGACGAGGGGGCTATCACCACAGGGGTCATTGGAACGGGCTGGCTTTTACACGCCCTTACCGACATGGGACGTACCGACCTCGCCTGGCTGTTGGCTACCAACAAAAAATATCCTTCATGGGGATATATGACCGAACACGGAGCCACCACCATCTGGGAACTATGGAACGGTGATACTGCCTCGCCAAAGATGAACTCTGGCAACCACGTCATGCTGCTCGGCGACCTGCTCTCCTGGCTCTATGAATATGTCGCCGGTATCGGAGCTGCCGACGTAGGCTTCAAGCATATCTACATGCGGCCCGACTTCAGCGTCGATGAGATAGACCATATCGATGCCTCATACAACTCCATCTATGGTAAGATTGTCAGCCGATGGCGTAAGGAGCACGGCCAGCTCTTCTGGCATGTGGAGATTCCAGCAAACACCAAGGCAACGCTTCGCATGCCCGACGGCACATTGCAGGAGCTGGGCAGCGGAGTGCATGAACTAACATCTCAACTCTCAAACCTCAAATCTCAAACCTCAAATCTCAAACCTCAAATCCTGACAGACGAGTTCCTCTACAAAGACGCTCCCTTCCCCAGCTGCCACTCCGCCACCATTGTCGAGACACAGAAAGGTGACCTCGTCGCCACCTTCTTTGGCGGAACGAAGGAACGCAATCCCGATGTCAGCATCTGGGTGTGTCGCAAGCCCAAGGGTGAAAAGGACTGGACAGCCCCCGTCATGGTGGCCGACGGCGTGGAGCCTCATCCGCTGACACCCAATACTGACCTTAAAACAAGTCAGGTAACGACTCCTGCCAAGCCTTTCTTCAACGCCCAGTTCCAACCTCTACCCCACTGGACTGGTAACTTCGGAGCTCTGAACTTCTCCCCTCCTGTGAGGGCAGGGTGCAGGTCGGGGAAGGTCTTCTACCGCGAGGCTTGCTGGAATCCCGTTCTCTTCGAGACTCCCGACGGCGTACTCCACCTCTACTTCAAAATCGGCCCCAACGTTGCGGGCTGGAAGGGCTGGCGCATTACCTCTAAGGACGGCGGCAAGACGTGGAGCCGCCGTGAGCAGCTACCCGACGGCATCTACGGTCCTATCAAGAACAAACCGATACTCATTGACCGTTCACCATTGACCATTGACCATTCAGCTACGCGCAGCAATAATGGTCAATCGTCAATGGTCAATGGTCAACGCCTCATCTCTCCCACCAGCGACGAACGCAACGGCTGGAAATGCTACTTCGAGCTAAGCGACGACTTTGGCAAGACCTGGCGGCGTACTGACTTCGTCGAGGCCGACAGCAGCGTGCTGGCCATCCAACCCACCATCATACAACTGCCAGACGGCCGCCTTGAAGCTCTCTGCCGTACCCGTAGCCGTCATATCGGCGTCACATTTAGTTCTGATAACGGCGAGACTTGGAGCAAGCTGCAGCTCATCGACACTCCTAATAATAATAGTGGTATAGATGCCGTAACCCTTAATTCTCAATTCTCAATTCTCAATTCTCAATTTAAATACGCCCTCATCTGCAACGACTGGCCCATAGAGCCCGACAAACAAAAAGGGGCGCGAACGCCCCTTAGTATTCTTTGTTCCGACGACGGACTTCACTGGCAGCACTGGGTGACATTGGAAGACTCGCCCATATCGCAGTACTCCTATCCCAGCATCATTCAGACCCGCGACGGACATCTGCACGCCATCTACACCTGGCGTCGCCAGCGTATCAAGCACGTAGAACTGGTGCCGTAAGAATGATTATTTGCCGCTGGTTCCTTCAATCTCGCTAGCCGAGATTACCAGTCGCATGCCGTTGCCTTGGTATTGCTTATCCACAGAAGATACCTGACGGCCAGCGGGGCGACAGAAAGTATCGTTCGAACCCCAACTGCCTCCTTTAAGGACGCGTCCAGCACCCGTCTCAGGCCCCTGGGGGTCGACCAGGGGGGCGGTGGTAAACGACTTCTGATACCAATCGGAGCACCACTCCATGATATTTCCAGCCATGTCGTAGAGTCCCAGTTCGTTAGGCTTCTTTGTCTTTACGGGGTGTGTACCGTAATCTGGGTCTCCGATGCCCAGGAGTGAGGATGTATTCTCGTACCAAGCTACTTCGCCGCAGTCATTGCTTCCAGGAAACTTATATCCAAGACTCTTGTGACCGCCACGTGCGGCATATTCCCATTCGGCCTCGGTAGGCAAGCGGAATTGACGGTGAGTGAGTGAGCTAAGTACTCCTATGAACTCCTGACACAGGTTCCAGGAAAGGTAGTATGCCGGATATTGTTCACCATCACCGAAGGTAGTCGTCCACTCCGTATAACCGCTGTTGGTAGGCCGGTGAGCCTCTCCCATCAGCGACACCCATAACTTCTGCGTCACCTCAGTCTCAGCAATGAAGTAGTCTTGAGTCAGCGTCACCTTGCGCGGCCACTTCTCGTTGTCATAGCTAGAACTACCCATAGTGAATGAGCCGGCCTTCACTCGAATCATCTTAACAGGGATGCCAATAATGTTAAAAGTCGCCGTGTCGCCCGATTCAGAAAGCGTCTCTGAGAAGATACTCTTCCCCGACATGATGTCAATGATAGCTGCAATGTCACTCACATCCACGAATCCGTCAGCATTCACGTCGCCGCGTGTAGTCAGAATGTCCGTACCCACGGGAATGCGCATTTGCTGTGCCGAAGCTGGTAATACACTCGCCATCGCCATCAGGGCTATGGCCACAGATAAAAGTCTCCTGGTCTTTTTCATTTTATAAGTTATATTATTATTTGTTTTCAGTCTAACCTTTTACGAGTTGCAAAAGTAGTTATTTTATTTGAAATGGACAAGAAATAAACTTTAAAAAATCCTATCCCTGGTGTGCGAGCCGTGTGAGCCGTTCTTAAACCATCATTTGTTATCAATAAATAGCAAAAACCAGGCGAATTGTTTGACGGTTTGTCAAAAAGTTCGTAATTTTGCAACCTAAATGGCGCTACGCTAAATGATAAATGAAAAATGATAAATGAAAAATGATGACAAGGAATCTGTTCTTAGGTATTTGCCGTTGCCTGTTGGCTATGGGCTTTTTACCGATAACTGTTAGTGCACAGACCATGAGTGGCGAGGGGTTGCCCCGTCTGGTGGTGAGTATTACCGTTGACCAGTTGCGCAGCGACTTTCTCGAGGCTTTCTCGCAGTCATATACCAAGGGAGGATTCAACCTTCTCATGGGTCAGGGCAGGGTCTATGGCAGCGCGTCCTACCCCTTCTCGCCGATAGACCGTGCCTCGGCCATTGCCGCCGTGGTTTCAGGTACTTCGCCTTACTATAACAGCATTGTGGGACAGCGGTGGTTACAGCGCGAGACGCTGCGGCCTGTGTGGTGCATTGACGATGACCGCTATGCCGGACTGCATACTTTGGAAACGGCATCGCCGAAGTCGCTGAGCACTTCGACCCTCGGCGATGAACTGAAGGTGGTGACGAAAGGCAAGGCCGTGGTATGGGCGGTGGCCCCTTATAGCGACGCCGCCGTGCTCGCGGCCGGTCATGCCGCCGACGGTGCTTTGTGGATAGACGATGAACGGGGCGTGTGGTGCTCTTCGCAATATTACATGGCTTCGCTGCCCGAATGGGTTGGGAATACAGCCATCCAGGTAAACTGGAATGACATGGAGTCCCAGAAGAATACTGAAAATAAGAAAGAACAACGCTACAAAGCCTTTAAGAACAGTTCGGAGGTGAACGCCGAAGTAACGAGCATGGCCCTTCGATGCCTCTCCTCCACGGGAATGGGAACGGACGAGATTCCCGACCTGCTCTGCCTGACCTACACTGCGGGGACGGTAGCCTCGACAAACAACTACGTACTACAGAACACCTACGTGAGGCTTGATGCTGAGATTTCCCGACTCATAGAGATCGTAGGAAGAAGGATAGGTAGCAAGAACGTGCTCTTCATGCTTACCAGTGCGGGCTACAGCGAGCCGAAGGAGGATACCGACTACCAAACATACCGCATACCGACTGGCACGTTTTATATGAGCCGAACCGCAGACCTGCTGAATATGTATCTTGGAGCCCTCTGGGGGCAGGGCAAGTATGTGGAGACGACGTTCCGCAACCACATCTTCCTGAACCATTCGTTGCTCGACACAAAGAAGGTAAGCCTTAGCACTGCCACAAGCAGGGCACAGGAATTGCTGGTAATGATGGAGGGGGTGCGAAATGTGTACACGTCGCTCCAGTTACTGACAATCAGCAACGAGCAGATACAGATGGTGCGCAGCGGCTATCATCCCGAGCGTTGTGGTGACCTGGTGATAGAGACGGCTCCCGGCTGGCGTGTGCTGACGGAGAACACGGGTGAGAGCGAGTATCAGCGCGCGTCTTTTGTACGGTTTCCCATCATCTTCTATGGTGCAAATGTGGAGGCTATGCGGGTGTTACAACCTGTGACTACCGACCGCATAGCCCCCACACTGGCTCGCATCATGCGGGTACGTGCTCCTAATGCCTGTTCAGCAGAGCCGCTTTTTTAAATCTACCTAACGACTTTCTTTTTCCCATTTACTATATACACGCCTGAAGGCAATGGCTGTATGTTTTTCTCATCATCGCCAAGATATTGTCCAGAAACGGAATAGACACCGCTCCCCTGCGCATTGGAGGCAACTGGCATGATAGATTCGATGCCTTGGGTCTCATCCTCGTCAGGAGCAAACTCTATCTCTATCACACTGCGTGAGCTGGCATCAATTGACTGGTCCTGAATAAAGCCCTCAAAGGGAAAGGCATTTCTGAGGTTCTTTATTCTGATGAAAATGCTCCCTGGGTCATAACCACCCGCATAGCTGTGAAGGTTGTTTACAGAGTTTATACTGTAATTGGGATAACTATCGCCATCCATCTTATAATAATAAGAAGCAAAGAAATACTTATTATTGTAACCTTTAGACAATATATCTCCATGAAAAGTCGTACGCACCTGTGCGTTAGTTGCGGCAAAGGTCACTTCTCCTGCTAAATTGTAGTCAGGCGAATAAGCCGTGTTGTTTGGCATGCTGATGATATACGGCTTGTTAGCCACCATTGCCGAAGCCTTGGCAAAGCCTTTGTCAGTCCATTCATATAGCCAGAACGGCTTTTCGGAGCTTGAGGGCGAATAGCTGGCAAAAGGAATGAGATATCCCTTTGTGGCATGTGTTATGGTCTGCACGTCGAAGGGCAGAGCAATGGTCTCCCATCCTTGTCGCTTGCCCACTACCGTCTCCATGGTGAACTCATGGGTGAAGGAGATGTTCCGGGCAGTGAACTCCTGCGGGCAGTGGAACAGATGGCCTTCTTTGAGCTGGATGTTTTGCGCCACGCCGTTTACTATGGTGTTGGCAAAGCCACTGGGGGCTATCCCACTTTTGCTGACATAGAGCAGCATGTTTTCCCTATTGGTAGCTAATTTATCAAAGGCATTATAGGGTAGCGGCGTGTTGCTGTTCCAGATGATGGCACTTGTCTGTGCATTGTCGAAAGCCCCGGCTTCTATCGTGGTGATGGTTGAGGGCAATGACACGGAGTAGTTGAACCCGTCGCCTGATGCCAGTGCCTGATAGCCTATTGCGCTGACCGTGTATTGCTCTCCATTGTATTCCACAGTAGAGGGCATCTCCACATCTTTCTTGAGAGCTTTAACCGATTTTATAGTTGCGGTCTTGCTGCCGGGATAGAGTGTGAACACAGCCATGTTGTTCTCAAAATCCACAGGATTTGCCTTCACTACATTGACATAAAACTCCACATCTTTAAGGTTTCCAAAGTCCAACGAAACTGCTTTTTCATTCGTCAATCCTATGTCTTTTATGGTCGCTGTTCCTCCACTGGCATTAGTAGCCTTCAGTTTTATGGTGACGAGTTTTCCATGAGTGCCAGTCATGGGAATATTGTCTTTGAAGCAAACAAAAAGATAACCACCATTAGTTGTTTCAATTATATCAAGACCCTGTCTGAGTGAGTAGGAATGTAACTCTGACGATGCCTCCGCAATGAAGTCTCCATCATCATCTTTTGCTACCTCCACGCCATCGGGTAAATACAGCGAAAAATTGTAACCTACAACCTTTTCAGACGTGTCGTAATCCATATTCACCACTAAGTCGGCAGTTCCTCCTTCTGTAATTTCCAGATCACCTACCGTAAGCACCGACTTTGGACCTCCAGGCAAGACAAAAGAATCATTTGATGTAAGCTGTATAATGCCATCCGAGAATTTTCCTAAGGTCCAATTTTCTGTCTTATCCAGAATTCCCCAATTTCCAAATCTTATCTCTTTGCTTGTTATTGTGCCATCGATAGTGCTCGTAGTCCATTTGTTACTGTTCCAGTCAGCAGCAAAGGAATAAAAGTCATCAATAGGTGAATTTTGATAGGTAGTAGGCTGTATGTCCCAACATACTTGGGAGGGTATTTTTATTGTTTTGTCTTCGTTTATGTCAATGTTGACAGGACAGCCATTCCCGCCAAAGTTTACCACAAGCACGGTATTACCCTCTTGATGGATTCTTACAGGATACGAATCCGTTCCGCTTCCGTCACTGTGTCTGCATGACATAGTGCCGTTGGCAAAAACAACTTCAGAATAGTGATACGCCCCCTGATAAATATAGTATTCCCCTTCTTCTGAATCAAAGAAACTATCACCCCATCTTGTGTCAACAATCATGTCGCCTTCATCATCAATGTAACCTGTAATTGGTGCATTCTCATCAAAAGTCCCTCTAGGAGCAGCAACAAGTATTACATTGCCGTAATCGGGATCTGTATGCAACACTTGCCCGGCAGGAATAGAGAAAGTCCCATCTTGCAGGTTCACGTTGACAGTAATCTTGTTGGTTGCATTTTCTGTGAAATGCTCAATTTGCAATGTCGTACTGTTCAGTTTGGTCACATTACAAGCATTTCCTC
This sequence comes from Prevotella sp., assembly GCA_017475265.1. Classification (GTDB taxonomy): domain Bacteria; phylum Bacteroidota; class Bacteroidia; order Bacteroidales; family Bacteroidaceae; genus Prevotella. The sequence goes on along the minus strand of JAFVFY010000125.1, from coordinate 2,132 downwards.
CATAATTAATGTCATTAAGGATGCTTTGACCCCACACAACAGCGGGTCCCGTAAGTTTGTCTATGTTGTTGATGGGAGCTTTCCTTTTACTACTTTTTTTAATCATGTAGTTTGTTTCAAATGCTTTTCCTTCAGGAACGGCAACGTTATTTATTAACCAGTTGGGGGCAGTTCTTTTCCCATTCAACTTTCCTGTAAAAGCATTCTTGTATGACATTCTGCCTACCTGTCCCTCTGCAGACACTGCAAAAATTACAAGCATGGCCAAGAGATGGACTATGCGTTGCATTTTATTATAATTGATTTTCATAACTGTTTTTTTTAAAAGGTTTGTATTATTTCTTTTTTCTGCTGTACTGGGGCAGTGGGTTGTCGTTCTCGCCGGGAACAGCCCTTCCTTGCTCCTGTACTACGGTGAGATACTTATGGACATTGCCCGAGGTGATAGTTACGTGCCCTGAGCGTTGTTCTCCAGTATTCTTGTTTGCTGCGATACTAATAGTCTTGTCTCCGTTGCCCATTCTGTCGCTATAAGCAATAGTACACCATTCGGGGTGGTAGATGCCAAAATCAATATTCCATTCACCGTTGCAATAGATTGTTATTTGTCTGGAATTCCCTTCCGCATCAAGTTCCAGGTGATCAGTTGAAAGACTAAGTGTAACACCTGACTGGGTCACATGGATGGTCTTACTACTCACACCATCACCGCTTACGATGATGTCGGCATTACGTGATCCTTCATCCTTTTTTTCTTTCACTGTTGCAGACACTCTTGCGTCATTCAAGCCAGAATATTGCGACAAGGTAATCCAATCAGGACTGTTGATAGTCCAGCTTACATTCGACTCTATCCTGAAATTGCTTATACTTGACTGGCGGTCAAAACTGAATGAGTTCTCTTCCACAACTCGGAGGTATTTTTCCACCGGGCGTACCTGTGTCACCGTGACCCTGCGAGTGATGCCGCCGCCCGTCACTATGACCGTGGCTGTACGATTGGTACTGCCGGTATTGGCCGTGACATAGACCGTGACAGTGCCGTAGTCTTTTCCACTACTCGGGCTGACAGTACACCAGCCTTTGTCGCTGCTCACCTCCCATGAGACGTTGCTCTCTATGCTAAAGATTTTGCTGTCGGCGTTTTTCTTGTCGAAAGCTACGGTTGTGCTTGTTTTGTTGTCGACAGTGAGGAAAGGCTCCCCTGGCTGTGTCACCGTGACAGTGCGAGTGATGCCACCACCCTTCACCGTGACCTTGGCCGTGCGCTCAGTGCTGACGGGGTTGGCCGTGACATTTACCGTGACAGTACCGTTGTTGCTCCCGCTCTTCGGGCTGACCGTACACCAACTCTGGTCGCTGCTCACTTCCCATGAGACGTTGCTCTGCACGGTGAATGTCTTGCTTCTGGCATCTTTCGTGTCGAAATCGACGGTCGTGCTTGTGCTGTTGTTGACAAGTATGACTATCTCCCCCGCTTGTGTAACCGTGACAGTGCGAGTGATGCCACCACCCTTCACTGTGACCGTGGCTGTGCGCTCAATACTGCCAGTGTTGGCTGTAACATTCACCGTGACAGTACCGTTGTTGCTTCCGCTCTTCGGACTGACCGTACACCAACTCTGGTTGCTGCTCACCTCCCATGAGACGTTGCTCTCTATGCTGAATGATTTGCTTCTGGCATCTTTCGTGTCGAAATCGACGGTGGTGCTTGTGCTGTTGTTGACAAGTATGACTATCTCTCCCGCTTGTGTCACCGTGACGGTGCGAGTGATGCCACCACCCTTCACCGTGACCGTGGCTGTACGCTCAGTACTGCCAGTGTTGGCCGTAACATTCACCGTGACAGTACCGTTGTTGCTCCCGCTCTTCGGGCTGACCGTACACCAGCTCTGGTCGCTGCTCACTTCCCATGAGACGTTGCTCTCTATGCTGAATGATTTGCTGCCAGCGTCTTTCTTGGTGAAAGCGACGGTTGTGCTTGTTTTTTTGTCAACGGTGAGGAAAGCCTCCCCTGCCTGTGTCACCGTGACGGTGCGCGTGATGCCCCCGCCCTTCACCGTGACCGTGGCTGTGCGCTCAGTACTGCCAGTGTTGGCCGTAACATTTACCGTGACAGTGCCGCCGTTGCT
>JAFVFY010000042.1 GCA_017475265.1 Prevotella sp. | reverse complement strand
GGATGCCACCTGCTGGATAATATTGAGATAGGCACGGCTGCACACCGCCGTCGATACATCATCGCCAATAAGCTGCTTCACTTCTTTCATGGTTCGCTTAATACCTTTTACATAGGCATCAATAAAGTCATGAAGCGAGGGGTCTTTGCCATACTTTATCTTCATGTCAATACTCTGCTTGTCAATGACAAACATCTTGATAACCTGACGAAACAGATCCTGTTTGGTGTCAACATAGTGGAAGATGGCTCCCCGACTCATACCCGTGGCCTTCTCTATATCGCTAAAGCTGACACCGTCATATCCGTGAAGGATGAACAGGCGAAACGCAGCACTGAACAGTTCCTCTTTGTGACTCTTTCTCATAATCTCTGGCTTTCTGCCTGCAAAGGTACATTATTTATTTTATATATGCATCATTATGCTTAAAAACTTTGAATTATTCTTTAAAAATACCAATCGGTCGGTTTTGCCTCAAAGATAATGCTTACCTTTGCGTGCAAAACGAATTGAGCATGAAGAAAATCGCTTGGATACTGGTAGTCATCGCTATGATAGAAGGGTGCAGTGAGACGCGGCATCCTTTGTTGAAGGAGGCGGCAGACATCGTCCATCAACGTCCGGACTCTGCACGCGCAATAATTAGTAAGGTGGACACGGCATCACTTTCCGAGGCAGACAAAATGGAATACCGACTGCTGAAGATCATGACGGATTATATCGTGCTGCATCGGGCTGACGGCGATTCGCTCATTACGACGTGTGTGGACTATTATGACCGGCACGGCGATGCGTGGCATCGAGGCAGGGCCTATTATTACAGGGCTGGTATCAGGAGGCATTTACTTGACAGGACGTTTGACGGCATCAAGGATTATAAGATTGCCGAGACGATTGCAGAGGATGCGGATGACGAACTGCTGAAGAACATGGTGTATGAGAATCTGGCCTTTGCCAATTATAATTGTTTTACCCATCCGCTTATTCTGGAATACTCGCAGAAGTTTCTGTTGAGCAGTCTCAAATTGAACGACAGTGTCATGACGTTACGAGGTCTCCAGATGTGTGCATCGGCTTATGCGTATATGGATCAGAATGACAGCGCTTATGCCTGTATTTTCAGGAGCATGGACTATATAAACTTGGCCGACAGCATCTTGCGGCCTGACATCTATCACAATATTGCGGCGATGTATCAGGAACAGGGGGATGATGAAAATGCCAGGAAGTATTTGGAGAAATGGAAGAATGATAAAACAGCCAGCAGTTTTAAGGGGTATCTTGTTGAGGCCAGACTCCTGGAAGCACAAGGGCATTATGAGGAGGCTATAGAGAGTGTGAAGAAAAGCCTATCAGAAAAAGATCCTTTGGTGCGCAGCCATTCGATGGAGGTTTTATCCAAGCTCTATGAAAAGATTGGCGATATGAGTGCGGCTTTGGACATGAAACGGCAAAAGGATGTGTTTACCGACTCAGTTATGAAAGCCAATCACAGCCTGGAGATAGCCGACTGGCAAAAGAAGTTTGATGAAAAGCGCTGGGAGGAGAGGTCACATCGGCAGATGATGAAAGCGGGAATCGCATTTCTATCTTTCCTATTTGTGCTGACGATGGGTATCTGGTGGTATTGGCGAAGAGTCAGGAGCCTGAGATTCCGACTTGACGAGCATGCCAGACGGATTACAGAGAATCAGGCAGAAATAGAACGGCTGCAACAGAGCGGCGAGGCTAATGAACAGACCATCGCTGAGTTGAACAAGCAGATAGAGGCCAACCGCCAGCGTATCGCTAACAAACTGCTATCGGGTACGCGGCAGTTCGTAAAGTTGCAGCGCAAGGAGCCGGTGGCAAGCATGACAGCAGAGGAACGGCAGTGCCTGATAGACTACTTTGCCCAGTTGCGCCCCAAGCGCTGGCAGGAGTGGGAACGCACTTACAACTCTCTCACGCCCTCGCAATATGTCTTTCTCATCCTTCAGGACGATCTCCACTACGATGATGACACCATCGCCCATATCCTCGATGTGAAGCCAGCTTCCCTCCGCACCCTCCGCTCAAGGATCAAAGGAAGGGAGAGGTAAAAGACTGAAAAGGCACAAAAAATCCTTTAATAGTGAGGTTTTTTGCTGAGATATAGCGTATACAATCTGAATAGATATTCAACTTACCTGTACCAGAAGCTTGACCATGAATCGTTATGCTGAACTTTTCATAGGAGACGTTGGTGGCGGCGTTACCACCATTCAAGACATATACGGAAGGATCATTCAAAGGATATGTAGATTCTCCCAAGTTCATCGTACAACCATCCGCAAGGATAATATGAATATCATTTAGGTAAGTGATAGGATGGTGAAATGTAATATCATGATCCACTATGTACCAGCCACCTTTCAGGAAGTAAACATCTGGGGCGTTTATAGAAACAGGCGCATTTTCCGTACCCTCGGCGAGAGCTTTCTGGGATTCTGCAGTAATAGTAACATCGCTGGTTGGCATTGTGAAAGTGTAATCCCCATCCCCATTGAAAGTCTTGTCAATACGAGTACCATTGACGCTCAAATTACGGAAGAAATATCCTTCATCGGGAAGAATTTTGACAGGAACGATTTCTCCTTCTCTTGCAGTAGCCTGAACATCGATAGAACCATGCGTCAGGTTCTCACTAATTGAGATGCTATGCAGGGGAGCACGATTGATGATGACTTCGTTGGCATCCTTCCACAGCGCTTTCGCAGTCGTTTTTCCTGTAAAGAAATAAAGCTCATTCTCTTGGTAGATTTTCCCATTAAGCTCCCATCCGGCAAAGGTGCAGCCATCGGGCGCAGTATAGGGACACTCGGGAAGTGCGTACATGGAGTTTTCACGCACTGGTTGCCTGTCAGTATATACCGTATTCCGCCAAGTGGTCTTATATTCCCCGGTTCCACCCTGTTTGTCGAAGACTATAACACTATACAATACAACAGAAATGGAGTTCTGCAGACTTGTGACCCTGATATCATACGCCTGCCCATTGATCGTGCAAGTGATGTTCCTCGAGTCAAAAGCTTTCTTCACCTGCAGCGTCCAGTCATTCTGAACCGCAGTCACAGTCACGAAACTGTCGTCAAAGGTCTGCACGTCGGTGCATACGCCGTAGAGTTCAAGCTGCTGCAAAACGGTCGAGACAGTCACAACCTGGTCACCTTGTTCAAGATAATAATTTTTCGAGCCGTAAGTGTAATAAACAGCATAGTCACATTCCGCCCATGCCGTCTGCGCTGTCATAAGCAATAGGACGAGGGTGAGGATGCAATTGAATGTTCGTTTTGTCTTTCTCATTTTTTAATTGTTCTTTTATGGTTATTATTCCTTTTTTAATCCGCAAAATTACAACTTACAGCACAAAATGACCCTCAGCGAACCCAGAAAGTGAGTGTCGAGGGTGAAAGTCTTTACCCAGGTTAAGAGTTTTTGCTAAAATTAGGGCTAATCTTTGCCGAAAGTGATATCTTTGCGGATTTTGCTGATGGTTTTAGGGGTGACACTGAGAAACGAGGCGATGTCCTGCAAGTTGAGGTGTTCAACGATGCCTGGACAACGCTGCATGAGTAGATTGTAACGCTCGCGGGGTGTGGTGCAGTGGAGGTCAAGATAGCGCGAACGGAACTGGCTGAGGATGTGCTCGGCGATGACTGCACGCAACTCCATCGTCTTGATGCTTTGACTGAAGTATTGCTTCAACTGTTCACCTGTAACCCTGAGTACACAACTGGGCATCATCGCCACAATGGTGGTCTGCGACGGACGGTCGTAGAGAAACGTCGGGTAATCGACCACGAATTCGCCCTCGAACGAGAACCACGTGATATGTTCCCTATCGTCACTACTATGATTCACATACTTGAAGCATCCGCTCTCCACGAAAGCGAACCAACGGGCCGGGTCGCCCTCGCGCTCCAACTGATCACCCTTGCGGTACACCACCGCCTCACCCTCACGCTCGCAAAACTCACGCAGCTCCTGAAGGTCTAAACTGTTATTACTGAATTTTTGTTCCATATCATCGTTTTTTTTCTTTCGTCTCTAAATCCTGTGGGGAATGCACTAACTCAAAGGCATAAAGAAAGCGCAGGCCCCAATAAGTGTTTTTGAGCATGCAAAGTTACCAATAAAAGCGCGAAATAAACTCGGCAAAGCCACTAAGTGGCTGCCGAGCATGAAAGTCTCAACTTAGGTTGAGAGTTTTTTGTCCTTTGGTGTTATTCTTGGCCGTCGAACGTGATGTCGCGGCGTATCTTGTCTCGGTTAATGTCGGGGTTGGTGTATAAATGGTATTACTCGTTTACGAGTTGCTTCAAGTCATAATACATGGGAACGGTGTGGGCATCGTCGCTGATTTCATTGACCAACATCTTGAAGCCATTCTTTTCATAGAACGGGACAGCAGCGCGATAAGCATCAACGGTGAGGAAACGGCAAGCCGACTGTGACTGCTGGGCCACGAACATCTGCTTGATACCGGCCACGAGGCGAGTGCCAAAGCCGCCCTGCTTACAGGCGAGCGACACAGCCAGACGGCCAATCTTCACGGCTGGGTAGCTGCTGAAATGCTTCTCGTGGGGAATAGTGTTGCGCAGCTTGCGCCACAGGTTCTTGGGAACGGAGGAGTTGGAAATCTTGTCGTTCAGTAGGCTGTAGTAGGCAATGGTCTGCTCATCGTCTTCGAGGACAAAGGTGTTGGCCAGCATCTGTTTCCTGTAGAACATAGCATCGACCGCGAGGAACTCATTCAGGTCATCGTCCCCGCAGTCGAATGGCTTCAGCGTCTCAATGTCTTCAAGTTTTGTCAGTCGCATGTTGTTGGCCTACATTTGGAACGTTGCAATGCTTTTCATCCACTCATACGACTGGCAGGCCTCCTGCTTCTCTTCTTGCGAGGCGGGCTGCACATGGTCCATGTCGTGAAGGAATCGCTTTGCGTCTTCACCGAACAGGATGGGTGTTTCTGCTATCTGTCGTGCCATAATTATGAACTTTATGATGAAATGTCGATGCAAAGATACAAACTTTCCATGAAAAACAGTCACGGAAGATGCTTTTTTTAGTCATTTTTACCTACTTGATAATACAATTCTGCATGAGAAGCGCCGGACAGGATGCCTTCTTGCGCGCAAGGTTACACATAAAGTCACGAAAAAGCCCTCGGCGAAACTTGGAAGAAAGTTTCCGAGAGAAAAGCTGGCGATTGAGAAAAACCTTCTTTCTCAGTCTCCACGAAAGGTTGCGGGTAGGCGAGTTTACTCGGGAATGATGGGCCTGGACGATCGCGACGTCCGCCGCATCATGGGCATCACTGATTTATTTCTCCAGTGTATCAGCGACCTCTGCCAGCAGGCCGATGATGGGCAGATGCTGCGGACAGGTGGCCTGGCACTGACCACACACGATGCAGGCCGAAGCCAGTGCACCGCCGGGACGCCAGCGGTATTCGTTGCGCGCCTCGGTGAGATTTCCGTACATCTTATAGACGTTCATCACGGCGAATATCTCAGGGATGTGGATGCCCATGGGACAGCCGGGTGTGCAGTAGTGGCAGGCCGTGCAGGGAATGTCGGCAAACTGCTTCAAGGCCTCGTTGGCCTCTTCCAGCACGCGATGCTCCTCTTCCGTCAAAGGCTGGAACTCCCGCATGAACGAAACGTTGTCCTCCATCTGCTCCATGTTCGACATACCGCTGAGCACCACCATCACATTTGGCAGCGATGCCGTGAATCGGACGGCCCACGATGCAAACGATGCATCGGGATTGGCCTGTTGCAGGATGTCCTTCACCGGCTGGGGCGGATTGGCCAGCTTACCGCCCTTCACAGGTTCCATCACGATGACGGGCTTGCCGTGGCGCGTGGCAATCTCATAGCAGCGACGGGAACAGATCAGCGGATCTTCCCAGTCGACATAGTTGATCTGGAGCTGCACGAACTCCACGTCGGGATGGTCGGTCAGCAGTTGGTCGAGATGCTCCGGCGTGGAGTGGAACGAGAATCCGTAGTGCCGGATCAGCCCCTCGGACTTCAGCTTCCGCATATATTCCCAAATGCCGTAGCGGTTGAAGTTGCCGATATTTCCCTCGTCGATGCCGTGCAGCAGATAGAAGTCGATATAGCCGACCCCCGTGCGTTCGAGGCTCACGCGGATCTCATTCTTTGCCTCCTCCTCGCTCTTGGCGGCGAAGTCAGAGCCGTTCAGCTTGTCGGCCAGGTAATAGCTCTCGCGGGGATAGCGGTCGCAGAGCGAAGCCTTGGTGGCTTCCTCCGAGCCCTCGTAGATGTAGGCCGTATCGAAGTACTTGCCGCCAGCCTCCATGAAGGCATCCACCATCCGCTTGGTGTGCTCCAGGTCAATGTCGTTGGTGCCTTCCACTCTGGGCAGTCGCATCATGCCGAAGCCCAGTTTCATGCAGTCGTCTATCAGTTTATTCATACATTGTTTAATTAGAGTTTGCTGCCAGGACCAGAAACATGTAGTGGGAGGAGCCACCGCCGAGGACGTACTCGGTCTGCTGCCAGAGGAAGGGGAACTCGAGGAGTTCAGGGAAGTCGGGGCGGATAAGGGCGGTACCGCTGACCACGCCGCCGGGGATGTAGCTCCAGTCGGCGCGGTTCAGACCGTAGGCAACGGTCGCGCTACGGGCTCCGACGCCAGAGGCAAACGAGGCGGTGTTGCTGCCGGGATGACAGCCCAGTACGAAGTTCAAGGCGTTATAGATGGTCTCTTTGGGGAAGATGTCGGGATAGGCATCGGTCAGGAAGTAATACTCAAAGCCGAAGCGCTGGATATCCCATCCTGCCCCCCAGATGCTGGGGCGGTAGGGCACACCGTATGGGGTCTCGGCGGCCTGACGGTCGAGCTGTGCCTTGTAGTTGGCGAGGGCTGTGCGGAAGGCGGTGACGAAAGCGCGGTAGGTCTTGCGGTCGCGGCTGCCGATGCCCTTGGCCAGGCTCTTCGCCTCAAGCTGTTTGGCGATGCGGGCGGTGAACCAGCCGGTGCGGGCGATATTTTTTATGATGGCGTCCTGCTGAGCAAGGATGAAGTCGAGGTACTCGGACTCGCCCGTGGTCAGATACAGTTCGACGGCGGCCTGAAGCTTCATGCCCGCCATGCGGTCGTTCACTTGCGTCTGGCGGTAGAGCTCGGCGGCGATGCCGAGACACTCGCCGGCCAGCGGGTCGTTGAAGCCGCGCAGCACGCGGGCGGCTCCGGCCAGCTGGGCGGCTGTGGAGAGGGCACGCATGGGATTCTCCTCCGTAAATATCCAGCGGTCGTCGTCATTGCCTGTCACGCCGTCGGTCATAGCAGCGGCATCGTCCAGCATGGCGTACTGGCGGAGCGTGCTGCAGATGATGCCGCGATAGAGCCGGCCCAGGGCCTGATAGGTGCGGACGACGGTGAACGCACCGTTTTCCACCTGTTGCAGGATGTCGTTCTTGCCGTCCGGCTCGTGGATTTCCACGCGGTGGCGGGCCTGGTCGATGGCGGTGACGTCGATGTCGGGACGGAACTGCTCGTAGGCCAATGCCAGGATGTATGCCTCGCCGGCCTGCGACTCCACGCGCAGGTCGAAGTCGCCGGCATCGTGCCAGCCGCCGATGTTGACGCCCGGCACGCGCTCGCCCTCGTTGTATTTCGAGAGTCCCGGTCGCTGGTCGTAGCCGTCGATGTGGTTGCCGACACGCGCCATCAGAGCATCGTCCAAGTGGCAGGCGTCATGCCAGATGCGGTATTTCTCGGCCACCCGCACATGGCACATCTGAACGGGCAGGAAGTACTCGACGACAGGCTGCCAGACACCACGGTCGTAGACGTCATCGTCGATGCGGAACACGCTCGACTGGCTGTCGCCGTAGCGCACCTGATAGAGCCCGGGCTCCGTGACGTCGCTGAAATCGGCCGTGAGGTAGCGGTAGCGCAGGAACTGTCCCCAGACCTTCGCCGAAATCTCGCGGACGACGGTCTCACCGTCGGCACCAATACGGACAAGTTGGACGTTGCCCGCCGAGGTCTCGCGCTTGTCGGTCTCGATGACGACGCGCTTCGGCTGTTGCGGTAGGTAGCCCACCTGCGAGGTCTGGATGACGGCGGGGTATCGCCACGTCTCATCGACTGCGGGCGTGATGAGCCAGCGGACGGCGCCCTTCGTAGCCCCCTGCGCTATCTCGCTGCGCAGCACGAACCAGCCGTTGTTATGGTTCATGCGGCCGTCGTAGAGCTTCAGGTCGCCGGTCAGCGACTCCACCGTCAGTCTCTGGCTACGGTCATCAGGGCGGGAGGTGAACTTGCGACCGATGGCGTAAGGCGCAGCGATGATGTCGTCGGCACGAAGAGGGCTGTAGCCAGTTCCGTCCAACTGTGCGAGGTCAGCCTTCTGTCCACGGCCAGCGAAGTAGTTACCATCGTGGTCTCGGTTTGTGGGCACTTGAAGTAGCGGGGTGTTCGGCTGTTGAGGATAGATGCCGCTCTGACCGTCCATTAGCCAGGGCTTTCCAAAAAGTTCGCCAGGGAAGAACTCCAGGTTGAAACCAGCCTTCCCCAGCAGGAAGTCGGGCACGGGCGTGTCGAGGTCCACGGTCACGAGAATACTCTTACCTTGTGGTTCGACAGTGACGGTGTAGTTGACATGCCAATCAGGATAGACCATCGGGTTGAAGCCCGTCATGTGGCGTGAGGAGTCGGGATAGCAGAGTGTGGTGACAATCTTCCCGCCTTCGACGCGTCGGCTCAGCTGCTTCGGCACGGGCTGCCACTGGCCGGGCGTCGCTTCCAGCCGGATGTCGCCATTGGTGGCGATGCGCCGCCCGTTCATTATTACGCAGACACCGCCCTGATGTCCCTCGGGATAGAAATCGCTGAATGCCATCACGTCCGTACCACCGGCATTAAAATAACCGTCGCTGTTTAGCTGGAATGTCTGTGCCGAGGCCGTGAGACTTATCACGGACAAGGCTATCAATAGGATGTTCTTTTTCATTTATTTGATTTTGTTTTTGCTCGTTAAAGTTAAGTTGTCAGAAGATCCACCAACGAGGATGGTGATATCGTCTGGTTCTATTCTCCAGGTTTGGGTAGCCTCATCCCAAAAGCAGAGATCTGAGCGGCGGATGGGGATGGTCACAGTCTTGCGTTCACCTGCCTTCAGTGCCTCACGACGGAAACCCTTCAGTTCCTTGATGGAGCGGGAGACATAGACCTGCGCCACCTCTTCGGCATCGTGGTCGGAAATATTGGTGAGTGTAAAGCTGACATCGAAGCCATCGGTTGTGGATTTAACGTTCAGGTCGCTATATGCGAAGGTGGCATAAGAGAGACCGTAGCCGAAAGGATAGGCTGGAGCGACGTGCTTCTGATCATACCAACGGTAACCTACAAGATCTTGTTCTGCATAGTCGGCGATGAGTTGCTGACGACGTTCATTACTGCGATTACGAGTGAGATCGACAAAGATATCGCCTTGGCTATTGTTCTCAATGGTCTGTGGATAGGTACCCGTGGCGTAAGCCGACACATCCTCCAGTTTCTTGGGCCAGGTCATTGGCAGTTTGCCCGAAGGAGAAATCTTACCTGTAAGGATTTCGGCTAGAGCCTGACCGCCCATGGAACCATTGAACCATGAGGCAATCAATGCCTTAGAAACCTCGCTCACTGTCGAGACATCCACAGGTCCGCCAGAGACGATGACAGTCACTAATCTTTTGTTCGCCTTTGCGAGGGCAACTGCCAGCTCGTCCTGTCCGGAGGGCAAGGTGATTGTCTTACGATCAGAACCCTCAGTCTCTACTTCACGGTTATCACCAGCAAAGAAGATGACGAGGTCGGCATTCCTGGCAGCTTCCACAGCCTCGGCCATTAGTTCGCGGTCGGCAGGTTGAATGGGGTTCTCGCCTTGCGAGCGTCCTTCGGCCGAGCGGAGACGTTTATTACGACTCTCACGGTCGAAGCTCTTATAACCCGGAACATAGGTGATCTCCACTTGGTTGCCAAGGATGGTCTGTAGGCCTTCGAGTGGTGTGATCTCACAGCGGGTTTTCACTCCGGCCCCCACGCCGCCAAGAGCCATCTTGGTAACAGCATTCTCGCCGATGACAGCGATACGCTTCACTTTTTTCGTGTCTATCGGCAACAGCTTTTCGTTCTTAAGCAGTACGATGCTGCGACGCGCCACCTCCAGGGCGGTCGTCATCTCCTCAGCATTGCCTACGGGCTTGGTGTTGGCAACGTCTCGGGCTATCGGTCTCACCGTCAGACGGACGCGAAGGATCTCCCTAACACGCTGGTTGATGACAGTCTCGCTTACCTTTCCGGCTTTCACAGAGTCGAGTAGTGCCTGACCCATAAACCGGCTGCCAGGCATCTCGACGTTCATGCCAGCCGTCACGGCATCGACGGTGGAATGGACACCACCCCAGTCACTGATGACCATACCGGGGAAGCCCCACTGCTTGCGCAGGATGGTTGTGAGCAAAGGCTCGTTCTCCGAGCACCAGCGACCGTTTACCTTGTTATATGCCGCCATGACGCCCCATGCATCGGCCTCGCGCACGGCCATCTCGAAGGGACGAAGGTATATCTCGTGCATGGCGCGGTCAGAGATGCGCACATCGACAAAACCACGATAGTCCTCTTGGTTGTTCAGCGCGTAATGTTTCAGGCACACCGCCGTACCGTCGTCCTGTGCTCCCTTGGTATAAGCTACAGCGAGCATGCCGCTCAGCAGCGGGTCCTCACTCAGATACTCGTATGTTCGTCCACCAGTGGGGATGCGCTGTATATTGATAGCGGGACCGAGAATCATATCTTTGCCGCGCAATCTGGCCTCACGGCTCATGCCCCGTCCGTAGGCGTAGGCCCACTCCGTGCTCCACGTTGCGGCCAGTGCCGACCCTGTAGGGAAGAAGGTCGCCGAGTCCGTTGTCAGGTGTGCGGAGTTCCATGAGTGCGGTTCCATCTCCTCACGGATGCCGAACGGTCCGTCAGCGTATTCCACGTCGGCAATGCCCAGCCGTGGGATGCCAGCCGAGGAAAACATGTTCTTACCGTGAAGCATGTCGATCTTCTCTTCAAGCGTCATGCCTTTGATGATGTTGTCGATCTCAGCCTCGTGACTGAGTAACCTGCTTTGATTCTGTCCCCAACTGAGAGTCGCCACCATGCTCACGCTCAATAATACAAACTTGATAAAATTTCTTCTGTCCATACGTTTAGTTTTGTATATTCACAATTCTTCTTAAACCTTGGGGCAAATATACGAATTATTGCCGAATATTCGTTATATTTGCCCCAAGTTTTGTGATTTATTATAAAAGTCACCAACAATGAAACTAAACAATGGCTTAATGAAAATGAGAAAGACTTTTTTCGCCGCCCTTGTGCTGATGGCACTGACGGCATGTAAGAACAACGTGAAGGAAACGGCAGAGATTATTGACCTGCCCCGTGCTGAAACCCCTGACAGCGTGACGAAGGCCATGGACGGCTTCTTCGAGCAGACGGCAGCCGACTCGATGGACATACACAGCGTGATGATTGTACGCGACGGTAGCGTCATCTACAGTCGCTGGCAGAGCGAGGGTTTGGACACCGTACCGCATGTGCTCCACTCTGTCAGCAAGACATTTACCGCCACCGCCGTGGGGCTCGCCATAGCCGACGGGAAGCTGGCGCTGACGGACAAGGTCATCGACTTCTTCCCCGACAAACTGCCCGCCGACGTGAGCGATAATCTGAAGGCGATGACCGTGCGCGACCTGCTGACGATGTCGTGCGGACATGACGAAGAACCGACAGGACAGCGCGAGGAGGGTGCAGACTGGGTAACGGCATTCCTCGCTCACCCCGTGGTGCATGAACCTGGCACGTTCTATCTCTACAACAGCCTTGGCACTTATATGTGCTCCGCCATCGTGCAGAAAGTCACAGGCGAGAAAGTCGTGGATTATCTCGATACACGCCTCTTCCAGCCCCTCCACATCGACAAGCCCAAGTGGGAGGAGAGTCCGCAGGGCATCAACTGCGGCGGCTGGGGCCTCTACCTGAAAACCGAGGATCTGGCGAAGATGGGCCAGCTGCTCTTGCAGAATGGCGAATGGAACGGCCAGCAGTTGATCCCCGCCGAATGGGTGACTGAGATGTCGAAGAAGCAGGTAGAGAGTGTCAATCCCGGCACGCGCATGGAGGATGCCGCGGCCAAGGGCATGACCCCAGAGACCAGCGACTGGATGCAAGGCTACGGCTACCAGATGTGGCGCTGCCGCCCCGGCTGCTTCCGTGCCGACGGTGCCCGCGGTCAGTACATCATCGTCGTGCCCGACAAGAACGCCGTCATCGCCATCACCTCCGATAACGCTGACCTGCAGGGCGAGCTCAACCTCGTGTGGGAGGTTATCCTGCCCGTATTGTAATTAGTCACAAAGCAAAATCTGAAAACGATGAACATGAAAAGTTTAACTCTCATCCTCATAGTGCTGCTCTTTGCTGGAACTGCACGGGCGCAGTACAATCAAGTGAACGACATCCCGTATCGCGATGCGGCGCAGGGCTATGCCCTGGAGCGCTGCAAGCTCGACGTGTATTATCCTACGAATGCCCAGGACGCGCCCGTGGTCGTCTGGTTCCACGGCGGCGGCATCGAGGGCGGCGAGAAGCACATAGACCCGCAGCTCAGGAACAGCGGTCTCGTGGTCGTCGCGGCGAACTACCGTCTGCTGCCAAAGGCTCCCATTGACGACATCCTCGATGACGCCGCGGCAGCCGTGGCCTGGACGTACAAGAACATCGCGAAGTACAATGGCAGCCGTCGCAAGATATTCGTGGCCGGACACTCAGCGGGTGGCTATCTGCTCGACATGATCGGACTCGACAAGCGCTGGCTGGCGAAGTACGGCGTTGATGCTGACTCACTCGCGGCCCTCGTGCCGTTCAGCGGCCAGTGTGTTACACATTATAATATACGTAAGCAGCAGGGCATCGGTCCCTTGCAGGCCACCATCGACCAGTACGCCCCGCTCACCTACGTCCGTGCCGACGCCCCTCCCATCGTCATCATCTCCGGCGACCGCGAACTGGAACTCTACGGACGCTATGAGGAGCAGGCCTACTTCTGGCGCATGCTGAAGCTCGCGGATCACAAGGACGTGACGCTCTACGAGATGCAGGGCTACGACCACGGCGCCATGCCGTTCCCGGCCTACAAGATTCTGAAGGATCACATCCGCAGGATTACCGCCAAGATGACTTCTGCCTTGCCTGTGCCGACCATCAAGTCCGAACAACAGGCCGAGTACCGATTTGCCTGGCAGAAAGAATACGTGCGTCGCGACGTTCGCATCGATGATGGCGTCCTCCATCTGGGAACGAACAACGGCTATTACGACCTCACGGCAGAGACTGGCGCAATGATCAGTCAGCTCCGCGACTTTACGGTATCCGTCCATTACAAGGTCAGTTCCGAGAACGAACTCGACGGCTACGGCCATTTCCTCTTTGCCTTCTCCGCACTGGCCGAGAACAGTGCCCACGAAGGCCCCTATATGGCCATGCGCCTGAACGAACAACGTTTCGAGACCTCAACCGGTGGCTATGAACACGAGGAAATCATCATGACTGGCGACAAGCCCAAGCGCGACGTCTGGCATCATGCCATCTACCGCCAGCAGGTCCACAAGGGTGAACTCTTCATCGATGGCAAACTCATCGGGCGCAACGACCGCATGCCCATCCTTGCCGAAATCTTCAAGGATGCTCCCGCTAATTGCTGGATAGGCCGTGCCCCCTTCCGCGGTGACAAATACCTTACGCAGACTGATATCGCCGACTTCCGCATCTACACCTATGCCGTCAGCGATAAGGACATGCGTCAATTGATGAAGCAAGCAAAATAGCTATGGAAGATATGGAATATTTGTTGCCGTCGTGACGGGTGGCGCACAGGGTATAGGCCGTTGCATTGCCGAAGAGTTCCTGAAGGCTGGAGCGCAGGTCTGTGTGATTGACAAAGCTGCGATTAAGCGAGAGCCAACAAGTTCGCTTGATTGGCCGAGCGGGAGCAGGCTCGGCGAAGCCAAGCAGGAGGGCGACCACTTTGTGAGCGACATTGCCGACAAACATACTTTGGAACAGTTTGCCCAGGAGGTCATTGCGAGGCACGGCCATGTGGACTATCTCATCAACAATGCCCTGCCGCTGATGAAAGGCATCGACGAGTGCAGCTACGAGGAGTTCCAGTATGCCATGAGCGTTGGAGTCACCGCCCCGTTCTACCTCGCTAAGCTCTTCGCCCCGCATTTCGCCGAAGGAGCTGCTATCGTGAATATTTCTTCGTCACGCGATCGTATGAGCCAACCCCAGACGGAGAGCTACACAGCTGCCAAAGGAGGCATCGCAGCACTGACGCATGCGCTGGCCGTCAGCCTTGCCGGACGTGTCCGTGTCAACTCTATCTCACCAGGTTGGATAGACACTGCCTACACCGTCTATGAAGGCGACCGAGTAAGCGAGAGCAGAGTGATGCTCGCATCAACTCTGCCGAGCGGGAGGCGGCTCGACCGTAGGTCAAGCCCCGATGTCGTTCAGCAGCCCGTCGGTCGTGTCGGCAATCCTCTGGACATCGCCAACATGGTGCTCTTCCTATGTTCCGATAAGGCGGGTTTCATCACGGGAGAGAACATCTGCATTGACGGTGGCATGACCCACCAGATGATATACCACGGGGACAACGGTTGGAAATTGGAATTATAAATAGGATGAATATGAAAAAAAGGTTATCAAACTCACTAATATTTTTGGCAAGCACCATTCTTATGGCTGCATGTGCTTCAGCTCACTCAAATGATATCGTTGCAGAAGGTGAAGTACCTGTAAGACTCGCTGATTCGTATAGCTTTACAGAAGGGCCTGCGACAGATGCAAGGGGTAACGTCTACTTCACAGACCAGCCTAACAATAGGATTTACCGTTGGGACTGCGAATCGGGAGAGATAACGCTGTTCACTGATCAGAGCGGTCGCTCTAACGGGATGTACTTTGATGCCCAGGGCAACCTGATAGCCTGCGCAGATATGGACAACCAGCTCTGGTCGTTCAACATGAAAGGTCAACACAATACACTTGTGACCGACTACCGCGAAAAGTTGCTGAACGGCCCCAACGATGTATGGATCGCGAAGGATGGCAGCTATTATCTGACCGACCCTTATTTCAAGCGCGACTACTGGACGCGCGACCCAGAGCGCCAGCAGCCTGTGGAAGGCTTGTATTATCTTGCACCCGGAGGCAAACAATTGGTCATGCTCGACTCAACGCTTAACCAACCTAATGGGATTGTCGGAACACCCGACGGCAAGTATCTGTATGTCGCAGAGGCAAAGGCAAACAGAATCCTGAAATACGACATTCAGACGAACGGCTCCCTAACGAACCGCCAGGTGTTTGCCGACATGGGGTCGGACGGGATGACGATAGACGACCGTGGGAACATCTATCTGACAGGCGACGGCGTGACCGTATTCGATAAGAATGGCCAGCAGATAGCCCATTTCCCCATCCCCGAGGACTGGACGGCCAACGTTTGCTTCGGCGGCAAAGAGCGTAACATCTTATTCATAACCGCATCAAAATCCGTTTATACTCTAAAAATGCTTGTGCATGGGGTAAAATGATTATGTAAAAGCCAATTCTCTGGAAAAATAAGAGCATCCTAAAGGCCGAGCGCGCCCGAACGGCATTGACCACCGTCCGAATCTCATCCTGAGCACAGGTCGCCCGGCTTCAGCAAGTCCTTATGCTGATTGACCATACCAAGACGGAACACGCCATCGAGAGTGATTATGAACTTTGGTTGCGTCATTGCTTCACGGCTTTTGGAGTCCAGTTCTTGAAGAAACGCAGCACTTTTTCCTGGCTATAGCCCTGTCCCTCTTCCAAGAAGCTCGAATCCTGAATATGGATGACTTTGCCTTCTTCATCAAGTACGACAAACACAGGGAATCCGAAGCGGGCTGGATTATTCAGACGTTGCAGCATAGCCTTGGCCAGAGCTTCTTTCTCCGCACCACCTGACTTACGGGGATTATAGTTCACATGGATATAGACAAAGTTCTCGTCAATGACATTGCTGATGGTACTGTCATTCGTTATGAAGTCAGCAAACCGCAAGCACCAGGGACACCAGTTGCCACCAACCTGACAGATGACGAACTTTCCTTCAGACTTGGCTTTTGCTACGGCCTGGCCTATCTGCTCGATGGGGTTGATGTCCTCGTCATAGACCTTCTTCCGCTCGACCTCCGGTCGCTTGCCACCATCGGGATGCAAGAATGCCGTCTGAGCCTGCGATCCCACAGCGAACAGCAAGGATAGTACAGGAATTGCTAATTTCTTGTTCATATCTCAGCCACGACTTCTATTTCAACTAGCGCACCCTTTGGAAGCGACTTAACGGCAACGGCAGACCTTGCGGGATAAGGCTCACTGAAGAATTCTGCATAGACGCTGCTCATGTCGGCAAAGTCGTTCATATCCGCCATGAATACCGTAGTCTTTATCACGCTTCCCATAGTCAACCCGGCCTCCTGAAGGATAGCCTGAATGTTGCTGATCGACTGACGTGTCTGTTCCTTGATACCGCCCTCTGGGAAATTTCCCGTAGCGGGGTCAATGGGCAACTGTCCGGAGGTATATACCAGATTTCCCACTTGGATGGCCTGACTGTATGGGCCGATAGCAGCAGGTGCCTTTGTTGTACTAATTACTTTCTTCATATCGCAAAAACATTAAAGTATTGTAATAATGTTGGCAAAGTTAGTAATAATTCCACGATTTTGTTTAATTTTGTCATCTGTTTTAATAAGTTTTAGTATGATTGACCAAATTATCGACTTCAATAGCATCAAGACCCATCCGTTGGTGCCTAAGGATATTGTTGTTCGTGGGTTTATCATTGATTCTGAAACTGGAGCACTAGAAGAAATCAAATAACACAATAGCAAACTAGACTTATGGAAAGAAGAGATTTTATCAAGAAAGCAACGATGGCAGCTGCGGGAGCGGCGGTCGTTTCGCCCGTGTCGGCGATGTTGAACAACGTAACTGGTGGCAAGACTCCTAAAGTATTACTGATTAACGGCAGTCCACGAACAGACGGCAACACGTTCTGTTGCCTGAAGGAAATCGAGGCGACACTGCAGAAGCACGGCGTGGAGTCGGAGATTGTTCAGATTGGCCGTAAACCCGTCCGCATGTGCATCAACTGCGGCGGTTGCCGACAGAACGGCGGCGCAGGTTGTGTGTTCGATGATGACATGTGCAGTGTGATTACTGAGAAGATGAAAGAGTCTGATGCGCTCATCGTCGGCACTCCCGTCTATTACGGCCAGCCGAACGGCGGCATCCTCTCGCTGATGCAACGGCTATTCTTCTCGGCAGGCCATCTGGTGCAAAACAAGCCCGCAGCAGCTCTGGCCGTCTGCCGTCGTGGCGGTGCTACGGCCACGCTTCAGACTATGAACATGATGTTCGAAATGATGAACATGCCCGTGGTGACCTCGCAGTACTGGAACATCGCCTACGGAGCCGGCAAGGGCGAGGTGAAGCTCGACACCGAGGGTATGCAGACCATGCGAACGCTGGCCACCAACATGGCCTTCCTGCTTCAGAAGATCCATGCCGACGGCCATCCCGCTCCACATCGCGACGAGCGCCCTGCGTTCATGAACTTTATCAGGTAAGTTACAAATAATAAAAGTATGGACCGTAGTTCCCAAATCATTCGCACCAGTTGGATAGGCATCGCCGCTAATGTGTTGTTGGCGGGTTTCAAGGCCGCATCAAGCAGTTCCTGCCACAGTTGGAAGAAGTCGCTCGCCGAGGCGATTTAGCCCCTGCATTCGTGACCGCCAGGATAGACCGCATCGACATCCGTGAGAGCCATCCAGAGCTTTTTTTAGAAGTTTTTGCGGACACCCTGCCATTCAGGGAATTTCATCTTCAAGTATTCATCGTCGAGGAAGAGAGCAGATTGCCCAACCTTTCCTTTCAACTGCCAGTCGAGCCATTTTAGAACAGCCTTGGCGTAGTTGCCGCCATACTTCTCGTAATAGGTGCCGCTGTGACCATCTTTCGAATTGAGCATGACTATAGGGATGTTGTCGGCTATGCGCTCGTAGTCCTTCTGAGCATTGGCGTAGGCAATGTCGCCAGGGCCGCCAATCATATAGAACATTGGCGTGTGCAGGTTCTTCAGCGCCTCTTTCGTAGTACCCATCATCTCCATATCGCCGATACCTGAGTTCAGCATCACGCAGGTCTTGATACGTGGGTCGTAGGCTATGCCTAAAACCTGTGCGCCACCGCATGACTGTCCCATTGCAGCCACATGGTCGAGGGCAAGACAGTGGTAATATTCAGAACCCTGCATGGCATTCTGCTCAGTCAGCCAGTCGAGCACCTCCAACAGCATCTTGGGATATGTGCGGAATGGTGGTGTCTCAGGCTGTTTTTTCTTGTTTTTCTTGGCGTTTTTGGCGGCCTCCTCGCGTTGTTTGGCCTGCTGTTCCTGCTGAGCCTTCTTCTCTTCAGCCGTCATCGGCAGAATCTTTTCGCCATTGGCCATGACCACTTCACCCTTGGTTTCGGGATAGGCCGACCTAAGCACACCCCGCCATTGTGCCATCACATCCTCTTCGTCATACGGGCCGATGGCGGCTGCCACATATCCGTAAGAAGCCACCTCGCTCAGCAGCAGACGCATCTCCACATTGTTGTTGAAACAAGCTCCGTTGGCATAGACAATCACAGGCAGGGCGCCCTGTTTCGCTACCACTTCTTTTAGGTTTTGTGGACGATAAACTGTAAAACCTGGGCAGGAGGAGTCACCCACTACTTCCGACTTGAACGGGCCTGTACCACCCTCTTCCACTACTTGTCTCTGAACTGTCTGGGCATTCATTCCCATACTCATAGCGACCATCATCGCTGTCATGAACAATTTTCTCATTTCTATCATTTTTGTCATATATTAAAACCAACATTTGTTAATTGTGACTGCAAATATAGCGAAATCTCGCTATTATTATGTACTTTTGCCAATGATTTTAATAAGATTTGTGAAATGATAGATTAGATTATATGAAAAAGATAAAGGTTTTATTAGCTGGAGCCGTCCTTCTGACGGGAACGCTTGCGCTGAATGCGCAGAAAGTGACAAAGTACACCACCACCGAGAACGCCCCTTGGGTAATGTCGAAGGCGGCACTCGCCACGAAGGCCGATGGAACGGTGGTGGCAACGGTGGACGGAACGGAGAAGGGGACGACATTCCGTGCCTGGGGAACGACGTTCAACGAACTGGACTGGGATGCCTTCAACCTGCTTAGCCGTGACGACCAGGACGAGGTGATGCACAACCTGTTTGCCAAGGACGGCGACCTGAGGTTCACGCATGGCCGTGTGTCGATGAACGCCAACGACTATGCCCGCTCGTGGTATCAGTGTGACGATGTGGTGGGCGACCTCGGATTGAAGCACTTCAACATCGAACGCGACAAACGGAACATCATCCCGCTGGCCCGCGCTGCGCAGAAGTATTGTCCGCAATTGCAGTTGTTTATGAGTCCGTGGAGTCCGCCAGCATGGATGAAGATCAATCAGGACTACTGCGTGCTGAGCAGTCCGTACAACACGCAGCCAAAGGAGAAGGACTATCTGTTGTATGACGGAGTCGTTGACCCCGATGAAATGAAACTCATGGGGGAGCGCAATGGTGTGTTCCCACGCCGTTTGGCCACGCAGGACTACTTCATTCAGGACCCGCGCTATCTGCAGAGCTACGCCGATATGTTCTGCCGCTTCATCGACCTCTATGCCGAGCAAGGGTTGCCCATCACGAAGGTGATGTATCAGAACGAGGCCTACAGCTACACCCCCTACCCCGGCTGCGCCTGGACTGCCGAGGGTACGCTACGCTTCAACAACGAGTATCTGGCGCCCACGCTGAAGCAGAAGCATCCCGAGGTGGAGTTGTGGATTGGCACGTTCAACACCAACCGTCTGGACTATGTGCAAAAGATTATCGACAACGCGACGCTACAGGCCAATGTCAAGGGTATTGCCACCCAGTGGGAGTGTCGCGAAAACCTGCCACAGCTCAAAGCCCGCTACCCGCAACTGCGCCTGATGATGAGCGAGAGTGAGTGCGGTAACGGCTCGATGGACTGGAAGGCTGGCGAGCACACCTTCTTCCTTCTCAGCGACAACCTCGGCAACGGCTGCGACGAATACTACAACTGGAACTTCATCCTCGCCGACAATGGCCAGTCAACATGGGGCTGGACGCAGAATGCCCTCATTCAGGTGGACAGCAAGACACGCCTGAAGCGATACACTGCCGAGTATTATGCCTACAAGCATTTCTGTCAGTTCGTAGCCCCAGGCACCGAGACGATTGCCTACGCTGGCCGTGACTACAGCAAGACTCCCGTTGTAGTATTCCGCAACGGTCAGCAGTTCATCATCACAGTTGGTAACTTCACCGATGCTGATGCCAGCCTGAGTGTTAAGGTGAAAGGCAAGTTCCTGAATGTTGCTGCTGCTCCTCATTCGTTCAACACATACGTAATTGGCAAATAATAAAATTGATAGTAATAGTGCGCTGCCACCGCTCGGCCGAAGGACGCTTGCACACTTGCATGAACCCGTGCTGATTATCGGCACTTACGACAAAGAAGGTAGCCCATGTTTAAAAACAAAACGCCAAGCCGAGAGTGATGGAAAGGGTGCCCAGATAGCGTGAGTCGCTCAGATGCGAATAGCCTTTGTGATGGCTGACGAAGTCGTGGTAGTACAACGCGTCGAGGGTAATAACAGGACCGCCCCCGTTTTTCCATACATCCGGGAAGGCATAGCTTAATCCCAATCCACCAACGCCTCCTGCGGTAAGTCGTTGGTCTTCACTATTAAACTGGCGACTCTCCTTGAAATCGTCGAAATAGACATAATAATCCGTCATCCAGAAGGTGGTTCCTTCTGTCCGGGCTTTCATCCAGAAAGCGCCATACACACCGCCATAGGCATGTCCGCGCAGTTTCTTCCCGCCAAAAGAGAAGTCGGCCATCACGGGCAGAACGAGGTAATCATTGGAATACTTTGTGTAAACCAGGTCAATGTAATGGAGGTTGCGGTCCATTTTGTGTGAACGGGACATGAACTCCAAATCGGCGCGTACGGCCAGCCAATCCAGCAGACGGCAGCGCCTGCACGCCGACGTCATAGCCGCTGAGTGGAGAATAAGTCTCATCCACACGTCCCATGTTTGAGCTGGCTATGCTGGTATAGCTCCAGCCTCCTTTCACGCCAATGATCCAACTGGGTTTCTCTTGGGCGGTGGCCTCCATCACCATCCAGCACAAAAGAATGAAGGTTATAATTCTCAGGTAAGATGTTTTCATAATGAATGATGTTTAGAGCTTCTTAATGCTTGTTTTTGATGTATTCGATGGCGGCATCCAGCTGGGGTTTGAAGTCGCCGTTGTAGTCCTTGCGGAGCACTTCTTGGTCAGGCACACAGCCATTTGTAACTTTGAAGTCTGTAGGGATAACGTATTATGAGGGAATAAATACATCTGCCTTGTCTTTCATCATGTTTCTGTTTTGTTGTATAACTTGACTGCAAAATTACGAAATATAATCGAAACAATGCATTTTTTTCCATTTTTCTTGTTGTTCTCGTTTCTTTTCGCTAATTTTGCGGTCGAAAAATATTAAAAATCATCCAGCAATGAAAAACATACTATTTACTATTGCATTGTTCCTGTCGGCAATGGCAGTTCAGGCGACATCGTGAATGGTAAAAATGCGAGAAGATGAGCGAAGAAATACAGAGAATCAATCTGAATGACTACATCCAGACTGGCGAGGGCGGGACGGCTATTACCTATACTAAAAAGGACGGTCTCTCGTTGGCTAAACTTTATAAACCCGGTTTCGAGGCAGACAGGGCCAAGGCCGAGTTCATGACCGCCCGCACAGTGTACCAGCTGGGTATCCCGTCGCCGAAACTCTACCGAATGATTACCGATGGCGAAAGAAGCGGAGCCGAGTACGAACTGATAAAGAACAAACGCTCCTATACCCGCATCATCTCGCAAGAGCCAGAGAGACTGGAGGAAATATCACTCAAGTTTGCACGCATGGCTACAGAGCTGCACGCCAAGGAGGCTGACACCACGCGGCTTTGCTCGTATAAGCAGAGAATAGAGCACTTCTATCGTGAGAAGAACCGGGTGCCGGAGGATTACAAACAGCGTGCCCTGAAGTTCCTGGAGACCGTGCCCGACACGCCCCGCTGCTTGCATGGCGACCTGCACATCGGCAACATCATCACCGACGGCGAGCGCGACCTGTGGATTGACTTGGGCGAATTTGCTTACGGCGCACCAGAGTGGGACCTGGCGCAGTTATGGACCATGTGTCACAATATGCCTGACGACCGGGTACAGCACATATTCCATATTACGCACGAACAAATGAAAACCCACTGGGACATCTTTTTCCCAGCCTATCTCGGCACGTCCGACCCTCAAGCCATCGACGAGGCCACCAGGCGCCTCCTACCCTACTACGCAACCAAAGTCCCCTACATGTTCGACATGATCTTCAACGCCCCCATGCCCGACGCAGCCTTGCAGAAAAACGTGAATTTTTTCCCGTCGCGACTCGGCCATCTTCGAGCAAGTTCGGGGTGACTCTCACTGCTCCGTCATTTCACAATTCTTATTAACACGCGTTCACTTGCTTTCGCTATAAACAAATACTTTGAAGTAAACCCAAAAGCTATTGAGGTTCTTGTTTTCAAGGGACATAAACAAGTAGCTGTTAACCGGAGTATGGCTACAAAGCCTGATTTCTTTCTTACTTTCAGAAGGTTAAATAAAAGATAAAACCACCCTGTTAAGGATGGTTTTATCCAAATATTCTCGCTACTCTTTTACTCCATCGGCTTAATCATCTTAACCGTTTACCGATTTAACGCACTTGTACACCTTGTGCGTTGAAGATCTTGCCGTCACGAACGATGTACAACACGCCACCAAGCATATATTTACGATTGGACGATTGACAGTTGACAATTTGATCAATTCCTACCGGTAACGTATTGACATAGACATCGTATTCATTACCATCCTCGCCCATGAAGAGTGCGTGAATAGTGTAGTTGCCTGCTTCACCTGAGATGGTGACACTGTAAGCCTCTTTGATACCGATATAATCGGAGATAGGATAGCCGTCATCGTCTTGGCCGGTAACGGTCTCGATGTGCGAAGACCAGGTGATGATCTTCGATGCATCGTACTCACCCACCGGCGTCTCGCCTTCTGTATCCAGGAGTTGGAGGGAAACGACATGTGCGTCATCTTCCGCATAAACGTGCCAGGATGCCTCCTCCTCGTCATAGTATACAGACGGTGTTGCTTCGATCACCACTTGCACAGTTTCTCCTGTCGGATGGAAACCATCGTCGTAGAAGAAGAGACGATAGCTGTATCCGCGTTCGTCGTACACGGTAGCGTCGACCTGCACGTTATCACCATACCATTCTTTATGGAAGGAAGCAGCGGTCACCTGATGCTCCTCGCCAAGGATAGACAAATAGCTATCCACGAGGTTGATCTCATCAGCCGACGAGGTATAGGTGCGGTCGTTATCCACGTCCTCTGCGCCCTCTTCCACAGGAATCACGAGCACGCACTTGAAGGTGTTGTCCACATCCACCATCTCGTACTCGAAAGCGTCCGCGCCATGTGGTATCTTGTTGGCTTGCCCCAGACGTACGTCAAACGGCGTAGCTGGTGCTACTTCATCGCCTTCGTAGGTCAAGTTCCAAACATTGCCTCGGGTGTCAGCAACCTTAGCTACGATCTTCACGCCATTAGCAGTTGCCGTCTTGGTGAACTGAACAGTAGAATACATAATGTACTCACGCTCGTACGCGTTTTGACCTTGTGAACCGTTGTACATATCAGCCGTAGTATAGGTCTTGCCGAACTCGATGTCCGCTACCCATTGGGTGGTCCCGAACAGGAATCCGAACAGCTGTTGACGATCCTCCGAGAGCAATTGATAATAGAGGGCATATACTGTTTCGCCATCTTCCGTCTCAGCCTCTACATACTCGCGTGAGAACGCACCGATGGTGACGTTGCGTTCTGACGGTTCGTAAGGTTTAGCGGTTACATCCACGGTCAGTTCCACGTGGTCGTACTCATTCTCTATATTGACGAGCAGGATTGTACCGGTTACTTTCGCTTGCGGCGCGGTATATTCGACGGTAAGATTAGCACTCAATACCGAATACGTCGTTTCTCCAATAGCGAAATAGGTATAGTCTTGATCCAGGTTGGCTTCGGTGTATGTACCTGCCACATTCTCAGACAACACGGTCAGCAACAGATATTGCTCGTGCGCAGCATCGAAACCGGCCACTTCGAACCATGATTCGTCTTGATACGTATACAAATCGATCACCATCTGGTCTGAACTGAAGTTCATGGGCGTTACCACTACGTCTGGCTCGGTTATGCGAATGGTGTATTCGACGTTGTTCCATGCCAGCACGGTTCCGGTAACGACATACTGACCGTTCTCCTGAGCCACCGTCACGGTGCCCGAATAGAGATCATACGTCTCGTGGTCGACGGTCACATGGCCGCTGTTACGTCCTTCGCCATCAATCACGTACGTGCCCAAGAATCCGTCTTCGGTGTTCTCCTTGTAGAGCGAGAGACCGATATTCGTGCCTTCGACATCACCGCCGTAGACAGACAACTCACCAAAATACTCAAACGACCAAGTGTCGATATACAGGTTCTTTGCCTCAATCGTCTCATGGCTCTTGGCTTTCGGAATCTCGTAGAACATCGTCACGTTGTACGTCACGCCATCCTCACAAAGAATTCTTGCCGACACATCGGTACGTCCATCTCCTTCTGTGACGGTAATACTACCATCCTTTACGTAAACGGTTTTATACACCGGTTCGTCCCATTCATCGACTTCGTCGGTCGGGAATTGCACATAACTCTCGCTGAGCGCGATAGCTTCGCCGGTGTAGGTTCCTGCGATTGTTTCCGGACCGTAGAAAGCCAGCTGCACGAAGTATTGGCTGTCTTGTGAACGAACCAGCCATTGTCCCTTGAAATCGCGAGATGCGTCCATCACTTTGTTGAACGTCACATCCACTACTTCATCCGTCGGAACCACGGCTGCCTCGTCATAACTGATTTCGAAAACCTGGTCGTTGATATCCGTTACGGTTGCCTGGATATGGGTGTCGAAGCCCGAACCAACGGTCTTAACAAAGGTTGCCGATTTGTAGGCGTAGGAAATCGTATTCCAATCCTCGTCTTCTTCACCTTGATCCCATGTGCAGTCTTCAGCGTCCATGTCTGCGAGTGTGTAGGTCTTATTTAACACCACGTCGTGTTGACCCTCAGCCAACGGGAAATGAAAATAGAAATGCTTGTTGCCATTCTCTTCCTCTTGATGCAGACCGTAATAAACATAGAAGCCTTTCTCTTCATCATGCATTACCAAGCTCGAGATGCGGTCAACAGAGACTTTTGCCGCTTCGACGCGACGCGCTTTCGGGGCTTTTGCTACATTCTTCTGTGCGATAACAGAACGATGAGTCAGTTTGTACTTGAGCATCATTTCGTCACGCTCTTGAACAGTCTTGGCGTTCTTGAGACGCTGCTCCAATCGTTGCGCGTCCTTGTTCAACGGCTTATGCAAGCGTTGCGGTTGTGCACTTGTGCCAATTACTACCATGATGGCACACAAGAGAGATAAAATTTTCTTCATAACAAACAGTATTTAAATGAACAAAAAGTGACATTTTATTCAATATTGCGTGCAAAATTACAAAAAGAATCCCACAAGTGCAAGTTTTTGTAGATTTTTTTGTTTTACGTCCTTTCCACTTCTTCCACTTCTTCATCTAATCATCGGCTCAAACGATGAATCAAGTCGAGTGCCGCTTTTTATGACAGACGAGACGGCCAAATTAATGCCAGTTGGCGGGCCTGCTAACAATATGCCCATTAGCAAGCGTTACATCATCAGGTAGACTGGACAAATCTGGCTCGATAATGCTCTAACCATACGACATGATCGCACTTGCTGGCCAAGGCATACGTATTCTGTGTAGGTGGCACAAACACATGAACAGGATGCTCAGGAGCGAAGCCCTTAATAATCTCAACAGAGGGAATCATATCGCTATCGGCAGAAACAATGATAGTGATGTCACAGCGCTTGGTAAACATATCAACAAGCATACCTGTAGCAACCCTTACGTCTGACTCTTTCTCCTCGTAGGTCTTGTTTTTGAAACCGCAGTTCTGGCACTTGAATTTCTTTTTCTTATATCTTCCCAAATGCAACTTGAATTTGGGGTTAAGCAGATTGGCACTGAAAAGAACGTCTTGATTATCAGCGGCCTGTTGGTCGTCGAGAGGTACAGCTGAATAATAGTTCACTTCTACCAGTTCCTGGTCAGGCAGCATCATGCGCTCAAAGAACTTCACAATGTCAAGCCAGTAGAAACGTTTCCACCTGGCGCCACCATTCTTTAGGCCATAATAGAAATTGTAGCCATCAACATACACTATAACTTTCTTCTTCTCCATAGTTGATCGTTAAAAATAAAGCCTCCTTTCGGAGGCTTGAGCTTCGGCATATCTCATCCGAGCGGGATTAACTTTGTAAGCTGCTTTTCAGCAACTGACCCAAGTATTTATCATACAAGGGGGATTCTGCTGCAAAGGTAGGAAGATTTTCTCAAACCACCAAATGTTTTGGCGTTTTTCTTTTCATGCGCCTTCATTTTACTTCATTTTCGTACTCTTCTCGCGTGCGCTCGGCCCCTGCCAATTGCCTCTGAAAGGACACAAGAATGGCGGGACGGGGTCGATGATGAGCATCTCATCATAGGTCAGGCTATTTCATTCCATCGGCTTAATCATCGACTCGATGAAAGCAATTTCTTCGCACGTCTCTTTCTTTTTATAGGTACTCAGGGAGACCTGCGCGATGCGCCTGAGCACCAACGGAGCGCAAGAAGCTCGGGGCATCTTCTGTCAGACCGTACTTTGCGTAAAGGTCGGCATCAGTCCAAGGACGGGTGAAGTCTTGGAGGTGTATGAGGCAAGATTACTCAATCTTTGAAATACTCGTTTAAAAATGCTTCTGGTGACAGGACTGGGATTCCTTTTTGTGGGAAGTGACGTTTTTTGTCTCTTGTAACGATGGCATCACATCCGGCTGCTTCAGCTGCCTTATACTGAAGCATATCTTCAAAATCTGGCATATCCGAACAAAGGGCATCCATTACTTGGTTGTCGTCCATCGTAGTAGTCTTCACGTATGCTTTCAAGGCTTTTAGACCATGTATAGCATTTTCGTACCCTACGTTCTTGCGTGCAGTGTACACACAATTAGCAAAGGTCAAAGGAGTGGCAAACAATTCTATGCGTCTTTTTATGCCTAAGTCAAAAACATTCGATGAGGCCAACAGGAATTTCTGCCGGGCTTCAATGATGTCAAGAAGAATGTTGGTATCAAGAAATACTCTCATCATAAAGCATATTTCTCATTCAGGTATTCCGTCCTGGCTCTGTCGCCATTTATGTCATCGTCACTGGCCACTGCTGGCTTTGCAAAACCGATTAAGGCTTGTAGTTCAGGCGAGAGTTCTTCTATCTTTTTCATTTTATACTTCTTTTTCTTGGCGGGGGTGAAACGTGTGATTAGCATAGCCACCCATTCCTCCACGCTCATGCCGTCAGCCTTAGCATAGCTCTGAGCCTGAGAATACAACGACGGATTAAGTACGATTGTTGCCATAATTTCGTAGCTTTTTGATTTGACAGTGCAAAGATAGACATTTTCTATGAAGTATCAAAACTTTAAGCCTTTTTTTTTGAATACCCAACACCTCAGAGGTCACTCCATCGGCTTAATAATCAGCTCGATGAAGGCAATTTCTTCGCACGTCTCTTTCTTTTTATAGGTACTCAGGCGAGACCTCCGCGAAGCGCCTGAGCACCAATGGAGCGCAAGAAGCTCGGAGCATCTTCTGTCAGGCCGTACTTTGCGTAAAGGTCGGCGTCAGTCCAAGGACGTGGGAAGTCTGTTTTATAATTCTTCTGGGAAATATTTCTTAAGAAACGCTTTTGGTTCAAGAGTCTCAACCGCTCTTGGGAAATCGAAGTCCTTCAGGTTTCTTGTCACGATACAGTCGGCTTCTGCCTGTTCGGCAGAATAATACTGTAGTGCATCTTCAAAATCCTTCGTCTCCAAGTCATAGGCCGCATCCACTGCCTTTCCTCCTACCTTCACTATGGTATAGTATGGGCGCAAGCCTTTCATTACGGCATAGAACTGCTCCAAAGGAATGTCTTTCCTTGTCACATACCTCATATTGGCTATTGTCAAGTCAGATACGAGCATCTCTATGTCACCATGAATGGCCAAGAAAAAGATTATCTCCGCCTCACGCCAACCTTCTGGACGCTGTTGTATGTAGTCGAGGAAGATATTGGTGTCAATAAATACTTTATTCATTTGTGGCATATTTACTAACCAGATAGTCCTCTTTTACCTTTTTCCAGTCCTCGTCGGTTCTGCTTGCAGAGAAAGCGCCCAAAAAGGAGTGGGCCAGTCTTTTAGCCTTGGCTCGCTCACTTTCGGCTTTGTTTTCTTCCTCATGGGCTGGTAAAGCTGAGGACACAAACAGCCAGATAGACTGCATAGTCTGGGCATCGCCATCGCCAAGATGCGAAATCCGTCTCACGGCATCCTGTTGCATTTCCCTTACTGTCATATTTGCTTCTTTATTTGTTATTCGGTGCAAAGATAGACATTTTCTATGAAGTGTCCAAACTTTAAGCCGATTTTTTGAATACCTAACACCTCAGAAGTTACTCCATCGGCATAATCAGCTAATCATTTAATCATCGGCTCAAACGATGAATTTAGTCGAGTGCTGTTCTTTAGACCTACTATTTCCCAACACTCCCGTCTGCACTATAAAATAAGGCTGTAAAGATGTTCAGTTATTGGCGGGGCCTCTTTTTATTCCATTATTAATATATGTTACGCCGCCATTCTGAATATCTCTGGCAACTCTAAGTCATAGCAAGCCTGAACGTCGTGAATGAAATCCATTATAACCTTGTTCCAATCGCGATGAGTCATTCCTGGGTACCTATCAAGGAATTTATAGTTCGTATGACATTCTGCTATGATTTGCCCTGGGTCAGCAGCCATATCCTCCAAGATCATTGTTCTCCAGACAAGATTATACACATCTTGGTCATCGCGGATATCTTCAAGTTTTGCGCCCATCATTGGGAATAGCGTTGCTTGAACAGGCTGGTGGCGAGGCTCCAATGAGACTTTCGGCTGATTCTGAATAGCCTCATGTATATCCTGACCCAAATCATATCGGATAATCTTGAAGTCATCCTTTATCTGGTCGAAGAATTGTATTGCTCCGCGTTTCCCCTTTTCGTATGCACAAAGGAGAATCCTTCCGTCCTTAAATGAATTGAATACTTTTCCATTCAGCAGCCGGAAATGCTTGTCGACAGCACCTTCCCTGTTGCCTTTCGACAACAGCAAATAGAAATGGTAGTTCCTCTTTAATTCTTCTGTCACATTTCGCTTGAACTTCTTTCGAATGTGGTTCTTGTATGCCTCATCAACTCGACCTGTAGCGTATGCAGACAGCACAAACAGGAAATTAATACTGTACTTCAGCACAAAGAGCGTATCGCGGTCAAAGAGACGATTCTTGTGATGCCATCGTCTTTCTACATCTGGCTTCCCCTTTCTGTCTGTTTGTTGTTCCAGTTCCGCCTCAATATAATTCAGGTGTAGCGGATTCACCATCCCACGAATAAAGAAGTTTGGCGTGATGTTATATCCCTCCGTCAAGTCATCGTAATAATTTCCACGCCCTATCTGACCGTTTGGTGCCGTCACGTCCATATTCATTTGGATAACATTCTTGGCGTAAGTAAACTGCTTATGGATAGAGTTCTCTCCCGGGTCGTGCCCTTCCTTATAATATTTGCTATCACCTATATAGTAGATGTCGTCATCGCGGACTATGGAACCGTAATGATAGATGTGGTCTACTATCTTCCCGTCTGGCTGGTCCTTCAATTTCTCGTTTTTGACCTTTGTGTCATCGCTAACCAACGAGTCTATCATATCTTCGAACACCATATTGAAGTTCCTTACCATCAGCGACTCTTCATGCATCTGCTTGCTCCTCATTGTCTGAGCTTTTTCGAAGAACACGTTAAGCAGTTGCCACAACTTCACCAATTCATCCTTAAAGTATTTCCTTCTTATGCTTTTAAGTAAACGCGTTCCTCTACCTGACTCTATCAGTTTCTCAATATCCTTGGGGTAGGTAGGATAGTTCACATTTCTCAGGATGCAGAAGTGATACTTGTCATGCAGATAGTCAAGCACAGAGTAGAACAGCACTATCAGTTCTTCATCGTAGTTGATGACTTTCGACTTATTTCGGAACTTCATATAGACAGGATTATCGTCCTGCAACCAAGGGCGTACCTTACTGATAGTCTTTTGCCAGTTTATTTTGTGATGCCCCTGCGAGTTGATACGGGCTATATAGGTGAAGAGGTTCCTGTGCTCATTGTTGAAGCGTATTAACTGGAGAATGATGTTTATCCAAGTCTCACTGTTGTCACCATTCACCGACTCCACATTCTGAACCTCAACAGACTCAGTGATATTCTCAGGACTGTGCCTTTCCCGATAGCGTGCAATAGCTCTGTAAATCCAAGCGGAGAGATTAAACACCTCGTTGAAATACTCAGACTTCAATAAGGGATTCTTCACATCCTTTGTATCGATGATCTCCTCAGGTTCGAACATACCAAAGGCTTTTTCCCTTTTGTTCCCATCGATGTTTATAAACACCTTGGGCAAAATGAACACAGAGTCCTCTGCCTTCGAAGAGTAGTAATACCCAACGTATGGAATCGTCACCCGATTGTCTTTGAGGTACATCACATAGTGGTCGTGCAGAAACTCCTTCACGACATCCCAGTTATAGACGTATTCCTCAAAGAATATCTTCATTTCTCTTCTTCTATATAGCGGATAAAGCCTTTCAAAATAGTATTCCTCTTTGTCTGGTCATAAAGCTCGTTGAACGAGAACTCCTTCAGTTTGTCCTCTTCTGCATAGTAGCGGAAGATGGCGTCGTTCGTTTGGTAGTTGTCCTTGCCGACCTCACTCCACAGATAGAACATCACTTTGTCGCAAAACTCCTTTTCGTCTACGCTGGCTTTGATGAAGAAGTTGCCCATCTGCTTGTCCTCAGAAGATGTTACGGTTTTTATCTTCTTGTTGACTTTCTCTAAGAACTTATGCCAGTTATGAGACTCGCCCCCAATAGTTATCGTGAATGCTCCAGATTCAGCATTCTCATAGTCAATGGGCACATATTCCCAACTCCAACGACGCTTAAAGGCAGAGTCCATTGGGAACAGACTTTGGTCACTTGTATTCATTGAAGCGATGATGCTCAGATTAGGAGGCAGGCAAAGTTTGCCATCTCTGATGCCCTCGCTATCCTCTGGTAGATGATCCAATAAATAATCCTTCAAATCATGGTCGGCCTTGATGGGGTATTCCGAATATCCATCCTTATTTCTGTCTAACAATTGGAACAAGTCGCCAAATATCTGGGCACAGTTACCACGGTTGATTTCTTCAATTATCAGATAATAAGGATGTTCCAAGTCACTCCATGCTGCTACGTATGCATCTGTAAATGCTTGCGGCACGAACTCATAGATAATCTTCTTACTATCTTCCTTGTCCTTCACAGGCTTATAGCATCCAACAAACGAGGCATAGTCGGTATCAGGATGGAATGTGGTTCTGATAGCTCTCTTTTTCATTTCTTCATCTTCAACATACTTTTCTCTATCCTTCCTCATCTCATATTGTTTCTTAATAGTCCATGACTTACCAGAGCCAGGAGTACCAAAGTATATTTTCTGTTCTATTTCATAACCTTCGATAGGCTTGTATAATTGGTAAGAAGCCTCTTTGGGGAACTCATTATTATTTGTGCATAGACGAATAACGTAGTTCCCCTCTTCATTCTTACTAAAAACAAGTTTCGAATGAGCTTGTATTAAAAATTTCCTAATATTGAAGCCTGTATTATCCGTGAGATTCTTTAAATATATTCTACCATCATCGCGTTTAAACATGTGCACAATATATGATGCACAGTCCATATTGGCAAACTTTGCTTCAATCATATTACTGTATGACGTATAAAGCAAATTACTATAATTACAAAGGGTAGAACTACTTGATGTGCTAGTGTAGAGAGGAAGCATATTTACTAATGCCCCCAAAGCCTTTATGAAATCTTCTTTATAAAGGATGAATTCTATTTCAAGGTTATCATTTCCTCCAAGAAACTCATATATTTCATAGGATAAATTTAGACTCGTTTCTCCAGAGTTCCTTCTTTCTGTCTTGAAATGTGAGTCTTGCGACCACACAATTTTTTCTATTTTATTATTAGGCATAATTATCGTATTATTCGGTTAGTAATCAAGTAATATAGAACTGCATAAATAGTATTGACGCTAACAGCATTACCGGCTTGCTTGTACATCGCTCCATCTGCCACTCTTGCAAGACCTGCATTATCTGCGAAGTTATTGGGAAAACCTTGAAGCAAAAATGCCTCTTTAGGTGTCAGCTTGCGTATAGGTATTCTTGCGAGTTCTTCTTTGGTCATCCTTTCCGATGGCCTGTCTTCGCCATTTGACTGAATGAACAAATCACTATAATAGTTGTCTTGGCAAGCGCGATGCATCTTGTGCATTGTTGCCGTTAATGGCCTTGCCACGACTTGGTCTATCTCTGAATTTGACCTAAAACCAGCACTACCGTCACTCAATAAAGTCGGCTTGATTCGTTCTGACAAATAGTATTTCTCATCAACTTGTCTGTCGAGAACATCTATTGTTGAGTCGTAAAAGTTCAATGAACAATTATCCCTGTCTATCTGAGCAAATGCATTTCTAACAAGGTCAGCATTAAACTCAAAGTTACCCAAATGTCTGCGTCTTGCAAAGATGATAGCTCTGTTGCGTTTCTGAGGTAAGCCAAAGTCATTGGAGTTGAAAACGTCCATCTTTACAATATATCCAGCCTGCTCCAGCTCTCTTCTGATAACAGCGATAGTATTTCCTCCATCATGACGCATAAGGTTCTTGACATTTTCCAAGAGCACATATCGCGGATGTCTGGCATTAATCATATCCATAATACGGAAAAACATCTGTCCTCGTTCTTCTTCAAATCCCTCTTGACCTCCCATCATACTGAATGTCTGACATGGGAATCCACCAGAAAGCAATTCATAACGAGGAAGTGTTCCCATCGCTCTTGTGTCTTTGACGAATTCAACTATATTCCCCATTGCCACTTCACCTGTAGTGTCGTAATTTGCATTGTATGTGGTAATAGCGTTCTTGTCAATTTCTGAATAAGCGATAGTAAGAATGATAAAGCCAAGGTCATGAGTTATCAAATCCATTGCCCTGCGAAAACCGCCAACACCAGCAAACAACTCTACGTGGTTCATACAAACTTCATTATGCCGTCTCCTATAGCCTTTGCCAGTTTCACAGGAACTGCATTACCCACTTGGGCATACCACATGTTTTGTGAACCCGTGATAATGTAGTCATCAGGGAATGTTTGGATGCGAGCTGCCTCTCTGGGGCTAAGACCTCTTGCTTCCCAAGGATGGATATACATATTGCAATCGAACTTCATGTGTGAAGTAATCGTCTTGCAGATTTGGCTTTCATCCAACTTGAAATACTTGTCCTTGAAGATTTCATTACGCCTTTTGTAAGGCATGATGTCGGCAATAGATTCGTGCAATGAGTTAGCGCCTTGTGGGAGCCTTCTGTATATCTCTATATCCCTCTCATTATTGTAGCGATTCTTGTGGTTATAAAGTTTAGTGATAATCCTTTCACCATTGATGAAGCGATAGAATTCTGTCTGAGGATAATCGAAATCACGTTCTGTCAAACCAGAGCGAATGTCTTCTATACCACTTTGTCCTTTCTCTTTCTTTGATTCAAGATGAGGTAGTCCATATAGCGCATCTCGTAAGACAAATGCTTCACGCTTATTCTTGTCTATCTCCGCAAAGATTGCCTTCGGTGAAACGCCCATGCGATTGCCAATCATGATGAATCGCTCTCTGTTCTGAGGCACACCAAAGTCTTGTGCCTTCAAAACAGCGTAGTCATACTGGTAATCGTCACCAAGATATTCCTTGAAATTCTGAATGATTTCCCCAATCTTATTCATCATGCCCTTGACGTTCTCCATTATGAAGAATTGGGGGCGAACATTCCGTAAGAATATTAAGTACTGCTTATAGAGTCCATTCCTTGGGTCATCAAGAATTCTTTGCCTGTTAGCCATCGAGAATCCTTGACAAGGTGGCCCGCCACAAACAAGTGTTATTCCCTCGAACATATCTTTGTATTCTTCAATATGCTCATTGAGTTTAGCGATGTCGCCTATGTAGTAATGTTCATCAGATAGTTTATGGTTGAACTTGTACGTATTTGCAAACTGCTCAACAATTTCATTGACGAACCAAGGCGTAAAGCCTGCTTGTTCCAAGCCGAGACTAAGCCCTCCACAACCTGCAAACAAGTCAACCATTTTATATTGTTTCTTCTTTGACATGAAAAAGCCCTCTTATCGTTTTCGAAAAGGGGGCGTGGAAGAGATGTGTTTAAGCAAGGCCTACCACAGCCCACATCAGACAACAATCTAACTGTCCACGCCCATATCGAGCGCAAACATCCAATTGTTTGTCCGACTGATGTGTTCAGGTATAGTGGTAGTTCTGCTTAACCAGTCAAATCAAGGATGTCAAAGACGCTACAATTCCTTTACTTCATTTTCTTTCGATGTGATTGCTTAGTCATCACATTCAAGTGTTGTCCGTAAACACCCAGTACGAACGGGTTCAACATCGTGTGATGACTACAAACAAAAAACGTGGGTGTTTGCATCTGCCTGTTCTGTATTCTGGCCTACCACAGCCATTGAGGAAAACAGACAGAGAAACACCCACGTTGGAGTATATAGATACACCGTAAAGTGTGCGTTGAGGCTACATGAGCCTCGCAGCACACTACGGAGTCTGATATACACACCCCGTGGCAGTTACCCCTGCAATGTTCTTGTCCTCTTTCGATTGTGGTAGTTCGAATACACAAAAACAAAGCGCGATAACGCCTTTCAGTAAGTAGTGCTCCACCCTGCGGCTCCATCCCATTCCCGACCATGGGTCGCCTACCCGTAGCCTTTCTCAAAGGACATCACAGCCACTATGGGCAGATAGCGGCTACAAAGGTACATATTTTTTTGCAAACAGCTTATGTTTTAAAAACTTTTTTAGGAAAAAATTGCAACGAACAGCCTAAAGGGAGGTATGAAACTAAGAAAGTTATGATTTTTCGGGGCAGTCGCTTCTTATATCTTGATGTAACGCTTGCTGTCAAACTCTTTCTTGCCGTTCTGACGACGGGGCGACGGGTCGATGAACCCATGGCGTATGAAGGATATGAAGGAACATTTTGCAACTTTCCCTTATAGGAAATTATTTACCCCCTACTCTAAATGTTTTCCTATATATAAAAGTTTGGTTTCTATCCTTCATATCCTTCATAAACGATCAGCAACGACCCCCGGAAGTATGGTGTTTAGACCTCGTAAGTATGGCACTTATCGCCTGAAAACATGATACTTAGCATACGTAAGTATGATACTTAAGAAAGAAATCCAGCCATACGTCTCTCGTCGTAGCTAAGATTCAAGATGCATTCTCCCAGAACAGCATTCTTCATTAATGCCAGGTCCATCTGCTTGATGGGGTTGAAATGAGTTGTCCTTCATAAAGTTCTATAAATGTTTCGACAATAATAGTGATAATATCGGAAATATGAGTAATTTTGTTGCAGATTTTAGAGTATTTATGAGAAAAGTGAGGATTAAAGCTATACGCCAAAGCATCTACCACGACTTGATGGTGAAATATGAGAACCCGATTGAACATACCTGTGACGTAATCGAAGGGCAGCAATGGATTTCAGTGGATGGGCAGTGTCCTGAAGGATTCTGTACTTCTGCTTGGTCATCCATGTGTGAGTTCGTAGAGTCTTTAGCCAGAGGTGTGGGGAACTTTTATGATGGGTGGATGAAGAACCCTATGAGTGCCATGATTAGCTGTAATGACGGCTTTCGTCCATTCAGTTTTTATATAGAAGTGATAGATGAGGAATAATGTCATAGCCCCCAGTTTCGTCATTGCCTCTGGCGATTTACATAAACAGGTATCTTACCTCCGCGCTTATTGGGTATGAAGGGTTCCAGAGACCATTCGACCTTGGCTTGGGGACAGCCATGCTGGTCGAGGAATTGTTTCAAGTGCTTGCTAAGACCGTCTAACACCTCGGCGGGATCAGAATCGGCACTGCACAGGCCTCGAAGTTGAATGGTATCGTGGGCAGTCTGCACAAACTGGTATTTTACGAGATGAGGCCAGACTTCTGACTCGGTGACGAGGCCGACAACTCCGAAGGTCTTGCCACAAATGGTGTAGTTATCTAACATGCGCCCATTGATTTCGAGGCATGGCATTTGAGAATTGAGAATTGAGAATTGAGAGTTTCAGGCTTGCGGGTGATGCGGACGACATCGGAGACATAATAGCGGATGATGGGCTGCACAAAGTTTGTGAGGTCGGTGATGAGCAGTCCTGCAGACCATTGGTCACTCTGGCCCAACGGATTCATATCCTTGTCTACGGGCTCGACGATGACCCAGTCCTCATTGATGTGGAGGCGGGAGCTGCCGCGCGTCATAGCGATTTCGCCTCCCTCTGTCATGCAGTAGTTGTTGAGCACTGGACAATGGAAGGCCTGGCGGAGCACATTATAGTCTTTTTCGGTGAGCATCTCAGCAGAGGTAACAATGAGCTTGACATGAAGACGAAGGTTGCCCTTCATCTGCTCTACAGCGAGGGGAACGAGCATGGAGGGATAACCGGTAATTGTGGTGGGTTGGAACTGATTCAACTGCTGGACCAAATGATTGACGCTGTCCAGGCACGACAGGCCCATCAGGTTGTGTGCCGCCTCTGGCACGGCATTCTTTGTCCTGAGGAAGGCAGAGTAACTGGAAGCGCCATTGGCGAGATGGATGACCGTGGCAATGTGATTATGCTTCAGCGAGAGTACCTCGGGAGGGATGCCGCCCATGAGGCGCTGGGCCATCATCTGGCCATGAATCTTGTTGTGATAGTCGTCGCGTACCATCGGCAATGGATTGCCCGTTGAGCCCGAGGTCTTCAAGGCGGTGTACTGGCCTAAGAAGAGGCTGGTGTCATCGGTGGGGCGATCGACATATTTGAGCACATCCTGTATATGAATGTTGCGATCGGTCACATAGTCGTCGTAGTTCTCGAGCATGTCCTTCTTATAGACGATGGGCAGGTCTGTAAGTGTGAAGTTCTCGGGCAGGTTGGCATAGTGTTTAGCCAGCCAGGGGGAATGCTCACGGGCGTATGTGACCAACTCATGCAGACGCTGCTGCTGTAGTTTCAACCTTTCTGCAGACGACAGCTTGTCGCCTTCTGCTACGAGGCGCGCGGCCTCTTTGATTTCTATTGTTTTCATAATATAATTTGCGGAATAACGGATTTATACCATTGACCATTGAACATTGACCATTGAACATTTATTCAAAGAAGCCGAAGCCTCCGATGGCGGTGAGCATGCGCTCCACGTAGTCCCAGGAGGTGGGCGAGAAGGAAGAGCCAAGACGGAGAAGCACCTGGGTGGTGTAGTCGTTGTTACGTGTGACATCGGTCACCCTCTGTCCGTGGGCAGCATCGGCGTATGCCAACAGCGAAGCCAACTGACTGGCCTTCTGTGGATCGTCCTTGGCACGGTTCATCGTTTCATTGAACTCTTCGAGTTCCACGAAGCGTACGCCCTCACCTACTGAAGACAGGCCTTTCAACACATCGCCGAGGAACTGGACGTGGTTGTTGTAGGGATGGAAGACGGTACACTCCTTCGGGGCTGTGGCGAGGGAGACGATGGCGCGGCTCACTTCGTTGATGGGCGAGAACTCGACCTTGCTGGCAGCCATGGCGTAAGAACAACAGCCAAGCATATTGAAGACACGTATGCGACCCATGAAGGAGTTGGTGGAGAAGTTGGCCTGGAACTCACCATCGGTAGAGCGTGCTGCCAGATTGCCCACACGCATGATCTTGGCATCGAGTCCGTGTAGGGCGACTGCCTCGAGGATGAGGCGTTCGGCCATGAACTTCGAGTAGATATACTTGTTGTTCAGGTCCTGACCGATATAGAGTCTCTGTTCCGTGAACACCTCGTCCTTCGGTTCGCCAGTCCAGATGCCACGGGTGCTGGCGGTAGAGATATGGATGAGCCGTGCTCCGGTCTTGATGCAGTAGTCGACGCATCGCTGGGCACCGCCAATGTTCACATCCTCTATCTCTGTACCTTCTGAGAAGTGCTTCACAATGGCAGCACAGTTGAATACCATTGACCATTGAACATTGACCATTGAACATTTCTCCGTCAGGTCTTCTGTGACGTCGCCGAGGATAACATGGAGGCGCTTACCAAAGAGTTCCTTGAATGATTGGCCGAAGTAGTAATAGAGCAGCGTGCGCAGACGATTTTCTGCTTTCTCTTGGGTCTTACCACGTACCAGACAGTAAATCTTTTCTGCATCAGAATCAATGAGTTCGCGCAGTATGTGAATGCCTAAGTAGCCTGTGGCACCCGTCAACAGGACATTTCCAAGTTGACGACGCTCTCCCTTGAGGAAATTCTTGAGGGTGTTGCGCTGCAGCAGGTTGTTGATGGCAGTATAGTCGAAGTCGCTCACCTCGTCGTGACTGGCCTCAACCACCTCTCCTGTGACAAAGCGCGCCAACTGTCGTGGCGAGGGATTGTCGAATACATCGCGATAAGCCACATGCAGGCCGGCCTTCTCCGCCTGTACTACAATCTGCATCACAGCCAACGATGTACCGCCAAGTTCGAAGAAGCTGTCGGTGGCTCCCACCTTATCCATCTTCAGGATGCCTGCAAAGATGTCACAGATGATCTGTTCAGTATCATTTGCCGGGGCAACATATTCTCCTACGCCGGCCAGTTCCGGGTTGGGCAATGCCTTCACGTCCGTCTTGCCGTTAGGTGTCATCGGCATCTCCTTCAACTGGAGATAGGCCGTGGGCACCATATATTGCGTCAGGCTCTTGGAGATCTCAGCCTTCAAGTCCTCCGCAGCAATCTCACGGTCGGCGGTATAGTAGGCACAGAGGTGTTCGCGGTCGTTGATCTTACGGATCAGGATGACCACCTTCTTCATGCCCTCAACCTTTAGCATCACATTCTCTATCTCACCCAGTTCGATACGCAGGCCGCGCAGTTTAATCTGGTGGTCAGTACGTCCGAGGATAACCACATTGCCATCTGGCAGCCACTTGGCGTAGTCGCCTGATTTATAAATGCGCTCACCCTTGTAGTCCACAAATCTCTCGCGTGTCATCTCGTCGAGGTTATTGTAACCACGAGCCACGCCGCGACCGCCGATGTAGAGTTCGCCGACAACGCCTACAGGTAGTTCGTTGCCATCGCTGTCAACGATGAACTCCTTGACGTTCAACTGCGGCTTACCCACTGTGACCATCTTGGCAGTGGTCAATTCGGCATTGTTCGATGCCACCGTGATCTCCGTCGGACCGTAGCAGTTGAAGATACGGGCCTTCGTAGTCTCACGCATCTGGGAGAGCAACTGATCGCTGAACTTCTCACCGCCGGCTCGGCAGATGGCGAGGTTGGCAATGGCCTTGCAGAAGTCGGGGCTGGTGAGCCATGCTCCCCAGCGCGATGGTGTACCGCTGACCATATTGATATGCTCTCTTTCAATAATCTGTGCTAATTCGAGCGGGTTGTTAGCCTGCTCCTCTGTAGCAAGGATGAGCGTCTTACCGTTGAAGTAAGCCATGCCAATATCCTGCAGCGCCGCATCGAACGAGATGGTTGTGACGCTGAGAATGCGCTTGGCATCTGTCAGCACAGCGTTGGCAAAGACATTGGCGGGATGACCGTAGAGGTAATTACAAATACCCTCATGGCGCAGCATCACACCCTTCGGACGACCTGTAGAGCCACTAGTATATATAAGGTACGCGAGATCATCTGGGGTAATTGAGAATTGAGAATTGAGAATTGAGAATTGACAATTAAGCAATTCTTCAACATCAATGGCCTTGTCGGCAGGCACAGTGTCGAGGCGGTCGGCGGTAGTGATGATGTATTTCGCTTCACTGTCCTCCAAGATGAGTTTGATGCGGTCGGCGGGATACTCAGGATCACAGGGGATATAGGCGGCTCCGGCCTTCAGCACACCGAAGAGTGAGAGGATAAGACGGCTTGTGCGGGGCAGCAGTAGCGCCACACGATCCCGCTCCTGAACGCCACGCTCGCGCAAAGCATTGGCAATACGATTGGTCAGTTCGTCCATCTGCTGATAGGTGAACGTACCATCAATAGCTACCAAGGCCTCATGTTCGGGTTGTGTCTTGGCAAAATGGCCAATACATTCATGGAAGAGTTTAAATGGTGCTTCGCCTGTAGCAGTTTGGCGCAAGCCTGCCAGTTCTGCTTCTTGAGCTTCACTGATGATAGAGAGCTGGCGCACCTTGTTATTCTGTGAAGCCATCATTCTTTCAACAACGGCCACGATACTACCCGCCAAACCTTCCATCAACGGACGACTGTAGAGGGCATCGTTGTAGTAAAGCACAACGGCAGGTTTACCGTCCCTGTACTCTATGTGGACAGCCAACTTAAACTTGGCACTGTCATTGTTCAGCGCCTCTCTCGACTTCAGTCCAGGGATATCGGCTTTTCCAACAACACCAATCTGATACTCAAAGACGATATGCGGCTGATAGCCATAGTCAGCGGCGATACGGGCAAACGGATATTTCTCATGTTCGATGACACCCTTGAACACATCGGCGCTGGCCTTGACAAACTCTGAAACGGTCGTGTCTGCCACCGTGATACCCAAAGGAAGGGTATTGACGAACATACCCACCGTACCTGCCGTACGTACATCACTACGCCCACTGCTGATGGTAGAGAGATAGACGTTACGGCTGTTGATATAGCGCGATACGGTGTAGAAAGTAGCAGCAAGCATCACGGAGGCTGGGGTCACACCCTGTTGCTTGGCAAAACCGTCGACGGCATCCAGATTGAAGGGGCTTGCCACCGTTTGCATCAAGCCGTTGGCTTCCTGTCCCCTGATATCCGCTGGTATCTCACTGGAACTCTCATAGTCTGCCAACATCTGGGCAAAGTAAGTCTTGTTAGCCTCGAAGCCCTCGGAAGCCTCGAAACGTTTCTCATCTACTGCGAACTTGGCATAACTGAGCGCCTCTGCCTCCAACTTCTCACCACGCAGGGCTTCTCCCAGCTGTATGGTGAAGGTGTTCATCGAGTCACCATCCATCACGAGGTGGTGGAAGTCGGCCAAGAGGTAGAGATCATTGAACATTGACCATTGACCATTGACCATTGCGTTATCCTCAACTGTGATGATGACCAGACGATAGAGCGGACCACTCGACAGACGGAAGGGCTGTAGGAACTGCTGCTTATACTCCTCGAATTCGGAAGGTGTCATGGTCAACTGTTCGATAACAGGAGCCTGATTCTCGTTAGGAACCTGCATCACGCCCTCTTCAGTCATTTCGAAATGGGTAGACAGGGCTGGATGGATGCCGATAAACTCCGACAAGACTTTTTCCAAGAACTCAGCACTGACCACATTCTTGTCAAACCGATACAAAGAAGGCATGCTGTAAGTGACGTTCAACGGATTCTTGACGCACTCGAAGTAGACGCCGGTCTGGGCGAAGGTCAGAGGTGAGGCCTGAGTTGAGTTGAGAGTTGAGGGTTGAGAGTTGAGAGTTTCTTGTTGGAGGGGATTTGCAATCCCCGACTCACTCGGATTCATCCATCGTTCGAGAATGACATTCTCTATGGTCTCGATGGATGCACCACCGGTGAGTTGGTTTGACTTGATTTCAATACCAAAACGCTTGTATAGCTGTACGGAGAGTTTGATACTGAGAATAGAGGTCAGACCTGCATAGAGGAGAGGTGTGGTGACACCGAACTCTTTATTGCCTATCACCCCGGCGGCTATTTCAAGCAGTTCCTGCTCCAGCA
Source organism: Prevotella sp. (assembly GCA_017475265.1). Lineage (GTDB taxonomy): Bacteria > Bacteroidota > Bacteroidia > Bacteroidales > Bacteroidaceae > Prevotella. The sequence goes on along the minus strand of JAFVFY010000042.1, from coordinate 18,767 downwards.
CATTCAATGGTCTGTTACCACTCTCCTCCGCTTCCATCTTCTTGAACTCCGGCTTCGGCAGGGCACGCTTGTCCACCTTCTGATTCTGGTTCAGGGGAATGACATCTATCTGCATCGTCACAGCAGGCACCATATAGGGAGGCTTCTGCTCCCGGATGAAGTTGTTCAGGGCTTCGATGTTGATCTGCTCATCGCTGACGATATAGGCTGCGATAAACTTGCCGCCACTTTCAGCGTCGAAGGCCTGCACGGTGGCATCCTTGATGCCGGGGAACTCACGGATGACAGCCTCCACCTCTTTCAACTCAACGCGGAAACCACGGATCTTCACCTGTCCGTCGCGACGACCCACAAACTCAATGTTGCCATCAGCCATATAGCGAACGATGTCGCCAGTACGGTAGCAACGGCCCCAAGGTGTCTCTATAAACGCCTCGGCAGTCTTCTCTGGACGATTCAGATACCCTCGTCCCACTTGAGGACCATTGACCCATAGTTCACCGGCAGCGCCTACAGGCAATCTATGTCCGTATGCATCTATGATATACAGATGCATATTCTCCACAGCCTTTCCTATGGGGATGTTCTGCAGCTTCTCTTTCACAGCAAATGCCGTTACATAACAGATACTCTCTGAAGGACCATAGCCGTTCAGGAGCAAATAGGGAGGAGGAGTGACATCTGCCAGTTTCTCACCGCCTGTGATAAAGGCCTTCAGGGAGTGATTGGCGATATCGTTGACAAAAGAACGTGCCACCTGTGTCGTCATAAACGTATGGGTGATGCCGTTCTGTTCAAAATAGTCGTTCAGGGCAAGGAGATCAAGACGGATCTCCTCAGGAATGATATAGACAGTAGCACCCACTATGAGCGTTACCCATAATTCTTGCAAACAAGCATCGAAACCGAAACTGGCGTATGCTCCCACCCTACTGTCAGCTTCGATATGCATTGCATGTTTGTGCATGTTGCAGAAAGCTACCATATTGCGATGCTCGAGTTGACATCCCTTGGGTACTCCAGTAGAACCACTGGTGTAGATGAGCGTAAATAGGCTCTCGGGCTTGGGTCCTAAGCCCCCTAAGTTAGGGGGTTGGGGGTCTGAACCAGCGGCATCAATTTGCGGGATGTCTTTAGTGAGCAATACTTCTCCCTTGTATTCATCCACGATGGAACAGAGTTCTTCGTCGGCTATTAGCAGTCTGGAAGCTGTGTCTTGCATCATGAAGTTCAGACGCTCCTTTGGATAGGTGGGATCCAACGGTTGATAAGCACAGCCTGCTTTCAGTACACCCAGTGATGCGATAACCATCCATTCCGAGCGGGCTATCAGAACGGCTACAACATCCTCAAGTCCTAATCCTTTTGAGGCGATGTAACCTGCGATACGATCGCTGATCTCATCCACCTCCTGATAAGTATAGCGTTTGTCCTTGAACACCACGGCATCAGCATCTGGCGTAGCATTGGCTTGCCGGCGGAACAGCGAGACGATGGTCTGCGTGTCATCATATTCTACATCAGTATCATTGAAACTGTCGAGTTCCTGTAACTGATCAGCATTGAGAAATTCAATATCCGACAGACGTTCTACCGTCAACATCGAGCGAAGCACATTGGCATAGCACTGCATCAGTTCGCTGATGAACGCATCAGAGTACATATTCTTCTGATACTCCACGTGGAGCGACGGGCCATCGGCTGTGTTGAAGACCTCTACGCTGAGCGGACTGCCCGTGGCATTCTTCTCCAAGGGGATGACCTGGTAAGGCTGTCCACAGACGGTACCCAGTGTCAGGTAGTCGCCTTGGTAAGCAAAGAGCACGTCGCTGCTCATACCTAAGTTGGCTGCCACCTCAGCAAACGAGTAGATGTCGTTGTTCATCGCGCCAAGCAATTGCTCCTTCACATCCCCCAGGAAGTCCTTGATACGTGTGTCGGCTGTCCAATGACTATACACCGGCAGTGTCTTCACCATCATGCCAATGGTACGGGCTGTGCGCAGACTGTTACGCCCATTGTAGATGGTGGAAAAAAGCGCAGCCTCCTGATTGGTATACGCTCCCATCAGCTTGGCGAATGTAGCAATAGCGAGGATATTGGGTGTGACACCCTGACGACGGCAGAAAACATTGATGGCCTCATTGCTCACGCCAAGCAGCAGATCCTGACTGCCAAAGGTCACGGTCTTTTCACCAATCACATCGGGGATGGGCTTGTTCTCAATGTCCAAGCCGCTGAAGGTCTCCTCGTACCATGCCTTGGCCTCAGTATAGGCTTCCGTCTGGCGCAGCGCAGCCTCCTCCTCCGCCACGTGCCAGCCCGTCCACTGCTCGGGGGCAACGGCCTCCCCTGCGTAGGCACGATCGACATCGGCCATGAAGATACGCATAGAGGTGCCATCGTATATAATATGGTGGAAATCTGTGAACAGATACAAACCACCCTCCGTACGAATGATGCGGATACGGAACAGCTGGTCTTTCAGCAGGTCGAAAGGCTGGATAAGCTGGGGCTTCAACGCCTCCAGCTCAGCCTCGCTCATCTGTTCAATTGTCAATTGTAAATTGTCAATTTTCAATTGACTGGCATCGGAAGGCATCATCACCGGATTACCCTCGGCGTCTTCCTCAATACGGGTCTTGATAAAGGCATGCGCACTCACCACCTGTTCGATAGCCCGGGCCAACCTCTGCTCGTCGATCTCTGCACCAATCTTCAACAGAATGGGATTGTTATAGGCAGCCTCACCCCGCCGGGCCATGCTCTCGGCATAGATACCCAGCTGAGTCTGTGAGAGGGCCACGGGAAATTCCGGCCAGCCCGTCTCACCACCCGCCACGTCACAGAGTTCAGCAATCCGCCGTGCCGTCTTGCCCTTATAGATCATCTTCGATGTCAGGCTCAGGTTTTCGCACGCCTGTTGCAGGCGCATCACCTTGATACTGTCGCCGCCAAGCATGAAGAAATCATCGTCGATACCCACCTGTTCCATCCCAAGTGCCTGGGCAAAAGCCTCGCAGAGCCTGCGCTCCACCTCGTTCCCAGGCGCTACGTAATTAGAAAGGAGTTCCGAACTGTCTGGCGGCAGCAGAGCCCTGCGGTTTATCTTACCGTTGGGCAGGAAAGAGAACCTGTCCACCTTCACAATGTGCAGCGGCACCATGTAAGGCGGCAGACGCTCCTCAAGCCTGTTCCTCATTTCCTCGGGAGTGATGTCCCCGTCGCTCGTGTAGTAGCCACACAGATACTGACTGCCCGTCTTCCCGTCGAAGCCCTTCACGATGGCCTTCTTCACCCCCTCTATGCGTTCCATCGTCCCTTCCACCTCCCCCGGCTCCACCCGCTGGCCGTTGATCTTCACCATCCAGTCCTTACGGTTCACATAGACAAGGTTGCCGTCAGGCAGCCGTCGCATGATGTCGTTCGTATGCAGCCACCCCTCCCTATAGAGTTGGGCAGTACGCTCCGCATCCTTGTAGTAACCTTTACAGAAGCAACCCTTCACCACCAGCTCCCCCTCTTCGCCCTCCGCAACGGGCTTCCCCTCCTCGTCCACAAGCATCAGTTCCGTGCCACTTTCATTGTTAGGCACACCCACGGGCGTACTCTCGTAGCGCTTGTCCACCTTGAAGCTCAGCAGCGTACCCGCCGTCTCCGACATCCCGTAATTGTTGTAGAGCACATAGCCGTCCCGCGAACACTCGTTCACCAGCTTCTCGCTCCCCGTATATACCTCCTTCAGAGAGCTCGAACGGTTGTGGAAATTCGCCAACACCGCCGGACTGATAAAGGTATGCGTCACGCCATGCGCTTCGATATACTCTTCCAGCTTCCTCACATCAAGCCGCACATCCCCCGTATAGAAATGCAACTCACCGCCGCCCTTCAGCACAGCGAAGTTCGACAAGGATGCCACAAAATAGAATGGCGACGACGTCCCCCATACCATGTCAGTATGCTCCTCCCCAAGTGAACCAGTGTGAACATGCGCGCGCAGACTGTCAAAGCAATGCAGGATACCCTTGGGCTCACCCGTCGATCCGCTGGTATAGATCAGCAGGGCCCTCTGCTCAAGTTCAAATCGCGTCACCTCGTCCCCCAGTTCGTCAGCTTCTGCCAGCACCTTCAGCCTCTCGGCATCGATCACAAGCGGTGCCTCACAGTGTTCTTTAATATATTCTATACGACCTTCAGGGAAGGTGGTACCCATCGGCACGACGGCATGACCAGCCATCCAGACGCCCATCTCTGTAGCAATATACTCCATCGAGGTAGGCAGCAGAATGGGGATAAAGGAGTTTTCCGGCAAATCGAGGCTTGCCAGTCCTCCCGCTATCCTGCGTGTCAGTTCGCCCAATTGACGATAGGTGGTTACTCGCCCGCCGTTATCAACGACGGCAGGCAGATCTGCGTAACGCTCAAAAGCGTCCCATAATGGCTGTAGATATTCGTTTGTCTTCATATTGGTTATTGTTTATTGTTCAACGTTTATTGGTTATTGTTTATTGTTTATTGTTTATCGTTTATTGGTTATTGTTTATTGGTTATTGTAAAAGTCAGGAATACCATGTTCTGGTCGTACATATATTTATAGTTGATCGAAGAGCTTTCGCCTGCAACCAGCAACAAGCCCAAGTGTTCAGTATCTATTAAGCTCCCCTCCCCTGGGGAGGGGCTGGGGGTGGGTTTTTTCTTGAAAACGGGATTAAAGGGTCGTCCGTCATCTTTCAGCAACACATTCACCTGTGTCTCCGTCAGGTGGATATGAATATCAGCAAAGTGTTTCTCCTTGTACTTCTCTACGGCATAGTCGACGATGTTATACAATAGTTCCTCGCAACAGAGCCGGATCTGAAAGACCGTAGATTCCGACACTTGGCTCTCCTTCAGAAACGACTTGATCTCAGCCAGCGCACTCCTCACGTCCTCCCGAGTCAGTCTGACAGAGGAATTGAGCGACTTTCCGCCTCCCATCTCCCCTCCCTTCGGGAGGGGTCGGGGGTAGGTTTTTTTCTGCCAACTGAAAGCCATAGTCACCAACAATAAGATGATGCCTGACAAGGGGAATCCCCACCACAGCATATCGGGACTCACCAAGGCAAGTAGCCATACACAGACCACCATCGCCACCAACTGTGTGATGCTCAGTATCATACTCATGCCTCGGAACCCGATAATCTGGTAAAGTGAACGCAGGACCGCTACCACGGCGTATGGCACGAGCAGCAAGGCGTAAATACGTATCGGCCAAGCCACGTCCGTCGTGTTGTCAGCCAAACGGCTGCCTCCAAACAGACTGGCAAGCATCTCAGGCCATAACAACATCACAACCATTATAAACGCCAACACACTGCAGACGTACAACAGAACCCTCCGTGTCAGCATTCCCAGGCCCTCCATGTCACGTTCACCCGCCAACAAACCTCCGATAGCATAAATACTCGTCGAGATACCACCAAGCACCAGTTGCATGATCGTGAATAACTGCAGGCAGAGTGACCATACATACATGCCGTTATCGCCCGCCATACGCAGCACTATCGTATTCATCAAATACGTGCAGACACCCAGCAGCAGCGAGTTCATACTTAGCGGCGCACCCTCCTTCGCAATGTTGCCAAGTCCATTCGTGATGGGGGCATTCAGGTGAAAACGCAACGAACAGTGAGGCCTTTTGAAATGCAACAGGCAAACCGCAAAAGCCGCCATATATGACAAGACCGAAGCCCATGCCGAACCTGCGATACCCATGTCGAAGACCTTGATAAAGATCATGTCGAAGACCAGATTTACCATACATCCTATGACCACGGCTCTCATCACCAGTTTGGGATTGCCATCCGTCTTCACAAACGATTGCAACGTAAAGGCTCCCAACATAAAGACCATACCTATAAGAATGATTTGCAGATAGCTGGCCGCCAATGGATATATACGACTCTCTGGAGGACATACCAGTCCCACAATGGTTGGAGCAAGCAAATAACCCGCAATCGAAACAAACAGGCCGAAGATCAGCGTCGCCTTCAATGATATGGAGAATACACGGTTAGCTTCCTCCATGTTACGAAGTCCCATCGCTTTAGCTGCCACGATCGACCCTCCGATTCCGAGCAGGATGCCGAAACAGCCCACCATAGACAAGACAGGCACCGACACATTAACAGCCGAGATTGCATCAGGGCCAATCAAGTTACTCACCACAATGGCATCAATCAACGTAGATAGCAGTTGAGCCACCGATGACAGAATAGAAGCCCACATAAATGTATGCAGGGCCTTCGATATCAGATAACCATTCCGTTTGTTCACTGTGAACGTATTGCCATTCTCCCTGGGGCTTCCGTTAATCAAAAGTACCTTCATATCGACTTAAATCATAAAGTATTGTAATAGTTGGTGCAAAAATACGAAAAAGTGGAGAAATATGCGTAACTTTGCCCGTAGTTTTAATAAGTTTTGTGAATCTTATCAATTAGTTGTATCGAAACTTCCGAGAGCAATACGGCAGAAGTATATAAATCAAACATCAATATGAAGAAAGTTATTGGCATTTCAACGAGCCTGCGTCATAGTTCAAACAGCGATATGCTTTCGAGGGTGTGCGCCGTGTGCTGCATCACCTTTGCGTCTTTGGCCGCATGAGTCTCACAAACTATCTGCTCCAGTCTGTCATTGGCAGTTTTATCTTTTGCGGCTACGGCCTGGCTTGTTATCGCCTCGTTGGAATTACATACGCTGTCCTCATTGGATTAGGAATGGTAATCTTCCAATATCTTTTTTGCTGCTATTGGTTCAATGGCCACCAACGAGGACCTTTAGAGGGCTTATGGCGAAAACTGACATGGATTTAGTGAATTGGTAGCTAAAGCCAAACGGACGGTGTGGGTAGGAACGGCAGACACAAATAATTATTCACAAAAACAATACGGATATGAATGTACTTTGCCGTAATCTTTCTTTGGTTTTGCCCGGAGCAAGAGTTAATTCGCCGACGATGAACGGTAATTCACCGTCGTTGAACGTTAAATCGTCGACGATGAACGTTAATTCATCGTCGACGATTTAACTTTTTGGAATTAAAGTTTATGCCAAGAGTTTCTTCACAATCTCAGAGATGACTCGGCCGTCAGCCTTTCCTGCCAACTGCTTGCTGGCAGTGCCCATTACCTTTCCCATCTCCTTCATACTTGTGGCTCCAACCTCAGCAATAATCTTCTTCAACTCTGCCTCTATCTCCTCATGGGAAAGTTGTTTCGGCAAATAACTCTCAAGAACCTCCACCTGTGCCAACTCAGCATCAGCCAGGTCTTGACGCCCTGCTTGTGTGTAGGTCGTTGCAGTTTCCTTGCCCTGCTTGGCCAGTTTTGAGATAATCTTCAAGGCATCAGCATCAGCCAACGTGTCGTTCGCTCCAGGAGCAGTTTTTGCTTCCAGAAATACTTTCTTAATGTTACGAAGCGTCTCCAAACGCACCTTGTCGCGAGCCTTCATTGCGGACTTGATGTCCTCGCTAATCTGATCGAATAAAGTCATAATGCTATTATTTAAACCTTAACATGATGCAAAGATACAGATTTTTTTTCTTATCAATCCCTTTTTTCGTGAAGTCTTATACTTTTTTAGCGATTACACACTCGCGAACCTTCATAATATTAGCATGAATACGAGGAAATATTCCGAAGGAAGATGAGTATCATCTTTCTTATGGAAGAAGTGTATCAGAGACAGGATGCGAACTTTGAGCCTTTCACCCCCACCCCATCGTAATCAGCTGTGATTGGAAACTGGCTGCAGAGATCGCCAATGGAATCGTCATTGAGAGTGACAGTCAGCTCCAGTTCAATAGCCATGCGTCGCTCGCTATAACTGAGATTCCAGATACATTCGCCTAGAACAGCATTGACTACTGTCCGAATCTCGTCCTGAGTGCGCCATATAGTATCGAAGTCAGTCATAGTATTCTATCTTCAATTCTTCGCTGACATTAAAATCTTCGTGGCATCGGTCATCGTATTGATACACCAGTCGCAAACCACGATAGACAGAAGGGACTTTCAGCGTTTCCAGAAGATGCCATTTGGGCTTACCAAAGTCGTATGATGAATGGTCGAGGATGATGCGGTTAGAGGTATAATCAAAACGATAATAACCGCCACCAATGCACTGGTCGCCCGGCTTTAGCAAGTCCTTATGCTGGTTGACCATGCCCAGACGGAACATGCCATTGAGAGTGATTATGAACTTTGGTAGCATCATGGCTCAGATACTCTTTACTACTTTACAGGGATTACTGATGGCCACACAGTTCGAGGGAATATCTTTTGTCACAACTGAACCAGCCCCGATAGTTACGTTATCACCAATCTTCACGCCTGGCAAGATGGTGACGCTGCCACCAATCCAAACATTGTTACCGATGGTGACTGGCTCTGCCCACTCCCTACGACTGTTGCGCTCCATGGGGTCTGTACTATGGCAGGCCGTGTAGATGCTGACGTTCGGACCAATAAAGCAGCCGTCGCCGATAGTGACTCGTGCTTCGTCCAATACGGTGAAGTTGAAGTTCGCAAAGAACCGCTTGCCCACGCTGATTTGCTTACCGTAGTCGCAGTAAAACGGCTGAACAATTAGGAATTCATCATCAGCAATATGCCCCAATAGTCCTCTAAGTATTTCTTTTCCCTTCTGAATCTCCGACGGACTAAGCAGATTATAGTCGTGAATGATTTCCTTCACTTCCGTCAATTCTTCAAGTAACTGAGGGTCAACGGCGGAGTATGTCTCTCCTGCCAGCATCTTCTCTTTTTCAGTCATACTATTGGCTCCAGATAGTTTACTTTCTTTCCAGTTTTCTCAGCGTATGCGATTTCACTCCTGGTACTCTCTCCGATATAGCCGCCCACATTGATGACAAAGATTTCATCTGCCATGTCGATCTTCCGTTTGTGCATATCGTCGAGCATTTCCTTAGTGCCGGGTTTCCACACCTCTTCATCACCAGAATGTCCGAATAGGCCGACACTAATGACAATGTAGCCTTCAAGTGTCAATCGTTTCTGGGTCTCGATGAACTGATCCTTGAAACGAGTGCTTCCACAAAGGGTGATGACCTTGTAGTTTAGTATCATTGCTTCACGGCTTTTGGAGTCCAGTTCTTGAAGAAACGCAGCACCTTCTCTTGGTTGCAGCCCTGACCCTCTTCAAGGAAGCTCGAATCCTGTATATGGACGACCTTCCCTTCTTCATCAAGTACGACAAATACAGGGAATCCGAAGCGGGCTGGATTGTTCAGACGTTCCAGCATAGCCATTGCCAACTGCATCTTTTCCTCTCCCTCAGACTTCCGTGGATTGTAATTCACATGGATATAAACAAAGTTCTCGTCAATGACATTGCTGATGGTCGTGTCATTCGTTATGAAGTCAGCAAACAGCAGGCACCAGGGACACCAGTTGCCACCAACCTGACAGATGACGAACTTTCCTTCAGACTTAGCTTTCACTAATGCCTGGTCTATCTGCTCAATGGGGTTGATGTCCTCATTATAGACTTTCTTTACCGCAGTCTGAGCATTTATAGCCAGAGCAAAGAGTGCTGTAAATAGTGATATAACAATCGCTCTCCTCATAATCCAGCAACCACTTCAATCTCGACCAATGCACCCTTCGGAAGCGTCTTTACGGCGACAGCAGAACGCGCAGGGTATGGTTCTGAAAAGAATTCTGCATAGACAGCGTTCATATCCACGAAGTCATTCATGTCGGCCATGAACACCGTCGTCTTTACCACATCACCCATCGTCAGCCCGGCTTCTTCCAGAACAGCCTTCACGTTGAGCAATGACTGACGTGTTTGTTCCTTGATATCTCCCTCTACAAATACTCCAGTAGCAGGGTCAATGGGAATCTGGCCGGAGGTATAGACAAGATTTCCCACTTGGATGGCCTGACTGTAAGGTCCTATTGCTGAAGGAGCTTTTGTTGTGCTTATAACCTTTTTCATATTCTATATCGTTTTATTTACATATTTCTTCAATAGCCTTACGTTTCTTTTCTTTCGGCTCGTCAGCGGGATAGCCAATAGGAATCAACACTGCTGCTTCCTCATTATCTCCCAAACCAAAGGACTGTTTGCACAGTTCAGCATCGAAGTTGCAAACCCAGCATGTGCCAAGTCCTTGCTCTGTGGCAGCCAGACACAGATGCTCTACAGCAATGGCAATGTCGATATCACCATGATGTTTGCCGTCAGAGCGTACCCATTCCTCGTCGTGGAGAATGGAACAGATGATATACATCGGAGCTGTCTGGAACCACTCGCGGTTGTAACACTCCTGAAGCTTCGCCTTGTCAGTCTCGTTTTTGACTATACGGAATCTCCACGGCTGCTTGTTCACGGCAGAAGGAGCAAACCGGACACACTCCATGATGTAGTCCAGCTTTTCCTGTTCAACACTCGTAGGCTGATAGCTCCTACAACTATATCTTGCTTTTACTAATTCCAATAAATTCATAGTCTAATGTTTTGTGAAGTTTTCGCAATGATGAGCCATAATAAACGCTCCTTAAATCATAAAGTATTGTAATAGTTGGTGCAAAAATACGAAAAAGTGGAGAATTATCCGTAACTTTGCCCGTAGTTTTAATAAGTTTTGTGAAATGACACTCCAAGAAGCAATAGAAGCCCGCCACAGTGTATGGGTATACAAGGACCAATCACTGGCTGAAGATGTTGTCAAGGTGCTAGTTCATGCAAAGATGGGTTCCTCTATGATTGGATATACTCAAATGGAATTGGGCATTGCAAAATATCACTTTGAGATTGGAGCCGAAAAAGAAAACTTCGAGTGGATATGAACATCGAGCAAGTTCGAAAATACACTTTGTCACTCTACGGCGTAACAGAAGACCAGCCGTTTGGCGATGACATTATTACCTTCCGCCTGGAGGGAAAGATATTCGTTTGTCTTTGGTTAGGCGGTGGCAAGCACGATATGAAGAACTCTGAACCAAGATTTGCTTTGAAGTTGAGTCCTGAGAAGAATGAGGAACTTCGAGAGAAGTACTCGGATGTGAGACCTGCCTGGCATTGGAACAAGAAGCACTGGAGCGACGTGTATTACGGACAATTGGAAGACAAACTGGTTCAAGAATGGATTAGTGAATCTTATCAATTGGTTGTATCGAAACTTCCGAAAGCAATACGACAGAAGTATATAAATCAAACATCAATATGAAGAAAGTAATCGTCATTTCAACGAGCCTGCGTCATGGCTCAAACAGCGATATGCTCGCTGACCAGTTCGTAGAAGGTGCAAAGTCAGCCGGAAACGATGTGGAGAAGATTTCGCTTGTTGGCAAGAACATTCAGTTCTGCAAGGGCTGCTTGGGTTGTCATAAGTTGGGGCGTTGTGTCATCAACGATGATGTGAACGCCATCATGTCAAAGGTCATCAATGCCGACGTCGTTTGCTGGGCTACCCCCATCTATTATTATGAGATGAGTGGTCAGATGAAGACCCTCATAGACCGCATGAATGCCATGTACGGACGTGAGTATACCTTCCGTGATGTCTATCTTCTGACTACAGCTGCCGATGATGATGAACAGACACCTAAGCGTGCCGAGACAGGTTTGACAGGATGGATAGATTGCTATCCTGAGAGTCGTTTGGCAGGTGCTCTCTTCTGTGGTGGCGTAAATGATGCCCGTGCGATAGAAGGAAATCAAAAACTTCAAGAAGCATTTGAACTGGGAAAGAACGTATGAGCTTCCAGATGCAATATAAGGACACCATTGGCGAACCATTTGACTGGCTCTATATCGACGCTGAAACCCTGAGAGAGTAAGCAGCAAAGAATGGATATTCCGTTGAAGTGGTTGCTGAAGGTGAGCATTACGATTACTTAGCAAGAATAACGAAAAACAAGAATTCACGAATATAAAAGATGTTGTCGTACAAAACTCGTAGTTTGCCAAACACCAGAATTGATGTTGCCGATGCCTTGCGGGGTATCGCTGTAGCTGGTATCATACTTTATCATTCGGTGGAGCATTTCGACATTTTCACACAAGAGCCGATAGCTTTTACATTGCCATGCGACCAGGCGGTGGGTGACGTGCTGGCTTGGATATTGAGCGGCAAGATGTATGGGATTTTTGCAAAGCTTTTCGGTTTGAGTTTCTTCATAATGAACGATAACCAGCAGCAGAAAGGTCGCTCTTTTTTGGGTCGTTTTGCCTGGCGCATGTGTCTGTTGTTCCTCTTTGGTGTTATCAACGTGGCCTTTTACGATGGTGACATCTTGATGCTTTATGCGGTCTATGGTTTGCTACTTATACCTGTCAGTTGTCTGCCATCGAAAGTCGTGTGGTGCATTATTGGCTTGCTGGCCATTCAGCCTATAGAATTGTTTTGCTTGCTTACGGGAATAACCTTCGACCACACCAGGCTTTTTGGTATTTACAATCAGGCCATAGCCCTTCACGAACACGGAACGTTTTGGGAGAATGCCGTGAACAACATGCGATATGGTTTCGAGTTGAATTTCAGATATAACGTGTTCAGTGGACGACTGACACAGTTGCTTTGTCTTTTTATTCTTGGGATGCAGTTAGGAAGACAGAGGCTTTTTTACAATGAAAGGCACAATTTGAAGATATGGCATGGCATCTTTGGAATAACTGCCTCCGTTGTTATCGTATTAAGTTTCGTGGATTTCGGTTCATTGGAATCTTGGCTCAAACCTATCTACAATCTTATCATCCTGCTGATGATTGTCTCGGCTACAGTCTCTGCCTGGTATGCTTTCGAGGGTGTGCGCCGTTTGCTGCATCACCTTTGCGTCTTTGGCCGCATGAGTCTCACGAACTATCTGCTCCAGTCTGTCATTGGCAGTTTTATCTTTTGCGGCTACGGCCTGGCTTGTTATCGCCTCGTTGGAATTACATACGCTGTCCTCATTGGATTAGGAATGGTCATCTTCCAATATCTTTTTTGCTGCTATTGGTTCAGTGGCCACCAACGAGGACCTTTGGAGGGCTTATGGCGAAAACTGACATGGATTTAGTGAATTGGTAGCTAAAGCCAAACGGAGGGTGTAAGTAGGAACGACAAACATAAATAATTATTAACAAAAACAATACGAATATGAAAAGAATGATTGTAAGCCTTATGGCAATGATGGGCGTGCTGACCCTTTCGGCACAGAGTGTTTATGATTTCAAAGTGAAGGACGATGTAGGACAGGAGGTTTCGCTCTCGGACTACAAGGGGAAAGTGTTGCTGATTGTGAATACTGCTACCCGATGCGGATTCACGCCTCAGTACAAAGACTTGGAGCCGCTCTACCAGAAGTATCACGCTCAGGGCTTCGAGATTCTCGACTTCCCATGCAACCAGTTCGGCCAGCAGGCGCCTGGTACGATTCAGGAGATTCACTCGTTCTGCACGGCCAACTTCGACATCCATTTCCCGCAGTTCGACAAGATTGATGTGAACGGCGAGAATGCCAATCCGCTCTACACCTGGCTGAAAGCGCAAGCCGGTGGCGGCGACATCAAGTGGAACTTCACCAAATTCCTCGTCGGTCGCGACGGCAAGGTCATCAAACGCTATGAGTCTCGTGATCAGATTGCAACCATCGAGACTGACATGCAGATGGAGGTGAATCCCGTGCTGAGTAACATCATGGCGCGTCGCTCTATCCGCAAGTACCTTGACAAGCCCGTTGAACACGAAAAGCTGGAGGTGATTGTAAAGTGCGGCATCAATGCCCCCAGCGGAATGAACCGCCAGCCGTGGATTGTCCGCGTGGTGGAAGACCAGAAACTGATTGCCGATGTGACGGAAGTGTTCAAGCAGGAGAATACTGAGCAGGTCGCCCGCGACAAGGACTTCAAGAATATGTTCCGAAATGCACCAAACCTTATCTGCGTCTGCACCCCTGCCAATGGTGGCGGCGAATTGGATGCCGGACTGCTTGGCGAGAACATGATGCTCGCAGCACAGTCGATGGGACTTGGGACCTGTTGTCTTGGTGGGCCTGTACGCTTCCTGCTGTCAAACGAGAAGTGTAAATTCTTCCTCGACCGTCTCGACATCCCCGCTGACTACAAGCTGAACTACATCCTAGCCATCGGCTACCCCGACGAACAGCCCGATGCAAAGCCACGCGATGCCTCTAAGGTGAAGTACATCAAGTAAACAATCATAAAGTAAAACATTCTTCCCCTTCGCTACCTCTGGTGGCAGCAGTATCAAGAAGGCCTGCGAAGACCTGAAAGCCGCTTATCCTGATGTGAACTGGAAAGAAGGAAAACTGCTGAATCGGGCAACTAAGAAGGATTTGGAGGATTGGGTGAAAAAGTAATATGTACAGCTTAACATATAAAGTAACGACAAGCACCTGCGACAGCGAAGGAAAGCTGAAACTCTATTCAGCTCTCCAGATGATGCAGGATTGCTCAGAGATGTGGATTGACAGCGAGCCGGAAGTCAAAGACTACTTCCTGCAGCAGAACATGGCGCAACTCTTGGCTACACGCCAGGTAGAGATTATCCGTGTACCTGACTACAAAGAGGAGTTAACAGTAACGACCTCCGTCTATGGCATGAAGCCCATGTTCGGATTCCGCAATACGTTCATCTACGATGCGCAGGGAAATCCGTGCTACAAGACATGGAGCATGGGAGCATTCGTTGACAAAGTTGCTGGCAAACTGAAACGTATGGACGATGCGACCATACAATCAATGAAGCTGGGGCCACAGCTGGAGATGAACTACAAAGACCGCCGCATTATTCTGCCCAAGACGGAAGGTGAAGTGCTGGAGCCTCTCAAGGTGCTTCGTGCCGACATCGACTACAATAAGCATCTGAACAATTCAAACTATGTTCGTATGGCAATGGAACTGTTGCCAGAGAATTTCGTTGTAAGCGGCTTGCGGGTAGAATACCGGGTTGCAGCCAAACTTGGTGATTGTCTGACTCCTATTATATACAAAATGGCTGATGGCATCATCGTTTCCCTGGCTATCGGGAGTGAGGTGAGTGCCATCATTGAGTTTACATAAACTATGCCCATTTCTATTCGTATTTGGAATAATCGTGCTAGCGGGTAAAGGAGACATGCTTATAGCTGGGTATAATACGGCATCAAAGGAAGAAATTGAAAATATGCTATAAACTAAACTGGTTATATTATGAAGAAAATTATGATTATCGACGGTGGCCCAAGAAAGAACTTCAATACGGCTGCTATGTGTGAGAAAGTTGCTGAAGGTGTCCGTTCTGTTGGGGTCGAAGCAGAAATTGCACGTCTCTACGATATGGACTACAAGGGCTGCATGTCGTGTATGGCCTGTAAGATTAAGGGGAAAGCATCAAATATCTGCAAGTTCAAGGATGCTTTGACTCCGATTTTGGAAGAGATTGCCCAAGCTGATGGTCTGGTATTTGGTTCACCGATATACTTTGGCGACGTGACAGGACAGATGCGTACCTTCTTGGAGCGACTTGCATTTCCTTGGCTCTCTTACAATGACTACAGTATGACCGCTCCAAAGAAAATGCCTGTACTGCTGATAGAAACGATGAACGGAACACCTGAACGAAACAACAGTCAGGGATATGGTTCTATGGAGTTTTGTATATCGGCAGCACTTGGTCAGCCCGAACACCTCATCGCATACAACACCTATCAGGTGAAGAATTATGAGCGTTACGAGCTTGCGGGATTCTCCGAAGAAGCAAAGCGTCAGTGGCGCGATGAGCATTGGGAAGAGGACTTGCAGAAAGCTTATGACGCTGGTAAGCAGATGTCAGAAAAGATATTGGGATAATGGAACAATTTGAAAAACAACTACACCAGGACTTCTACCAGTTCCTTCAGTCAATGAATGAGGTTGATGCGCGGTTGCCAGAATGTTCAGATGGCGAAGAGAAATGGGAACAGATGGCGAAAGCCTACATTCCCGACGGCATCAAGGAGTTCAATGACTTTCCGTCGGCCTCACTCGGTTGGATGATGTATATCGGCATGGCCGTAGCGAAGATGTGGGACACGGAGTGGGAGATATATTCGAAGATTGAAGACCTCTATGCCCATATGCGCGATAAACGGGGCTACGACGCGATGGACGAATACATCCGCGAGGAGGTGCTGCTGTTGCAGGGCGTGGACTACACCGTTCTAGAAAAGGTGACTGGCGAGTGTGCCTCGCGGGTCTATAATGCTCTGATGCACCAACGCCTAGAACCCGGCACGATGGAGGCTTTCAACGGCTATGTGGCCTGCCTGCACCAGCTCTACCTGTTTGGAGCAGCCATGCAGTTGAAGCGTATGGGGTATCACATGACAAAGATGAACTGATATGTTAGAACACATTGCAGACTTCACGGCCTGGCCTATACTGACAGGCATCTTGGTAGGCTATATCGCCAACCGCATTATGAGTGGTGAGGGGAAAGGATGCTGCATGAACCTTATCATCGGTATCATTGGCAGCTATGCTGGTACTTTCATCAGCCATCTGCTGAACATAGAACTACTTGGCAAAGGATATCTCACCAACTTCGTGTTCTGCGTCATTGGTGCTGTAACAGTATTGTGGATTTGGAAAAAGCTGTTTGATTGAGTATGCTGACGATTGACACCACAATCATGTGTTCGCACCTGCAACGCAAGCTATTCGAAAAGGATGGCATATATCATTCTCTGTGGATAGCCATGCAGGATGACCCGGAACTGACAGCAGTAGTCCGCTCTCGCCAGCTACATATCTACCGCAATGGAATTAAGGTATTGGTACTAGCAGGCAAGTCTGCACCAAAGATTATCAAGGAGGACCCGATTAGTGAGCTTTTACAAATTGAGCGAATCAAGTGGATGGAGCAACGCTTCAATAATGCCATGGCTGCCATCAAGGATGGATCTGCTGATTCACTGAAGGCTATCAAAGAGGATGTTGCCGAACTCAGCAAATACTATGGCAGTGAGTTGTGGAAACTGGACTTTGCTGCTGATGAAGCAGGGAATCTTCCTCCAGACCTCAAACGTGGAGTACTATCAGAAGATGGTATTTGGAATCTGCTCTCTGACTATCGTGATATTCAAAAGAAGAAGCAATGAAGAAACGAAAAATCAAGTATTCGGCAATATTCTTCCTCTGCTGGTTTGCCCTTTTAGTCTTATTGGTGGATGGGGTCTTGAAGTTCCAGACATTGGTTGACTATTTCGGGTCGTATGCAGTTGTAGAGGTAGCATTGCTGCTATTAGTTTTTCTTCCAACACTTGCAGTTTACACATTTACAAAAGAAAAAAAGTGATGGCAAATTCTCTGCTATATTATCTGATAGTAATCAATGTCGTGACCTTTCTGGTCTATGGCATTGATAAATGGAAGGCCAAGCAAGGCAGCTGGCGCATATCCGAAGGCACGTTGCTGATATTAGCAGTCATCGGTGGCAGCATCGGAGCTTTACTTGGAATGAAGATATGGCATCACAAGACGATGCACAAGAAGTTTAGGTATGGCCTCCCGCTGATTCTGTTGGTACAGATAGCACTTATATACCTTATATTAGATTGTTAAGATGAAGAAAGAGACCGTTCAAATCTCAGATAGAACTTGTATCATATACAAGTCTGAGCATCCTGAATACCTGCTGATTCAGCCAATTGATGAGCATGATTTGGAGGTATTGGACAATGAGGTGGCAACGATTGAGTCCTTGGCCAATAAGCCCTTTACGCTCGTAGCGTTTAAGATTAAAGATTGGCAGAGCGAACTGACACCTTGGACGGCTCCAGCTGTCTTTGGGAAGATTCCCTGTGGAGAAGGAGCAGTAGCGACTCTTTCTTTCATCAAGGAAATACAGATTCCTCAGTTGGAGCAAATGCAATTGTTTAATAAAGATAAGATGCGATGCGTGTTAGGTGGCTACTCTTTGGCAGGCTTCTTTGCCTTATGGTCAGCTTACCAGACTGAATTATTTGATGGTATCGCAGCCGTATCGCCATCTGTCTGGTACCCTCAATGGATGGAGTATGCAGAGATCAACAAGCCATTGGCAACTTCCGTTTATCTTAGCCTCGGTGATAAGGAAGAGAAGACGAAGAACCCCATAATGGCACAGGTTGGCAACTGCATTCGCAAGCAACAGGAACTGTTGACGACACAAGGTGTCAACACCATTCTTGAATGGAATCCCGGCAATCACTTCCAGCATTCCGACGAAAGAACCGCTAAGGGATTCGCATGGATTATGAATCACATCTAAAAAGTATATGAACATAGAAGACTATCGCGAATATTGCCTGTCATTAGGTACAGAGGTGGAAGAGAAGCTACCTTTCCAGAAGTTCAAAAGCGGCGAAGGAGTATTGGTATTCTATGTCATGGGGCACATGTTCTCATTCTTCGACTGCAATGACTTTTCTGTTATTTCGCTGAAATGCCAACCCGAGCGTATTGAGGAATTAAAAGCCCAGCATGACTGTATCGGCAATCCATACAATGAATCACCCAAACACTGGATTGGCATCAATCCAAAGACCGCGTCTAATGACTTGCTGCAGGAGCTGACACGGAACTCATACGAAATAGTCAAGGCGAAATATACGAAGAAATGATATGACTGTTTCTGTATATGCAACTTTTCGCATCGTTCTTACGTCTAATAGATAGAAACTTTTAAAAGATAACGATTATGATACTCTCAACAACCCCACAGATTGAAGGTCACACCATCCGCGAAT
>JAFVFY010000041.1 GCA_017475265.1 Prevotella sp. | reverse complement strand
TCCTTCATCACGGAGTCGGTGGTGAAGTCGACGTACTCCTTGTTCATCTTACGGGCACGGAGCAGTTCCTGCTGCATACGTTCATGGCGGTCAGCGTCGCAAGCCGTGAGCAACAGGAGGGGGATTGCAAATCCCAATACCCAACGAGCAGGGATTACAAATCCTAGCCAGCGGGTAAATCCCAGCCAGCGGACAAGGGTCAGGAAAAGAGGAAGGCGGTTATAGTTCATTTCGCATTTATGTAAGTAAGGGGCAAAGTTACACAATAATTTTCTTACAGCAAAATATTAGGAAGAAAATGATACTTGCAAAGTATTTCTCAGAATTTTTTTGAAAAATAGGGTCAAGCCGTCATTCTTATAGTTATATTACTGATTTATAAAACGTTATCCTATGACGGTTTGCTCTTTGAGCCGTCATAATGCTGTCATATAGCCCTCATTTTTAATGGATAAGTAGTCAAAAATGTAGGAAATAGTAAGGTAACCTACTGGTTTAAACGGAGTTTCATGATAACAATAATAACGGAAACAAATTGTTTCCATGGGAGAAACAGTTTGTTTCTCCCATGGAAACAGTTAGTTTCCTCCGTGGAAACTATGGGGAACTGACGTTCTTATGCTGTGAGATGACGGCTATGATGGTAGGAGAAAAGTAAGGAGAGCCTGAATTATGACGGCTCTATGACGGCTTCAGAGGCAAGCCGTCATAGGATAATCGTCTGGTATTCTGCAAGTTAATACCATCAATGATGGCTGATGGCACTTTTTGAGATTTTTAGTTCCTTGTTGCCCTCATCTACTTACACATGATGCCTCGCTTGGTGTTCTCGAGGAAGGTGATGATGTTCCTTATCTCGGGGCTGTCAGGCACCTGGTCTTTAATCTGCTTGATAACGTCGTAGACGCTGATCTTACCGTGGAAGAGCAGACGGTAGGCGTTGGCGATGTGCTTCTGTACCTTCTTGTCTATCTTGGCAAAATCCATCACCGTGGTGTTCGGTCCGCCGTACTCCATGGGGGTGCCGCCGGCGATAACGTAGGGTGGCACGTCGTGGGAGAAGGCACATCCGGCCTGGATCAGCGAAAGGTCGCCGGCACGGGTGTTGGCATTCTGAATGGCTCCCGTGGAGAAGATGACACCGTTGCCTATGACGCAGTCGCCGGCAATCTCCACACCGTTGCCGAAGACACAATGTGTGCCTACAACGGTGTCGTGACTGATGTGTACGCCCTCAAGGATGAAGTTGTGGTCGCCAATAACGGTACAGCCGTCACGATACGTGCCACGGTTAATGACCACGTTCTCACGGATAACGTTGTTGTCACCTATCTTCACGTACGACTTCTCACCACGATAGTTGAAGTCCTGTGGCAGGGCGGCAATGACCGAGCCTTGGTGAATCTTGTTGCTATTGCCGATGCGCGAACCGTCAAGGATGCTGACAAAGGGGAAGATGATGCAGTTGTCGCCTATCTCCACATCGTCCTCGATATAAACGAAGGGGAATATCTTACAGTTGTTGCCGATACGAGCCTTTGGGCTGACCTCAGCTTTTGGACTTATCTCTGACATATTCATTAACTTTAGTTTATTTATGACTTTAGTTGTTTGACTTTAGAGCTTAGACTTCAGACCTTAGACTTTAGACTTTAGACTTTAGACCTCAGACTTTAGACTTCAGACTTCAGATCTTAGACTTTAGACCTCAGACTTTAGACTTTAGACTTTAGACCTCAGACTTTAGACTTTAGACTTCAGACCTCAGATTTTTGAACTTTGGCTTCTTACCTTAGACTTTTAGCTTTATTTGTTAATCTATAATCTGTAATGTGCAGTCTGTAGTCTATAGTCTGTAGTCTATAGTCTATAGTCTGAAGTCTATAGTCTGTAGTCTGTGGTCTATAGTCTGAAGTCTATAGTCTGTAGTCTGTGGTCTATAGTCTGAAGTCATTGTTCTATGGTCATTTCCCACCACCGCCGAGGGCAGTGTAGAGTGATACCACCGACTGCATCTTGTTGAAGTCGGCAGATGCCTTGTTGAGCTGTGCGGAGAGCAGTTGCTGTTGTGCGGTAAGTACTTCGAGGTACGTTGAGCCGCTGCTCTTGTAGAGGGCACGGGTGTCCTCCACGTTCTTTGTAAGCACCTCCACGCGCTCGCTCTCCACCTTCGAGTTATCATCGTAGCCGTTGTAGTTCACCAACGCATTCGACACTTCGTTGCCTGCCTGCAGGATAAGGTTCTGCCAGGTGTTGAACGCCTGTTCATACTGTAGCTTCGACACCTTGAGGTTGGCCGTCAGAGCTCCGCGCTGGAAGATGGGCTGCGTGAGCGAGCCGAAGAGCGTGGTAAGCCACTTTCCGGGGTTCATGGCTCCGCTCATGTTGCTGAAAGCCCCCGTGAAACCCACGGTGATGTTGGGGTAGAACTGCGAGCGAGCCGTCTGCACGTCGTGGAAACAGGCGGCCAGCGTCATCTCGGCGTTGTGCACGTCGGGACGGTTCTTCAGCAGGGCGACACCCACGCCGGTCTTGAACTGCGAGGGCAGCGACTGCTGTGCCAAAGTCGTGCGGGGAATTTGCTGACCTTGCTGGCCGAGGAGCAGCGAGAGGGCATTCTCTGTGGCACGTATCTGACGGCGGAAGTCGTTCATCTGCGTCTGTGTGGAGAGATAGGCAGCCTGGGCACTCTGCACGTTGGTGGAACGCACACGACCAAGGTTGTACTGTAGCTGCATCATCTCCCATGTCTCCTTCGCCATTGCCTGCATCTCAGTGACGATGCGCAACTGCTCGTCGAGCATCAGCAACGTGTAATAGGCATTGGCGATGCCGCTGACGACCTGGGCACGGACAGCCATCTGATGGTCTTTTAAGCCCAGCAACTTCATCTGCGTGGAACGTTTCTTCGACAGGATGTTGCCAAAGAGGTCTAGCGTCCACGATGCCGTAACTGGAAACGAATAGCTCTTCGTGGTCGACGACGGGTCGGTATAGACCGTCGAAATGGACGCCATGTTCTGTGTGCCGAAGCTGACAGCGGGCAGGAAAGCCAGCTTAGCGGCCTTCAGCATGACCTCATACATCTGCACGTTGAGCGTGGCGTTCAGCAGGTTGGCGTTGCGCTCCAGACCCTGCTCAATGAGCGACTGCAGCTGCGGGTCGGTGAACACATCGCGCCACGGCAGGTTGCCGAAGGACGCAGTGTCCTGCGGGGCAACGGCCAACGTGTCGCCATCGACCACAGCATCGCGGATGAGACCATCGGTGACCACATCCGGACGCTCGTACTTGTTGTAAACACCGCAACTTGACAGTAACAAGACTGCGGAAAAAGTAAGAAGTATTTTTTTCATATATTTCATTTTCTTTGACTATAGTACTTTTTGACTTCAGACTTCAGACTTTAGACTTTAGACCTTAGACTTCAGACTTTAGACTTTAGACCTTAGACTTCAGACCTTAGACTTTGGGCATTAGATGTCGGTAATGACGGCTTTGGGGCAATAGAGGCGGGTGCGGTGGCGTATCTGGATGCGCTCAGAGCCGAAGTTAAGAAGGATGCCATCATCAATGCCGGTGGCGGCTAAGTAGTTCACGAGTTGCACCTCATTGACAGGCGAAAGGGTGGTGATGGCCTTCAACTCCACGATCACTTTTTTCTCCACAATCATATCGGCTTTATATGACCCGATAACATGTCCTTTGTACGACACGTTGAAAGGAACTTCAGTCTCCACAGAAAGACCAGCTTCCACTAATTCTATGTACAAAGCATTCTTATACACTTTCTCTTCATAGCCAGGCACAAAATGTGCTCTTACTATTTTAGCCCGATCAACTATCGTCTCAATCAACTCTATTGTGTCCATAACAGTTACAAGTCTAAAGTCTGTAGTCTGTAGTCTGTAGTCTAAAGTCTATAGTCTATAGTCTAAAGTCTATAGTCTATAGTCAACTTATCTATGGTCATTTCTCTATAGTATAATCTACTGGAGTCGAATGTGCATACTGTTGCAGCTCGGCAGCCACGTCTTCGTTACCCTCTTCGTCGTCGAACTTCATGGGCGATACTTTCTCCTGTAGTGTCTGGAAGAGTGTGAACAGCGTAGGCACCACGAAGATTTGGAGCAACGTGCCCACGAGCATACCGCCCACGGCGGCTGCACCGAGCGTCTGGTTACCGTTCTTTCCCACGCCCGATGCGAACATCAGTGGCAGCAGACCGATGATCATGGCCAGCGATGTCATGAGGATAGGCCTCAGACGTGCGGCTGCTCCGAGCGTGGCCGACCATGAGATGGCCATGCCCGTCTGTCGGCGTTCCAGTGCGAACTGCACGATGAGGATGGCGTTCTTTGCCAGTAGGCCTATGAGCATGATGAGCGAGATCTGCATGTAGATGTCGTTGGCGTGTCCGAAGACGTTGGTGAAGAGGAAACAGCCTGCCAGTCCGAAGGGCACGGAGAGAATGACGGCCAGCGGCAGAATGTAGCTCTCGTACTGCGCGGAGAGTATGAGGTAGATGAAGATGAGGCAGAGCAGGAAGATGATGCCCGTGGAGTTCGATGCCTTTGCCTCCTCACGTGTCAGTCCCTGGTAGTCGTAGGTGTAGCCCGTGGGCAGCATCTCGGCTGCCACCTCCTGTGCGGCCTTGATGGCCTCACCGGTGGAGTAGCCGTTGGCCACTGTCGCCGTCACGTTGATACTGGTGAAGAGGTTGAAGCGGTTGATGTTTGACGGGCCGTAAACGCGCTCCAGCTGGCAGAACTCCTGTATGGGGGCCATCTCGCCGCTGTTCGTGCGTACATATATATTATTGAGCGACTCCAGTGTCTTGCGCGTCTCTGGCGATGCCTGTATCATCACGCGGTACAGCTTGCCGTAGGCGTTGAAGTTAGAGGCGTAGAGTCCGCCGTAGTAGCCCTGTAGGGTGGAGAGTATGGTGGCGGGGGATATGCCGCTCTGCTTACACTTCGCCACGTCCACATGAACCATGTATTGCGGGTAGTTAGGGTTGTACGATGTCTGTGCCGTCTGGAACTCTGGCCGCTTGTTCAGCTCGGCGAGGTAGTCCTTGACGATGCCGAAGAACTTGTCCAAGGAGCCGCCCGTGCGGTCTTGCATCACGATGGACACGCCGCTGTTGGCCGAGAAGCCCGGAATCATAGGCGGGGAGAAGGCCAGTATCTGCGCATCCTTGATGTGGGCCGTCTTGATGAAGATCTGTGCGATGACACCATTCGACTCTAATGGGTTCAGGAAGAAACGGTAGATACCGTCGCCCTCCCACAGGCCTGAGAGTTTCCACCAGAAGCCTTTCTGTCGCTCGCTGAACGGTTTCAGCTTCATGATGAACGTGGCCTGGTCGGAACCGGAACCAGCAATGAAGTTGTAGCCCTGTATCTGCTCGCGGCTCTGTATGGCTGGGTCGGCCCCGAGGATGGAGTCCACCTCGCTGATGACCTGCTTGGTGCGTTCCACCGACGTTGCGGGTGGCATGGAGATGGTACAGAAGATGGTGCCAGTGTCCTCGTCGGGCACGAGGCCGGTCTTCGTGGTCAGTAGCGAGCCGACGAGGGCGACGATGCCGATGATGACCACCACCATGATGAGCACCGGGCGGCGCACAAACTTCTCAATGACCTTCTTGTACTTGCCGAGGATGCCGTCGTAGGCCGTGTTGAACGAGGCATGGAAGCGGTCCACCACCGACATCTTTTTCTCATGCCCATCCTTGTCGTGCGGCTTCAGGAAGATGGCGCAGAGGGCCGGCGACAGCGTCAGGGCGTTGAGGGCCGAGATGAAGATGCTCACGGCCATGGTCACGCCGAATTCACGGTAGAATGTTCCGCTGGTACCGCCGATGAACGACACGGGGATGAACACTGAGGCCATGACCAGCGTGATGGAAATGATGGCGCCCGAGATCTCGTTCATGGCGTCGATGGAGGCCGTCAGCGTGGACTTGTAGCCCTGGTCGAGCTTCGCGTGTACGGCCTCGACCACCACAATGGCATCGTCCACGACGATGGCAATTGCCAAAAGCAGGGCCGACAGCGTGAGCAGGTTGATGCTGAAGCCGAACACCTCGAGGAAGAAGAACGTACCGATGAGCGACACGGGCACGGCGATGAGCGGGATGAGCGTAGAGCGCCAGTCCTGCAGGAAGATGTAGATGACGATGAACACCAGGATGAGGGTGAAGATGAGGGTGAATACCACCTCCTCGATCGAGGCGTAGAGGAACTCCGTCACGTCATAGTTAATCTTGTATATCATGCCCGGCGGGAAGAGCTTGGCCTGCTCCTCCAGCTCGGCCTTCACCTGCTTGGCTATCTCGTTGGCGTTGGAGCCGGCAATCTGCTGCACCATGCCTAATACCGATGGCAGGTTGTTGTTCTTCATCGACACAGAGTACTGCTGTCCGCCCAGCTCTATGCGCGCCACCTCTTTGAGCTTGAGCGTCGTTCCGTCGGGGTTGCTCTGGATGATGATGTCGCCAAACTCCTCGGCGGTCTTCAGTCGGCCGGTGTAGCGCATGGCATACTCGTAGGCCACGTCGCTCTGTTCGCCGAAGGTGCCCGGGGCGGCCTCCACGTTCTGCTCGGCCAGCACGTTGTTGATGTCCGAGGGCATCAGCCCGTACTGCTTCATCACGTCAGGCTTCAGCCAGATGCGCATGGAGTAGGTCTTCAGACCGGGGCTCTGCACGTCACCCACGCCCTGTATGCGCTTGATGGCGGGGATGATGTTGATGTTGTTGTAGTTGGTGAGGAACTCGTCGTCGTAGCGCCCGTCCACGGACGTGAGGGAGAACATGAGCACCTGGCTGGTCTGTCGTTTCTGCACGGTCACGCCCATGCGCGTCACCTCTGCGGGCAGCAGTGCCTGCGCCTGCTGCACGCGGTTCTGCACGTTGACGGCACACATGTCGGGGTTCATACCCTGGCGGAAGAGCACGCTGATCTGTGCCGAGCCTGTCGAGGCGGTCGAAGAGATGTAGTCCATGCCCTCCACGCCGTTGATGCTCTCCTCCAGCGGCGTGATGACGGAGTTCTTCACCGTCTCTGCGTCGGCGCCGGGATAGCTGGTCCAGACGGCCACCGTGGGCGGCGCAATATCGGGGTACTGCTCAATAGGCAGCGAGACCAGTCCGATGACACCTAACAGGACGATGAGGATGGAAATCACCGTCGAAAGGACAGGCCTCTTTATAAAGTTGGTAAATGTCATTTTTTAAGAAGTTGGGGAGTATGGGGTCGGTGAGTAAACTATTTCTTCTGCATCGCATTCACTATGTCGCCGGCAGTCATGGCCTTGGCCTGCTCCTGTATTTTCTGCTGGTATCGCTCCGGCGTGATGGGCACAATCTCCATCTTGTCGGTTAGCTTGGTGATGCCGTTGGTGACGTACTTGTCGCCAGGCTTGAGCCCCTCGGTGACGATGTAGTTGTTGCCGTCGTTCTGCGGGTCCACCTTTATCTCGTGGTAAATCACCTTGTTGCTGTCACCCAGCAGATAGACGAATTTCTTGTTCTGCACCTCTGCTACGACGCTCTGCGGTATGATGATGGCCTCGCTTTCCGTGCGGGGGATGATGATGGAGCCGCTCCCGCCGCTTTTCAGCAGATGGTCGGGGTTGGGGAAGTGTGCCTTCAGCTGCACCGAGCCTGTGGCCTGGTCGATGACGCCGCTGGCGGTCACCACCTTGCCCTCATAACCATATTCCGTACCGTCGGCCAGCAACAGTTTCACGGCGGGCAGGGCATCCACGGCCCCGCGCAGGCCACCCTCGGCTTTCGACAGTGCGAGCATGTCCTTCTCGGTCATGGAGAAGTAAACCTCCATCTGGCTGATGTCGGCCACGTGGGTCAGCACGCTGTTGGTGTTCACCAAGGCACCCTTCTTGAGTGGCAGCGTGCCCACGACACCCTTGGCGGGGCTCTTCACGTAGCAGAAGCTGAGGTTCTCCTTGGCGTTAGCGAGTCCGGCCTGTGCCTGGGCGAGCCCGGCCTTCGCGCTCTCGTAGGCGTTCTCGGCTGTCTGTAGCTCGTAGTCGCCCACCACGCGGTTTTGGTGCAGCTGCTTGGTGTTCTCGTAGGTCAGCTTGGCCGTGTTCACGGCGGTTTGCGCCGTGTTCACGGAGGCTTGCATCTGGCGCACGGTGGCCTGGTAGGTCTCGTTGTCGATGACGAAGAGCACCTGGCCGGCGTTTACCGTCTGCCCCTCCTTTACGTTAATCTGAGTGAGGAATCCTGAAACCTTCGGCCTGATTTCCACGTCCTGGATGCCGTAGATGGTGGCGGGGTAGCTGCTCTGCATGTCAGCCGAGCTTGTCTGCACCGTCGTCACAGGATACTCGTTGTCGCCAAAGTTGGGGCGACCGCCACCACCGCCGCAGCCCACGAGGAGCGCACTGGCGGCAATGGATAGAAGAATCTTTTTCTGTTTCATACCTATTTTATAATTACAAAATTAATTTTGCTAATTCCGCATACGTATATAATAGGCTGCAAAATTACGAAAATTCCACATTATAGTAACAGGCCGCAAAATATATTTAACAAAGTTTACGGCCTGTTATTTGACGTAAGAATAAAAGATGCGTAATTTTGCACCCCGAATTATCTCTTAATAATGTTATTATTTATGGAAAAAAGAAATAACTTATGAAAAAGAAATCCTTTGAGAACTAAATATACATTCGAAATACCATCTGATATCTGGGGAAAAGTTACGATATGGAATTAATAAGATTTTGCATTACTTTGATTATTGTCTCCTTTCTTTTGCTGGCATGTGCTGCAGTCCGAAAGGAAGGTGCTACATCTCAGTATAATCAAGAGATTGTCGTAGGGTTAATTCCTGAAACTGATACTTTATACGACGAAGAATACCAGTTTTTCATTAAGAATAAAACAGACGGTCTAATATACCTGATTTATGGATTAAACATTCAGACTATATGGAGATTAAAATACATGAAGGACTACAATAACTATTATGAATTTAAAAAAGATGTGTTGAACGGGAATTTACTTTCTGACTTCTATATAAAAGAAGATAATGGGTATGAGCTTCCGTGTTTTGAGGAAAAATTCAAACTGGATAGTGTGATTTCAGAATCTTACAAAAAGATGGAATATGATTCATTTAGACTGCTCTATTGTAAAGAAGATGAACATAAAAAATTAGTTTTCAGGAAAGACTATACCCACGGTGAGAAATTAACCATCGCTTATTTTCTATGGCAGAATGGCTACCATTTTGATTATGGTGGAATAAGTGGCGATGACTATTTTATACTGAAGGAAATTCCAGATACTAACTCAATCACCATTTCAGCACAGGACAATCATTAGGCAACCTATGACATTATGGAGAGATTCATATTATCCTTTTTGATACTAATTGTTATTGCATCGTTGTCATTATCATCTGGCTTTGAATTGCAATCTGTTAAAGATAGTACATCAACCGTTCAATCTGATTGGAATGTAATTTCAGACTCCATGATGGCTGTGCAATTAAAAACTGCGCCTTTTGTTTCTGACGTAATTGGACAGCTTAGAGAAGCAAAGCGCAACAAAAACTTTTTACATTTCCTCTCTAATAATGCCTTGGCAGGCGACACTATAGTATTTATTGAGCCTATAGTCGGATTAACCACCAAGCCCTGGACTTTGATGAGTCTCGCATGGATAGCTAACGAAAGGGATTCCGTGTGTCTCTATCGAATATGTGACATAGACGCGCGAAACAATCCTGTTATAGAAGCGACAAAGAGTAAGAGAAATAATCTTAGCCTTGCCGATAGGTCACAACTACGACTGTGTAGGTTTTTGGATAAAGACTCATTAGAGATATTGTGCAGGCAGAGTCCACCACACGTATTTGACATGAAGGTGATGAAATTGATGGGAACACGTGTCGTATTGTCTGTAGATTGTTCTTTCAAGATAGACTGTATAACCTTTGAGAATTTTGTAATACCTGAAAAATTTGATATATGAGTCTACTCCGAAAAGTCCATACTGCCAAAAAAGATCGCACAGCCAATCTCCTCCCTTCAAGGGGTGGGGAGAGGGGTTCCAACTTCTTGTCAATGAGAAAGTAGCAACAAGCTCATGAGTAATCGGAGAAAAAATGCTTGGCTATTATCTTTGGTCCTCCAGTTTCTTCGTGTTATTCATAGCACTACTAAAAGAATTGATATCGTCTGAGGGTGAAAGAAACATAGAATGACACCCCTAAGCATTTAGATAATTAATCATTTATGAAAAAACATTTATGAAAAGACGAATGTTTTTACTAGCCCTGTTCCTGCTGGCAGTTGCCGTGGGAAGGGCGCAGGAAGGAGAAGTGAAGAAGGAAAGCCGCTGGAGCGTGACTCCCCATGTGGGTGCGAACCTCTGGTTTGCGCGCTATGACATCTACCACTCGCCCGGAGAGACGCTGACGATGGACAAACGGCCGGGGCTGACGGCCGGCGTGGAGCTGGGCTGCGAGGTGGTGCCGCGGGTGAGCCTGTCGGTAGGCGTGGACTACGCGCTGCAACGCTTTGCCACGTTAGAGCCTCTCTCAGGTTCTATGGCGCGGGGCGGCGACACGGACATCATTGCTTACATCAATGCGGAGCCAGACTACAGCCGGGGCACGGTAGCCGCCGGCCGCGCATGGTTTCCGTTGCTGCTGGGTGTGAGGGTTTGGGACGGCTTGAGCTTGCGTTCCGGCATACAGCTTGGCCTGACGCTGCACGGCAACACGGCGGAGTGGGAGTACAACTACAACTCGCCGGTTATGATGTCCCTTCAACAGAAGGGCACAGTAGAGTACGACTTCGAGCGTGTACACTGGTACGTGCCTGTGGGCATCACCTACGAATACCGCCGCTGGATGGCTGACCTGCGCTACCACTTCAGCCTGAAGGGCAACCAGTGGACGGAGAGAAGAGAACAGTCTACGGCGTTAATAATGACTCAGAGCAGAGTAAGTGTATGGCGTGACGACGCCCGCGACAACATGCTACAGCTGACGATTGGCTACCGCTTCTCGCTTTAGTTTCCCGTTCCGCCAGTTTTTGCGGCAGAAGAACCCCGTTCCGCAGGATTTGCAATCCTGCGGAAGTGAGTATAAGGACTTGCAGTCCTGAAAGGAGCAGCATTACAAATGCTTATATTCACTTGGGCTGGATTGCAAATCCAGCCCAACGGAAAGACGCGAATTTTTTTGCTCAGAAATTTTGCATATTAAAAAATAAGTTGTAACTTTGCAAACGGAATCCCGATGATTCTCTGATTTAAGTTTTTGCCCCTTGGCGTGAGATCTTGCGCCAAGGGGCAAAACATCTTTTGCCACTGGGCAAAAGGTCTTGTGCCGTTAGGTAAAAACCGGCGAGGACGGACTTCCATCCCGCCCAGAAGGAACCTTCTGCCCACTCCTCTCGTAGCTTCCTCCCGGTTTGCCCGTATCAGTGGGGACGGCGGATCAGTGGGGACGGTTCTCCTTGATCATTTTTTCGTTCAGATTTTGCTCATTAAGAAATAAGTGATCACGGAGAACCGTCCCCACTGATCACTGATCATAAACAATTTTCGCAGTTTGTCAGCTTAACTCTACGACCTCGCCCTGCTCTAACGAGCGGGGCACGTCTATTATTCGCTGGTTGCGTGAGCCACGGAAATGGAGGGTCTCGTCGCGGAGGCTACGCATAAAAGGTCCGTCCACGAGCACGTCGATTAGTTCCAGCAGGGCACGCTGACGGGGGTTGTGCAACAGCTGCTCGAAGGTGAAGCCAGTGTAGCACCAGATGGTCTTCTGCGTCCTCTGGCGGATGGCACGAGCCAACTCGGCGAATCCTTCGGGCTGGTACATGGGGTCGCCACCGCTAAAGGTAACGTTAGCGTATGGGTCGGCCTCGATGATACGCATAATCTCGTCGGTGGTCATGGCATGGCCGCCGCTGAAGTCCCAGGACTGCGGGTTATGGCAGCCCTCACACTGGTGACGGCAGCCCGCGCAGTAGATAGACGTGCGGAACCCCGGGCCGTCGACCATCGTGTCCTCGATTATCGAGAGAACGGAAACCAAGGAATTTTACTATTTGACGATTTACTATTTGACGATTTTGCGGGGCAGACACAAGAGTCTGCCCCTATTATTTGACGATTTAGTAAAGATAGACCTTGAAGTCGCGTATGCTACCGGGTGCTCCCTGTTCGGCACGGGGGAGGTATTCGAGGGCACTGACCGTCTGTTCGGAGCCGAGATCGATGACGAGCAGATGGGGAGCGGAAGCACCCTTCTCCGTCTGCCAATAGGTAGACTCCTGCAGGTCGAAGACCTTGTCGCCAGTGTGGTTTCCGTTCTCCTCCTCGCTGTTGGCGTATTTGCAAGTCCAGGGCTCACGGCTCAAACGCTTGCCGTCGGCTCCTTGCAGATAAAGCTCGGCGATGGCCACGCGATCGCCGTCCCTCTGTGTGCTTAGACATTCTATAGCCAAATAGCGTCCTTTCTTCTGTCCGCCGAACTTGATGGCCTGCCAGCCGTTGCCAGCCTTGAAGCTGCCTGTGCTCACAGGTGTAGCGCTGTTCAGGTCGGGCTTGTCGCCGATGTTGTTGTGCTTGTTCGATTTCTCTAACTGCAGTTTGTTGAGCTCAGGCTCGGCCTGTCCCCAGACGACAGCCTCACGAGGGCCGACGATATCGAGGACAATGACCTCGTTCTTGCCTTTCTTCAGCCAACAACCAGGCACGTAGAGCGTCTGTTGCGGGCCTATCGACCAGATGCGACCCATCGCATGGCCATTCACCCAGACCTGTCCCTTGCCCCACGTCTCGAAGTTCAGGAAGGTGTCGCCCACCTTCTTCAGCGTGAAGTAGCCGCGGTAATATCCAAGGGCTTTCTTACCATCACTAGGAACAATTACATCCTTAATATCAGTGGTTGTTACCTGATGAGCAAAGGCATCGTAGTCATCAGGGATAGGCTGTATGCGCCAGTTCTTCAGATTCCAATTAACTTCGTTGCCATCTACCTCAGCCTCAACAATAGCATTGCCAGGCAGTCCCTTAAAGTCCTTGATAGCACGGCCGAAGTTGATGCGCCCCATGGCTTCGACGAGGATGGTCAGCTGCTCGCCTTTTTTGACAGGCGGCAGTGTGATACTCTTTTCATTCTTTACACGGTCAATCTTACCGATGAACTTGTTACCAATCCAGATTTGAGCGTAATCGTGAACCTCGAGCGTAAGTACGCTCTGCACGGGAATTTCAGGTAGTTGCGTGCGATAATAGGCGCAACCCCAACCCATATTAAGTTCCTCGAAAGTTTTCAGGTCACGGCTTTCAATCTCGGTAGTTATACAAGTCCAAAGATGGCAGAACTCTGTCAGTTCGAACTTCGGCACGGTGATGATGGGCATGGGAGCCTTGGGCACGGCGGGAAGTTTCTTGCCGTCATTATACTTCTCCATCATCTTGCGCAACTCCCAGAACTTCGGGGTAGCCAGACCATACTCGTTGATGGGGGCGTCGTAGTCGTAGGAGGTGACATCGGGGGCGAAGCCGGGCGAGTTGGCACCTGCCCAATGGCCGAAGCTTGTACCGCCGTGGGTCATGTAGAGCGAGAAGGATATGCCCTTCGAGAGCATCTCGTCCATACCCTCGACCATATCCTTGGCGGGACGCGTCTCATGGCGTGCTCCCCACTTGTCGAACCATCCGCTCCAGAACTCGGAACACATCTTCGGGGCATTGGGACGCAGCTCGCCGAGGCGGCGGAACTGATCATCGATGTTGGCACCCGTGCCGAAGTTCATCGTCCAGGTCAGATCATCGAGTCCATTTTTCTCAAAGTTGCTAGACCAGTCGCACTGGAAGAGCGAGAGTTCCTTGCCGTAAATGCTACGGAGGCAATCACGAATCTCAGAGACGTAGGGCTTGTCCTCTCCGTATGAGCCATATTCATTCTCCACTTGAATCATGATGATGGGGCCGCCATTCTGGATGGTCAGCGGCTTCAGTTGCTCACCCACCTTCTCCTCAAAGATTTTCACGCGCTCCATGAAGTAGGGGTCGCGCTCGCGGAGCTTTATGTCCTTCTTCTTCAGTAGCCACCAGGGAAGACCACCCATCTCCCACTCTGCACAGACGTAGGGACCTGGGCGCACAATGACGTAGAGGCCATTCTTCTGGGCGATGCGGCAGAACTCCGCCACGTCGTTATTGCCCGTGAAGTCGAACTCGCCCTCGCGCTGTTCATGGATGTTCCAGAAGATGTAGATGCACACGGCGTTCATGCCCAGTGCCTTACACATTTGGATGCGGTGCTCCCAATAGGGACGTGGGATTCGGGGGTAGTGAACTTCGGCCGCCTTCACGATGAAGGGCTGACCGTTGAGCAGGAAGGTCTTGTCACCGGTGGTGAAGGTTCCGGCGGGAGAACCGCCAGACACAGTAGTGGCGGCATTAGCTGTGGCGGTGGCCGTCAGCAGCATGGCCGACAGCGCAAACAACTTTAGGATTCTCTTTGTTTCCATAATAATATGTATAAGGTTAACTTGGTCGCAAAGATACATATCTACCTGCGGAGCCAGAGGCGGGGATTAAGCAGTTCAGTCCAATTGCGGAGCTGGAACTGCATGATGCTAGTGGGGCCGAGGTTTCCGAGAATCTGACTAGTGGAAACCCTCTGGCCAGCCCTGACGCTGACGGATGCGATGTCGCTGTAGACAGAGATGAAACGTCCGTGACGCACCATGACGACGTATGAGTTACCAGTGTTGAAGATTTTACTCACCTCACCATCGAAGACGCAGCGAGCCTGTGCACCGGGCTTCCCCTTAAGATAGATGCCCTTACTGGAGAGGTGCACGCCTCGTGTGCCGTCAACGACATTTTCGCCAAATCCGCGCACCAGCTGGTAGGAACCAGTGATGGGCATGGGCAGACGCCCCTTGTTGCTGGCAAAGCTGCCGGTGAGACGAGCATCGGGGTCGGCGGCGATGTAGGAATTAGACGAACTAGATACCCTACGGGATTCGGAACTAGCGGAATTAGACGAGCTAGACTCCCTACGAGAAGAGGAAGAACGGGCCATCTCCTTTGTCTCCTTACGCACCTGCTTCTCAATGGCCTTTTCCTGTTTCTTTTTCTGTTTCTCTTGTTTCTTCTGTTCTTTCTCTCTTTCGCGGGCCAGTCGTTCACGCTCCTGACGCTCGCGTTCCAGCCGTGCCTGCTCCTCGGCCTTGCGCTTTCGCTCAGCCTCCAGGCGTGCCTGTTCGCGTGCTATCTCCTCGGCAATGATGCGATCAATCTCTGCGTTAATCTTAGCCTCCTCCTTCTGCTGCTGGTCGATGAGGGCGGTAACGGTGCGCTGCTGCTTCTGCAGCTCCTTGGCCATTTGCTGTTTCTGGTCTTGCTGCTTTTGTAGGGTCTGACGCTCCTTCTCTTCACGGGCAAGCATGGCTTTGCGGGCATCCCTTACCTGAGTGATTTCCTGTTGCTTTTGGTCCACCTGCGCCTGCTTCTGTTTCACAGCCTCGCCTTGGGCACGCTGGTAGGTGGAGTATTCGTTCATGAAGCGGGTACGACGGTACATCTGATTGATGTTCTTCGCCGAGAGGACAAACATCATGCGCGACTGCATCTTGCGGTTGCGGTGCATGTAGCGAACGGAGCTGGCATAGCGTGCCTGGCGGTCGCGCAACTCACCCTCCAGCTTCTTTTTCTCGGCGTTGAGATGTACAATCTGTTGCTCCAAGGAGTCGAGGCTGACGCGGATGGTGTCGATGACGCGTTTCTGCTCGTCAATCTCTGTGCCAAGGATGAAGGCCTCCTCGAGCTGCTTCTTCACCTTCTGCTCCAGCTCAGCCTTCTGTCGCTTATTGGCGGCGATATTTTTCTTCAGCTGTTGTTGCTGGGCCTGGAGTTGCTGCTTCTGGGTGGGCTTTTTCTGGGTCTTCTGAGACTTCTGGGATTTCTGGGAGGGTTTGGATTTCTGGGAAGACTGGGTTTTCTGGGAAGTCTTGGGCTTCTGGGAAGACTGGGTCTTCTGGGTCTTGGGACGCGACGAAGCTCTCGTCTGTGGCTTTTGGGCCGCAGACGAGAGCACGATGCCAAACATCAGAAGCAAAAAAAACTTCCTCATTACTATCGTCCCTTTCACTCCCCTTTCATTCCTTCTTCACTCCCCTAGAAAAGACTATCCGAGTGAGAGAAATCGCTGTAATATTTCGTCGACAGTTACCTGACGATACTTGTCGGAGACCTTAGTGCGCGTCTCCCAGTCACTCTTGTTGTCGAGATAGGTGAGCTTGATGCCCAGCATCACTTCCTTCTCAGGCGTAGTGAGCGTGACGTTCATCTCGGAGGGGAACTGCTGCTTGCCCATCTTCTCGAAAGCCTGATAATCCCAGTTCAGCTGCGTGTTACCCTTGAGGTGGTCGCGGTAGGCAATGTTAGCCATCTTGATTTGACCCGTCTTGTCGTTGGCGAGCCAAGTGTAGTTCATCTTGCTGCCTTCTTCCTCGAAGTTAATGATAACCTCCTCGCCACCACGTGTAGTGGCAAAGCGGGTGAACATGGTTGTGTCTACAGCCTCCTCGTTGGGCAGGAAGAGCTCATTCCAGAAGAGCGCCTGCAGCGTGTGGAAGTTGATGCCGCTGTTGCGCAGGAAGGAGACGTTGCGGTAAGGGGTCTTGAGGTAGAGCTTGTTCACGCGGTCCATGATGAGGACATAGTCCTTGGTGAACTCCAGTCGCCCTGCCTCGACGAATCCGAAGGCCATGAGCTGGAGCATAATGACGTCGTCGCGTTTCATGCGGAGGTTACCCGTGAGGGTCATCTTGCGGTCGCCCATCTCCACGGTGAACTTCAACTTAGAGGTAACAAAGAGCTTTTGCACAGAGTTGTCTTGCACCATCTGCAGAAACTCGTTCTGTTCAATCTGCTGCTGCGTGATGGGCTTAGGTTCTTCTACCACCGCCTGTTTCTTGGAGTGACAGGAGGCCAACATGAGCGGCAAAACGAGTGCCGCCATTTTCAGGAATGTAGTTGCTTTCATTGTTTGATGTATTTTTTACGTTTGATTTTCCTTGCGAGTATTTTGTTCGTAGGGTCGTCGGTAAATGCTTTCTGCCACAGGTCGAGGGCACCCTCCATGTCGCCAGACATGAAATGGATGTCTCCAGCATGCTCGGTGACCACGCTGTTGCCTGTGGAGTCGTTCTCTATGGCTTGGTCTATATAGATGCGTGCCTCCTCATAGCGTTGCTGCATGAAGAGAATCCAGGCGTATGTATCGAGGTAGGTGGCGTTCTTGGGTTCTGCCTTGATGGTCTTGAAGCTCATCTGCTCTGCCTCGTCGAGGCGGGTGCCCTGAAGGCTGAGGTAGTAGGCGTAGTTGTTCAGGCAGCCTACGTTGTCGGGCTTCCATTGCAGGCAGGAGTCGTAGGCTTCGAATGCCTCGCGCTCACGGTGCTTCTGGAAAAGGAGGTCGCCCATAATGGCGTAGAAGTCGGAGACAATGAGTGGCGAGCTGTCCTCGTTGATGACGTTGATGCCGTTGCGGAAGGTCTCCAGGGCGTTGTCCACATCATCCTGCCGGAAGTAGGCCATGCCTTGATAGTAGTAGAAGACCATTTCCTCGGGGTTGTACTCACGTGCCGGCTGGCAGAGTTCAATGATGCGCTGGTTGTCATCGTCATCCCACGCCATCTGTACAAGGTGCAGTCGTGACGATGCGCGGTCGGGAGCCAGTTCGAGTACCTTCCTGAAGGCTGCAGCAATGGTGTCACGGGGCATCTTCTTCAGGTCCATGTAGGCGGCGCGCAGCTCAGCGATGTCGGGGTCAACGTCCTCTTGGGCCATCATGTTGTCGAAGAGCCGTAGTATCTTCGTGCTGTCGCCGTCGAGGTTTTGCTCACTCTCGGCGATGAGCTCGCGCAGCTGGTAAATCTTGATGTCCGTAGGAGCCGTAGGGTTAAGGAGGATGCGCTCCGTGATGGAGTCCACGGCGAGCGAGTCGCCCACGTTCTGGTAGTAGCCGCGCAAGGCAGCCTGGGCACGGGCGTTATTGGGTTCCTCAGTGAGGACACGCCTCAGCACGTCTCGGGCCTCATCGTTACGGTCGGCAGCGAGGAGTCCGTTTGCATAGACCACCTGATAACCCACGTCGTTGGGATGCTCCTTGGCAAGTGCCTCCACCTCACTGACAGCTTTGTCACGCTGGTCCATGCGCAGGTATAGTTGGCTCTTTGTCAGCGACAGCCGTTCGGAACGTCCGTCGATGGCCTCCATGCGCTCCAGCATCTCGATGGCCTTGTCGAAGTCCTGCTGCTGCAAGTAGAGGCGGTAGAGGATTTCGAGCAGCTCCTGCCGGCTCTTGTCCGTGGCGTACATCTTTTCCACGACCTCGATGGCATCGGAGTAGTTGTTGCTCTCAACGTAAGCCTGTGACAGCGTCTCCATGTAGGTCATGTTGTCAGGCTCCAGCTCATAGGCACGACGGATGCACCACTGTGCGCTATCCTGCTGCTTCATCTCACCGAGGTATTGGGCCTGGAAGAAATAGACTTCCGAGGCATCGGGCCTCAGTTCACGGCAGCGAGAAAGCAGGTCGAAAGCGGCATCGTGATGGCCTTTCTGCCGCTGGAGCATGGCTTCGTGGAAGAGGATGTCATAGTCGCGCTGGGAAGAGGGCTGCGCATCTAGCGCAGCATACGGAACAGAGGTCTGAGAAAATCCCGCAAGCGAGAACAATCCCAGCACGACAGACAGTAGTATGTTACGCGCAGTCATTAACACGATATGTTTTATCGGGCTGGCACGAAGCCTGCCCCTACACATTATTTTATCCCCGTATGGCCGTAGCCACCTTCTCCGCGTTCGGTCTCGCTGAGGACTTCCACCTCAATGAATTCGGCGGTTTCGTGACGGGCGATGACCATCTGGGCGATACGCTCGCCGTCGTTGACGGTAAAGTCCTGGTCGGAGAGGTTTATGAGCACCACACCAATTTCGCCCCTGTAGTCGGCATCGATGGTGCCAGGGGCGTTGAGCACGGTGATACCATGCTTTAGAGCCAGACCGCTGCGGGGGCGTACCTGCGCCTCATACCCTGGTGGCAAGGCGATATGCAGACCCGTGGGGATGAGCCGACGTTCCAGAGGACGAAGCACGATGGGAGCGTCGATGTTTGCCCTAAGGTCCAAACCCGCACTCTGCTCCGTAGCGTATTGCGGCAGCGGCTGGTGGCCACAGTTTACGATTTCTATCTTCATTTTATTACTATCGACTCTTTCACTCACTCCATTGCTTGTATGGATTCACTCTTAAATGGGAGTTGTAGTAGCGATGGTCGCCGGTGACTTCCTCTCCCAGGAAAGACGGACGGTCGTAAGACTCGTCAGGGTCAGACAGCTCCACCTCGGCGATGACCAGTCCCTCGTTGTCACCGTAGAACTCATCAACCTCGAAGGTATGCCCATCAGCGACAGGCACAAGGAAGCGTCGTTTGTCGATGATGCCGGGCTGGCAAAGGTGAAACAGCTGTCCTGCCTCCTCTACGGTGATTTCCTTCTCGAACTCATAGCGACTGAGGCCTCCGTCGAGCGAAGGTCCCTTGATGGTAAGGAATCCCTGCTCGTCGCGCAAACGAACACGTACGGTATGTCCGTGGCCGCTGCAGATATAGCCCTGCTTGATGTGGTAGCTCCTCTTAGCGAGACGTTTGTAGCTGTCGTCACGCACCAGGAACTTCCTCTCAATCTCCAACATTTCTAAGTATTAAATATTATCCGTACATGTAGATGGACATGAGGCAGAAGGCGGCAGCTACGACGATGAGCACGCCGAAAATCCAGTTCACCACCTTACGGCCTTCTTGTTCCTGCTTCTTCACATAAGCCCGCTGCTTTGCATTGAGCTTCTTTTCTTTTTCCTGTTTAGCCATTTTCTTGAGTATTTAATTGTTTAACTTATTTATTCGTCGGTTTCCGGGAACTCCATTAGATATGCCTTGATGAATCCGTCGAGTTTCCCATTCATAACGCTTTCCACGTCGCGGGTCTCATAGTTCGTGCGATGGTCTTTCACGCGCTTGTCATCGAAGACGTAGCTGCGTATCTGACTACCCCACTCTATCTTTTTCTTCCCTGCCTCAATCTTTGCCTGTGCCTCCATGCGCTTCTTCAAGGCGCGGTCATAGAGCTGGCTCTTGAGCAGTTTCATGGCGCGCTCCTTGTTCTTCGGCTGGTCGCGTGTCTCGGTGTTCTCAATGAGGATTTCCTCCTCCTCGCCCGTATCAGGGTCGGTATACCAGTAGCGCAGGCGCACACCCGACTCCACCTTGTTCACGTTCTGACCGCCCGCACCGCTGCTGCGGAAGGTGTCCCACGAGAGCTTCGCCGGGTCGACATACACCTCGATGGTATCGTCGATGAGCGGACTGACGAAGACCGATGCGAACGAGGTCATACGCTTTCCCTGTGCATTAAACGGACTTACACGCACGAGGCGGTGAACGCCGTTCTCGCTCTTCAGGAATCCATAGGCATACTCGCCACCCTCTATCTGCATGGTGACGCTCTTGATACCGGCATCGTCGCCTTCGAGCAGGCTACTTATCGACACCTTGTGGCCGTGAGCCTCTGCCCACCGCATATACATTCGCATGAGCATCTGTGCCCAGTCCTGACTCTCAGTACCTCCGGCCCCACTGTTAATCTTCAGCACGCAGTCCATTGGGTCTTCCTTCTGGCGCAGCATATTCATCAGCTCCAGTTCCTCAATGGCCTGCAGGGCCTGACGGTAGTCGTCATCGACCTCCTGCTCCGTCACCATCTCCTCCTTATAAAAGTCGAAGGCGAGCTGCAGCTCATCGGCCTTCTGACGCACGTCCTTATACCCATCGAGCCACCGTTTGATGTCCTTCACCTTCTTCATCTGCTCCTCAGCACGCTTGGGGTCTTCCCAGAAGTCGGGGGCTTGCGTGCGCAAATCCTCCTCCTCGTACTCCACCTGCCGCTCGTCGATGCGGAGGTAGTGGCGCAGCTTGTCGGTGCGGTCCAGAA
Source organism: Prevotella sp. (assembly GCA_017475265.1). Classification (GTDB taxonomy): domain Bacteria; phylum Bacteroidota; class Bacteroidia; order Bacteroidales; family Bacteroidaceae; genus Prevotella. Next base: position 17,233 of record JAFVFY010000041.1, on the reverse strand, counting down.
TATCCTTCAGTTGCTCTTGCGTTATCATTCGGCTGCAAAATTAATCATTCTTTGCGAAAACACAAATAATAAAAGGAAAAACTTATATTTCTTTTACACATCTTCAGACGTTGAAGCGGAAGTGCATGATGTCTCCGTCCTGAACGACATAGTCCTTTCCCTCCACGCCCATCTTTCCTGCTTCCTTGACGGCAGCCTCAGAACCGTACTTTATGTAGTCGTCGTACTTGATAACCTCGGCGCGAATAAAACCTTTTTCAAAGTCGGTATGGATAACGCCGGCGCATTGTGGGGCTTTCCATCCCTTGCGGTAGGTCCAGGCCTTCACCTCCATCTCTCCGGCGGTGATGAATGTCTCAAGGTTGAGCAAGGCGTAGGCCTTCTTGATGAGGCGGTTCACGCCGCTCTCCTCCAGTCCTAGCTCCTCGAGGAACATCTGCTTGTCCTCGTAAGACTCCAGTTCGGCAATGTCTTCCTCCGTCTTGGCAGCGATGACCATCATCTCCGCACCCTCCTCGGCAGCCAGTGCCTCCACTTTCTTTGTAAAGTCATTGCCGCTCTTGGCATCAGCTTCTGCCACGTTGCAGACATAGAGCACGGGCTTTGCCGTGAGCAGGAAAAGGTTACGGGCACAGTCTTGTTCGTCCTTCGTTTCAAACTCCACCACGCGAGCGTTCTTGCCCTGGTCGAGCACCTCCTTGTAGGCCTTCAGCACGCCTAACTCCACCTTTGCGTCCTTGTTGCCGGCGGCAGCGGCCTTTTCGGTCTTGGCCAGACGACCCTCAATGGTCTCCAAGTCTTTCAATTGTAACTCAGTGTCGATGATTTCCTTGTCGCGTATGGGGTCGATGGTGCCATCCACGTGCGTGATGTTCTCATCCTCGAAGCAGCGCAGCACATGGATGATAGCATCGGTCTCTCGGATGTTGCCCAGGAACTTGTTGCCCAGTCCCTCGCCCTTCGACGCTCCTTTCACCAATCCGGCGATGTCCACTATCTCACAAGTGGCGGGGACGATGCGCCCAGGATGCACCAGCTCAGCCAGTTTGCCTAGCCGCTCGTCGGGGACGGTGATGACGCCCACGTTGGGTTCTATCGTACAAAAGGGGAAGTTTGCTGCCTGTGCCTTGGCACTAGACAGACAGTTAAAGAGTGTGCTCTTACCCACATTGGGAAGGCCCACTATACCACATTTTAATGCCATTTCTCTTTACATTATTTATATAATCGGGTGCAAAGGTACAAAGAAAAAACGAAACAACATAAAATCTGGCCATAAAAAATGCGACTGCCTTATTACAGGCTTCGCAAAGACGGGATAGGCCGTTTCTATATATGGGTCTCATATCTAGCGTAAGTCGTATTCAAAAAAACTATCAAATACCGACGCGATTTTATCAAATACCGACGGGATTTAAACAAATACCGACGGGATTTTAATGAATACCGACGGTATTTTAACTTTACCCCTAGGCTCTCTGCGAGACATAACGGCCTTTAGTGACCTTTTGCACGTATTTCCGTCACAATCATGTCGTATATGATGCTATATTACACACGACCTTCATATTCTTTGTGCCGTAATTGTTAAAAAAGACACTTACGGAACAATATTTTTAAAAAACAATTATGCCGTAACTCGTTTTTTTTATACCTTTGCAGCACACATATTGACCTCATACGTATGAACACGACGGAAACGACACGACGACTGGAGCTGAAGGGTATCAAAGCCACGGCCAACCGCATCCTAGTATACAGGGAGTTGGTGGCCAAAGGCTGTCCTCTGAGCCTGGCAGACATGGAAGACATCATGCCTCAGATGGACAAGTCGAGCATCTTCCGTGTGCTGACGCTCTTCCAGGAGCACGACGTGGTACACTCCTTCACCGACGGACGCGGCGTGGTACACTATGAACTGTGCCACGATGACGGACAGTGCCATCACGATGACGGGCACCTACACTTCTACTGCGAGAGCTGTCAGCGCTCCTTTTGCCTTGACGATGTTCCACTGCCAGAGATAGTGCTGCCAGAGGGTTTCGTGCCACACTCTGTGTCGTTTGTCGTCAAAGGCAATTGTCCTGACTGTTATAAAAAAATTGAACGATGACCGCAGACGAACTATACCGGCAGGGCAATGAGCATCGCCGGCAGGGCCTCTTCCACGAGGCTATCAACAGCTATCTGGAGGCCGAGCGACTGGATCCCGGCAGTCCTGCCGTGGAGGCCCGGCACATGCTGGAAGACATCATGAACTTCTACTGTAAGGACCTGTACAACCCCTAGGAGCATCGGCGTTACTTGACAGCCATTTCGACATACCTACGGCATGTCCGACATTTTTTACTTCATGTCGAATCCTATGCGCACTCCGTCGTACTGCTTAGCCAGGTCGCCGATGGCACTCAGGTCACTACTGCCACTCAAGGCCGACAACATCTGAAGGACGTTGAGGAGCTTCGATGCCTCGAAAAGGAATCCCATGCTGCCGGCGTTCTTCTTGGCATAGCAGTTTACGGTGAACAATAACGTCTTCATGCTGATTTTTGCCGATGCCTCGTCGTAGGTATAGGTGCCGCTGAATTGCTTTCCAGCAACGATGGCGCTGAACTTTCCATCCTCGCTGAAAGTAATCTGCGTATTCGACGAGCTCACACCGGCCTTATCGTAGTAGGGCTTCACCTTTGTCTTGATTTCGGCAGCCACCACTTCGCCGCCAGCCTTCTTCAATAACTGTTCGCTAGTGAAGGCGCAGCCTGGCTGATAGTATTTCCACGTGCCGAGGATGTCACGCTGGGTCACCTTAGTCAAACCCAGAACGCTAGTGATGACATTACCGATGGTCTCGCCGTTGGTAACGGTGCCTAAGATGCCGCTCAGGCCCGACTGGCCGGACATGCAACCGCTGAGCACCAGTACGACGGTTGCCATAAAGATTAATGTTTTCTTTTTCATAAGTTATTGGTTTGTTGGTATTTTTATTCGGCAAAGGTAGTCATAATTCTTGGAACAAAAACATCCAAGCCCACAAAAAATGTAAAAAAGGGCAAAATTATCTCCTTTTAGTGACAAAATGTCAGTCATAGTGTTTTGGCACGCTTTTCGCAAAACCATCGGTGAGCCATTATAAGCCTCAGACGGCTCATAAGCTCAAACTGAAACACAATTAATTTATTTACAATAATAAAAAAAACAAACACTATGACTATCAAACCACTAGCAGACCGCGTGCTCGTTCTCCCCGCACCGGCTGAAGAGAAAGTAGGCGGCATTATCATTCCTGACACCGCCAAGGAGAAACCACTTCGCGGCACCATCAAGGCCGTAGGTAAAGGAACCAAGGACGAAGAGATGATTCTCAAGGAGGGCGACCAGGTGCTCTATGGCAAGTACAGCGGCACCGAGATTGAACTCGATGGCGAGAAGTTCCTCATGATGCGCCAATCAGATGTGCTGGCCGTTATCTGTTAACCCCCTAAGTTAGGGGGATGGGGGTCTGAACAAGCGCAGATTCCCACATAGTAAACATTAACAACAAATGGTCTGATAAACGCTTGTTCAGACCCCCTACCCCCTAACTTAGGGGGCTAAAACTATGGCAAAGGAAATTAAATTCAATATCGAGGCCCGCGAACTGATGAAGCAGGGCGTCGACCAGTTGGCAAACGCAGTAAAGGTGACCCTCGGCCCGAAGGGTCGCAACGTAGTGATTGAGAAGAAGTTCGGTGCTCCCCAGATTACCAAGGACGGTGTGACCGTGGCCAAAGAAATCGAGCTGGAAGACCACTTCGAGAACACCGGCGCACAGCTCGTGAAGAGCGTGGCCTCAAAGACTGGCGACGATGCTGGCGACGGCACCACTACCGCCACATTGCTGGCTCAAGCCATCGTCAGCGAGGGCTTGAAGAACGTCACCGCAGGTGCCAACCCCATGGACCTGAAGCGCGGCATCGACAAGGCTGTGAAGGCCGTCGTCGACTACATCAAGGAGGATGCCGAGCAGGTGGGTGACAACTACGACAAGATTGAGCAGGTGGCTACCGTCTCTGCCAACAACGACAAGGAGATTGGCGAGCTGCTGGCTGAGGCTATGCGCAAGGTGTCGAAGGATGGTGTCATCACCATCGAGGAGTCGAAGAGCCGCGACACCCACATCGGCGTCGTTGAAGGTATGCAGTTCGACCGTGGTTACCTGAGTGCCTACTTCATCACTGACAGCGAGAAGATGGAGTGCGTCATGGACAACCCATACATTCTTATATATGACAAGAAGATTTCCAACATCAAGGACTTCCTGCCCATCCTGCAGCCTGCTGCCGAGAGCGGACGTCCGTTGCTCGTCATCGCCGAGGACGTTGACTCTGAGGCTCTTACCACACTCGTCGTGAACCGTCTGCGTGGTGGTTTGAAGATTTGCGCCGTCAAGGCTCCTGGCTTCGGCGACCGCCGGAAGGCCATGCTCGAAGATATTGCCGTGCTGACTGGCGGCACCGTCATCAGCGAGGAGAAGGGTCTGAAGCTGGAGCAGGCAACACTCGACATGCTTGGCTCTTGCGAGAAGCTGACCGTCTCGAAGGACAACACCACCATCGTCAATGGCTCCGGCAACAGCCAAGCCATCAAGGATCGTGTGGCTCAGATAAAGAAGGAGATAGAGGTGACCACCAGCTCCTACGACAAGGAGAAGCTGCAGGAGCGTCTTGCCAAATTGGCAGGAGGTGTGGCAGTCCTCTATGTCGGTGCCAACAGCGAGGTGGAGATGAAGGAGAAGAAGGACCGCGTGGACGATGCCCTTTGTGCTACCCGCGCCGCCATCGAGGAAGGTGTCGTCGCCGGAGGTGGTACCACCTACGTCCGTGCTCAGGAGAAGCTGGCCGACCTGAAGGGTGACAATGCCGACGAGCAGACAGGTATCAACATTGTGTGCCGTGCCATCGAGGAGCCACTCCGTCAGATTGCCGTCAACGGGGGCGCCGAGGGTGCAGTCGTCGTTCAGAAGGTTCGCGAGGGTAAGGGTGACTTCGGTTACAACGCTCGCACCGACGAGTACGAGGACCTCCGCAAGGCCGGAATCATCGACCCCGCCAAGGTGGCTCGCGTAGCTCTGGAGAACGCCGCCTCTATCGCTGGCATGTTCCTCACCACCGAGTGCCTCATCTGCGACAAGCCTGAGAAGGAAGCACCCATGCCAATGGGCAACCCCGGAATGGGCGGTATGATGTAATAGCAAACCACTAAATACCTTATTTGCGGCAGCCGTGAGCAAGTTTCTCACGGCTGCCGCTTTTATTATTTTACCGATTTCTTTGGCCGTTCAAATAGGAATGAACAATATTTATTAACTGTTTTGAGAATAATGTGAGCAAGTTTTGAGAATTTTTTTGGTAGAATTGAAAAATATGTCTATCTTTGCAGCATTATTGCGAAATCACTTATCGTCAGGTTGATATAATCAACGAGTTATGAAACTGAAACCATTTGAACGAATCGCAGCACTTTTATCTTTCGTAGTGCTGACCATGGTGCCCATGACAGCCTTTGGTGCTGACACTGAGACCATCAACGACCAAGTAGCCCGTCAGAAGGAAGTGGACAATGGTGGAAGCGGACGCTACCGCGCTATCATCGTCAGCGAGAAGTCATTGCCCGACTTCACCGTCTACCGTCCCCGCAACGTGCAGTATGCTGCCCGTCGTGAAGGTCCGCTACCCATTCTCATCTGGTGTAACGGTGCCTGCTCGGGCTCGTCAATCGGCTATGAGCGTATGCTCAACGAGATGGCCTCGCATGGCTATGTCGTAGTGGGTATCGGCGCTTTCGAGATGACGGACGACGAGCGCGACGACGGCGGTTCCGACGAGAAGATGGTCGGCACGGCCATCAGCTGGCTGTTGAAGCAGGAGAAATTGGCCACCAGCGACTACTATCATGCCATCGATTTGAATAACATCGCCCTCTCTGGCCATTCCTGTGGTGGTGCACAGGCCATCGCCAACTGTGCCAACTCACGTGTAAAGACGCTGCTCATCATGAACGCCGGTATGGGTGGCATGTCAATGGGTGGTGCCTCGCCACAGTCGCTGAACTCGCTCCACTGTCCTATCATCTATATGACAGGAGGAACAGGTGATGTGGCCTACGATAACGCCAAGACCGACTTCGGCAAAGTGAAGAAGCAGGTGGCATGGGCCGACCTGTCGGATGCCGGGCATGGTGGCACCTATTGGGACCAATATGGCGGCCAGTTCGGAAAGCTCGCCTTAAAATGGATGGACTGGCACCTGAAGGGCTACAAGCAGAACGCTCGTATCTTCCTGAAGCCCGACCTCAAAGGCTTCTCCAGTAACTGGACGGTGAAGACACGCAACTTCTCGGAGGAAGAGATGAACTACGATGGTCCGTTCACCGATATTGAGACAGTCACCAACAACGTGTTCAACCGTGATGAGGCCGAAGGTATCTTCGACTTTGGTGCCGATGTCAGTTCGCTGACGCTAGAGACCCAGCAGAAAAAGGTGTTCTACAACCGTGAAGGACAGAAGAAGGAGTTCATGTCTATCCTGAAAGAGCAGGGCATCAACAGCGTCCGTCTGCGTGTGCTGGTCAGTCCTACGCCCTCCGACTTCAACACCTCTTACGCTAAGGCACTGGCCAACGCAGCCAAGGACCAGGATTTGAACATCATGCTCGACATGCACTATTGCGACTGGTGGGGCGACAATGTCAAATCGAGCTTATGGGCATCGCATACAGCAGAAATGCTCGTCGCCGACGTCGCCAAGTATACGGGCAGAACCGTGAAGAGCTTTAATTCTACGGGCAAGCTGCGCTGGGTGCAGATAGGCAATGAGGTGGACGGCGGCTTCCTATGGGAAGAGGGCCGACAAACCCCTGCTTTCGTGAGCTTCATCAACGCTGCCCACGATACCATCAAGGGCATCAACCCAGAGGTGAAGACCGTTATCCACGTCAGCGAATGTGTGGACACGCAGTGGCTCACCGACTATTTCGACACACTTCAGGTGGCCGGAGCCAGATGGGATGCCATCGGTCTCTCCGTGCATGTGAAGGCATCGAAACTGTCCCCCGACTCACTTATCAAGAAGGTGGCACAGAATGTCAGGACGCTGAAGGAGCGCTACGGCAAGCCCGTGCTCATCGTTGAGACAGGCTACTATAACGACCGTGCGTTGGAGGCTAACCAATGGCTGTGTGACTTCCTACAACTGTTAATGGATGCAGGTGCCTCTGGCTTGTACTATTGGGAGCCAGAACTGGCCGATGACTATGACATGGGTGCCTGGAACCCTCTCACACGAAAACCCTCCATCGCCCTTGATGCCTTCCTCGGCCTCCGTCATTCTGAGGAATGGGCCGATGGCATCAAAGAGGTGACAGTGGTTGGAGAGGATTTGCAGTCCTCTGTTGGAGGGGATTTGCAATCCCCACATATCTACACTATTACCGGCCGTCGCATCACAAACTACCACCAGCTACCCAAGGGTATCTACATCGTTCAGGGCAGAAAAGTGGTTGTGCAGTAATCATTTTATATATAAAGAATCATTAAACCAATAACTAAACATGAGACTTAGGAGATACTTCGTTGTCATTCTCGCATCATTTGTTGAACTGCTGTTGTTTTCGTGTGGTGAGGAAAAGCCCAAAGCAAACGATGCAGCGCAGTACCAAACGATGGTGGTTGGGCGGAAGGACATGACGCTTGAGCGCCACTATAGTGCTCGGCTTACGGGTCGTCAGATTGTGGAGGTGCGCCCACAGGTATCGGGCTGCATCACACGTATCCTGACTGGCGAAGGCGAGGCCGTGCACAAAGGGCAGACACTGTTCATCATCGACCAAGTGCCTTATCGTGCTGCCCTGGAGGTCGCAGAGGCAACACGCAAGAGTGCGGAGGCACGGTTGGCGACGGCGCGGATGAACTTTGAGAACGAGACACAACTGAAGGATGGCAACGTCGTGAGCGATTTCTCAGTAGAGACGAAACGCAACGCCCTTTTAGAGGCTGAGGCGGCATTGGCACAGGCAAAGGCACAAGAGGTGAACGCCCGCAACAATCTTTCGTATACGGAGGTGAAGAGCCCCGTCAGCGGTGTGGCATCGATGATTCCCTGGCATGTAGGCTCGCTCGTCAGCAGCAACATCAGTGAGCCGCTGGTGACGGTGGCCGACGACACAGAGATGTATGTCTATTTCAGCATAAGCGAGAATCAAACCCTCGACCTTATCGGTCAATACGGTTCCATTGAGACGTTCATCAAAGAAGCCCCCGAGGTGTCTCTTCGACTGAGCAACGGCAAAGAGTACGAGGAAACGGGACGTATCAGTGCCATCAGCGGAACCGTCGATGTCCAGACGGGTGCTGTCACGCTGCGTGCTACATTCCCTAACAATGGTCATTTGCTGCATAACGGCGGTAGTGCTACGGTGGTGGTGCCCACGCATCGCTCGGATTGCATTGTCATTCCGCAGGAGGCCACCTACGAGTTGCAGAATCGCATGTTCGTCTATCGCGTGGTCAACGGCAAGACGAAGGCTACTCCTATCACGCTGTTCCCGCAGAACAACGGTCACGAGTACATCGTGGAGGACGGCATTAGTGAGGGTGACACTATCATCGCCGAGGGTGCCGGATTGCTCAAGGAGGGAATTGAAATCAAGAAATAAAGTCGTTATGTCGTAATCACGTTATAACGTTATAACGAAAAGGATCAGAATGAACGTTAGAACTTTTATAGATAGACCTATCCTTTCTGGAGTGATTTCGGTACTGATGGTGCTGGTAGGCATCATTGGGCTGAGCCAGCTGGCATTGGAGCAGTTTCCAGAGATAGCACCGCCCACTGTGCGCATCATTGCATCATATACTGGTGCCAATGCCGAGACGGTTCAAAAGAGCGTCATCGTGCCTCTCGAAGAAGCCATCAACGGTGTAGAGGGCATGATGTACATGACCTCATCGGCCTCGAACAACGGAACCGCTTCCATCGGTATCTTTTTCCGCCAAGGCACCGACCCCAACATGGCAATGGTGAACGTGCAGAACCGGGCCGCCACTGTGCAAGGCCGTCTGCCGAGCGACGTGGTGAAGAGCGGACTAACTGTACGCAAGCGCCAGACATCGAACATCAAGCAGATTGCCGTCTACAGTCCTGACAGTACTTTTGACCGTGCCTTCCTGGCCAACTACACGAAAATCAACATTGAGCCGCGTCTGAGCCGTATTCCTGGTGTGGGCGAGGTGAACGTGATGGGTGCTGACTATTCCATGCGCATCTGGCTCGACCCGCTGAAGATGGCACGCTACGGCCTGACACCTTCTGATGTGACGCAGGTGCTGAACGAGCAGAATGTAGAGGTGGCAACGGGTACGCTGGGTGCCGAAAGCCAAAACACGTTCCAGTATGTGCTGAAATACCGTGGACGCTACGAGGAGGAGCAGGAATATGAGAACCTCGTCATCCGCTCACTGCCTGACGGCGACGTGCTGCGTATTGGTGATATCGCCCGTGTGGAACTGGGTTCGCAGAACTATAACATCATTGGCGAGACCAACGGCAGTCCTGGCGTGAACATCAGCATCAACCAAGTGGCCGGCTCGAACGCCAATGAGATTATCAAAGAGATTGACCGAGAAGTGGAGGAGATACGCGGGTCGCTACCCCCAGGCATCGTCATCGAAGACCTGGAGAGCAAAAAGGACTTCCTCGATGCCTCTATCGCCAGCGTGGTCGAAACATTGCTTGAGGCGCTGCTGTTGGTCATCCTCGTAGTGTGGCTCTTCCTAGGCAGCTGGCGTGCTACCATTATCCCTGCCATTGCCATCGTCGTCTCGCTCATCGCCACGCTGGCTGTTATCTATGCCATCGGCTTCTCACTCAACATGCTGACGCTCTTCGCGCTCGTATTGGTCATCGGTACGGTGGTAGACGATGCCATCGTGGTGGTCGAGGCGGTGCAAGCCAGATTAGAGAGCAAGGAGGGAACAACCGATGCTAAGCAGATGACGGAGGAGGCCATGCACAACATCACCTCGGCCCTCATCACCACAACCCTTGTCTTTATGGCTGTGTTCGTACCCGTCTGCTTCATCGGCGGCGTTACGGGAACTTTCTATACGCAGTTCGGACTTACGATGGCCATTGCCGTAGCCATCTCGCTGTTCAATGCCCTGACGCTCTCACCAGCTATGAGCGCCATCATTATGCGCGACTCGAAGCTGAACCGCTTCCAAGCTGGCTTCAACCGTTTCTTTATGGCGTTTTCTGGCAAATACAAGCATGCCGTCTCTGGCTTTACCCACAGAAAGTATTTGGCCGGCATCCTCGTCGTAGTGGCTATCGTCGCCCTCGGTTGGATGATGCGCACCACTAGGACCGGTCTCGTGCCAAACGAGGACATGGGTACCGTATTTATTAATGTACAGGCATCGCCTGGTAGCAGCCTCCAGCAGACCTACGGCATACTAAAGGAAGTAGAGGCGCGCATCAAAGACATTCCGCAGGTACGCATCTACTCGCTCATCGCCGGCAACTCGAACAGCTTCGAGCAGTCCTCGTCGAATGGTAACTTCACGCTAAAGCTAAAGAAGTGGAACGAGCGCAAAGGCAAGGGCGACGACGACCAGAGCGTGGTGCAGGAAATCTATCGTCGCACCGCAGACATCGCCAACGCGAAGATTCAGGTGAACACTCAGAATATGCTTCCTGGCTTCGGACGCATCAACGGCTTTGAGTTACACGTGCAAGATAAGCACGGCGGCACCATACAGGAGCTATACGACTACACCAACCGCCTCATCGCTGCCCTGAACGAGCGCCCGGAGATCAGCCGCGCCTTCACCAACTTCTCGCTGAAGTACCCGCAGTACCGTGTTGAAGTCGATGCCGCCCTGTGTAAGCGTCGCGGTGTCTCGCCCAGCGATGTCCTGTCGGCCCTCAGTGGCTACGTAGGCGGTAACTATGCCTCCAACTTCGTACGCTTCACCAAGCTCTACCGTGTCATGGTACAGGCCTCGCCTGAATATCGTCTCGACACGGAGTCGCTGAACAACATCTTCGTGCGCAACAACCAAGGTGAGATGTCGCCCATCGGTCAGTACCTCACGCTGACACGTGTCTATGGCTCCGAGACGCTCTCACGCTTCAACCTCTTCCCCAGCATCCAGGTCGGTGGTACTGCCGCCGAGGGCTACAGCAGCGGACAGGCTATCAACACTATCCGTGAAGTGGCCGCCGAGGTGCTACCTGAGGGCTACGGCTATGAATTTGGCGGTATGACGCGTGAAGAGGCATCGTCGCAGAACACCACCGCGCTGGTCTTCGTCATTTGCATCATCTTTATCTACCTCATCCTCTGCGCCCTCTACGAAAGTCTGTTCATCCCATTGGCTGTCATCCTGAGTGTGCCATTTGGACTTGCCGGCTCGTTCCTCTTCGCCCATCTGTGGGGGTTGGAGAATAATATCTATATGCAGACAGGACTTATCATGCTCATCGGACTTCTTTCGAAGACCGCCATCCTGCTGACTGAGTACGCCACAACGCGCCGACGTCAGGGATTGGGCATCGTCGAAGCCGCCCTCGATGCCGCCGCCGTCCGACTGCGCCCCATCCTCATGACCTCCATGACGATGGTGTTCGGTTTGCTGCCACTCGCTCTGGCAACAGGTGTCGGAGCCAACGGTAACCATTCTCTGGGCGTGGGAACCATCGGCGGCATGGTCATCGGCACCATCGCCCTGCTTTTCATCGTTCCCGTCCTCTTCGTCATCTTCCAGACAATAGAAGAGAAGGTCAAACGACGCTCTTCTTGATTCTGTAAAGCAAAGGCTCGTTTCCATAACAGCACCTCTGAAGATTTCTTCTTAGGTGCTTTTTTGCTTCTTTTACCCCCTCTGTTATCCTTTTTCTGATAAAAATATATCGTTTTACGATAAATTAACATCGTTTCTCTTGGAGGTTTGAAATAAATCATTTACCTTTGCACCGAAATTATTTATCGTTTAACAATAAAATTATATCAATTATGAACAAAAAGCTTAAAATCTACAGCACGCTGTTTGTGGTAGTGCTCATTGTTTTTGGAGTAGCCAGCATTTTCCATTACGACTCTTACACATGGACTGAGCGAGACGATGACAAACTGGAGTTGGTGGAGAATTCTGAAGGATTTGTGACTTGTGACACGCTGGAAAATGGAGTCGTCAAAAGAACCACCCATAGTACCAACTACCGTACGTTTTCATACGACGTCTTCGTTCAGCCGAAACTGACGCCAGGACGAAAGGAACTCATTTCCACTTCGCTCGGACAGACTTACAAAATAGACATGCAGAAGGTTAGGCTGACGGTTCCCGCATCCCAAACCTCATGGAAACTATTCCCCATCATATTTGTGGTCACATCAATCATAGTCATCACGATAGTGCTCATCTGGATATTATATATGGTGTACAGGCTTATCCGTAGCATCCGAAAGGGGAATATCTTTGTGGCGCAAGTGGCCAAATATCTGGAAACCACAGGCATACTTCTGTCCGCTCTTTATCTTTACGATTTGGCGATTTCATATATTTTCTACTGGTTCTGTGCCAAGAACATTTATCTGGCCGACTATTTTATCGTGTTCAGGAATGAGAGCAACAACATGTACATCATTACTGGCTTGGCCCTGATGATTATCTCGCAAATCATCCTCATGGGCAAGGAACTGAAGGAAGAACAAGAACTGACAGTCTAACCATTGAACCATCATGAGTATCATCGTAAACGTAGACGTGATGATGGCCAAGCGCAAGATGTCATCACAGGAACTGGCCGAGAAAATCGGCATCACCCAAGCCAACCTCTCCATCCTGAAGACGGGCAAGGCCAAGGCCATCCGCTTCTCCACCTTGGAGGCCATTTGTCAGGCACTCAACTGCCAGCCTGGCGACATACTTGAGTACGTAGCAAACTAGCTGAACAAGGAAATTCCTTAATGTCACAATGTAATTCATCAAATTGCTTTGCAGAGATTCTTATTTGAATGATAATACCGAAACTGGACTATTACGATATGGGGGCTGATGTGACGGCGTTTAGCACGACTCGCCACGGAGGATGTAGTACAGGCAGTTATACGGAATTTAACATCAACCGCTATTGTGGCGACACCGAGGTTTGTATCCGCAAAAACCGCGAGGCGCTGTGCTTGTTGCTCGGCATCAACGATGACCGTCTGCTGATGCCCCATCAGGTACATCTGACGAAAACGGCGCGAATAGACGAGGCGTTGCTATCGTTGTCAGAAGAGAAAAGACGCGAGGCATTGGAAGGCTACGACGCATTGATGACCGATTTACGCGGCGTGTGCATAGGTGTATCTACTGCCGACTGCATCCCGATTCTGCTCTACGACGAAGCTCATTACGCCATTTGCGCCATCCACGCCGGGTGGCGTGGCACCGTAGCACGTATCGCGGAGAAAGCCATCGCAGATATGAAGGCCACCTACGGCACCCACCCCTGTGACCTCAAGGCCCAGATTGGCCCAGGCATACATCTTGACAGTTTTGAGGTGGGCGACGAGGTCTATGAGGCCTTCGCTCAGGCGGGTTTCGACATGACAGCCATCTGTGTAAAGAAAGAGAAGTGGCATATCGACCTGCCCGAGTGTAACCGTCAGCAACTCATCGCCGCCGGCTTGGAACCTCATAACATAAGGGTCTCGCCCATCTGCACCTTTCATCAGTCAGCCGACTACTTCTCCGCCCGCCGCTTAGGCATCAACAGCGGCCGCATCTTCACGGGTATCATAGTAGAGAGTACTACATGGTCTCAGCCATCAAGTCTTTACGGCCTATCAGGCTGAAGATGGTTATCTCGTTGTCGTCATTGAGAATACGGAGGGCCCTCAGCACCTCGTTCAGCGTTGAGCCACTTGTCGTCACGTCATCCATCACAAGGATGTTCTGCTTACGGATAGTGGCACACAACTCCTTGTCCTGCTCCGTGGCAAAACGAAGGAAATTCATCATGTATGGGCGGAAACGGCTCTTCTTTACGTCACGCGCTATGGTGAAATAGTCTTTCTGGTGAATCAAGTCGAGCATCTTTGCAATCGACTGCTTCACCTCGTCCTTCTGTGCCTGAGTATATCGCGGACGGCCATTCTCCAGGACATCATTAAGATACGACTGCTCGTAGGCATCCATATCGAAAGAGATTCTTGCAGGAAGAGACTTAACCAACTCCATCTTCCTCAGCATCGGCTGGGCAAAGCGGTAGATGTAGCGCAGCATGTACTGGTTAACCTTGCTCGACGACTCAGGCATGACCACTAGATTAAAGTCGTAGAGGTTGATACGGCGGTTGAGGTTGTCTATGGCTTTCTTGATGAAATGCGTCAAGTCTGGATTATTCTGCAAGTCTTCAGTAAACTTGACGTGCTTGATGAAAGCCGAGCGGACGCTGCCATCGACCTGGTCGGAGAACTCATAGCCGTAGTAGAAGCATCTGCCGAATGCTTCCACCTGATAGCCGTCGCCTGTCAGGCTGACGATGTCATCCTTCCCATCATGTTCAAAGTCGAACACGAAACGCTGCTCCTTATTGTCGAATGTTACGCCCATAATGTTTAGTCATTAAATACCCGTGTGCAAAATTAAGCATTTATAATTTAATCAACAAACTTTCTTCATATTATTTGCATTTCTCATGTTTTCTTTTTAATTTTGCAGTCAATTATAATTCCTTTGCTATGGACTTTGACACACTTGACAGACAGATGCGCCGCTTCGAGCAGTCGCTTGACAGGACGATGCTCGAAGGGATATACGTCGTGGCTCGCCTTGACGGCCACGGATTCACACGACTGACCAAGAAGGAGTGGAACCTGGAGAAGCCTTTCGACATCACCTTCCGCGACGCCATGACCGCGACTACCCGGCACCTGATGGACTGCGGCTTCCGCATGATATATGGCTACACGCAGAGCGACGAGATATCGCTGCTGTTCCACCTGAAGGACGACACCTTCGGCAGGAAGGAGCGAAAGTTGCTTTCCATCCTGGCCGCAGAGGCTTCGGTGACCTTCTCCATGCACACGGGAAGAGCCGCAGCGTTCGACAACAGGCTCGTGCCCCTTCCCACAATAGAGAATGTGGTGGACTATTTCCGCTGGCGACAGGAGGATGCCCACCGCAACTCCCTGAACTCCCACTGCTACTGGACACTACGCAAAGAGGGCGTGTCGGCAGACGAGGCACAGAAAAGGATGTCGGGAATATCGAACAGTGAGAAGAACGAGCTGCTTTTCCAGAGGGGCATCAACTACAACAACCTCCCCCCTTGGCAAAAGCGGGGTGTGGGCATATACTACCGCGACGAGCAGCGTCAAGGCTACAACCCCATGACCCAGGAGACGACCGTCTGCACGCGACGCACGCTGCACATCGATATGGAGCTGCCCACAGGCCAGGAATACTCGCGCCTGATCAGTAGCATAATAGAAGAGGCAAACAAGGATGCTAAGCCCACAGTATCGTAATATTCAACCGGTCGGCATGGCGATATGCTGCGACCGCCCAAAAACATTCGAGACATTATGGGAAAAGCAGAAAACTCCGAATTTAGTCCGAGGCTAAAACTCATCAAGATTCCTGCTTGGCTTATATTTTCCTATTTCATATACAGGGAACTTGGCTTCATTTATCACTATGGCATCATGGATGAACTTATTACACTCCGTTTCATCAAAAAAACCTTCTTTCTAACCATCAGTCTGTGCTTTTATAGATATCCATATCGCGAAGGTAACTGAAATACTTTGCCTGTGAAATCAGATTAAGGTCATATAGCTCACGGGCTTTCAGATTATAATCGCCCACAAGTTCTGTATTATTTGTCGGTTCATAAAGCCGAGTATCGTACCCATACTCCTGTGCATTTCGCCTTACCTCCCCTTTCAGATTTTCCATATAATCCTCAGTTATCCAGCCCAATTCCCTAAGACGGATAAGCATAGCCTGATGGGAGCATCTGAAATTCTGCTCCAGCATGAGCACAGTACCCAAACGAATAGCATTCCTGCGTTGCTCATTGGCAGGGGTCAGATACTTAATTCCCGCCTCTGGCATCAGCAAGAATGTAGCAAAGATATTGGCATTACGTTCTTCAGTGTCAACAGGTTGGAAAATATCATCATCATAAGATACAGAAAACTTTTCCTGATACAGCAAATGATATAGTTCATGGCAGGCTGTGAATCGTTGTTTACAATATTGCTCACTGGTATTTACAAGCATAAAAAGCTTAGGAACTGTAAATTCATTACGCGCAATCTTGACAGCCATTCCCGACAAGCCCTGCAAAGGACGGAAATAGCCAATGATACCCTTTTCCTTCAAAATCTGATGGATGCTGACGGGAGCTGTAAAGCGTATCTGGAGTTCCTGACGCAATTGGTTTGCCAGGTTTTCCAATTTAATGGTAGTATTTCTCAAGCTCATTTGTCATCTCAAGATAGTTGTTCACGATTTTCCGGAACTGGGCTATCTGCTCCAGATTAACATTTTCGCCATTCTTTCGGAAAGCAAATGCCGCCTGCACCTGCATCTGCTCAACACTGTTTTCAAGCAAGTCATATTCACAGCACAGGAGATGGCCATGATTGACTGTAATCTGTTCATGAGAGTCGGGGTATTGACCTTCTATTTGAGAGAAAACTGCTAATTTTGTCGCAAAATCTACTGAAGTGGTAATATAATACCACTTCCGCCACTATTAATACCACTATGTAACATACAGACAATCAGAAAGATAAAGCGAAAGTGGTGATAGTGGTATTATTCTTCCAAAAAAAAATCTTGCTGTGGGGCTGAAACCAGCAAGAAGTATCTGGAGTATCACAAAGATACCGTGTTCAAGGGGTAGAATTCCTATACATTATTTATCCTGTTTTCCGCAACGGGGTGACCCAAATCGGGGTTAGCACTCAGCAAAAAGCGGTCGCTCGACTTTCAGGACGAACTAAAACGGCTGTTTGGTTAGGAAGCGAAAAGTCCCGGTGCGCGAGCACCAGGACTTTTTCCTGTTTTCCGCGTTGGGTCACTCATGTGTTTTGCCCCCATCCCGGCACCGCCAGCCTGCATAGCTCCGACTGTTCCTCGTCCATGCCGAGGTACGCCCTTTTGACCTGTTTGGAGCGTGGCAGCGCGTAGGTGATG
>JAFVFY010000040.1 GCA_017475265.1 Prevotella sp. | reverse complement strand
TTGAGAAGTGAGAATTGAGAATTGAGAATTGACCATGGATTCCGAAGAGGGAGCACTCGGCATCGTAGAGGCCGCGCACGTCGATGTCGTTGACCATGTAGTTGGGATAGAGGCGCATCCAGTCATAGCACACCTCGAAGACGACGAAGGGCAACAGAGCCACGGCAAGGCGACGAGAGATTGGGTGGGCGAAGAAGAGCAGCAGGAACAGCACCACCATGAGCACCTGGGCGAGGATGAGACCCACCACGAGTGACTGGAAAAGCAAGAAAGCCGCAGAGGCCGTCAGTACGATGACGGCCTCGCGGCGAATATGTATTGGGTGTTGGGTGTTGTCCATAATGCTTCATTTCTTGTTTGCGGACTGGCACGGGGATTACAAAACCCCTTTAGCACCTGCCCTTACTTATGCCGGCGGGCCAGCTCGGTCATTCGCGTGATGATGGCAGCGATGTCTGCCACATCGACGGTTCCGTCACCGTTTATGTCGGCTGTTGCGGACGAGACGTCCGCGCTCCCAGCCATGATGTCGATGACGGCGGAAATGTCGGCCACGTCAACTGTGCCGTCGCGGTTCACGTCGGCACGCTCGATAATCTTGGTGACCCGTAGCTTTCCGTCGGTGTTGAGCGTGGAGGTGTCGAAGACTATTGACCATTGACCATTGACCGTTGACCATTGGCACTTCACGATGGGGGTTCCAGTTGCCAAGGTAAAGTCGGTGGTGAAGATGGTCAGCTCGTCGCCGACATTCAGCGTGCGGCCTTCAGGTATGCTGATGAGCAGGGTGTCGCCGTTGTGGGTGATGGAACCCTTGACGGTGAACTTGTCGTTGCCCGATGCCGACAGCTTGACGAGTAGGGTGCTACCCTCGTTGAGGCGGAGAGCACCGTTGAGGCGCAGCGTGCCAGTCAGACGGTTGATGCCGGCAGTGACGGTGCCGCCTTTGTTTGCGGTGACGTTGGTGGCCAGGGCGTTGCCTTGCAACGTGCCGCCGTTGTTCACGGTGATAAGTCCCGTGGTGAGGACGGTGGCCGAGGAGTTGCTCAGCTCCAGCGTGCCGCCGTTGACGATGATGGGCGAAGTGTGTCCCGGTGTGGCGAGGGTGAGCTTGCCCGTTCCCTCCTTGGTGATGCTCTTGGCCTTGAGCAGTCCGCTGAAGCGGGAGTCGGTGTTCAGGTAGCCCACTTTGTAGGTGCTCTGCGAACCGCCGAGCACGCCGTCAGTAGCCGTGCCTAAGAGCGCGCCGATCTTCAGCGTGGCGGAAACCTCGCCGTTGCCGCCGCTGGCCGTATGGCTCACGGTGGTGCCGGCGCCGACGACGAGCTTTGCCTTGCTCATGTCGGTAACGTTGCTCATCAGACGGAAGTTGCCGCCGTCGCCGATGGCCGTCAGCTGGCCCTCGAACTGCGAGAAGTTGGCGCCTATGTCGCAGCGCACGTACTTCGTCTGGATGGTGAGGTTGCCGCTGCCTTTGAACGAGCCGTTGATCTTGCCGCGCGAGGAGCCGATAATCTTGTTGGTCGTGCCCTCCTGCACGGTGACCACGTGGTTGAAGGTGGGCACCGTGGAGGTGGAGTTCACGTCAATCTGGTGTACCTCGCCGCCAGCCAGTAGCATGGGCGAGCCGCTCTTGCCGAAGGTGGCATTCCAGGCTCCCTGGGCCACCTTGCCCTTCTTGACGATGAGTCCTGCGAAGGAGTTTGTGCCGCCGTAGGTGAAGTTCAGCTGTCCGGCGCCGTCCTTGACGAGATAGCCCGTGCCGCTCACCTGGCCTTTCAGCGAGAGGGCACTGTTGGCTTGGGTGATGCGGATGGTGGCGGTGTCGGTGAGGGTTATCTGGCGGTCGGTGCCCATGTTGTCCTTCGAGAGGACGAGGGTGCCGCCGTTCAGCTGGAGGTTGCCCTTCTCGGCGGGAGAACCGCCGAGCGCACTCTTTTGGCCGCCGTCGTAGAAGTTGGGCACGGTGAGCGTGCCGCCATTGACGATGGTCGCGCCGGTGTAGTCGCTGTACTTCATGTTGAGGGTCACGTCTGCGTCCTTTTCCACGGTCACGCCGCCCTCGCCTGAGATGCCGCCCTCGCCGCTGAGGGTGTACTTGCCGCTCTGGAAGGTGACGCTGCCGACGGTCATCATCTCGTTGACGTTGACGGTCGTGCGCTGGGCATCAGCGGTGAAGACGACGCTGTCGCCGGGGACGAAGGTGGTGGGGGTTGCGGAGACGGAGCCTCCGCCTACACTGAAGTTCTGGGCCTTGTAGTCCCAGAGGTTGCTCTCGGCGCCAGTCCAGGTGACGCCGGACTGGGCCTCGCGCGTACTATTTATTATTAATAGGAGCTTGTTGCCGTCCACCTTCAGGTCGTAGTTGATGCCGTCGAGGCCACGGGTCTTGAGCTTTGACGGGTCACAGGTGAGCTTGCCTGTGCAATGAGCCAGGACGTATTCTGCTGCGTCGTTTGACATCAGATTCACGGTGATGTAGTTGGTACCACGGAATGTGAGGTCTCCCTTGACGCTAAGGAAGTCAGAAACATACAGTGGGTCACAGTCCATACAATCGGGATAGAGTATTTCCGTCCTCACATCAATACAAACGTCTCCAGGGAGTGTCATGCTCTTCTCCGAGGTCATCATGCCGTCAGGCATCAGTCGGCAGCCCTCGTAGTTAAGTGCGCCCTCAAATGTGATGGTGTCCTGGAGGGTGATGTTTCCACTGAGGGTGCCGCGTGCTCGCAGCTCCACAGAACCGCCGACGATGCCGTTGACGCAGAGCGTGCCCTCGCTGATGATGTTCTGACCGATGTGGCCGAGATTGCCGTTGAAGGTTGCAGTTCCCTGCATCGACTTGATAAGCCGTCCTGTGCCGGTGGTGCTTCCCGAGAACGTGATGTCATGACCACGTGGATTCATCAGGTATAGGGCCGTGGGGGCACTGCTGAAGTTTACAGAACTGGGGGCGTTGAGATCGAAGATGACTGACTTATCGCTGGCCATCTCGTTGCGCACGTCGGCCTCGAACACTGGGGGCAGGGGCGGCATGGGCATGTCGCCGCCGAGGTAGTAGCCGGTGTTGGGGTGCTGGTAGTAGCCGCGCGTGGTGCAGTCGCCTCGGTAGTGCGGATCCTGCTGCAGGCAGTAGATGCTGTGGGTGGTGGGGATGTTGGTGGTGAATCCGATGAGTCCAGTGCTGGAGTCCGCGTTCTGGTTGGCGAGGATGATTTCCTCGCGCCAGTCGCCGATGATGTCGCCCATGAAGGCGGGGCGTGTGCCGGTGGCACCGTGGGCGGCCCAGCTGGTCTCCTGCGAGAACTCGCAGAGACGGTCGCCCAGCACCTTCGTCACCATCATGTTCGTGCCCCAGCCGGAGCCGCCGGGCGAGTTGATCCACTCGCGCTGCAGGTCGCCGTCCCACCAGATGCCCTCGAACATCGAGCCGGAGCGGGTCTGCCCGGTTTTCTCACCCTTGCAGGTGTAGACGTAGTCATCGGCATAACTCAGTATTTCATAACCCTTGAAGCGGTTGTCCATGTCGAGGCAGGTGCCACGGCCCACATCATAGACGCTCGGCAGGTACCACTCCTTGATGCGCTCGCCTGTCTTGGGGTCGTAGAGGAGCTGGCCGAGGAGGGCGCTCTGCTGGATGGCGTAGGCCTCCAGTCCGGGGCGGTCGGGGTCGATGTCGGAGAGCACGTAGCGGTCGCCATGGCCGATGCCGGGCGACGAGAACCAGCCGGTCTTCGGATTCACGGAGTAGCCGCCCTGGATCATTTCGTCGGTGCCGTCGCCATCGACGTCGGCCACGCGCAGCTGGTGGAACTCCGCCGGCCAGGGCGTCTTGTCGTTGCGGCTCCAGGTCTTGTCGTGGTGCCAGTTGGTTGCGGCGACGGAGCCGCCGCCTACACCCGAACTCCAGTCGTACTCCCAGGTGAAGACGTAGTTGTGGTGGGTCTTGTTGTTGTCGCGGTCGAGGCACTCCATGACCAACGAGGGGTGGATGCCGTCGAGATAGCAGATGGCGAAGTGTCCATCCATGGCGGCGTAGCCGAAGCTCATGTACTTCGCGCGGGCGTTGCGGCCATACTGGTCGCTGCCGTCGGTCACCTCGTCGTATTTCAGTTCGTTGCAGTCAATCTCCTCGCCCGTGAGGCCGTCGATGACGGAGACATAGAACGGCGGCACCTTCGTTGAGTGCGTGCGATAATCTACAATGCCGTCGCCGTCCACGTCGGCCTTGTCGCTGCCCATGGCATAGCGTCCCCAAGTCTCGTTTTGCTTGTCCCAGAAGCGGGTTCCGTCGCTGCTCTTGATGATTACCTCGCAGCGGCCGTCGCAGTTGATGTCCCATGCCACGACCATGTCGTTCTGTCCGGCACAGATGTTCACGTTGGGTCCCATATCGACCGTCCAGAGCAGGGTGCCGTCCAGCTTGTAGGCCTGGATCTTGTGGCTCGTGGTGGCGGTGTTCTCTGTGTTGTCAACATCGTCGCTGACCGCACTGGCAAAAAGCCGGTCGCAGACCACGGCATCGTACTCTCCGTCGCCGTCGGTGTCCATGGGCCAGCAGAACTTCGTGCGGTAGTCGTTGCGGGCAATCACCTTGTTGTCGAAGTCGAACTTGAACCAGATGTTGGGCCACGGTTGAGTTTTGTAGAGGAAGGGCGCGCTCATCTCGCCCTCCTGCCCGTTGGGGCTGATGGCCGTCACGGCATACTCGGTGTTGTTGGTGAGCGTTGTCGAGAGGCAGGTCGCCTTTAGCGGCGTGGCGTTCATCTTCGTGTAGTCGCCGGCTCCTGCCGCCCGTTTATACACATTGTAGGTTGTTCCCTCTGGCTCCTCGGCCAGCTTTCGCCAGGAGATGAGAGAGCCTTGTCCTGCCGACGAGGTGACGCTGCGGATAGTCGAACCCGAGCGGTTCACGGCCACGACGCCGCGGCCCAATGGTTGCTGCAGCCGCTGTGCCGTCATCGCGACAGGCAGCATGGCCAGCAAAGATAATGTGATAGTAGTTAGTAGTTTTTTCATATTGTTAGTATAAATGTAGTGCCGCAAAGGTATAGCTTTTCGTTGAAACAGCAAAATAAAATAGCCATAAAAGTCAAAAATTAATGTCGAAAGCAGGAAAGCTGGGATGGAGGTAGCCTTTCCTCTATCATGTCGGCTGAAACATACGGAGGCCCCTATATGGGGGAGAGGTTGTAGCCGGTGTTTTTTTGTGGTATAAGGCAGAAAAGTACGCGAACGCTTGGTGGTTAGTGGAAAAATTCGTAATTTTGCCGCGCAATTGCAGGGGCTGGCCCGGAGCCAGCCCGCAAGAATGTAGGGGCAGACCACTGTGCCAGCCCGCAAAATGAAGAAGAGAGATGCTGAATCTATCGCAAATATCACTATGGGGAATCATTCCCTTGCTGCTGATGCTGGCCGCTTCGCTGGTCGTGTTCTGGCTAGTAGACAGGCGTCTGTTCATGACTATCGTTCGCATCTATGGCCTTGCCGTTGTCCAGCTGATGATTGTCGGTGGCTATGTGTGGGTGTTGTTGCGCACAGACAGCTGGTGGGCATACGGTCTTTGGCTGGTACTGCTGGCACTGGCCGTTGGCTGGAGGAGTGCCAAGCTCACACGGATGCCGCGCAGTAAGGCCCTCCACGTGGCTGTGGCTGTGATACTGTCAGTGGGCGTGACGTGCGGCGTATTGATGATTAGTCTGCCCGTGAGGCTTATGCTGCCCGTGGCGGCGGTGCTTGCGGCGGGCATCTACGAGTCGGTCGACGAGTCGCTCTGTGCCTATCAGCGCAGCTATGACAATACGCAGCCCCATCGGTATTATCTTCTGGCTAATGGCGCTACGTTGTTGGAGTCATTAATGCCCAGCGTGAGACGAGCACTGCGAACCACCGTCATGCCTCAACTGCGTAGGCTGGCAGTACCCTTTATAGCTATTGGCGCCATGCTCTTCTGGGGAATGATTATGGGTGGAGCAACGGCTCCGGCAGCCCTCGTGGCCACGCTGATGCTTTGCACGGCGGCCTTCGTGGCAGCCGTCATGGCTACGCTGCTTGCTATCTATTTCCTGTCAAAGTATTGACCATTTACTATTGGACAATTTACTATTTGACGATTGAAGATTGACCATTATTTAAATACAAAGAGTTATGAAAAAGATTTTAGGAACATTAGTAATGCTGCTCTGCCTATCCGTGATGCCCGCAAATGCACAGGGCCTTTCTTTCGGTGTGAAGGGTGGCACCACCCGCTCCACGTTGAAGTTTGACAAGGACAATTTCTTCGGCAAGGGTCATTACGGATGGTTCATCGGCCCGTCATTGAAGGTCGGTCTTCCTTTAGGGTTCGGTGTCGATGGTGCTGTGCTCTACGACCAGCGTGAGGTGAAGATTGTGGATGAGCAGACGATGAAAATCAAACAAATCAGCATCCCTGTCAACGCCCGTTTCAACCTTGCCCTGGCTCCTGCCACTGGCACGGGCCTTTATCTGGCCGCTGGTCCGCAGGTGGCCTTCAACGTGGGTGACAGCGAGTTCAAATGGACCAGCAAAGAGTCCTACGAAAACACTTTCCAACTGAAGAAGTCGACGTTCAGCATTAACCTTGGGGCTGGCGTGTATTTATTAAAGATGTTGGAACTGGGCTTTGCCTACAATATTGAAATGGGCAATACGGGCGACATTACTTGGAGCAGTTTGACGGACAAGAGCAATTATAAATCTTCTGACGAGACCAAAGTGAAGACCTGGAAGCTTCAGGCCACTATCTACTTCTAATATGGCCTTTAGACGTTTTTTGTTGGGAGTTTGTTGTTGGGCGTTGGCTATGCTTTCTGCTTCTGCTAACACCCAGTACCCGACATCCGATAACCTTTCACCGAAGTACGAGGTGAGGGCAGTTTGGCTGGCTACCATCGGCGGCATTGACTGGCCTCGTTCCTATTATGCTGCGTCACAGCGCGAAGAGCTTCGTCAGATGATTGACCGTCTGAAACGTGCGGGCATCAACACCGTGCTCTTTCAGGCCCGTGTGCGTGCCACCACTGTCTATCCATCGGCCTTGGAACCTTGGGACGGATGCATCACCGGCACACCAGGACGCTCGCCAGGCTATGACCCCTTACAGCTGTGCATAGACCTCTGCCATGAACGCGGAATGGAGTGCCACGCCTGGGTAGTGACGCTGCCCGTGGGAAAATGGAACGCCTTAGGGTGCCAGCGGCTCCGCAATCAATATCCAGGACTGATACGCCACATAGGTGAGGACGGATATATGGATCCCGAACAGTGGCAGACGGGTGACTACCTGTCTCGCGTGTGCCGTGAGATAGTCCGAAACTACGACGTGGACGGTATTCATCTGGACTATATTCGTTATCCTGAGACGTTGAAGCTGAAAGTCTCGCGGCAGCAGGGACGTGAGAACATCACCCGCATCGTGAGGCAAATCTATCAGGCTGTGAAAGGCGAGAAGCCTTGGGTGAAGCTGTCGTGTTCGCCCATTGGAAAGCATGATGACCTGCGCCGCTACCGCAGTGGTGGGTGGAACGCGCGGACTGCCGTCTGCCAGGATGCCCAGGAATGGCTGCGGCTGGGACTCATGGACCAGCTCTATCCCATGATGTACTTCCAGGGAAACCAGTTCTACCCCTTTGCCATCGACTGGCAGGAGAATGCCTACGGGCGTACCCTGGCCGGAGGTCTGGGCACCTATTTCCTCGACCCGCGCGAGGGAAACTGGACGGCTGAAGTGGTGGAGCGTGAGATGAACGTGCTGCGCCAGTTGGGCATGGGCTACTGTCACTTCCGCGCGAAGTTCCTCTGTGACAACATCCGTGGCATCTATGACTTCACCAGACGCTTCTGTGCCACGCCGGCACTTGTACCACCAATGACGTGGAGTGGTGTGTTGCCACCCCGCCAGCCCCTCGGACTACAGTTGAAGGGAAGCACGCTGATGTGGCAGGGACAGCCCGACGATGCAGGGGGCTACTACACATATTATAATATATATGCCTCGGAAGATTTCCCCGTAGATGTCACCCGCGCTGAGAACATCGTGGCTACCCACCTGCGTCGCACCTGGGCTCGTGTCAATAACAAGAGGATGAACTACGCCGTGACAGCTATGGACCGCTATGGCCAGGAGAGCACTCCCACGCAGCTGCTGCTGAACGCGGGACCGGAATACCAGGCTCCTGTCATTGCCACAACAGACGGTCGACCCGTGCGTGTGCCGCAAAACCCGCACATTGATGCCGACTTCATCATCATAGAGACCATGCTGGGAAAACCCGTCGCCACCCGTCTCTATGCGACGACGGTGAACGTCAATGGCATACCCGATGGCATGTATCAGATGCGCACCCTGGGTCGTAAGGGTCGCAACCACCGCATAGGATTCTTCTGTATCAAGCGTAGGCACTAAAACATGACTTACGATTACCAACTTCGTGTGCTTCCACAGGTGGCTGCCGACAGTGCTGCCCTGCGCAGCTATATATGCGAGGAAAAGGGTATCGCCCCTAAGTCGCTGAATGTCGTCCGCATATTGAAGCGCTCCATCGATGCCCGCCAGCGAACGATTTTCGTTAACCTCACCGTGCGCGCCTATGTAGACGAACTGCCTGAAGACGATGAGTTTGAACACATCGCCTATCCTGATGTCTCCGACAAGCCGCAGGTCATTATCGTGGGAGCAGGCCCTGCCGGACTCTTTGCCGCCCTGCGTCTCATAGAGCTGGGATTCAGGCCTATCGTGCTCGAACGTGGTAAGGATGTTCACGAACGGAAGAAAGACCTGGCCCGCATATCGGTGACGCAGCAGGTGGACGGCGAGAGTAACTACTGCTTCGGCGAGGGTGGGGCAGGAGCCTACAGCGACGGGAAACTCTACACCCGCTCGAAGAAACGCGGCAATACGGAGAAAATCCTGCGTGTCTTTTGCCAGCATGGGGCATCGACCAATATCCTTGCAGACGCTCATCCGCACATTGGCACCGACCGGCTGCCACAAGTCATCGAGGCCATGCGTAACACCATTATCAAAAGTGGTGGTGAGGTGCATTTCCAGACGAAGATGACGGGTCTGGTCATTGACCATTCACCATTGACCATTGACCATTCACCATTGACCATTGACCATTGCCAAGCTGGAAGGGTCATAGGCGTGAAGGCGCAGCAAATGGTCAATGGCCAATGTTCAATGGTCAATGATCAATGTTCAATGTTCAATGAAAAGGAGTTTCTCGGTCCTGTTATCTTGGCTACTGGCCACTCGGCTCGTGACGTGTACCGCTATCTTGCTTCTGAAGGGGTAGGGGGAGGTCTTGAGCCGAAGGGAATAGCCGTCGGTGTAAGATTGGAGCACCCAGCACAGCTCATTGACCAAATACAGTATCACCGCCGCGAGGGACGTGGAAAGTGGCTTCCCGCAGCGGAATATTCCTTTGTCACTCAGGTGGATGGCCGCGGCGTGTATAGCTTCTGCATGTGTCCAGGTGGCTTCGTCATCCCTGCTGCCACAGGCCCCGAGCAGGTGGTGGTCAACGGCATGAGTCCTGCCAGTCGAGGCACGCAGTGGAGCAACAGCGGCATGGTGGTCGAGATAAGGCCGGAAGACTTGGACAGTTCAGAGTTCATAGTTCATAGTTCAGAGTTCAAAGTTCATAGTTCAGAGTCAAGTAACGCGCAGCAAAACTATGAACTATGCATTATGAACAATGCACTAAAGATGATGGCTTTTCAGGAGGATTTAGAGCGGCTGTGCTGGCTACAGGCAGGCATGAAGCAAACGGCTCCTGCCCAGCGTATGGCTGATTTCGTGAACGGTCGTCTAAGTACTGACCTGCCGCGCAGCTCCTACGCGCCAGGACTGGTGGTGTCACCCTTACATTTCTGGATGCCAAAGCCTATCGCTTCCCGTTTACAACAGGCGTTCCGTCATTTCGGAAAGCAGGCTCACGGATTCCTCACAAACGAAGCTGTGCTCATCGGTGTGGAGACCCGCACGTCAAGCCCTGTGCGAATCGTTCGTAATCCCGATACCCTTCAGCACATCGCTTTGTCAGGTCTGTACCCCTGCGGCGAGGGTGCAGGATATGCCGGCGGCATCGTCTCCGCCGCTGTTGACGGAGAACGGTGCGCCGAAATGGTTGCTTCTACCTTGAGGTAAGTCTCTCTATTTCTTTGGATTACTCGTGCACGTACAGCTGCCAACCCAGGTAGGTGTCAATGGCCTCGTTGAGGATGTCGACGACGTCGGCGCGGCACATGGCCACATGGTGTTCGAAGCCGTTCTTGCAGATGTACTTCATGAGCTTTTGCAGGTTTTCCACCTTCGTCACGGCGATGCAACCATCCATGCCGTAGGGGTCGCTGGTGATTTCGCCCTTGCCCAGGTATGCCTTGATGCACCCCTTCGGGTCGTCGGTAGAAATGCGGAAGAAGGTGAAGGGACCTTCTGAGACCTTGGCATAGACGGCGCCGAAGGTGTTCACCTTGCCCAGTGTGCGACCAAGCACGCCGAGCGGACCGAGCTTTAGGTCATTATTGCCGATGAAACCACGGGGGAAATTTCCGCAGTGGGTGCACACGCACTTGTTGCGCTCCTCGGCGAAGTTGTTGTTCCAGTCGAGCAGGGCGGGCGCGTTCTCCGAGGCCAGTGCGAGGGCATACATCGACACGGCTCCGGCAAGGTCGGTCTCGCAAGCAGCGGGAATCAGCTTGTCTGAAAGCATTGACATCGTTACGCAGGCGGCGCAGCCATAGTTCTGTTCCAGCGAGTCCCAGCACTGGATGGCAACAGCCTGTACATCGTTGGATTCAATCCACTGCTCCACGGCCACGCTGAACTTCGCCTGTAGCGTCAGTTTCTCACGATAGGCCTCAGGCACTTTTGCGTATGATTTGAGATTTGAGATTTGAGATTTGAGCTTCGGGTCGTCGTCGCTGATT
Source organism: Prevotella sp. (assembly GCA_017475265.1). GTDB lineage: Bacteria > Bacteroidota > Bacteroidia > Bacteroidales > Bacteroidaceae > Prevotella. The sequence goes on along the minus strand of JAFVFY010000040.1, from coordinate 6,296 downwards.
TTCTGTGCAGCGAAGAGAATTTCCGAGAGGTCGGCGGGCACCACGGTGATACCCGTGCGCTGCAGCAGCTTCTCACTGGCACGGCAAGTGTTGAAGCCCAAGGGACGTGTGCCTATCTGGCCGATGCGGCAGTGGCGCAGACCATTTACCACGCGGCAGATGGCGGCAAACTTCTTCAGGTCCTGAGCCAGCAGCGGGCTATAGATAGAATAGGTGTGGAGCGTGGTGTCGGTGAAGGGTATGCCATACTGGTAGAGGTTGTTGCACACAGAAATCTTTCCGCAGAAGGCATCGCGGCGCGAGTCAAGGTCTACCTTATCGTTCTCGTCGTCGCAAGCCTGCACCATGACCGGCACGTGCAGATCGGCATCGCTGATGGCGTTGATAATGCCAATCTCGAAGCCAAAGTTGGGCAAAGAGACCACGATGCCATCTATCTCATCGCGGTGTTCGCGGAACTGTTTGGAGACCTTCAGGCCATCCTCTCGGGTCTCGATGCTACTGCTGCCTGTCGGCGTAGCGTCTTCGGGCAGGATGACATACTCGTAGCCCAGGTCTTCTATGGTTTTCAACAATTGCTTGCGCACGTCGCGGGCAAGCTCAGAATTAAAGTAGGCGCGTGTTCCGATAATCACGCCAAAGCAAGTCTTTCCGTTTTTCATTGTTTTTTAGGTTAGATAGTTATTTAAATGTTTATCACTTGGTCGCAATACTCCACCACCGCTGGACGGTGGGTGACGAAGATGACGGTGTGGTCTTTCTTCGAGAGCAGGTTTTTAAGCACCTGACGCTCGGTGTCGGCATCGAGGGCGCTGGTGGCCTCGTCGAGGAGCAAGATGCTTCCTGACCGTAACAGGCTTCGGGCAATGGCGATACGCTGCGCCTGTCCCTCACTCAGTCCGCCGCCTTGTTCGGAGAAACGGGCATTGAGGCCGTCGGGTAGCTCGAGTGCGAAGTCGGCACAAGCCATGCGCAGGGCTTCTATCATCTCAGTATCAGTGGCCGTGGGGCGGCCCAGCTGTAGGTTCTCCCTCAACGTACCACTGAACAGCGTGTTGCCCTGAGGTACATAGACGAAGTTACAACGGTGGAGAGGAGTGAGAGCCTCTTCCCCAAAGTTCCCCTCGCCTCTTGGAGAGGGGTTAGGGGTGAGGCCAGGGCCGGGGGTGAGGCTTATTTCCCCCTCCTGCGGCTTCACCAATGCCAGGAGTAGACGTATGAGCGTGGTCTTGCCGGCTCCCGTCTCGCCCATGATGGCGGTGCAGGAGCCAGGTGGGAAGTCGTAGCTGGCATGTTCGATGGTAGGTTGCTGGCCTGGGGCACCGTAATTGAATGTCACGTCATGGAAGCGTATTCCACAGGGGCCAGGCAGCATTCGCGGCTCGCCCTGTAGCTCTTCGGGCGTCTCCTCCAGTTCCATGAGTCGCTCGGTAGCGGTAAAGACGCTGACAAAGGCGGGCACCAGACGTGTCAGTTCGCGCGCCGGGCCTTGTATACGGTATACCAGTTGCAGGAAGGCCGTCATGGCTCCAAAAGTTATGGTGCCCTGACTCAGCCGTAGTGCACCCCAAAGGAAGGCGATGAGATAGCCGAGTGAGAATCCCACGTTGAGGAAGAAATTGCTGGCCACGCTGAAGGCGGTACGACGGCGCACCCATCGGCGCAGTTCACTCTGAATGGTCTCCAGGCGAGTAAGCATCAGCGAGTCGGCCTCCATGGTCTTCACCAGCATGCGGTGCTGCATGGTCTCAGTGAGTAGACTCTGCACCTGACTGTCACAGTCGCGCACCTTACGGGTGAAGCGTCGCATATACAGTATATAGATACGGCTGACAATCAGGAACAACGGCAGAATGCCCACCGTGACAATGGCCAGCCACGTGTCCATCTGAAGCAGGTAGATGAATGCTCCGCAAAACATCGCCACGGTGCTGAGTGTCGAGGGCATCGTCTCGGTGAGGAACGTTACCACCTGGCGCACGTCCTGTTCCAGACGGCTGAGGATGTCGCCACTATGCATAGCCTCGCGGCCACGCCACTCCGACCGCAACAGACGTGCCATAAGTTGTTGCTGCATACGGTTTTGGGCGTGTATGCCCAAGATGTTCTTCACCCACACACGACTGATGCCCAGGGCAAATTCGCCCAGGATGAGTGCGGCCATGATGCCCACGGCGGCGTAGATACTTCCTTCCCGTACCCCTGATGCAGTATCGATGGCCCGCTGCATAGCCCACACCGATGCCAGGCTGAGCGCCACACCCAAGAGGCCAATACTGGCATTGAGCACTGCCTGCAGACGGTTGCCACGCAGGGCGCGCCACAGCCACCGCGTAATCTGGCTGGCAGTGAAATGGTTCTCGGGTAGTTGAAGGAATTCCTTGAGCTTCATCATTACAGGCATTTATTATGCTGGCAGTTCCTTTTATTGTAAAGTCGTTTGCAAAAGTACGCATTTTTTACGTCAGTGGCAAATATTTCACCATTTTTTGTTATCTAATCACAATAATTGACCTCGTCTTTTGGCCATTTGGGGAAAATGATGTACCTTTGCACTCAATTTCCAAGCGAGGATGTGCCTATTTTGACACACACCCTCATGGATTTGATAGAAAGTCAGATACGAACGCGTTGTATAATGCTAGTATCAAAGATGAAAATAGCAAAGGATTTGTCTCCTTTGCCTTCCCCGAAGCAAAAAGCTCAAAGACTGGGGTGTCGGTAAGATATGCTCCGTGCATAGAAAGAGAATGGTATGTTCTCCGTATCAAGTATGGTCAGGCGCAGGCTGTTGCAGATGCCATCATTGAATACGGCACCTACGTCTATTTGGCCAAGGTCTGGAAAGACATTAGGAACAAAGAGACGGGCAAGAAGCAACGTAAACTGTTCCCCTTCATGAACCTTCTTTTTGCATACATGACGGAGCAGGAGGCCGAAAAGTATGTCAAAGAATCCAGCGTGTCGAAATACACGACATATTACTATAACCATTTTGTAACGGACAAGAATGGCTACAACCCTCCGTTGGTTGTCAGCGGCAGGGATATGGAACCGTTCATCAAGGCCACATCTTTGCTCGACGAGCATGTGATGGAGGTAGACTTAAAAAACTGCAATTTCTTGTCCGACGATTTGGTACGTGTAACAGGCGGCCCCTTCGAAGGCATAACAGGACGTGTCGCCCGTATTGCCCGGCAAAATCGGGTGGTCATTCAAATCAAAGGACTGCAAACAGGCTTGAGCACCGCCTATATTCCGCCATACTTTCTTGAAAAGGTAGAAGACAGGCCATAATCAGCAATGGAACGTTTTTTCAACACAGCAGGGCCTAACCGCCCAAAGGAACAATACACCATCGACCCGCTGACCCGGTTCGACCTTGACGATGTGCTGATGCTCATCCGCCAAAAGAAGTACTTCGTGCTCCATGCCCCGCGCCAGACGGGTAAGACCTCGTGCTTGTTAGCCCTGCGCGACTACCTGAATCAGCATGGCGATTATATTGCCGTCTATGCCAACGTGGAGGGCGGGCAGGCATCGAGGAATGATGTACAGAGTGTGGTGAAATCGACAGTTGACACCCTTGCTGAGGAGGTAAGACTTATTATCAGGGGCGAAATAGCACAAACCGTAAGGAATAGTGTGCAAGACGTGGGCAAGGATGCTATGCTATCCACGTTCCTGCGCAAACTCTCTGAGTCACTTCCCAAACCATTAGTGCTCTTCATCGACGAGATTGATGCCTTAGTGGGCGACTCATTGGTGAGTGTCCTTCGACAGATACGCTCTGGCTATGCCAACCGCCCAGAATCCTTTCCCAATAGTATCATCCTATGTGGTGTGCGTGATGTGCGCGACTATCGCATCGTGCTCTCCAATCAGGACATCGTCACTGGCGGCTCGGCTTTCAATATAAAAGCGAAATCACTACGGCTTGGCAACTTCACGTATGAGGAGGTTCGACAACTCTACCAACAGCATACAGACGAGACTGGGCAGGAGTTTGATGAAGCATGCTTCCCTATGATATGGGAGGCTACCGAAGGACAGCCATGGCTTGTCAACGCTTTAGGTAACGAAGTTACATACGAGATAAGAGAGAACCGCGACCGTTCCGTGCGCATCATCCCGGAAATGATTTACCGTGCTCAGGAACAAATCATCTATCGCCGCGACACCCATATTGACATACTCATCGACAAGTTGAAGGAACCACGCGTGAAGCGGGTCATAGAACCCATACTGGCAAATAGCGACGAGGCAGACGACAGCCTTATCCCTACTGATGATATACAGTATGTTGCTGACATGGGTCTCATCAAGGTAGAGAAGGGAAAGAATAGGCGTATTTCCAATGCCATCTATCGTGAGATTATACCCCGTGAACTCACATGGAGTACTCAGGACGGATTGACGGTGCAGACACAGTGGTACCAGAACCCTGATAACAGCATTAACATGGAAAAACTGTTGCTGGACTTCCAGCAGTTCTTCCGTCAGAACAGCGATGCGTGGATTCATAAATTCGACTATGCTGAGGCAGGGCCACAGTTACTGCTACAGGCTTACCTTCAAAGAATAGTGAACGGAGGTGGCTACATCGACCGCGAATACGGATTAGGGCGCCGCCGCACCGACCTGCTCATCCGCAAACCACTGACTGACGGCTATGGAGGCCCCATCCAGCGCATTGTCTTAGAGTTGAAGATCAAGCGTGGCTCATTGGACACGGTCATCCAAGACGGCCTTCGCCAGACTTTCGAGTATATGGATAGCGTCGGCAGCGTGGACGAGGGTCACCTCATCATCTTCGACCGCTCGAAGGACAAGACCTGGGAGGAGCGTATCTGGCACAAGCCATATCAATATAATGAAAAGACCATCATGGTTTGGGGAATGTAGAGTGTGGATAGCTGCTTAAGTATGAATAAATTCTTTCAAATCCTATTAAATTCTGTAAGTTATATGACGGAGAATATTAAGGAAAGACAAGAGAAATAATAAGCATAGTTAATGAGTGAATCAGCCAACAATAAGCGAATAGCGAAAAATACCTTTTTCTTATACTTACGCACACTCATCATATTAGTCATCACACTATATACAAGTCGTGTCATTTTGAGTGTGCTTGGTGTTGAAGATTATGGTACCTATAATGTTGTTGGGGGCGTTGTTGCTATGTTCAGTGCCATATCGGGGGCATTGTCATCTGCCATTAGCAGATTCATCACATTTGAACTTGGCAAGGGGGATATGGCAAAGCTAAAGAGGGTATTCTCTACAAGTGTCAATATTCAGATTCTCATATCCCTCTTGGTTATTATTGTAGGTGAAATTGCTGGTGTCTGGTTCTTGAATTATAAGATGAATATTCCTCCTGAAAGACTGGTGGCAGCAAACTGGGTTCTTCAGTGTTCTCTTTTAACCTTCTGTATCAATCTGGTAAGTGTGCCTTATAATGCTTGCATAATAGCCCATGAGAAGATGAAAGCCTTTGCATACGTAAGTATATTGGAGGCATTTTTAAAGTTATCAGTCTGCTATATGATTATGGTTTCGCCATGGGATAAGTTAATCAGTTATGCTGTGCTGCTTCTGTGTGTTGCCATATCCATACGTATGACATATAGTATCTATTGTCATCATCACTTTGAAGAGAGCCATTATCACTACGTGTCCGACAGGCAACTTATGAAAGAGATGGCGGGATTTGCCGGATGGAATTTTTATACGAACGGAGCATATATATTCAATACCCAGGGCATCAATCTACTGATAAATATATATTTTGGTGTCACTCTGAATGCAGCAAGAGGAATAGCCAATCAAGTTGATCATGCTGTAATGCAATTAGTGAACAGTTTCACAACGGCTATTAATCCCCAAATTACAAAAAACTATGCGTCAGGGAATATGGCATCGATGAATCTCCTTGTATGCAGAGGTGCCAGATTCTCCTATTTTCTCCTTTTTGTCTTTGCTCTCCCTATTTTTACGGAAACAGAGTATATTCTTTCTGTTTGGTTAAAGGTAGTGCCTCCTCATGCTGTCAACTTTGTCAGATTGGCAATGGTCGCATCATTAGTCCACATATTAGGGAAAAGTGGTTATACGGCTTCTATGGCAACGGGTAACATTAGAAAATATGTGTTGTGGGTGGCTTCAGTTGGTTGTCTTGCATTTCCCTTTACATGGATAGCCTTTGCTGCAGGCGCCCCCTCAGAAACCGCCTATTGGGTGTTTATCATTGTCTATATTCTTGTTGAGGCAGTCAGGCTTTGGATTATGAAAGG
>JAFVFY010000124.1 GCA_017475265.1 Prevotella sp. | reverse complement strand
TCGCATGGCCTCCGAGCTCCTCGGCGATGTCGATGGATTCACCCCTGATCAGCGTTTCTACTTGGCATACGCCCGCGTCTGGGCTTGCAACTCAACGCCCGAGTACACCGCCATGTTGGTGAACAGCGACGTTCACTCACCCGCTCGTCTGCGTGTGATGGCCGCCCTGCCGATGATTGACACTTGGTACGAGGCCTTCGGCATCCAGCCCACAGACAAGATGTTTATCCCCAAGGAGAAGCGGGCATTAGTGTGGTAAAGCCGGCGAGATGCAGAAGGCGAGAATATACACGAAAAATCCCGAGAGCGACACCGTTTCGCCTCGGGATTTTTATGATTTTCTACGGAGTTTAGGAGAAAAGGAGTTTCTAACCCCACCCCCAACCCCTCCCCTACAGGGGCGGGGAGTTCCGCCGCTCTCCCCTCCCATCAAGGAAAGACCCCGCCGCTCTCCCCTCCCATCAAGGGGAGGGGCCGGGGGTGGGGTCTGAATCTTACTCCGGCGTGACGGGTGTTACGTCCGGCTCCGGCTGGGCGTTATAAACCACCAACTGATACGTCTTATTCACGTCCACTGCGTCGGTCGGCTTCACAATCACGCCATTCAGTGCCACGGCGAGCGTGCCGAACTGCGCGGCCTTCTTATCGACCGAAATGATGCGCTGGGGCACGACCACAGGCTCCTCGCCCGGTGCGCTCGGCTCTGGGTCGAGGGCAAATGCCTTCGCGTTCTCCTAGCCAGCTTCGACCACGTCCAGCCTGACGATACGGCGTAGGCATGATTCCCTATTTCGGAAGATTTCACCTGCACGCGCTTGTTCGTGCGCTGGCTGTCCTTCACGAGTCCGAGGTAGTACTCCTGCTGGGAGGTGAGGTTCGAGATGACGTTGGTGAAGCGCTCCGGGTGGGAATCGACCACCTCGTAGCTGTTCATGCAGAGGATCATCCACTTATACGCCTTGTCCGTGGCCGTGCGGGCGTCCTTCAACGAGAGGGTCGTGTTCTGATGCTGGCCCTGCGTGTTCTCGCGCAGCACGATGAGGCGGTGAACCTCATTGTTGGCAGCCACCATGTCGGCGATAATCTGAGTGATGCCCAGCGTCTGAGCGGCCTGCACCTGGTCGGGGTCGGCCTGGTAGTCCTCGTACCACTGCTGAATGGCCGTCGTCTCAGCCTCGTAGGCCGACTTCGGGTTGGGCTTATAGACGTTCCAGCCGCGCAGCCACACCTGAGCCGCCTGCTGCATGGCGGGCAGCGAGGCCACCTTCGACATGGCGTTGGCCACCGACGTCGCCTCGTCGATTTTCGTGTCACGGATCGAGTCCTGCTCGGCAATCTGCTCCGTGTACTCCGACGAGCGCGACACGATGTAGGCCGAGTTCTCCGTGGCGACGGCAGCCTTGTGGTCGGCGATGGCCGTGGCCAGCTTGCCCGGCGCGGGGTTGTCCACGTCGAACTCCGCATCCATCTGCTCGTCCTGCGTCTAGTTGAACTGCAGGTGCAGGTCGTTGGGCCACTGCGAAAGGTCCTGATAGGGAACCAAAAGAATTTCTTCTTGCATAGTCGTATGTTTTTTTGTTTGTAATTCCGTTAATTTCTCTCGAATATCGTAGTTCAAGCGTTTAATTTCCCTGTCGCCGGGTTGCGGCACGCAGTTCAAGCCTTTGAACTCCTTGCCGCGGCTTTGGAATCGTAGTTCAAGCGTTTGAACTACGATTTTTCTGCACAGGCGGAGGCCGTCCTTTATGATGTTTCATACTCATTTTATGTGGTCACTCTGGTTTTACATCTGATACACGCGGCTCATGCCGTCGGGCTCCATCGGGGCGATGGGCTGGCGGAGGAGGACGAGGAAGAAGCGAGGGAAGGTCTCGGCGGGCTGGTGGTCGGCGACGTAGCGGTCAATCTTGCGGCGGGCCTCGGTGCGGAGCGCGTCGTCGTGGCAGGGCACGAGGCGGCTCTCATCGACGAAGGCGATGTGCCAAAAGGCCATGTAGCCGATGACGTAATGCTCTACGGCTGCGGCCTTATCCTCCTCGATGCTGGGGATGCAGGACGAAAGGGGCTGGTGGGGATTCTCACAAATGCCCACCACGGCCCAAGAGAGATTTATGTATTTAAAACTGTTGTGCATAGTTGTTGCGGTTTAGAAGCGGTTCTTTTCTGCGTTACCTGCACCCTCGCCTTTGTACTTTGAGCGGGTGGTGTTGAACTTGTAGCGAAGAGTGACTACGAAACGGCGGCGGTCGTAGTAATTTCCTTGATAAAGCTGTACCTGTTGATTATAGACTCTGTTCCCATCACGGCTGCGGTCAAGCAAATCCTCGCCAGCCAACTTGATACTCAGCCGGTCGTGGAAGAAGGTTTTGACTAAACTAACGTTAAGAACGGTCTGGTGGTAGTCCAAATAGATGTTCTGATAATGACCTGGGCCTTGATATCTGAAATCTACTTCACCTGTCAGCGTCTTGTTGAAGGCAAAAGTATTGCTGGCTTGAACTATCAGCATCGGCTTGCCAAGTGTGATGTCTCCTGCTGTCGTTTGCATTGTGAGCCATTGCTTGCGCATGCCTACAGATAACTGCGGGTGCCAGATGCCAACCGTTGGAGCGACAGTCACAAAGGGCACTATCCATTTCAGACTGCGGATGTTTTTGTACGTCACCAACGTTGTGCTTGAATTGTCAATCTGCTCCGTCCAGTGGATAATACGTCCGCGCTCGTCGGAATAGCTGATGGAGAACTGCAGGAATTTCCACATCCCTTGAAGGGAGATGTTGTGGATGATGGAATTGTCAAGCAATGGATTACCCCGCTGCATGCTGTAACGATTAACATAGAACACGTCGTTGCTCAACTGGCGGTAAGTGGGGCGTGTGGTCTTGGCAGAATAGGCTATCTGTGCCTGTACCTTGCCAAGACGTGTAGCAAAGGAGAGGGACGGATAGAGATTCCCATAACTGCGGCTCTGTTCTTCCACGAGGTTGTCACTTTCATAATAGTCGAACTTCACGTGTTCATATCGA
>JAFVFY010000123.1 GCA_017475265.1 Prevotella sp. | reverse complement strand
TATCTAATAGTAAATTTTATATTATATATAATATAAAGATAAAATCCTACCTAAATCAAAAACAATCAAAATCTAAATGCCGCACTGCCGCGCTGCCGCATATTCTATTAAATGTCTGCCCTTTTCAATATACTGCTATTCTGTTGACGGGAAAAAGTCATTCACCGCCTGACTTTTTACAAAAACGCTGATAATCAGACGTTTGAAAAACCATTCACTGGATGGCCTTTTTAAGGAAAATCATCCATATTATCAGTCCAACGTGGCAATTGCAATTAATCCATTCGATACGAATCGCTTGTTTATAAAATAGCGTGGCAAACGATGGAGCAGTGAGCGCCATCATGCTCGCATGTTTGGCTGAAAGCTGCGAGTAAGCGGTATTCTGCTGATTGGGTATTAAAGGCTCATAAAATACAATATGTAGCTTTTTTGGTTATTTGTTAAGTCTAAAAATTCAAATAACAGTATTGGTTTGAAGTATTTTAATGTTTTTTACGTTTGCGACAACGTTTTGGAACTATTGTTCATATAGATGACAATGGCATGAGCCGCTATATGAAGAATAATGATTATGAGGGGATGGGACTGACGATGTTTGATGTTTGATGGAAAATGTAATAGAAAAGACGTATCAAATCCTAGGTATCGGCTCAAAAATAATTCCCCCAAATGTAATTTTTAGCTCATAATGAGCCGATAATTAAAAAATTATCCGTATCTTTGAGCTAATACTTGAATATGACAGGTACTGAAGTGACCCCCAAACTTTGGACGGAATTCCTATCGTTTTTGTCATTAAAGGAACCTGTATTCCTCTCGTTTTTGTAAAATTTTTACTTTTTATTCCTCTCGATTTTATCATTAATTTATATTAATTCCTTGTTTATTTCATAGAAAAACACTATCTTTGCATCCAAAAGGATGCGCTTTATATGTATTTAAGCAGAACAATTGACAGACTCCTAATGGAGTGGAAGAATAGCAGCAGCCTGAAACCGCTGTTGCTTCGAGGAGCACGTCAGGTGGGCAAGTCGTGGGCTGTTGAACATTTGGCAGAGTCATTCGACTATTTCATCGAAGTTAATTTCGAGAAGCGACCTGACATGATAGAGGTGTTTGAACGTGTACACGAAGTACATGATCTGGCCAACAATCTGAGCATGTTATATAATACACCCGTGGAGGCTGGGAAGACCCTATTGTTTCTCGATGAGATTCAGGATTCGTCAGATGCCATCAAGAGTCTTTGGGCTTTCAAGGAGGATTTTCCTGGGCTGCATGTGGTGGCAGCAGGTTCGTTGCTGGAGTTTGCCCTCAAGGATTTACCGTCGTTTGGTGTAGGCAGAATCCGCTCATTATTCGTTTACCCCTTCTCGTTTGATGAGTTTTTGATGGCTGAAGGCAAGGCTTCTTGGGTAAAAGCCAAGCAGGAGGCCAGCAATCAGAAGCCATTGCTCACGCCGCTGTATAACGATTTGGTGCAGCATTACCGTACATTCCTGATGGTGGGTGGCATGCCGGCCAGCGTGGCTGCTTGGGTTTCTACTCACGATTACCGCAACTGCCAGACGGAACTGGACGATATCCAGCTGACCTATTATGACGATTTTAAGAAATATGGCAAGAAGGTGGATACTACTTTGCTGAGAAATACGCTTCAGAGTGTTATCCTTCAGACGGGAAGCAAGTTTACCTATAGCAAGGTTGAGGGCGACAGTCGCGCTGAGGAGGTGAAGAAAGCGTTGGGATTGCTGTGTGATGCTGGTGTCATCAAACGTGTGAGCCATACGGCTGCCAACGGTCTGCCGTTGGGGGCAGAGGTAAACGACAAATTCCGTAAGTATATCTACTTGGACAGTGGCCTTATGCTGCGTATACTCGACATGGATTTGGGCGGAGCACGTCAGTTGACGGAGATGATACTGGCAGGAACGGCCGAGGATCTGGTGAACAAAGGCGGTCTGGCAGAGATGATGCTGGGATGGGAACTTATAAAATATAACAATCCTCGCTCTCAGCACGATCTGTATTACTGGGAGAATACGGCAGACGGCGCGAACTCTGAAGTGGACTATATCATAGCCCGCGACATGAAGGTGCTCCCCATAGAGTGTAAGGCTGGTGTCAGCGGCAAGATGAAGAGTCTCTATCTGTTTATGCGTCAGAAGCACCTCACGGAGGCTATACGCTGTTCGTTGGAGAATTTTGCTTTGTTGGAGAATCACGACAAGCAGGATGCTGGTGCACTTCGCCACATCTGGATTACCCCTCTGTTTGCTGTTTCTAATTTGTGTGATAACGAAAGTAATAGATAACAACGACATATATGATAAGATTTACGATATACACATACTTATTCAAGCCCATCAACCAGCCGCAGGAGCCGGATATGTTCTCGCCTGAAGTGAAGGTGGAGGAGTCGCTGGCTATGAAGCAGGAATTGCTGGGCGAGCTGTTTCTGAAGGAGAGCAAACTGAGGTTTACGAAAAGTCGCAACAATAGCGACAGCGACTATAAGCAGTTTGAACACCTGATAGTGGCACAGCACGACGGCATCATCGTGATGCGACTGGCGAATACGACGACGCAGGTGCACGAGAAGGACTTTAACCGCTGGACGGAGGAGGATAATCCCAGTCTCTTCGTCATCATAGACAATCGCAAGGACAAGCAGATTATTGCCATCGAGAATCGTGCGCAGGCTTTCAGCGATACGCAGACGGTGGCACACATCATGGAAGAGACATTTAATCGCCGTCTGTGGAGTAAGCGCCTGCAGGTGCAGATTAACGCGAAGTATCGTACTCGCGAGTTCTGGGACGTGGTGAGCGAGTATGACCAGGGCATCGCCAGCGTGACGTTTAAGTTTCCTTATCCTAACCTGCCAGAGATTTCTGATATGGTGGGCGAATACTACACAGAACTGGCTCGCAGAACGAATACTGAGCCAAAGACCACCATTACGGCACCTCCCAAGGAGAAGGCTGTGCTGCAGCAGGGCGACCTGATTCTGGAGCAGATGATCAAGGCGGCGAGTGCCAGCGGTAAGGTGATTATGATGAGGCCAAAGGGTGCGCGTAAATGGCGCAAGATTGGACTGGAGACCATTGTGCAGGAAGAGCTGTCAGACCAGGCGCTGAAGGGCTTGGAAGAGCAGGAACTGATACCTCGCAAGTGGCAGGCCATTGTGGATTTCCTCGATAAGATTCAAGTTGTTTACGCATAAGGAGTATGTACGAGCGTTGGGATGCAAAGCGATGTAGGATGCGGACGGCAGAGCTGCTGGACGAGCAATTGTTCTGCGACCTGTACGACACGCTGAAGGAGATAACGGCGGAGTACGACGAGCCCAGTCCTGCAGAGCTGTGGGATGAGGCTGCTGTGCGATGGAAGCCGCTGTTGGCAGCAAAGCGTCCTGAGTTGGCAGTAGAGATACTGCAGGAGGAACTGACGGAGAAGTATGGCGAGACGTCGGCATTCCTGGTACTGATGATTCTAATGTATATGCTGGTGGCTATGTTCCGTCCTACGAAGGAGAGTCCGTATCATGCCTATTGCGCTGCACTTGCTGGAGCAACAAAGGGGCATCCGTTGTTGAAACGGCTTTGGGAGGGTGTGCGCATGACGGAGGACAAAGAGGAACAGGCAGGGCATCGTATAGGCGTAGTAACCTCGTTGTTGACAGAGATGAAAGCATCTGGCGAGGCCATCGACCTTGACACCATCGAGCAATGCGTGCTGCGATTCCCAACGATAGACTTACAGCAACGTGCGCTGGAGCAGGCCGACAACTTGTTGAGAGGTACAGCCTGGAGTCAGCGAAGCGGCATCGTAGAAGCCAAAATGTATGCTCAGCAGAAGGAGGCTGTTAATAAACCTGTTACGCAAAATATCTTGAATTTTGAACTTGTTAATAAGAAGGAAACTAACATTGACAAGAACTATGGGCCGAACATCGATAACCATGATGGTGGCGTGCTGGGACTGCCGGATAAGGATAAAGAGCAATAAACGGTAAAAGATAATAGTTTTGAAGATATGGAGAAAGACATTCAATATACTAAGTTGTTAAAACAGCAGATAGCAACATTTCAAAAAGAGAAACGCTTTTTGGAATTCAAGAGTAATTATCAGGATGCTGAGAAACTGGGCAGATATATTTCTGCGCTCTCGAACGGTGCATGTTTGGATAATCAAGACTTCGGCTATCTGTATTTTGGCGTAAATGACGTGACACTGGCAGTACAGCATACTACTTTTGACAGCTCAAAAGTGAAGGCTGTAGGTAATCAGCAGTTGGAAATGTTTTTGAGGCAGATGATTTTTCCAAAGATTGATTTCCAGATTGATGAGTTCCTGTATGAAGGGAAAAAAGCCAAGATTGGGAACTTGTTAACGAAAATGCGTAAAGCTGGTGTCATCATAACAGCGGAGAAAAAACATTGGAAACTGGCAGGGGCTTTTTAAGTGAAATTTAAGTGAAAAGTGAAGTGATTTTAAGAGAAATATAAATCGTTGAATAATGGAAAGCGTTGTAAATTAAGGTTTTCGTATAATTGAGGTGTTCTGTATTTTAAGCGAAGTATAAGCCAATTTTAAGTGAAATGGGATTCAATATCAAGAATAACTACGGGCCGAACATCGACGTGCATGACGGCGGTGTGGTGAATCTGCGTCAGCACAGGGATGGTACATGGAGCACAGGCAACGATCATGATGCTGAGGAGGCAGATTATGAAGAGGTGGAGGAAATTGCGGATGAGGAATCTGCCGAAGGCTCAACAACAAATGATAAAACATATACTTTAAGCCCCCTTGACGGCATCTTCCACAAGGCCCTTAATCTGGTTAAGGTTAAGAAAGCCATTCAGGACATCATCATCATGAAGGGTGAGGAGGGTAAGTTCAGATTGTCAGTTAAACAAACATTCATCCTGCATAAGGTGCTGGAGGAAATCGATTGGCTTGATGACGATACTGATACTACGTTCATACAATGGTATGACGATGTGTATAAGTGGCCTTGGAAGACTCGCGACTTCAAAGCCGTTCTGTCACCATTTAAGAAGACTTCAAGTACAAAGTGGAATGAGGACACGGTAAAGGATGCGAATACTGGAAGAGAATATCGTGACTTTGCAAACTACGTGAGGAGCCAGTTTGTTGACATAGGTGCCAACGGGAAAATCACAGACAAACAAGAGTTCTTGAAACTGGGTTCTGATGGAAAGCCGATGTATATTGGTCATCAACAGAAATGTGACAACGCGGGCATGGCTGACAGGCTTTTACATCGTGGAATATGAGCAACATGGTAGCGATAGAGCCAAGTATGGTGAGAATCTGTTACAGAACCTTTCAAAGCGTCTGGATGGGAAAAGCTTTGGTTTGTCAAACCTCAAGAACTACAGGCAGTTTTATCTTGAATACCCACAATTGGCATTTCCTGTTAGAGACTATCTGATAAGTCGGTTTGGGAAAAGGCAGACACTGTCTGTCCTTTTTCAAGGCGCTGCTATTCTGTTAACGGGAAAAAGCCAGTCGGTGAATGGCTTTTTTCAAAATACTGATAATCAGACGCTTGAAAAAAGCCATTCACTGAATGGCCTTTTTGAGGAAAATCATCCACAGTCCGTTTCTCGTGATGGCTTTGCCATGCAGTTAGCATCAGGCGAAGTGATGCCAGTCCCTCAGATGCTGTTCAGCAGACTATCGTTTACGCACATCGTACAGTTGCTCCACCTAAATGACCCTTTGAAACGAACTTTTTATGCCATTGAAGCTATGAGAGGTCCTTGGAGCGTCAGAGAACTACAGCGTCAGATAGACTCCAACTATTACGAGCGAAGCGGGTGGAGCAAGAAGCCTGATTTGCTGGCTCAGAAAGTGAACGACAAAGCAGAAAAGCCAACATTCCGGCAAGAGTTGAAGTCGCATTATGTCTTTGAATTCCTGGGTCTCGCTGCAAAGAACGTTATAGAGGAAGACGAGTTGGAACAGAGCCTTATCGACCATTTGGAGGAATTTGTGCTCGAACTGGGTATGGGTTTCTGCTTGGAGGCTCGACAAAAGAAGCTGCTCATCGACGACCGTTACTTCAAGGCTGACCTTGTGTTTTACCACAGGATATTGAAATGTCATTGCATCGTGGAATTGAAAGGGCATCGTCTGGATTATGCAGATTTGGCTCAGCTCAATATGTACATCGAGTATTATCGCAGAAACTATATGCAGCCAGATGATAATCCGCCTGTAGGTCTGCTGCTCTGCTCTGAATACGGTCAGGAGATGGTGGAATACGTAACTCCAAACATTGACCCCAATCTCTTTGTTGCTCAATACGAGTTGCAATTGCCCAGCAAGGAGAAAATGAGAGAATTCCTGTTGAAAGAAAATAAAGGATAGAATATACCTCGTACACCTCAGTCGTGTACCTTTTTGACAAATTGCATATACCTCATATACCTTCGGGCGTATGAGGTTGTTTTTTTCTGTTTTCTTTCCTATATCCTTTGTAATTTTGCTGTCGAAAACGAAACGGGACAGCAAAGTTATGAGGTATATTTCTAACCTGATATGCGTTGGCAGACAATCAAACAGAAAAGAATATGAACAAGACAAAAATCCAAACAGTAAAGAACCCTTACGGCCACCAGGTGCGCCAGTGGTGCGGTTCGTGTAAGCACCGTCTGATTGAGGATGACGGCAGCAGGATATGCGGCCTTATGCAGATTAAGGTAAAGCGCTACTTCGTATGCAGCCATTGGCTGATGAACGATGCCGTGCGAGTGGCGGGGCTGCGGAACGGCGGCGTGGTGAAACTGCGTGGAACCAAGGAAACTATCATCAATTAAATCATTAACCGAGTCGAAGGCGTGAGCGGAGGAAACGTTATCCGGATGTAACCATGAGCTCAAACTAAAAACTTCGCTTTCTCCTGACACTCACAAATTCGAATCGATTATGAAAGTACAAGTAGAAATGAGCAACGATGTGTTGCAGGCCATTATGAATGGCAAGTGTGTAGAGGGCAGTCTGCGTCTGCAGCTGTCGAGTATGGGAACTCATAGCGATGTAGGGTTCCGTCCCTATAACCGCAAGCCCAGGGTGAAGTACCGCGACCGCATGGTTCACCGCCTGGAGCATGGATGGGTGAAGGAGTCGAAGGAGCGCATCAAGCTTTTTGAGTCGGTTCCCAAGGAACTGGGAACGGCGAGGGTGCTGGCGGTGATAGACCGCGAGACCAAGGAGGCGAAGAACGCGCTGATAGACCGCGAGCTGGACATGCTGGAGTTTTGTTAGACCACAGATTTCACTGATTAAACAGATTTTGAGATATGTTTTGCTATCAGAAGAGTTTTTTAAATCCTACGTTGCCCGTTGACGAAGCGCAATTCTTTGCGCTCGTCAGGGGCACGCAGTGGAACGAGAATATCGACAAGTTCCGCCAGACGGGCGACCAGTCGCTGAAGCGCAGACTGCCAGCGTTCATCTTCCAGGCGACGTTTGACGAAACGGAGTCGAAGAAGGGTAGGCTGGGGCGTTGGCGCAAGCAGGCGGCCACCCGGCTGACAGGACTTGTGGTGATGGACATCGACCATGTGGATGAGCCGCACACTCTCTATCAGGGATGGGTCGAGAAGGGCTTGGACTGGAAAGAGCAGGGCATTGTGCTCATCTATATCACGCCATCGGGAAAGGGTCTGAAGGTTGTCTTCAAGGCTCGTCTGGACTGGGGTAATCTCATAGACAACCAGCATGCTATGGCGAAGGTGCTTGGCGTGGAGGTGGATGAGAGTTGCAAGGATGCAAGCCGCATGAGTTTCATCTGCAAGGAGTCGGATATTCTGCATATCGACAAGGAGCTGTTCACGTATGAGGACAAGGAGTTTGCTGAGCGATATGACAAGGAATATCGAAAGGGTAATAGCAGGGAGACCCTCCCCCCTGCCCCTCCCTGTATGGAGGGGAGTAATATGACTGTCGGCGAGGTATCTACGCCCCTCCCTCACAGGGAGGGGACGGGGGAGGGTCCGACATTCAAAGGCATTCCGTATTCGGAGATTATCAGCGCGTGGTGGAAGCGTAACGGAGGTGAGCCGCAGGAGGGTGAGCGGAACGTGAAACTATACCAGTTGGCTGTGAACCTGAGAGCCATTTGTGACAATGACAAGGCATTGTTGCTACAGGTGATGCCACGGCTTGGCCTGGACGAGCAGGAGATTGTTCGCATTGTGGAAAGTGCCTGCAAAGAGCCACCAAAGGGACTCTCGAAGCCGATGCGCGAAATTCTGGGTGTGAACGCTGCTGCCGCTACCTCCGAGCAGAATATCAGTCAGATGCTGTGGACGTGGGGCGGACAGATAGAAGCCTTGATGCAGGACTATCCGCTGCTTCTTGACATTTGCAAGGGTCTGAAGCGCAACCAGTACCCAGCGGCATTGTTCGTGGGTGGCGGGCTGATGATGACGCTCATGACACGCTGCACTTATAGGTTCTATCATCGTCCAGAAGAACTTCGAAGGCTGAACAACTCCACGCTGATCATCGGCGACCCTGCAAGCGGTAAGTCGTTTGCCACCCGTCTGTTCAAACTGCTGGCGGCTCCCATCGTCGCTGCCGACAAGGTTGGCAAGGACGCCATCAACGCCTACCGCGAACTGATGAAGACGAAAGGAGCGAACAAGGAGAAGCCCAAGAAACCGAAGGTGGTGGTAAGGGTGCATCCTGCCCGTACCTCTAACGCACAGTTCATTCAGGACATGGTGAACGCCGTAGAGGTGGTCGATGGTGAGGAGATGCAGCTGCACATGCTGACGTTCGACACAGAGCTGGACAACACGGTGACCGTTCAGAAGGGTGGCTCGTGGATTGACAAGCAGTCGTTGGAGCTGAAAGCCTTCCATAATGAAGAGGATGGTCAGGCGTACTCGAACATCGACTCGATACTGCAGGACTTCTACGTGACGTGGAACTTCATCTATACAGGCACGCCCATCGCCCTGAAGAAGAAGGTGAACGAGCAGAACTTTGGCTCTGGACTGGCCACACGACTGAGCGTGATACCCCTGCCAGCCACCAACTTCGAGATGATGACTCGTGAGAGCAACGTCGATTACGAGAGCGACGCACGGCTGAAAGCATGGGCCGAGAAACTCGACAAGACGAAGGGCCTGTTGCCACTGGACAAGATTGTGGATGAACTCTACGACTGGACGGCACACCGCATGATGGATGCGCAGGAGAATGACAGCAAGGCTGACGAAATGCTGCTGAAACGCTGTGCCTATCACGGGCTGAACTTCTCGGCTCCGTTCATCGTCATGCGCCACTGGGACAAGATGCGCCAGGACGGCGACCTATGGTGCGGCACGTTCGAGACCGATGCGACAGACTGGAAGCTGGCCGAGCTGATAACAAACATCCAGTTTGCCTGTCAGCGCCACTACTTCGGCGCGATGGCCGAATCTTACTTCGACAACAAACTGAAGGATGCCAGCGTGAACGTGCAGCGGCGGCAGAAGACCTTCGAGGGCTTCAGTCGGCTGCCAGAGGAGTTCAGTATCGAGGATGTGGTGCGTTGTTTCAACCTGTCGAGCGAGGCATCAGCCCGCAAGAAGGTGACGCGACTGCAGCGCGACCATCTGGTGGAGAAGGTGCGCGAGGAGCGAGGCCAGGAGAAAGCCCTGTATCGCAAGACATCTACCATGATGCTCTAAACTATAAATGCTGCGTCACTGCGGCAGCGCGGCGGCGCGGCATTTGGTTTTTTATCCCAAATGTTTGGCAGTTTCAGCAATTATGCGTACCTTCGCAGCGTCAAACTGAAAAATGTTTTGAATATGAATATACTGATTCTCTCAGGAAGCCCTCGAAAGGCCGGCAATACGGATTTGCTCGTAGAAGCATTCGTCAAAGGAGCCTCGCAGAAACACTATGTAGAAGTGGTGCCTGTACGCGATTACAAGGTCAATCCCTGCATGGGCTGTAATGCTTGCTTCAGAAACGAGCAGCATCTTTGTGTGCAGAAGGACGATATGATGATGATTTACGAGAAGATGGCTCATGCTGATATGCTCGTGATAGCCTCGCCTGTGTATTTCTATGGACTGAGTGCACAACTGAAAGCTGTCATAGACCGCTGCCATAATCCCATCAGGGATACGTTCTGCATCAAGAAGATGGCGCTGCTGCTTGTAGGTGCTGCCACACTTCCCGAACTCTTCGACAGCATTCTCACACAATACCAGCTCTGCCTGAACTTCTTCAAGTTGGAGGATGCAGGTCGCGTGTTGGTTCGTGGCGTCAAGGATAAAGGCGACATCAAAAACACCTATGCCTTGAACGAGGCGTTCGAGTTAGGACAACAGCTATAATATGAAAAAAGTTTGATATTCGTGTAGTTTTTGTAACTTTGCTGCGTCTAATGGGTGTAAAGATTCAAAAAACAGACGAGACAATGACAACATTAGAAAGACAGTTTGCGCAAACCGTAGCGGAACACAAGAGCACCATCTACACCGTGTGCTACATGTTCTCGCAGGATGCCGACGAGGTGAACGACCTGTTCCAGGAGGTACTAGTCAATCTTTGGAAAGGTTTCGAGAGCTTCGAGCATCGCAGTGACATCAAGACGTGGATCTATCGCGTCGCCCTCAACACCTGTATCTCTATAGATCGGAAGAAGAAGAAGGTGCGCACCATTCTTCAGCGGCGCCAATCCGAAGTCAGGCTGACCATGGACATCAACCTCTTTGAAGACCGCGACGAGGACACGCGCCAGGTGGACATGCTCCACAAGCGCATCTCCAAACTCCAGCCCTTCGACCGTGCGATTGTCCTGCTCTGGCTCGAGAACCTTCCCTACGAGGAGATCGGACAGATTGTCGGCATCACTGCCAAGAACGTCAGCGTCCGTCTGTTTAGAATCCGCGAACAGTTAAAACAAATGTCTAACGATTAAAAACGACCCATTATGACAAACGAGAATTTTGAATTAGAGAATATGCGCCAGCAGATGAACACGCTGAAGAAGAAGCTGGACCAGCAGGAAATAGTGAACGATCGCTTCATCCGCCACACGATGAAAAGTACCGCTGGCGAAATCAAACGAACCTACATCTGGCTCATCATCCTCTCTGTAGTGATGGTACCCTACGGCTACTGGGCCTTCGTCGTACTAAGCAACTTCTCCGTCGCTTTCTGGATAGCCACAAGCATCTTTATGCTCGTGTGCGGAGGTGCCACCTATTATAATAAGAGGAACCTGACTGATAGCAACCTCATGACCAACAACTTGATGGAAGTAGGTCGCCGCATGGCCCGCGCCAAGAAGTTCGATGCCGACTGGCTGTTCTTTGGAATACCATGCATTATTCTCTGGCTGGCCTGGTTCTTCTACGAGGTCTATAAGCAGAACCACGATGTGCTGACGCACCCCATGTTCTGGGCCGGCTGTGTTGGTGGCATCATCGGAGCCATCATCGGTTTCTCGATTCACTTCAAGACCCAGCGCCAGTATCAGGACATCATTGACCAGATAGAGGATATCACCGCAGAATCATGAACATGGAGCGGCTTCAAGAATTTATGAGTGCAGCATGGCCTTAGATTGCAATAGGGCTTCTGCCTGCAATATCTTCTAATGGATGCAAAGTGTAGAAAATTCGGGAGGCTGCCGCTGAATAGCCAGCGTCGGCCTCCCATTTTCTTATATATATATTATATCCCACGCTCTGCCCAGTCGCCTCTGTCGAGATTTCTATACCCGATGGCTTCGGCAATATGCTGTGATTGTACGTTTTCTGAATTATCCAAGTCGGCAATGGTTCTTGCAACCTTCAAAATACGGCTATACGCGCGTGCAGACAACTTTAACTTTTCCATTGCCATACGGAGCATGTCGAGCGAGGCGGCATCAGGTTCTGCGAATCGGTGAAGCATCCGCTCTGTCATTTGCGCATTGCAATGAATACCCTTGAAATCCTTGAAGCGAACTTCTTGGATTTGTCTTGCCTTTATCACCCGCTCACGTATCTTTTCGCTTGGTTCACCTGGTGCCATCTTACTCAAATCAGAGAAGGGTACATTTTGGAGCTCGATGTGCAGGTCAATTCTATCGAGCAAAGGACCACTAATTTTGGAGAGATAACGACTGATTTGGCCAGGGGTACAGGTACACTTGTGAAGGGGGTCTCCATAGTACCCGCAAGGGCATGGATTCATCGATGCTACCAGCATAAACGAGCATGGATATTCGACTGTGAAATTTGCTCTGGTTATCGTTATTTTACGGTCTTCCAAGGGTTGTCTGAGTATCTCCAAAGTAGCCCGATTGAACTCGGTTAATTCATCTAGAAAGAGCACCCCATTGTGGGCTAAAGACACCTCACCAGGCATCGCTTTTGAAGTTCCTCCGGCCAAGCCAACTTGGGATGTAGAGTGGTGAGGACTTCTGAAAGGGCGCTGGGTTATCAGGGAGACGTTGCTGCCCAGTTTCCCTGCTACGGAATGAATCTGTGTTGTCTCTAGACTCTCTGCAAGTGACAAGGGTGGAAGAATTGAGGGCAATCGCTTGGCCATCATTGACTTTCCCGATCCTGGGGGGCCGATGAGAATAATATTGTGGGATCCAGCCGATGCCACCTCTAATGCCCGTTTTACGCTTTCCTGTCCTTTTACGTCGGCAAAGTCAAGGTCAAAACTATATTGGTGTTCGTAAAACTCCTTTCGAGTATCTACTACCGTTGGAACATACGACGTGCTCCCGTTCATAAAGGCAACCACATCAGCTAGATTATCCATCCCATAGACATCAAGATTATTGACGATGGCCGCTTCACGGGCGTTGTCTTTCGGAACAATAAGCCCTTTGAACTTCTCTTTTCTTGCCCGTATGGCTATGGGGAGTACGGCACGAACTGGTTTTAGTATGCCATCCAATCCAAGTTCTCCAACCAGCATGTAGTCTCGTAACTGGCCACAATCAATTTTCCCGTCAGCACCCAGTATGCCTATAGCCATTGGAAGGTCAAAACCACTACCTTCCTTTTTCAAGTCTGCCGGAGAAAGGTTTATAGTGAGGCTGGCTGCTGGGAGTCTGAAACCGATGTTCGGCAATGCTGCACTTATACGGTCATAGCTTTCTTTGACAGCGGAATCAGGGAGGCCAGTCATGTGAAATTGAACACCTGGGGTAATGTTAACCTCAACCATTATCGTTGTGGTTTCCAGACCGTTAACTGCTGCTGTATATGTCTTTGCAAGCATATAGTTTTATATCTTTTGGGTACAAGTGTAAAAAGAAAAGGAGCTGTAACCTTATGGCTTACAGTTCCTTTTTCTTGGTCGGGGCTACTGGACTCGAACCAGCGACCTCGCGCCCCCCAGACGTGTGCGCTACCAACTGCGCTAAGCCCCGAACCTATGTGCAAAAGACAGCGTTTCTGTTTTTGCGGGTGCAAAGGTACTACGTTTTTCCGAAACGACCAAATTTTTAACGTCTTTTTAGAACGAAACCAGGATGCGGAACACCTTTCCGGGATTCTCGGCCCATTGCTGCATGGCTTCGGCGGCCTTCTCGGGAGTGGCTTCGTTGCTGATGAGTTGGTCTACGGGGCAAGTCTTGCGCTCCATGTAGCGAATGACGGCACGGAAGTCAGAGGGCTGGGCATTGCGCGAGCCGCGGATGTCGAGTTCTTTCTGTACGAAATACTTCGTCTGGAACGACACCTCGGTCTTGGCGTAGCCGATGCAGACGACGCGACCGGTGAAGGCCACCTCGTTGACGGCCATCTGGTAGGTCGGTGCGCTGCCCACGGCCTCGATGACCACGTCGGGGCCAAAGCCGCCGGTCATCTCCTGCAGACGGGCGTGTACATCA
Source organism: Prevotella sp. (assembly GCA_017475265.1). Lineage (GTDB taxonomy): Bacteria > Bacteroidota > Bacteroidia > Bacteroidales > Bacteroidaceae > Prevotella. The sequence goes on along the minus strand of JAFVFY010000123.1, from coordinate 6,843 downwards.
TCGGTGCGTGAGTTCACGGTGTAGGTGGCACCCATTTGTCGTGCAAGGGCCAGCTTCTCATCGTCAATGTCAGCAGCTATGACCGTTGCTCCTCGAAGTGCGGCACGTACGATGGCACCCATGCCCACCATACCGCAGCCAATGACCATCACCACGTCAATGTCAGTAACTTGGGCACGGTTCACGGCGTGGAAGCCAACACTCATCGGCTCCACGAGGGCACACTCACGGGGAGTGAGCTGTCCGGCGGGGATGACCTTCTCCCAGGGCAGGCAGAGGGTCTCGCGCATGGCTCCCCAGCGCTGCACGCCGAGTGTCTCGTTATGCTGACAAGCGTTTACGCGGCCGTTGCGGCAAGAGGCGCACTTGCCACAGTTGGTGTAGGGGTTGACGGTGACGACCATACCCTCTTTAAGGCTTTCGGGCACACCTTCGCCCACCTTCTCAATGACGGCACCCACCTCATGGCCAGGCACCACGGGCATCTTCACCATAGGGTTACGACCAAGGTAGGTGCTTAGGTCGCTGCCACAGAAACCTACATACTTCATGCGTAGCATCACCTCACCAGCACGAGGCTCTTCTGTGGCGATGTCTACCAAGTCCATTTGCCTTTCGGCAATGATTCTTACTGCTTTCATTATATTTATTTATTTGTTCTTCGTAAGGTTCAGACGGTAGCCCACGGTGAACTGTATGACACGGTTCTTTTCTTTAATGAGTCCACTCGAAGAAGAAATATTCGTCAGACCGTGGTTGTAGCGCAAGTCAAACTGCCACTTATCCTTCAGGATATACGACACGCCGATGGGTATGCTCAAATCGAAAAGCATCGGCGAACTGCCCAAGGAGTGCTTGGGATTCTCAGAAAAAGTGTGGTCGTAGGGCCATTCTTGCCTACCGCTCTTGTAGAACAGGCAACCGAGTTGTAGTCCCAGGCGCAATGCCAGTCCCTCGGCAACGTAGTAATTGGCGGTGATAGGCACATTGATGTAGTGATGGCGCTGGTTACTGATGGTGGCATCAATCATGTCGCTTACATTTCCAGCGTCCATCGCGGCACGGTAACTGGCCAAGTCATCATACTTACGCCCCTGCATGGAATAGAGCAACGCTGCGCTCAGCGATAGCTTCTCTTTAAGCCCGTATTCGAATTCTACTCCGGCAACAGGCCCGATGAGGCCATACACATCAGGTTTTTCTATGGCTCCTTTGCCTATCCATGCAGACAGGCTCGTCGTAGAATAGTTAAGACCCACCTTTGGGATGAGCGTCAGCGGGTGGACACTCTTGTTCTTTTTTTCGCTCGTGCTTGCTCCCTGTGCCCAAGCCAGCGTCGTGGCGGCGAGCAGCATCATCGTGAGGAATACTTTTCTCATAATTATCTGTTTATTGAAATATCGGGTTGCAAAGGTAAGGCAAAAAAGGGAAATGGCCAAAGTTTTCGCCATGATTTTTCGCTATAACAATATTTAAGGCCGTCTCAGGTGCCCATTTGATACAATAAACAATAAACAATAACCAATAAACGTTAAACAATAAACAATATACAATAAACGTTAAACAATAAACGAATAATTATGTTCTCAGGAATCATTGAAGAGTTCGCCACCGTGGTAGACATTCGCCACGACCGCGAAAACATCGACTTCACCCTCACCTGCTCGTTCACCTCTGAGCTGAAGATTGACCAGAGCGTGGCTCATAATGGCGTGTGCCTGACGGTGGTGGCCATCGACGGTGACCGTTACGTGGTGACGGCGATGAAGGAAACGCTCGACCGCTCGAACCTCGGCCTACTGCACGTGGGCGACAAGGTGAACGTGGAGCGGTCGATGCTCATGAACGGCCGGCTGGACGGGCACATCGTCCAAGGCCACGTAGACCAAACTGCTGTGTGCACCGCTATGGAGGATGCCGATGGCAGCACCTATTTCACCTTCGAGTACCCGCTCGACGTCGAGATGGCGCGTCACGGATATTTCACCGTCGACAAGGGTTCGGTGACCGTCAACGGCGTATCGCTCACCGTCTGCCGACCTACCGACAACACCTTCCAGGTGGCCATCATTCCCTACACGATGGAGCACACCAACTTCCAGGACATCCGCCCAGGGACGGTCGTGAACCTCGAATTCGACATCATCGGAAAGTACATCGCAAGGCTACAGCACTTCAGTTAGTGTCAGAATCCGCCGGCGAAATAGCTTCTGGCTATATAGGGCGAGGGTTCGTAGTAGGCGCTGCAGTTATAGTTGTCGAGTGTTTGGCAAATGGGGTTGTTATACACGCGTTGTATGGCATCGGCATAGTCCTCTTTCGGTTGGAGTGTGTTCAGGACAAGGCGCTTGTACACTTTTCCCATCTGCGTGGCTGTTGGTATCTTGGGGCATAGCTCCGCGTCTACGTTGCTGACGTCATAGTCTCCCTGTTGCAGTTGGTAATCCTTTATCCAGTCGGCTTCCACCGCCAGCGGGTTCTCGGCATGGAGCACGTCGGCCAGCGACAGTTTCCTGGCCAGTTCGTCGTGCCCCATCGCGTTAGCCACGTATTTATTCGGCTGCTTCAGTCGCCGGGCAATGCGTTCTATCATATAGCAGACGAAATACAGGTCGTCGGTTTTGACCTGCTCGTCGGGGAAGTACACGTTCGTCATAAGCTGATACTCCTTTCATATTTTATTGTTTCCAGAGCCTTCTGAGTACAGAACACAATCTGGTGGGTTGGATATTTGAATTTGGCCAACACCCAGAACGCCTCTCTACTAATAGTCCCCTCCATGAAGTCCTCTACATAGTCCCATATCTGGTCATCAGCCATCGGCCCCTCCACAATGTCATAGCCGTGCTTGACACCCCGACGGCAGTCAGCGACAAAATCAAGCCATTCGTCCGTCATCTGTGGAAAGGACAATACCTTCAGGCGACTGTCGGGCAGATATTGGTAGACAGACACGATACTGTTGCCCCTTTTGGTCAAAGCCCATTTCCGTGCCTGTTTCTCAATGTTCGTACAATAAAAGCCATAACCAAAGTCCTTATAGAACCCTGACACCAGGATCTGTGGATTTGCCACCGTAACGTTGCTACCATGATATAGTTCCATAGTCATATTGTTCCATCAGTTTTTCCGTAAGTCTCTATCTGGCACGTGTGCTCCTTCGTCTTCTTGTCGTAGCTGATGGCCACGAGGAGGATGTCACCGGTGTACTTGGCCACCTTCTCCGGGTACTGGCGCTGGTGTATCTGGTCGATGGCGGTGCCGGTGGTGTCGTTGTATTTCAGCTCTACGATGATGGCGGGCTTAGCAACGTTCTTGCGGGGCATCATCACCAGGTCGCCAAAGCCTGTGCCCGTCTGGTACTCGCGGTGGAAGATGTAGTCGCCGTGGGCGTAGTAGTAGGCGATGGCGAGGACGCATGACATCGAGTTCTCGTCGCTGTACTTGATGAGGCTGGCATTGGCGATATGCGCCAGCTGCACCATGCGGGCCACCAATGGTGCGTCGCCGCGCAGCGTGGCGTCAAGTAGTTGCCGAGACTGTTCGAGGGATTTTGCCACCTCCGTCCATCCTGTCTCTCTGACGGCATTCTTCAATTCGTCCGACACCTCCATGTTGGGCACGTAACATTCTTTCGTGCGGCGGTCGTAGGCCAAGTAGCCAAGATGTATGAGCACGGTAAGCACATCGTCGCGCGTGTTTATCTCTGCCATGTCATTGCGGAAGCCGATGGGCTCCACATAGCAGCGTTCTCCGGCCAGCATACTGAGGATGTTGTCTTTCAGCCCGTCGAAATTGCGGCTGATATAGTCTGCCACGGCATCAGTAGCCCCCGTCTTGCCCCAGTAGCTCTCGCACCAATGTTCGCGAAGAGCAGTCATCACCGAATTGGGATTGAATATCGACGTCACATCGCCTATCTGGTAGCCGTCGTACCACTTTTCCAGCTCGTCGAAGTCCATGTCATATTTCCCGGCCAGCGTTCTCACCTCATCCTTGGTGAATCCGAAGAACTGCCCCATGCCGCCAGGCTTCACCATAGAGTACTCCTGAAAATTGTTCAATGCCGATTGCGTGTCGTATTTCTTGATGGGCAGTATGCCCGTGATATAAACACCGGCAAAGGCCTCCATGCCCAACACGTCCTTGAACATGCTGCGCAGCCAGTTCAAGTATTCGTCCGTCTGGTTGGGCAGTTTCGGGTTCTGGGCGCACTCGCGCAGGATGGCATCCCATTCGTCGATGATGAAGATGAACGTGTCGCCTGTAGCGGCATGAATGCGCAGGAGGTATTTCATCAGGCTGGCACCACGGGGCACGGGCACGCTGGTATAGGTAGCGCGTATGTCGGCTATCAGCTCTTTCTCCATCCGTTCCACCACTTTTCCCTTGTGCAGCTCCCTGGTGAACGACGACAGGTCGAGGTAGATGACGGGGTACTTGTTCAGGTGCTCCTCAAACGTAGGGTCTTGGGCAATCTTGAGGTCGGAGAAGAGAGCGCGTGAGTCGCACGAGTGGTCGTAGTAGGCGGCAAGCATCTTCGCCGCCATCGACTTTCCGAAGCGTCGGCTGCGCGTGACGCAAGTGAAACATCGCTCGGTGAAGAGCGTTTGGTTGACGACTGCGATAAGCCCCGACTTATCAACATACTCACTGTTGCGGCTCCGGCGGAACGCCGTGTTCCCTTTGTTGATGTATATTCCCATCGAACTAATTTGCGATTTACGGATTTCTTCGTGATTATTTTCTTTTATCAGTACTCAGGCGAGTAAACTCGGAGTCCGATTTACGATTTGTCACTTTTGCGTGCAAATATACGACATTTTCCTGAAACGGCAAAATATATGCGCAGAAAAAGTTGGCTGCGCATATTTCCTACGCGCAGCCATAATTCTCAATTCTCAATTCTCAATTCTCATTCTCAATTCTCAAATCTCAATTCTCAAATCTCAATCGTTCTGCAGGTCTACTGCGAAGTAGCCGCTCTTGCCAGTCGGGTAGATACCCTTGATGTAGAGGACGGGCTCCTTCGAGGTCGAGGCTTCCTTGACGGCATTCTGCAGATCCTCCATCGTCTTCATCGGTTCGTCGTTCACGCGCTGGATGATGAATCCCTTGGGCACTCCGGCGTCCTTCATCTTTCCGGCGCTAACCTTCATCACCTCAAGGCCGTAGCTGATTTCGAGCTGCTCCTTCTGAGCCTTCGTGATCTCGCGGAAGTCGGCTCCGAGCACGTCCAAGTCGGCGTTCTTCACCACCTTCGTGTTACCCTGCTCGTTGCGCAGCGTCACCTCCTTCGTGTGCTTCTTCTTGTTGTGCAGGAAGGTCAGGCTCACCTTGTCGCCCGGGCGCTTCTGGGCGATGATGCCCGAGAGGTCGCCAAACTTCTGAACCTTCTGGCCATCCACCTCGGTGATGACGTCGCCCTTCTCAATGCCAGCCTCCTCAGCGGCACTATTCTCCACCACTTCGGCCACGTAGATGCCCTCCATAGTGCCCAGGTCAACCTTGTTGTCCTTCTCCTTCTCCATATCGACATAGTTCTTCACGTCTGATCCGCTGATGCCAATCATGGCGCGCTGCACAGTACCATACTGCTTGATGTCGTCCACCACCTTGTTCATCATCGCCGTGGGGATGGCAAAGCCGTAGCCGCTGTACGAGCCCGTCTGCGAGTAGAGCATGGCGTTGATGCCCACCAGCTCGCCGTTCGTGTTCACCAGGGCACCTCCCGAGTTACCGGCGTTGATGGCGGCGTCCGTCTGTATGAAGCTCTCCACGCCGTTCGCACCCAGCGTGCGGGCCTTCGCCGAGATGATGCCTGCCGTCACCGTGTTGTTCAGCCCCAGCGGGTTGCCGATGGCGAGCACCCATTCGCCCACCTTCACATCGTCCGAGTTGGCAATCTTGATGGCGGGCAGTTGCTTGCCGTCAATCTTGATGAGGGCCAGGTCGGTGGTCTTGTCGGCACCTATGATGCGTGCCGAGTACTCCTTGTTGTCTGACAAAGTGACAGTCAGCTCGTCGGCACCGTCCACCACGTGGTTGTTGGTCACGATATATCCGTCGGTCGAGATAATCACGCCCGAACCTGTAGCCGTACGCTTCGGGGTCTGCACCTGGCGCTTCTGCGTGCCACCCTGTCCGCGCTGTCCACGACCGAAGAATCCGCCGAAGGGGTCGCTGAAGAAGTCCTCGAAGGGGTCGCGCTGCACCTCGACGGTCTGAATCTTAGAGTTCTGCACATATTTAATATGTACTACCGAGGGCAGGGCCTTGTCGGCGGCGTAGGTAAGGTCCACAGGCTGAGCAACGGGCATTGAAGTCACAGCAGCGGTCTCAGGAGCTGCGTTGCTATTGCTGGCGTGGGTGGCGGCACATGTAGTGCTGAAGGCGGCCACGGAAAAAACGATAGCGGCCACGCTAAGGGCCGGTGTCAAGAAATTTACAATCTTTTTCATATCAATACGGGTTATGTTAATGATTATATTTCGGTTTATTACCGTTGGTGCAAATATAGAGGCAAAAAACGGAAAACTGACAATTTGTCCGTTCTTTTTCTTTCAATTTAACATTTCCCCTACGACCTTTAATGTCCGTTTGCCACCACGACTGGCAAATTTACTTTCGTTTAATCTCTTAATAATTGTTGCGATAAACTTTTGCTGAACAAACCCATAGCTGGTTTGCTGAACAAAATTGTTTTCCTGTTTTCCACGCTTTTTACCCCATAATTTTGCAAACCCTTAAAAATCAATAAAATGACACTTTGCAACTTGGTAGTTTGGGTTCCTCACGCTATCTTTGCACCATGTTTGTACAGAGAAAAGCCAACAAGTCCGG
>JAFVFY010000122.1 GCA_017475265.1 Prevotella sp. | reverse complement strand
GGAACGCGAGTTCCTATTATGGGCATTTGAGAAACGGTTCAACAAGAACGGTACGACGGAGGAGAAACAGAAAGCCATCGACGAGACTTGTGAACTGCTCCTCTGTATCAAGGACGAAGCCATTCGGGAGCGATACATCACTGCTCTTGCGAGGATGGACGGCAACAAGACCATCTGGCGACAGGCTTACAATTCCGCAAAGAAGCGCCAGCAGGAACGTATCTCTGAGAAGAATAAGGAAGGTGGCATAGATATGCTTCGCTCTTTCGGCTTTACTGTTCAGCACGGTTGCTATTATGGTTTCAACAAGAATGGTGACGAAGTACAGTGGTCGAACTTCACATTGAAACCGCTGTTCCATATTAAAGACGACATCCGGCCTGTTCGATTATTTGAAATCGTAAACGATGTCACAGACAAAAATGGGGAAATAATAGAGTTGGATATGGACGCGATGACCTCGGCAAGGGCATTCCGCAAAAAGTTGTTGGGTATCGGCAACTACACTTGGCTGGCAGGTGAGGACGCTCTGATACAACTACAACGATATCTCGCCAGAGTTACAGAGACAGCTGTGGAAGTGAAACAACTTGGCTGGCAATCGCAGGGCTTCTTCTGCTTCTGTAATGGTGCGCTGGAAAAAGGCATCTGGAAACCGGTGGACGAACTTGGAATAGTTCGCTTGGCTTCTGGCAATTATTACCTTCCCGCCATGTCTCAGCTCTATAAGAACTCAACAGTATTATATACCAATGAGAAAAAGTATTGCCATCTTTCCTGCTCCAACATCTCATTGCACGACTATTTTGCCAAGATTATCGATGTATTCGGGGATAATGCAAAAGTTGGGATCGGCTTCTACATCGCTACGCTCTTTCGTGATATAGTCATGGACAAGACAGCATGTCTGCCTCTATTGAATATCTTCGGCCCGAAAGGTTCTGGTAAGACTGAACTGGCAGAAACGTTGATGTCGTTCTTCATGACTGGCAACGAGCCGCTGAATATTGAGACGGCAACTGTTCCGGCCTTGGCTGATGCTGTAGCCAGCGTGAGTAACATGCTTGTTCATATCGATGAATACAAAAATGGTATCGACATAAAAAAGGTAGAGTTGATGAAGGACGCATGGGCAGGAATCGGACGCTATAGGATGAACATGGACAAGGACAAGAAGCGCGAACAGTCGCACGTAGATTCCTGCATAATACTGACAGGACAGGAAATTCCTACGGCAGACATCGCTTTGTTCTCCCGTCTTATATTCCTGACCTATGAGAAACAGCATCACACACTGGAAGAACGCGATAAGTTCTCCGACTTGATGCAATACCGACAGATGGGAGCCACTCGTATTACATTGGAAATTCTCAAATTACGCCCTACATTCATTGCCGACTTCGACAAAGCATGGCAGAAGGCAAGAATTGACTTACATTCCCGTACTGCTGCATACAAAATCAATGATCGCATCGAAAAGAACTGGCTCTTTTCACTTTCGGCATTCCTGACAATTGAAACAGAGATAGATTGCCCATTCTGTTACGAAGAACTTCTGGGCATCTGTGCCAAAGGAGCCATCCGCCAGAATGAACTGATTTCAAGAACAGATGAAGTTGCAGGCTTTTGGGACATCATCAGTAGTGCCCAACAGAAAGGAAGTTTTGTCAACGGTCAGGACTATGTTATCAAAACAAAGACGACAATTAAAACCTATGAGGCAAAAAACACTATAGACTTCAGTGCGCCGAAGGAAATTCTTATGATACGCAAAAATAGCATGCTGACCACCTATCGCCAGTTAGGTCGCCAGATTGATGAGCGAATGTTGCCTTCTGAGTCAATCCTTCACTACCTCCAAAACTCGCCTGAGTATTTTGGCATTTCGTTCTCGCCAGAGCGTTTCAAGCAGTTCAATGCCAATGGTCAGCCCATTCAGGAGTATGTTGAGAAAGAGAACAAGTACAAAACCGTTTATCAGCAAGACCGCCCACTCTGTTTTGATTATCAGATGATTCGTGAAAAATTTGGTATCTGCCTTGATTCTATAGTTGGTGACCTGCCTGTAGAGAAAGAAACTAATGCAGAAGAGGAAGCACTTCCGTTCTGACGCAGAAAAGCGGTGTAGCATATGTCGCATTTTGTGCATTGCTGATTATCAAGCAGATAGATAGCAAAATAATAGTAACAAATGTGTAGTGTCATGTAGCACAGATTGAGCAAGTTTACTTGTTTTGTAGCAGGATGTAGCAGAAACAAAAGGTATAATATATTAAAAGGAAAGTCAACAACTCTGTAAATCAAAGGATTATGCTAATGTTTCTATTTGCTACATCTTGCTACACATTATTTGTTATACTCAACATGAAAAACGAAAATGTCTATCCAATTATCGTTAAATCCTGTATCGTTTTTACTTTATCTCGCTCTAATTCACTACCTTTGCAACCAAATTCGGTGAAGTATGGAACAGAAATTCGGGAAAAATAGCATTGACATCAAGGCGCTGCGCGAGTTTTGCGAGCGCGAGGGCAAGATGGTGGAGTACCGCAAGGGCGAACAGCTGGAGCGCGAGGGCGACCCCGCACGGTGGTTCGGCTTCGTCACCGAAGGGTGCTTCAAGTACGTGACTTACGGCATCAGCGACGACAAGGAGCACATCACATGGTTCTCGTTCGAGGGTGAGTTTGCGGGCGACTATCCCGCCTGCCTCGACGGTGGCCCCGCACTGACCACGATCGAGGCGATGGTGCCCACCCGCATCATCCGTGTGAGCGGCGAACAGCTGGTGAAGCGGTTCAGTCAGGATAAGAAGTCGATGGATCTGCGCTGCCTCATTGCCGAGCACCTGCTCAGTCAGGCCCGTTCCCGCTACACCGACCTCCACCGCGCCACGCCCCTCGAACGCTACGAGTTGCTGCTCCGCCGCTGCCCGGGCATCG
>JAFVFY010000039.1 GCA_017475265.1 Prevotella sp. | reverse complement strand
TCCCTGACTTGTTAGGCTTCTTGCGGATAAACATGATGCAAAGTTAGCACGGGTCACTCACTTTTCCAACTTTTCGGCACACAACTGCCTGATTTTTAGGATAGTTTAAAATTTGAGGCAAAGGGGCGCGGAAAACAGGAGTCCCGGTGCGCGAGCACCAGGACTTTTTCTGTTCTTGTTTTTATGAAATACATCCGTGTCATCCTAACGGAAAGACGCGTCTTGTCCTAAAAAACAATACCCGGCAGTTTGATTGCTCAGGGACTGTCGGGACTTAACGGTGCAAAGATAGTAACTTTTCTGCAAACTTCCAAGTTTTTTAGCGAAAAAGTTGCATTTCTCTGCAACTTTTCATCAAATGCACATAATTTTGCTGCAAACGCTGGCTACATGGTCCAATCCGTAGAGGAGGGTATTAGCATTTATACCCATCCATTGGAACAGGCGCATCATTCGTGCATAGCAGTCCAGAACGCGTTGCGTGTCTATGCTTGCAGAAATACCAAAACAGATAGGTTCGTGGTGTGCGATACGGTTGCGAATCTGATTGATCACGTCGAGTTCTCCAAACACAAATGTATTGTCATATTGCAGTTGAGCCGTTGATGTTGGCTTGTTAGGAAACACATTCAAGAGACAGCGGTTAGCCAAGCGGTACTGCACATTGTTGTACATGAACTTCCAAACGCCGAATTCCATTTCAGCCAGCAGTTTTGTATGCGAATAGTTGTTGGTACGGATTAGCCCTTCATATGCTTTCTTGATAATCTTTCGCGTGCCGTCAACACGGGGATCGGTGTCGAATCGGCCTCCTGGCAGAATAAAATCGCGGAGCCAATCGGCGCCAAAGTTAGCCTGCATCTCCCTGTCTATCCGGTTCCTCAACGACACTTCAAAGCAACTGATTAACGTGAACATCTCCTGCGACAGTTTCAGGTTATAGCGATACAACATCATTGCCCGACGGGTGTCATTGCCGCAAGCTAATAGATATCTGTGCATTCGCTCAGGCGAAATCGTTTCTTCAAACTCTGCGAACTTCATATTTATTATGCTTATAGACTGCAAAAGTACGAAGATTATTCCAAACAGCCAAACAACTGACAACTATTCCTACTTTTTCACCATAACCGTAGTACCCACGCGTAGTACCCCTAAGGGGAGTAGAAGCTAAAAATTGTTCGTATCTTTGCCGCCGAAATCATTCTTACTGCCTATGAAGGAACGAAAGAAATCTGAAGAGAAGAAGGAGCATAAGAAGTCGTGGCGGGAGTACATGGCCACGGTGGAGGACATCACTGTCCTTCGTTATTGTCGACTTTATGCCCTTGATGGTCGATATAGAACCAATCATCACTCACCCACTCCCAGTGTTCGTCCGTAGGGTCATTCTTTTGCCCCGTGTACGTCACCTTGGCCCTGCCGCCTTCGAAGGGATAGGCATATTTGAACTGGGGAGCTATCACGACTTGACCAAGTGAATCGGCAAATCCCATCAGCCCCTCGTCGTTAACGATACGGAAATTCCCTTCAAACAGATAGTCGGGCGTGAAATTGTCGACTACCAAAGCCCGACACAGAGGCTTCCCCTCGGTATTGATACAGGTGATGCCGTTTACGCCAGCTTCCATCACGAATCCCACTGGTGCAATACTGTCGCTTACACAATACGTATAACGGCCGTAAGGCACTATTGTATCGCCCTTCTCATCGATATAACAGACAGACGAAAGCCACTCACCAGGCTCTTGAAGAACGACGTAAAGCCGCTTTCCCGTGTAGCCCTTGACTTGTCCGGCATGCCTGTACTCAAACACGGGGTCGGGGTTGTGCAGCAATTCACGGTCTGTCCTTATGACTATCTTCGACAACAGGCCATTTGCGAAGTAATAGGTTTCAGAGGCATAAAAGTTTGTAGTCACACAGACTTTCTGTATACTGTCGCTTATAGCATCAAGCTTCAGCCGGTGCAGCACCTCCGCTCTGGATAAGCCAATATGTATACCCTCCTCCAGGCCGATTCTTTTGTCTGTAATACTGGCATAGACGAGCGGATATCTGTACACCGGGCCATTTCCGAATTCTTCGAAGACCAATCGATTACCGGCATCTCCAAACGACAACAGATGTTTCGACTTCCAATAGTTATCTATCACAGCATGTGGCAGAAAAGCCAACTTCTCCAACGGTTGGAACCCCATTCCGAACGGGTACAAACCGTTTACTATCATTATATGTGGAAAAACAGACAGAGAGTCACCATAAACCTTCTGCTCCCAATAATTAGGAACATCCCCAGACACAGCAACGGCCTGGTGTCTACAGCCTGAAAAGACTGAGTAGGCGAGCAATAACAACAAATGAAACTTTAAAAACTTCTTCATCTCGGTAACGGTAGCACTAGGAGTCGCGGGGACGGTTCTGTGATCATTTTTCGTCCGAATAATTTGGCAGTTTAAGAATATGATGCTCTGAGCCTCCGCTGATTACTTTTCCAACAATAAAAATGAGTTGAATGATGTTGCTATATTCAAATAAATGTATACCTTTGCACTGTCCAATAACAAACGATATGAAAAATGATCACGGAACCGTCCCCGCCGATTTGGAGAAACATCCTGTCAGTCGGGCGTATTCATTTTTTAGGTCTCAACTCAAAATTTGAGTGATATCCGGTTCCAAAATCAGAAATTTTATCATAATTGGGAACCCATTTACATGAAACTCTGACATTATCATAACTATAAGGATGATCTATTATACATTCATAAACTACAGTTTCAGATGAATATGAACGAGAAGAATACTCTCTGATGAATAACTTGTCTTGCAATATGCTTTCTTCAATTTTTACGAGATCATTAGGGATGATGAAAAAATCTGTTTTTCCATTTGATAATTCTAACCAGCTACTATTATAACTACCATTCGAGTCCCATTCAGAGTTATCTATAGAACTAACCCAAGTTCTTGTGGTGAGTATAACCATTACAGCGAATAATGGCGAACGAGTGAAAGTAACTGTGCTCTTGTTGCCAGATAGTGCTATGCCCGTCCACACAGTAGAATCACACAATGTAACCTCCCATTGAAGATTATTTGCTGTCGTGGCTAAAATTCCTGTTGTTTCGTTATAACTCCATACGTGGTCACTGCTTGCACTTTGATTCGTGTGACTATAAAACATCTTTCCATTGTCCCAAAAAAACAATCTTGTCGTTCCGTTGTTGATAGATCTTGACCACTCTCCCCAAAGTTTTCGTGAAACAGAAGAAGAGTTGTAGGCAGGCACATCGTCATCATCATCCGAAGGACAGGCAGTAAACAAACACATGCTCATAAAAAGCATTGAATACGTAAATAAATTTTTCATTTTTCTTGAAATTAATAATAAAAGGTGCGAACCATTCGATGCTTATCAAATCTCTGGCAGCGTCAAGTAGCCATATACGGAAACAAGCACGAATAGCCCACGCCTTACGACGTGAGCCTTCTACCTACTTGTTCTTTCCGTATCGAAGTTTTGGCGGTTTCGAATTTCAAGAACAAGAGCAAAAGCTCAAATCTTATGTCAAAGTACGAACAGAAACGCTGATCTGTAAGTTTATAATATAATAATGTGTAGCAACCACCGGTGGGGCGGTGGAGATGAGAGGGGATAAACCCCACCCCCGATCCCTCCCCTACGAGGGGAGGGAAGTAGGGATGGGGTGAAATGTTTAGTCGGCGAGCTTTGCCTTGATCATCTCGCGGTTGAGGCGGGCGATGTTGGCGATGGTCTCGTTCTTCGGGCAGACGGCCTCGCAGGCGCGAGTGTTGGTGCAATTGCCGAAGCCGAGCTCGTCCATCTTGGCAATCATGTTCTTAACACGGCGGGCGGCCTCTACGCGGCCCTGGGGAAGAAGGGCGAGCTGGGAGACCTTTGACGATACGAAGAGCATGGCGGAGCCGTTCTTACAAGCGGCGACGCAGGCGCCACAGCCGATGCAGGAAGCGCAGTCCATGGCCTCGTCGGCATCCTCCTTAGGAATGAGGATGGCGTTGGCATCCTGAGCCTGGCCGGTGCGGATGGTGGTGTAGCCGCCAGCCTGAATAATCTTATCGAAGGCGTTGCGGTCAACCATACAGTCCTTGATGACGGGGAAGGCTGCCGAGCGCCAAGGCTCGACGGTGATGACGTCGCCATCGTTGAAGCGACGCATGTAGAGCTGACAGGTGGTGGCACCACGCTCGGTCTTGCCGTGAGGCGTGCCGTTGATGTAGAGCGAGCACATGCCGCAGATACCCTCGCGGCAGTCGTGGTCGAACACGAAGGGCTCCTTGCCTTCGTTGATAAGACACTCGTTGAGGATGTCGAGCATCTCGAGGAATGAAGTGTCATCGGGGATGTCCTTCATCTCGTAGGAGTCGAAATGGCCCTGGTCTTTGGGGCCGTTCTGACGCCAGAATTTAATGGTGAAACTAATATTTTTAGCCATTGTTGCTTTGTTTTTATTGTTATTACTCGGGGTTGCTGCGACGGAGCCGCAGCCTACACGGAACAGCGGCGGGGGCTGTGGGAGAACCGCAGCACGCGACCGGCTTAGTTCTTATAGTTACGTGTCTGTACCTTAATAGCCTCATACTCCAGCGGCTCCTTGATGAGCTCGGGCTCGTTGCCCTTGCCTTTGTACTCCCAGCAGCCTACGTAGAAGTAGTGCTCGTCGTCGCGCTTGGCCTCGCCTTCCTCGGTCTGGTACTCCTCGCGGAAGTGACCGCCGCAGGACTCGTTACGAGAGAGGGCGTCGAAGGCCACGAGCTGACCCATGGTGAAGAAGTCACGCAGATGGATAGCCTTGTCAAGCTCGATGTTCAGGCCTTCCTTGGTGCCGGGCACGAAGAGGTTAGAGTCGAACTCTTTCTCCAGCTCGTGCATCTTCTTCAAACCAGTCTTCAGACCCTCGGCGGTGCGGCCCATGCCCACATACTCCCACATGATGTGGCCCAGCTCCTTGTGGATGCTGTCCACAGAGCGCTTGCCCTTGATGTTGAGCAGACGGTCAAGCTCGGCATTGACGGCCTTCTCTGCCTCAGCGAACTCAGGCAGGTCGGTGCTCACCTTCGGCCAGACAGCCTGGTCGGCGAGGTAGTTCTGGATGGTGTAAGGCAGCACGAAGTAACCGTCGGCCAGACCCTGCATCAGAGCCGAAGCACCCAGGCGGTTAGCACCGTGGTCGGAGAAGTTGCACTCACCGATGGCGAACAGGCCGGGAATAGAGGTCTGCAGCTCGTAGTCAACCCAGATACCACCCATGGTGTAGTGGATAGCGGGATAAATCATCATCGGCTTGTAATACTTCACACCGTTGATTTCGTTGGCGAGGTCGCCAGGGAACACGTCGGTAATCTCCTCATACATCTCGAAGAGGTTGCCATAACGCTGCATGATGATGTCGAGACCGAGGCGGTTGATAGACTCAGAGAAGTCGAGGAACACGGCGAGGCCAGTGTTGTTCACGCCGAAGCCCTTGTCGCAACGCTCCTTGGCAGCACGCGAGGCCACGTCACGGGGAACGAGGTTACCGAAGGCGGGATAGCGGCGCTCCAGATAGTAGTCGCGGTCCTCCTCGGGAATCTCCCATCCCTGCTTCGTGCCCTGCTGCAGAGCCTTGGCGTCCTCAATCTTCTTGGGCACCCAGATGCGGCCGTCGTTACGCAGCGACTCCGACATCAGCGTCAGCTTCGACTGCTTGTCGCCATGAACGGGGATACAGGTGGGGTGAATCTGAACGTATGAGGGATTTGCAAAGTAGGCACCCTTGCGATAGCACTGAACGGCAGCGGTGCAGTTGCAACCCATAGCGTTGGTGCTCAAGAAATAGGTGTTACCATAACCGCCAGTAGCTATGACTACGGCGTTGGCGCTGAAGCGAACCAGCTTACCAGTTGTCAAATCCTTGGCAATGATACCACGGGCGCGGCCATCGACGATGACCACATCCTCCATCTCGTAGCGGGTGTAGAGCTTCACCTTGCCGGCATTCACCTGGCAGCTCAGTGAGCTGTAGGCACCGAGCAGCAACTGCTGACCCGTCTGACCTTTAGCATAGAATGTACGCGACACCTGGGCACCACCGAAAGAACGGTTGGCCAACATGCCGCCATACTCACGGGCGAAGGGAACACCCTGTGCCACGCACTGGTCGATGATGTTATTTGAAACCTCGGCCAAACGATAAACGTTGGCCTCACGGGCACGATAGTCACCACCCTTCACGGTGTCGTAGAACAGACGATAGACTGAGTCACCATCGTTCTGATAGCACTTGGCGGCGTTGATACCACCTTGGGCGGCGATAGAGTGAGCGCGACGGGGAGAGTCCTGGATGCACAGGTTGATGACGTTGAAGCCCATCTCGCCGAGAGAGGCGGCAGCAGAAGCACCGGCCAGACCAGTACCAACCACAATCACGTCGAGCTTCAGCTTGTTCTTCGGGTTGACCAGACGCTGATGAGCCTTATATTCTTTCCATTTCTCAGGCACTGGACCTGCGGGAATCTTAGAATCAATTACTTTTGCCATAATTTTGTTTTTACTATTTTGCGGTGTAACGGAATAACGTAATTTCGTGATAACGAAATGACGTGATAACGAATTATTACTTGCAGCAGGCTTCGGCGGCCTCTTTGCAACAGTCGGCGGCCTCATGGCAGCACTCGCAGAGCGAGGGAGCGCAACCGAAGGCGAAGGCGAGCACCACGACGATGAAGCCGAGGACGAGCAGCGTAGAGTAGATCATGCCGATGGCCTTCCAGCGGCAGAGCCAGATCTTACCGCTCCAGCCGAGGGTCTGCATGGCCGACCAGAAGCCGTGGGTGAGGTGGAACCACAAAGCCACGAGCCAGATGAGATAGAGCACCACATAGACCGGGCACGAGAACGTGTCGACGATGAAGGCGAAACCGTCGCCGGGGTTGTGGGCGACCGTCATGCCTGTCAGTTCGGCAAACATCATGTTGTACCAGAAGTTGAAGAGGTGGAGCAGCAGGCCGAGGCAGATGATGATGCCAAGGACAAGCATGTTCTTCGAAGCCCATTCCACCTTTCCGGCGTTCACCGTTGTAGCCACCTCGTAGCGGTTCTCGCCACGTGCGGTGCGGTTCTGCGCCGTCAGGATGAATGCATAGACGATGTGACATACGGCCAGTGCGGCCAGTCCGAGCGTAGCCACCACGGCGTACCAGTTGGCGCCGAGGAGTTCACAAATGGTGTTGTAAGCCTCGCCGGAGAAGAGCGCAACGATGTTCATGGCGCAGTGGAACGTCAGGAACAAGATGAGCGCAATGCCGGTGACGGACATTACAACTTTCCTACCGATAGATGATTGAAATAACCACATAAAATTTTGAAAATTAATAAATTAATATAATGTTTAAAGATGAAGTCAGCATCGGAAAACGACCCTCTCAGGCCGCAAAATACCTATTATTGATTATGCGCACACGTATTCAGGCCACAAAATTAATGAAAAATTGTGAAACACGCAAAAGTTTTTTTAAGAAAATGTTTATTTATACGATATTTACCCTGCCCCAGCCACTTTCTCCCAAAAAAGTAAGTGAGGGAGACATATACCTTTTAACCCCAGAGCTAGGACAAACCTAACTCCGAGTTACAAGGCATCTAACACGAAAAGGACGTGTTATTTTTTCAGCAGCGATGCCACCCAGAGGATGACGACAGCACCCACGATGGCCGTTCCGAGTTGTCCGAGCAATCCACCCCATTCAATTCCAAAGAAAGAGAAGAGCCAACCGCCGAGCACACCTCCAAAGAGACCGAGGATGAGGTTCATGATGAGGCCGAAGCCACCACCTTTCATTAACTTGCCGGCGCAGAAACCTGCAAGACATCCGATGACGATACTAAGAATGATACCCATAGTTGTTTTGAGTTTTGAGTTTTGAGATTTGAGATTTGAGTTTTTGATATTACTGTTGCGATACTGTCGCAACATAGTGAACGATTTAGCGGTTGCGATTATTGTTGCTGTCTTTTTTCCACAGTTGGAACATGTCCCACCAGTGGTTCATCTTACGCTTGTAGATATAACCTACGCCATATTCGCCGGTGTAACCGTCGAGCCAGTCGTAGACGTTCTGTTTGTAGAAGAGCTTGAGATACTGGTTGCTCGTCGGCGAGAGGCGGTATTCCATGGAGACGTTGTCAAAGAACGACTGCTTCTGCCCCTGCATCTCCTGTCCGCTAGACACTTTTCCGCCTATCTGCACTTTCAGTCGGTTGTTCCAGAATCGCTTGGCAAACTGGAAAGAGTAGTCGGTGTGTACGTTTCCACTGGCATCGGTGCTGTTGTCAATACCCATGCTGATGTCGAGGGAGCTTAATGCGTTGCCCGCAATGTTGTTGATTTCACTTTGCAGGAAGGAACTGAGTGCCGCGTTCATGGAGAATCCTGCAGTGTTACCATCGGCAAGGTACATGCCCGTAGTGAGCATCGTCACGGCGAGCTTGCTGCGCTGCTCCACCGTCATGGCCTGCAATTCGCTCTGCACGGTCATGTCCTCTGGTGCGGAGATAATGAATTGAAA
The DNA here is from genome assembly GCA_017475265.1 of Prevotella sp. Taxonomy (GTDB): domain Bacteria; phylum Bacteroidota; class Bacteroidia; order Bacteroidales; family Bacteroidaceae; genus Prevotella. Next base: position 61,390 of record JAFVFY010000039.1, on the reverse strand, counting down.
TCCCATGTCGTTGAGCGTCTTCGTCAGCACCACGCCGCAGTCGAAGGTCACACTACGTGCCTGCGAACCCTCCTGACCCACAGTGGCACGCGTGCGCTCGGTGGCGGTAATGTTCAGTGTGGGATTGTCCATCGCCCCAGTGAACTCCACGTAACTGCCATCCTGAATGGTGAAGGTTTTTAGCGGAATGACGGGCAGCGAATATTTCATAGTGCCGCTGGTGAGGGTGTATCGGCCTGTGAGGGACATTTCCTCAGTCTCCGACATGCGCAGACGCAGGTCACCGCCGCCGAAGATGTCTACATAGTTCGACTGGTCGGCATTCAGTCCGCAACGGATATGTGCGCCCTGATCTATAGACACAGTGAGGTTCACATCCATGCCATTGGGCACGGGACGATGCACGACAGATATCTGAGTACTGTCGTTGAAATCGGTGAATTTTACCAATTCGTCCATCTGGTTGTCAGTGGAGAGTGGCGAGTCGAGGAGCAGGTAGGTGAGGTCTGTCTTGCCGAGCACGTTGAGGCGTCCGCGAACGGTCATCTTCTCCGTCGTGCCACGCACCATGGTCATAAAACTGACAAAGCCCTTGCCATAAAGCAATGAGCCGATTTGCTGGCGGGAGTTGATGAGCTGTAGCTCCTTGGCACGGATGCGGAAATCGAGAGGGGCAGGGCCGTCGCCACTGAAGTCGGCAGTGCCAGTAATGGTTACATACGCGATAGTATCGGCTGATTGCACGGCACCGATGGCCTTGTTCACAAAGTTGAAGGTGCTTTCGAGCACGCCTTTCTCACGGTATTCCGGACTGGCATAAAGCTTGAAGTCATTAAGTGTGAGCTTCGAGTGTTCTATCTTTATCGGGGTATCGTCGATTCCCATACGGATGCCGTAAGGAGTACTGAAGATGGTCGCAGAGTCAAGGCGCACACTGCCGTCGACGATAAGGTTATCAAGTGGACCGTTCAAGGAGAGCTGGCCATTGGCATAGCCCTCCAGTCCCACGATGTGGTCGGTAATGAAGCCGTTGGCCATGTTCAGTGGGGTGTTCACAAGCGAGAGCAGCACGTCGACATGCTCATGGCCGTTGGAGACTTTTTTGTTGATGTATTTTCCTTCCAGTGAGGCCACTTGCTTGTCTTCACGAAGGAGGATTCCGTCGATGGAATGGGTATTATCTGTATTCTGTAGGTATACGAACTCAGTATTGATGTTGCCTATGACGTTGCCTTCATAGACCATGTTGTCTACATCCACGTCAGCGGCTACCGAGATCTGTTTCTGCTGGTCCATGATGATGTGAAAGTCACCGTTGAGAAATCCTTCGATGGCGGGCATGAAAGGGAGTGCTGCCGTTAATTGTTTGAGGTTCAACTTCGCTACGCTCACGGTAAGGTCCTGCAGTCGTGTGCTGTCAGCCTCCTCGGAGTAGACATCGATGGTGGTGCCGTCATTGTCCTCCATCTCCAGCTTAGCACTCAGCCGAGTGTCGTTGCGCAGGAAGAGGTAATTATCATCGTTGAGGGTAAACTCACGGTGGGCAATGGTGGGATTCTTTGGAAGTAACTTAAAGTGCATTCCGTCCGATTCCATCGATGCCTGAGTACCTATCCTCAGTCCCATACGGCCATCTTTGTCGAAGACACGCAACCCCACACGCGCACCGTGTTCGTAGAGGTGACCGTCCAAGAGTGCTGTGAGTGGTGTCTTGTTTTTCCTTCCGTTGGCTACACGTGCCTGATAGGTCAGGCCGTGGTCAGAGTCCTTCAGCGTCACCAGTGCAGTGTCGATGCGAGTGGAGCTGATACCTAGGTCGTGGATGTACATCTGGCCGTTGACACCTTGAGTGGCTGACATGGTGATGTCAGCAAGCAGTTCTTTGTAGTCGATGTCGCGCGACGCCCGGAGGAATCTTGCAGCCACATTCTCGCGCCCGCTGGTGATGTAAAGGCGCATGGTGGGTAACATCTGCTTCAACAGTCCCTGATCTATGATACGGTTGTCCAGTTGGTGGTCAATGGTGTCGGCAAGGGCAGTGAGACTCTGTAACAAACGGTCGTAGGATCCGCTGGCATCTAGCTTAACGATGAAGTTGCCGTTCTGGACGCGGACGTATGTGGTATCAGGACGAGCGGCGAGGAGAACACCAAGGTTTTCAGGGTGATAAGTGCCGGTGGAATCGGTGATTTCGAAGTCTTTCAGCAGTCCGGAGAGCTTATGGCTGTCCTTGAGGTTGGTCTCAACCTTGATGTCGCCGTTGAGGCCAATATTGAGACGACGGCCAGAGATTCCAGTACCCTGCACATTGTGTAGAGCAAGGGTGGCAGTAGTGCGTGCATCCTCGATGGTGGCAGCAAGGTGAATGCTGTCGGCCCGCCATTGGTCGTAGGTGAGGCTGTCGATGGTAGTAGCTGCCTCGATGAAAGTTTTGGGGCTATAGGGATCGTAACCGTGGCCACGGGCGCTAAAGGTGGCTTGGTGGAGGATACAGTCCACGGCAGGAACATATCGGCCAGTGTTGAGGTCGGCAATATCAAGGTCGACGGTGTAAGCCTCAGTCTGGGTGTCAAGGAGTGCACGGCCATTGATGGTGGCCTGACCATCACGGGCAGTGAGATTGGCGGTGTATTGTGGGCCAATGGAAGAGACAGTACCATCGAGGTGGAGGCCAGCCGGAATGTTTAGGCTTTTGGTGTCTATGCCGAGGGTGGAGTGGAGAAAGGAGGGATTCTGAAGAGACAGTTTAAAGTTGAGATTTCTTGCTCCAAGGGGCTCCGTAAGTGTCCCGTTGGGCCGAGCGGAGGGTTGAGCGTTGAGGGCGAAGGTACCGCTGGCCTCAGCATGGAGAGCCGTGGGGATGTCGAGGGTGAACTCCTCGATATTGGCGTAGGCGAGGTTACCATGGGCTTTGGCCTTAATGGTGAGAGGCCATTCGGGAAGGCCTTTCACAGGGTAGAAGTGGGCGATGTCATGGCGGGAAAGGGAAGCATCGAGGACGAATTTACTATTTTCAGATTTACTATTTACGATTTGCTGCGCGTCAAGGGAGGCATAGTCGATGCTGGCCTGACCGATAAGGGAGGAGGAGGGTGTGCTCAGGGCTAGGGAGGGGAGACGGATGCCGAGACTATCGAGGGCAACAGAGGCGGAGAGGTCGGTGACTTGGAAACCGCAACTCTCCTTCAAGCTGGCATGACGCACGGCGAGAGTCAGGTCAGGGGAAAGGTAGACAATGGAGTCTACGGTCAGGGAAAGGTCAGTGAAGCTGAGATGGGAGTAGTCCATGAGCTGGTCGTCGGCGGTTTGCTCCAATGCCGGCTCGTAGGGCAGGTCATAGACAAGAGCACTTTGGTCAATCTGGAGCGAAGCCAGTGCGTAGCGCTCTTGAAGGAGGTCGATAATAGCATCAGCGGCCACGACTTTTGTGAGCGTGGTAGCGACAATCATGGAGTCACCGGGAAGGTGAACCTCGCAAGAAACGTTGTTGAGGGAAGCCTCGCGTAGGGCGATGAGCCAGGGAAGGGCTTCGCTCTCAGTTGTGTCTACGGCGGCAGTATCAGAGAGGAGAATACAGAGATCCGCATCAGCAAGGAGCAGTGACGAGACATCAACCTTACCGGCATTGATGTCTGCCATGGTGGAGCCTATGGCCAGTTGGCCGATGTTGCCTTGGACTTGGGTGTCGCTGATAAGGTCGAGGGTGTTGAGTCGGGCTTCGTTGATGGCGAGGCCACCCAGTTCAGCACGGAGACTAAAGAGGGGAAGTACCGCCAGACTGGCATCGATGCGTCCCACGGAGGCAATGGTATCGGAGTCAAGCGGTCGCGTCACCATCACGTCTTCCAAGCTTAGCGTCAAGGGGAAACGGAGGCTGACAGCTCTGATGCTGATGTTAAGTCCAGTGGCCTCTGAGGCCATGACCGTGGCCTTGTCGACGAGCCATTTCTGCACTGGGGGGACATACACAAGGAATGGCAGCGCCAGCAACAAAGCAACAATGGCTGCCATGGTAATGACGATATGTCTTGCCCGAAGTTTCATATATTACTGGAACTAAGACTCAGTTTCCTGCCATTATGTTGATGATGGCCGAGATGTCGGCCACGTTCACCTCCCCGTCGCCATTGACATCGGCCCTCTCGAAAGTAAAACCTATGCCATAGCCCGCCATGAGGCTTATCACCGCCGAGATGTCAGCCACGTTCACCACTCCATCAACGTTGACGTCACCCTTCTTGTCTATCGGGTTCGTGGAGAACGTGGCGATGTTCATTGGCACGATGTCGGCAGGCGAAGTATTGCTCACGGCCTTGACGTATGCACGGAACGGTCTGGTACTCACGTATGCGCGACGGCATCGCTGTCCATCGGTGTCGATGGTATAGGCATCGTTACCGTCATTGACATTCACCATCGTGCCCACAAACTTATAATTTGTGCTAGAGGCGACACTCGATGCCGTTGCCCTGATGGTTGTTTTGCGTCCGCAGAAGGAAATCGATGTCATGGTCATGTCGCGGAAGCCTGTCATCCCAGAGCCCGCCACATTAATGAGATAGGGGGTATATGCCCGAAGCTCACTGGCTGGATTGAAAAAGAGCGTTCCGTTCTCGTCGCCAATGTACTCCATGAGCCAGAAGTCGTAACCCTCATCGTTCTCATGCTTCATCCAGTTTGCCTCGGTGCCCTCGGCAAGCAGACAGCGGTCGACGGTGAACGGCAGACAAAGAGTAGTCCACGAGGGAATGCCGACGGTGCCCTGAACAGTCATTCCGCTGTCGAAGGTACGTGTGTAGACGATACTGTCGGCAATAAAGTCGGCTATGGGCATGAAAGGCAATCCGTCGTCGCTGAGCACCAACGTCTTGCAAGACAAGCCCCTCACCACGTTTGTGGAAATACCGTATGGCATGGTGATGTCGGGAGAAAGGAAATACAAGCAGTTGGGATTGGAGCTGGCCCTGACCGTCCTGGTCACCTCATTGCCTATAAGGTCTACCGCCACGGCATTGGAGGGGATAATCACCTCGTTGCCGGCCTCCATCATCTGTCTGCTGCCATCAGCATAATGGATGGTTACAGAAGGCTTCACGTAGTAATAGAAGGAGTTTGGCTGGTAGACCATCCTGCGGTCGGGAATATCGGTGACACACACCGGAATGTACCGCCCTTCCGTCGACACGTCATAGTCCTCTTCGATGACGATAGTGGAGTAGGCCTCGACGATACGTTTCTCCAACTGGTAGGAAAAGCCTCCGGGAATGATGAGGATGGGCATGAGGATTCCCTCGTAGTCAGTGCCGGTGTTGTTAGTGATGGTGGTTTTCATGTGCACCCTGTTTCCCACGATGAATTTGCCGGTGGCGTCCAGTTCGCTCAACTGCATGTCTATGAGCAGGTTCACGTTATTGCTGGTAGGCTTTGCTTCCTTCACCGTAATGGTACCGGAATAGAGGTCGCCCACGGAGCGAATGTCAGTAAAAATCCTCACCTGGTAATCCTTTGCCTCCGTTGGTGTGAAGGTGAACTCCACGGTCTGCGTCTGTCCTTTCATGAGGGTTACCCCCACGGAGCAGGTGTCGGAGAGTATCAGCCCTACTCTTTTGGTGAAGAAGTGCAGGTTGCCGTAGAACTCATCACCGGTGTTTCTTATCTCTGCCTTCGCCTTCAGGGGGCGCTTAGCAGTTGGTGTGCCCTCATAGGTGAGGTTGAGCAACTGCAGACTGACATTTCCCGATGGAGCCTGGGGCGGATCGGGAATCATCACAGGCACGGCACTTTCGGGTTGTGCACCGATAATAGCTCCCTGTCTCATGGTGTAGCCGTCATCGCCATCACCGGCACCTATGCCTTTCTTGTCAGTAGGGTTGGAAAGGCTGAGGAGGTAGTAGCCGTTGCAATGGCCTCCCCATCCCCAGTTGAAGTGGAACATCTCGTCGCCGTCGAAACCGTCGACAATGAAGGCGTGACCTCCGCCCGACGAGGCTCCAGTGAAGTAAACCGGTCTATGCTCCGCCAGCTCGCTATAAACGAGGTCTATCCATTGGCTGTAGGTATAGTCGTATCGGTCGGCCATACGTGTGGCCTGGTCATAGCCGAAGTAAGTCTTCAACGCATCGGGCACCACCCAGCTGTCGGCACCAGAGGCCGTCTTTCCATAGTTCATGCGCACGGAGGCGCCACAGAGGTGCATGAGCTGAGCCACGGCATCGGCTTGCCGACGCTGCTGTTCAGTCCTGATAGTGGCGGTGGACAAGTAGCTGTTCTGCATGTTAGCCCAGTCGATGACTGTTCCCTTCTCCACGGCATCTATCCTGTAGTGCAAGTTCCCCGTGATGTATGCAGGCATATCGGCGATGGTAGCCACGGGTTGTCCTGTACGCTGTGCATGGTAGTAGAGAATCTGGGCCATGGCAGTGGCTACGCAGCCGGTATAGCACTCATCGCTGTATCGGAGGGTATCGAGCACAAGGCGGTTATAGGGAACATTCTGATTCCACGTGGTGGTGAGCAACGGAGCTACGGAACGTCGGATGACGGGAGCCTTTCTTTGGGATGAAAGGTGAGAAGTGTTGGGTGAGTAGTTACTACTGAGACATTGCATCTCCTCTGCATAGCCGTTAAGAAAAGCACGGAAGTTATCGGGGAGGCTGTCAGCCACAAACGAGCCACTGTCGGCATAGCCCAGAATCTCCGGCGTGCGGTCATCGGCACTGACGATGACAAAGCCCTCGGCGCTGCCTACGTTGAACACGTAGAAAGCAGTCTGCGCTGCGGCAAGACTCTCCGGTAGTGTTGCGGCCTGTAGCTGTGGATTCTTTCTCGGCTGCCTCATACCCCCAGTGGCGTTAACGTCGTAGCGGGCGGCCAGAAACTGAGCCGCCCGCTGAAGGGCTTCCTGCTGCGTCACCGACCCGGCATGTGTCAAGGCGGTGACGAGCAAGACTGCTATGAGAAAGAGATACCTCTTCATAAAAACTAATTCCCAGCCATGGCATCAATAACCTCGGCGACATCGGCCACGTCGACCACACCGTCGCGGTTGACATCAGCATATTTGTCATAGAAACCCATGGACATGAAGTCGATGATTTGTGCTATGTCCGACACGTCGACAACACCATCGCCATTGACGTCAGCAGGATTTTCCTCTGGCTCTGGATCTGGTTCAACCTCAGGCTCCTGTCCGAAGATGTTGGAGGGACTCGATTCGCCTTCAGTGTCGTATATTGCTGTCACATAGTAATAGGCGTTGGCAGGGGGGGTGGGATCAACGTAAGACGTGGCGTTGGAAGAAAGTAGCGATATGAGTTGTCCGTTGCGGTAGACACGATAACCGGTCAGTTCCTTCAAAGGAACTTCGTAGGCGATGTCATCCAGGAAAAGGCCAGAGCCGCTCTGGCTGCAACACTGTAGCGCAATGTGCTTCATTTCCTGTGGCACCTGAACCTTGTACTCCTTCCATTCGCTGTTGCCCACCTGGAAAGCCTCCTTGAGAACCGTCCAGTCCTCAGCGTTCATGTCGCTGGCCGAATTGTATTCCTTATCCGTAGCGAGCACCTGCATCTGTTCAGTACCTTCCACGCCTCTTGCCCAGAAGCTTATTTCATGCGGCAAGGGGTTCACTTCTGGCGAGATGAGCCAGTCGTTGTTTGGCATGCGGTACGACCCGCTGGTCGTCGAAGCAGTCCACCAAGCGGCGAAGTAGTTGTTTCCACTATGAGGCAGGAAGCCGTTTCCTCCACGTATCTTGTTGAGACCAGCCTCCTTGGGATTCATTACAATATATGCCTTCGGATCGTTCCAGTTGAGATAGCTGACAGAGTTGATGGTCTGTGTGTATCCGCCATCGCCGTCGTACGTTATCCACGGACCCAGGCCTTCGTATGAAAAGGGCAGATAGTCTTCAGCACCATCCACGATGCGACTCCTCGGATTCTTCCAGGAAAGGTATACCCTATTCTCAGCGATGGTGCCGGTAATTGTTGGCACGGGCAGAGGATTGGAGGAGACGACGTGTACGTTGGTGGTGATGGAGTTGTTGTCCTGCTTCTCATCGATATTGCAGATGACGGATACGCGCAGCGTCTTGTCGCCGGCTGTCTTTGGCTTATTATAGCTGAAGTAGTAGTCCTGCGAGGCGAAGGGTGCCAGGTTCTGTGTTGCATACTCTGTGCCTAAACTGTCTACATATCCCACGACTGTTTCGCCATCGTAGAGTGCCAGGGCGTACGACCTGCCGGGCATGGCCTTCAGGCCACGGTTCTTCACCGTCACAACGATGTTGCCATAGCTTTCCTGACCCACTGCCATCTGCATGGGACTTTTCTTCAGGGTCAGCTTCAGGTCATAGTCGTGCCTGACGATACTGCCATCAACATAGATACCGGTCATCTGCATCTTGCCATATTTCTCGGCATGGGCACCGTCTACCTGTCCGTCTTCGTCGAGCTCATAGACAATGTTGATGAAGTTTGTCTTTCCTATAAGCTTTGTTTCACCCGTATTGGTGTCTATCTCATAGAGACCCGTATCACGTCCGCCCTCGGCCACACTCCTTGTGTAGGTGCCGTCCTCGTTGGGTGTGTTCTTCAGACCATTGTTCATGAATCCCAGCCAGTACATCTTGTCCGTACGATAGTCTATTGTCGCCGACATCATGTCTGCCTGGGTTCTGAAGCCCATGCTTCCTATCCTGGTAAGCCTGCCGTCGGTAGTCCTCACGGCGTAGATGTATCCGTTCTTGTCAGTACCGAAAAGCTGTCCCTTGGAGTTGCAGGCCAGCGTGCGCAGCGCGCGTCCTTCCTCCATCTCATCCACGGAAATGAAGTTTATCTGTAGGCTCGTCAGGTCTATCGTACCCAGCTTATAGCCTCCCGTCTCCGTCTTGAAGACACCATAGACGATGTCCTCCTCGGGGTAGTAGGCAAAGTCGGTGGGCTGATAGTTTATCTTGCCCAGCACGTCATAGCGTACGCCAGCGTAAGAGCCATCGCTGTTGATGCCATCCCACGTCCAGTGGAGGACATCAATCTCCATCTCGGTGTCGATGTAGTAGCTTTCGCCATTCCATTTGTAGACTTCCACGGGGTGTCCGTTAAAGGTGTAATACTCGTTCCCACCTTTGTAGATGCCGCCGCAGTTACCGACGAGCATGGAGTTGCGCACACGGAATTCTGGATGCAGGGGCATAGGTGTACCAGGACTGAGCGTCAGGGCCATCATGCCTCGGTAGGCCGTTGCAGTATGCTCTACCCCATACATGTCTATCCACGATTCGCCGCCAACAGGATACTGGCTCCATACCAATTGTCCATTGCTGCCAGCCACTTGGTAGTACCAGTCGATAAGTGAGCCGTTGATGACCACAGGTCCACTGACCTGGGCATTTGCCGATAGGCATGTCATGGCAGCCATGACAACTGTAAGTAGTAGTTTCTTCATATTATCTTCTTTTTTAAAGTTGTGTCTCTAAACTCTAAACTCTTAACTCTACGCTATTTCTTCAGTAGTTCATCGATGCGGTCAATGTAGTCCAGCGAGTCATCAATAAAGAATCGCAGCTCGGGAACGATGCGTAACTGATAGCGCACGCGCTGGCCTAGGGCATAGCGTAGTTGCTGGTTATTCTTCTCAATGTTCTGTAGCAGCTCCTCACCCCGCTCCGAGGGGAAGATGCTCAGGTAGGCAGTACAGATGCTCAGGTCGGGCGACACCTTCGTGCGCGTCACACTGACCATCACACCGCGCATGGAGCGCGTCTGTTCCTGGAATATCACGCTCAGCTCCTTCTGCAGCAGCCTTGCTATCTTGTTCTGTCTTGTCTCTTGCATATTACAATCTCCTTTGCTACTTACTCCTTTTATTCCTTAATTAGGTGTTACGGCTGCAAAGATAGGCAGTTTTTTTCAAATGGCCAAACAATTTGCAATTTTTCCCCCGATTTGAACTGAATTGGACATTTTAATCTAAGATATGTATTATTTTCACCCTGACAGGCCTTTAATTTGGAAAAAATCACTACTTTTGCAGCTGGATTGTTAATTGGTCATAGTTTATGAAGAACGCTATCAAGACTCTTATTATATTTATGCTGGCCTTGCCGTGTACTCGGACAATGGCCGGAAGCTTATCCATCAGTGTCTCCCCTGGCGAGTTCACCATTGAGAAGGCCCTCCAGGAAGCCCGGCTACGACGTCTGCATGGCGAGGACGGAACGCCTGTGCTCCAGCTGCAGCCAGGCACCTACCGTCTATCGCAGCCTGTCGTGATAAGGCCTGAAGACAACGGAACCCGCATCGTAGGCGGCGACGGCGTCATCCTCAGCGGCGGCGTTCAGATAACGGGCTGGCGCAAGAAAGGCCGCCTCTGGGTTGCCGACGTACCTCTTTGGAACGGCCGACCCCTGGAGTTCCGTCAGCTTTGGGTGAATGGCCGTAAGGCCGTCCGTGCCCGTGATGTTCCCGTCTCCATGCCCAACGGCAGCGACCCATTCGAGCAGATGAACCGCATCCTGTCAGTTGACAAGGAAAAGGAAACCATCTACATCCCTCGGTCGGCGGTAGCCAACTCTCAATTCTCAATTCTCAATTCTCAATTCCCCGAGCTGGTTCTCCACGAGATGTGGTGCGTGGCCAATCTGCGCATAAAGGACATTACCCCCCTCCCTCAGCAGAGAGGGGAAGGTGGTGGGTCTGTCGCCCTGACCTTCCACAACCCTGAGAGTCACATCCACTTCATGCACCCCTGGCCCTCGCCGATGGTCACCCCCGACGGCAAGCACAACTCCGCCTTCTACCTCACTGGCGCACTCGAGCTGCTCGATGAACCCGGCGAGTGGCATCTCGACGCCCGCGAACAGCGTCTCTACTACATGCCGCTGAACGACGAAGACATGACCACCGCCGAGGTCATCGCTCCCGCCCTTGAGACCCTGCTCCAAGTGGAAGGCACACCCGACGAGCCCGTCAGTGATGTCACCCTCGAGGGCATCACTTTCTGTCACTCCACATGGCTCCGCCCCTCGCTCATGGGCCATGCTCCCCTCCAGGCTGGCATGTACATGACTGAGGCCTATAAAATCCGTCCCCAGATAAGCCGCCCCAACGGAGACCACAAGCTCGACAATCAAGGATGGGTAGGCCGTCCTGCCGCCGCCGTCGAGGTGAACTGTGCCGATAGATTCAGTCTCTCGGCCTGCACCTTCGAGCATTGCGCATCGACGGCCCTTGACTACCATATATATATAAGTGGTGGCACCGTCAGCAACTGTCGCTTCCAAGACATCGGTGGCACGGCCATCCTGGCTGGTTCCTTCGGCCCAGAGGGTCACGAGGCCCATAAACCTTACGACCCCAGTGACCGTCGCGAGCTATGCACGGGCCTCGTCATCGACGGCAACCGTATCGACGATGCCGCCAACGAGGACTGGGGCTGCTTAGGAATCGGCGCTGGATTCGTGCGTAACATCAGCATCACCAACAACGAGATCTCCAATGTCTCCTACACCGGCATCTCCCTGGGCTGGGGGTGGAACCAACAGACCTGCGCGATGGCCAACAACCTAGTGCGCGGAAACTACATACAACACTACGCCCGCCATAACTACGACTGCGCCGGCATCTACACCCTCGGCTCACAGCCTCACACCTTCATCGAGGAGAACGTCATCGACAGCATCTACTCGCCGTCCTACGTCCACGACCCCAATCACTGGTTTTACCTCTACACCGACGAGGGCAGTTCCTACATCACCGTGCGCAACAACTGGACGCCCTGCGAAAAGTTCCTACAAAACGCTAACGGACCCGGCTGCACCTGGGAAAACAACGGTCCCCAGTGTTTAAGAAGAAAGCAATAACTAATCTTTCATCCTCCGTTCTATGTGGCAGGTGTGCTGCTTGGTTTCCGTATCGTAGTTAATGCCCACTAGAAGGATATCGCCACTGTATTCAGCAACCTTCTGCGGATACTTACGCTCCTTTATTTGGTCGATGCCCGTCTTGGCATCCTTGTCCTTTTTCAGTTCCACGATGATAGCAGGCTTATCAACATGCTTTCGGGGTATCATCACCAGGTCGGCGAAACCCTTGCCCGTAGCATACTCGCGGTGTACGTGATAGTCGTTCTTGGCGTAGTAGTAGGCGATGCTGATAACGCAGGCCAGCGAATTCTCGTCGTTGTAGCTCAGGATGCTCGTATCATCGCTATGGGCAACCTCCAAGGCTCGGGCCACGGCCTCCTCGTCGCCAGCGATAGTGTCGTTGAGCAACTGCTCCGACTGCTGAAGGGCCGAAATCACATTGTCCCAGTTGCCTTCTTCCACAGCGTTCGACAACTCACCTGAAACCTCGTAGTTGGGCACATAACACTCGTTCCTGCGCCAGTCGAAGGACAGGTAGCCCAGGTGTATGAGTACCGTCAGCACATCGTCCTTGCTGTTTATCACCGACAGGTCGTTCTGGAACTTGGTCGTGTTCACCTTCACACGCCCGCCACTGAGAAGATAGATAACATTGTCCTTCAGCCCTTTAAAGTTCATGCCTATATATCCTGACACAACATTGAAGGTTGCCGTCCCACCCCAGAAGCTGCGACAGCGGCGGCTCTTGAGGGCCATCATCACCGAATTGGGATTGAACACAGAGGGTTCGTCGCCTATCTGGTAGCCGTCGTACCAAGCCTCCAACTCGTCGAAGTCCATTTGGTGCTTGGCCGCCAGTGCCCGCACCTCGTCCTTGGTGAAACCGAAGAAACTGGCCATGTCCATTGGCTCCACCATAGAATACTCCCAGAAATTGTTCAGCGCCGACTGCGTGTTATATTTCTTGATGGGCAGGATGCCCGTCATATAGACCCCGGCGAAAGCATCGTTGGCACTCACACTTTTGAACATGCGGCGCAGCCAGTTCACATAACTATCCATGCTTTTCGAACCCGAAGGGAATTCCCGGCAGATGGCATCCCACTCGTCGATGATGAAGAAGAACGGCTTATTGGTATGCTGCACCACACGTAGCAACAGCGCCATCAAGTCATCGCCCTCCTCACCAGGAATGTCTGGGAACAGTGCTTGTATCTCGTTTCGTACCTCTCGGTCAATGTGGCTCACAATGTTATCATCGTTCCTGAACCGCGTGATGAAGTCGGTCATGTCAATGTATATGACCGGATACTTGTTCAGGTGCTTCTCAAAAGAGGCATCCTTCTCTATCTCCAAGCCAGCGAAGAGGCTGCGCGAGTCGCACGAGTCATCGTAGTAGGCGCACAACATCTTAGCCGCCATCGACTTGCCGAAGCGGCGGCAGCGCGTCACACAGCTCATACTACGCTCAGTGAACAGCGTTTGGTTCACCGCAGCTATAAGCCCCGTCTTGTCTACATACTCTCCGTTAAGGATTCTTCGGAAATCATTGTTCCCCCGATTAATGAATATTCCCATAAAAGCTATTTGCAATGAATGACGATGCAAAAATACGCATTTTCTGTCATACCACCAAAAGTTTTTCAGAAAACCTTTAGCAAAAACTGGCCACCGATGCTCACGCACCAGCGGCCACAATTTAAACTTTACTTATTACACCCCACCGCATTTTGCCCTCGGCAGGGGTGCGGGAGTACGACTGCAGCACCAGTTTTTGACCTTAGACCTTAGACATCAGGAGGGGTGCTGCGGTCGTTATAAGTTTATTCCTCCTCGTCCTCGTCCCAGATACTGAAGTTGCGACGCGATTCTACGTCTCCAGCATCAACGTGTCCATCTGGATTAATGACCATGTCAGGTTCTGAAGCGCATATCATGTGACGCACGCCAACTTTTGTCAGAAGAGTGCAGGGCTTTATATATATCTTTTTCATAATCGTTGTTCCTTTCTTTTTATTATATTCTCTATTGTCTAAGGAATTGAGGAATTCAGGAAAAATCCTTGATTCCCTAATTCCTTAGACTTGATTATCACTTTATTTCACGAGAACCTTCTTGCCGTTCACGATGTACAGGCCCTTCTTCGGGGTGACAACGCGCTGGCCATTCAGGTTGTACACAGAATCGTCAATAGTCAATGGTGAATGCTCAATGGTCTTGATGCCCTGAGTGCCCTCAAAGACGAAAGTCAGACGGGAATCGCTACCGCCACCTTGAATATCAACTTCCGATGCAGGCAGAAGAGCCTTGCCAGCGGGAACGGTACCGCCGTTCACCTTCACAAACTGATTACCGCTTAGGCCATAGTACTCGCCGTCAGAAATTGTCTTGTCTTCTGTAACGCCTTCGAGTTTGTTGTAATCGAGTTCTTTTCCGCCAGCAGGCAGGAGGTTGATTTTGGCGGTTCCATTTGCCGTGCCCTTCAACAAGATTCCTGTACCAGGTTTCACATGATTGTCAATCTGTCTAAAGTCGATGGTCTCACCGCTGATGTTGTATATCTGCCAAGCACTATATCCAGCTGCGTCAGCATCCAGGAAGTCAAGGGCACTGGACGAAGCAAAGGTAGCGTAGCCGTAGGCGTTGAGCGTCACAGAGACTGTCGTGGTCACTACCTGGTCATCATTATTCTTCTCGTAGAGATAGACTGGAGCCTGCGTACAAGGTTCGTAACAGCTGAAGAGGCTGCTTGAGCTGTTATACTGCATCACATTTTCGTCTTTGGAATTCTGAGATGCAATTATCATAGTTCCATCATTTCCATCAAGTTCAATGCGCCATTTACCATTGGCATCGTTCGTGTCTTGTGTTCTCAACAAATTGCCAATAGCAGTTGGAACATAGAGGTAACCATTAGTATTGGCATCGCAGATGGTGTAGTTGCCGTTAGCGTCTGGACCGTAGAATACAAACTCATACTCATTCGATACCGTCAGAACCTTTTCATTATTTATTGTGGCAATCGTAGCGCCACTAACGGCAACCCTGTTATTATCTGTACTACTTTGTGCACCCATCACCTTTGCAACGCCATCATTATTAGAGCTTGCAATGACATAATGCTTGCCGGGGGTGATATCATCGACAGACGTAATCAGCGTGTAGGTGGCATTGACAGTATACCTGGCCTGAGTCACAGTCACCACCCTATTATCAGCACCCGTATAAGAGAGGGTGATGCTGCCAGAACGCTGATCTCCAGTGTTGGCGGTGGTGACGAAGGTTACCTTGCTGTTCTCGGCATCAACGGTGACGTTGGTAATCCAAGAGTCATTGCTGTCGGCAGAGAGTGAAACACCTTGCACAGGATTGCTGATAGTGTATGCTATTTCCCCAGAAGTGGCATCGCAAGCCAGCTCAACGTTAGAGGCATTGATAACTGGGTCAGCAGATGGTATTGCAATGGTGATGGGACCTACGCCAACATTGGAACCCTTTGTAAAGAGCAAGCGCACATACCTATCGGTAGCGGCAAAAGAATAGGAGATCTCAAGGGAAAGAACATCATTCTGACTACCGCTGATAGTTAATGTTTCAACATCAGTGAAGATGGTGCCATCAGAAGAACCCTGAACCGTGATGGATGACGTGTCGCCTCCGCCAATCATCTTCACGCCGATTGTCACTTTGCCCGGCTGGCTGTCGGTTTTTATTAGGATATAGTCTCCCGTGCCGTCAAACTTGACAAGGTAGGGGCTATTGCTCGAAGCATAGTCATCACCAAGTCCATTGGCTGTAACACCTGTCATACTAATGAGGCCCGAGCTCGCACCGCCTTCCCAGTTAAACGGCAGAGTGGCGTAGTCTTTTATGCTTACAGTCACTGTGACAGCTTCAGCAGGCATTTTGAACTTGTTGCCGCTTATTGGCGTGCCGTTCACACTCCATGTGGCCTGATAGTTCTCATAGCCCGTAGCAGGGGTATAAGTAAGCGTCACTTCTTCTCCGACTGCCACAGGATTATAAACATCCATTTCGTACGTGCCGTAGTCATCGTCTTCAGGCAGAGTCACATAGTAACGATTAACAACAGTTAGCGGATATGTGGCCGTGCTTCCTTCATAATAATCATCGCCAGCGTAGGTAGCGGTAAAGGTCACTTCTCCTGTGCCCGTGAGAGTAACCTCACCTGTTTTAGGATTAATGGTAGCAATATCATCGTCGTCACTACTCCAAGTGGCGGTCTTTCCATCTATTTCATCATAGTCTTCTTTATCTGCATTATAAGCAGCAACGATAGCTAAAAGGCTTCCTGCTTCACCATTATTGATATTAACAGCATCGTTCTTGATTCCGGTATCGTAGATGAACACGAGGGTCTCTACAAGCTTCTTTGTGGCGGTTACAGAAGCGATAGCGCTCACGTCCCCGTCCTTTTCTGCCTTGGCATAGATGGTGGTCGTTGAGGTAATGGTCAGAGTTTCGGAATAATCATTCCAAGTCTCGCCATCAAAGCTATACTTAATGGCAGCTCCCGCAGTTTCACATGTGATGGTAGCTGTGGTGGAGATCTGGAATGGATTCTCGGCAACTGTAATTACAGGCTTTTCAACGGCAGCTGCTATAACAGTGGTGCAGTAGTCGGAATAAGTAATATCACTATAGTTGACAACTATTTTTGTTATAGATGTGTTTCCACTTTTAGGAACAATATATCCGCCTGAAACATTTTTTTAGATAAATCTAAAGTCTGTGATATGTCATCAGTACCTTCTGCAAGATAAGTAATTGTTTCAGAACCTGTGTAGTCACTGGCACTAAAGCCAACAGCTTTATATGTAGAACCAGTAATGGAGATTGATGTGATATTCCCGGGGCAGTCAGGAACCTTAATTGAACAATTCTTATCTGTATTAATCTGCATTCCTGCATTTTTGTATGCTTTCACAGTCCACGAACTACCATCGGTTGCAGTATAAGTAATGGCATTTCCGTAACTCCAACTAGTGGAAGAGGACAACCCAGTTTCCAGCTCATAATCTAAAGTGTATGCCCCTGAACTGCTACCATTTACATCCGCAAACACGGCATAGTAGGTAATATCGCTGCTGCCCATCGTGGCAGAAGTTACGATAGAAGGAGCGGTATTGGTAGTTCCTGTAATAGCTTCCGTTACCCATCCTACGAAAGACTTGCCGCTGATAGCAGCAGGATCAGATGGGAATGTGATGGCGACACCTTCAGCAACTGTGCAATCATTATTGTTGTCAATAGTTCCGTTTACAGAAAAATGAGCTGTATGTGAGGGAAGATCTGCCCATTGAGCTGTAACAGTAACATCGCTGGCTGGCATTGTGAATTTGCCCTCAGTAACAGAAATTGTATTATCTGAGGCATCTTTTACCGACCAAGAATCCCAAGTTTTTCCAGCAGGAGCTGTGAAAGTGTTGGCAAGCAGGGTAACTTCATCGTCTTCTTTATAAGGGCTGTTGGAATCTGTCATTGTGCCTGTGCCACCGTTAGCAGAGTATGTGACGGTGTAGGTTGTAGGAGTATCACCACCGCTGGTTGATTTCCATTCAATCGTAATATTTGTTATGGAAGTCGAAGATGCCGTACCCTTAAGTGCAAGGTATGTATAATCAGATGTAAAGGTATAGGTAGCACCACTTGATGTGGCAGCTAAAGTGGCAAGGGCAGTTCCTGAAGGAGCGTCAGTATATGCAGAATTTTGAGCATATAATCCAATATTTTTATTGGCGGTAGTAGTTATCGTTACACTTTTTAGTACATGATCTGAGCAAGTCCCAGTCATATACAAGAATCCATTCGAATTCCACTGAAGAGCATTTTGGGTGCTTTTTGTACCCATTGAATGGATATAATACACCGCGCCAGAAGCCCCCGTGATACTGAAATTCGAGCCCCAATTACTGGTTGCTGTGTTACCCAAATTAGAAGAAGTGGCGGCATTATCTATAATGTCCGTTTCATCTGCCCACGCACTATTTCCCGCTACGAGGGCGCATAGCAGGATGATTGTTTTTAGTAAAGATTTTTGTTTCATAATAGAATATTAGAAAAGTTAATAATGTGAATTGTATTCGTTCCAATGTGGTTGCCCTGACTCGCTACACATTATTATATATGTAGGTAGAAAGAAAGAGCCTCCCTGCAACCTCTCTGGGGACAGTCTGCACTATGGTGTGCAGAAACTTTGGTGCAAAGGTACAACTAAAAAATAAAAAAAAGGATTTTGCAAGAAAAAAATGCTTTCCGAACGTAAAAGCCGGTTATGAACAGCAGAAGTGACGAGCAGACTGATGGAGAAAATAGAACCTAGAAAAGTAAAACAAGTTGTTTTACCTGAGAAAAAGCCGTCCTATCTCTCAGAAAGAACGGCTTTTTCTATACCAAAACAACTTGTTTTACTTTAGTGATATGTACTTTCTTACCACTTGCGATGCATCATGTCGTGCATATATCTCCGTAATTGCTCTTTGCAACCTTCGGACACGCTGACATTCGAGAGCAGGTTGTCGGCCTGATTGAAATAGGAGTTAATCTTTGCCTCGCAAAGTGAGCGTATGCCAATCTCGTCATAGAGACGGGTGACGGCAGCAATCTTCACCTGGCGGGTGCTGGCGGCAGAGGCGGTAATGGGCGTGTCGGGCGTTGTACTAATCCAGCTCATCAGCTCCTTATGCTGTTCAGGGTTGGCACGGTTGATAGCGTTGATGAGCATGTAGGTCTTCTTGTTGGAAGTGATGTCACCACCGATGGCCTTTCCGAAGACCTTTGGGTCGCCGTAGACATCGAGCAGGTCATCCTGCAACTGGAAGGCGAGGCCGAGCTTCTCGCCGACGCTGTAGAGCAGCTGCGCGTCGGACTCGGAGGCATCACCAAGAATGGCTCCGATTTTCATGGCACAGGCGAGAAGGACGCTGGTCTTGAGGCGAATCATCTCAATGTACTCGTCCTCGGTAACGTCGAGGCGGGTCTCAAAGTCCATGTCGTACTGCTGCCCCTCGCCAATTTCCAAAGCCGTCTCGCTGAAGAGGTTCATGACGCGCGGCAAGTAAGCATCGGGCACCTGCTGCATACGCTGGTAGGCGAGCACGAGCATGGAGTCGCCCGAGAGGATGGCAGTATTGGCATTCCACTTCTTGTGTACCGTCTGGTGTCCCCGGCGCAGGTCGGCCTTGTCCATGAGGTCATCGTGGAGCAGGGTGTAGTTGTGGTAGGTCTCCAGGCCCAGGGCGGGCATGATGATGTCCTCGGGGGTTTCCTTGAAGAGGTTGTAGGTGAGGAGCATGAGCACAGGACGTATACGCTTGCCACCTAGCGAGAGGACATACTTCACAGGTTCGTAAAGCGAGGCAGGCTGGCGGTCGTAGGGAAGACGGTCGAGGGCCTCGTTGACGATGGTAAGGATTTGTTCAGAGGTGTAGATCATAGTTGTTATTTGATGGGTCTTATAGGTTTTATAGGCGGAAGACTACAGGTATGCAGACCTTCGTGCGGCAGGGTTTGCCGTCCTGCATGCCAGCTGTCCAGCGGGGCATCATGCGCAGTACACGAGCCACTTCACGGTCGAAGATAATGCTCGTAGAGGGGACGGCGATGTTGACATTGGTGATGGAGCCGTCCTTGTTGACGATGAACTCGGCGACTACCTTCCCTTGAATCTTCCTTTCCTCCAGCTGCTTGGGGTACTTCAGGTTTCGTGTGAGCCACTTCATCATCTCCACAGGGCCTCCTGGAAATTGCGGCAGGTCTTCTACGACACGGAAGCTGACGGCCTCGTCGTCATCGGGTGGCGGTGGCATGAGCTCTTCTTCAGTATCCTCCTGCGCCTCCATGTCGCCGTTCACGTCGGTCTCCACGGGTTGCTCCTCCTGCTGCGGTTCCAGCTCCACCTCTTCGTCGGCCACCACAAGCTTTGTCGTAGGCTTCGGCTCAGCCTTAGGAGCAAGTGCCAACTCGTTCTCCGGACGAAGGAGTGATGACAGCTCCGGGTCTAGGGTCAACTGTTCGAGCAGGTCAGGGTCGTCGAGCGGGTCGTCGGGCGTAATATTGTATTCCAGCGCGACATAGAACGTAGTCAGTGCCAGCAGCAATCCCAGTAGGAAGCGCTGCAGCCAGTGACGCTCTAGGTCGGCGGAGGGGGATTTCTTTTGTTCTAACAACTTGGTGATTTGATTATTGGACTATTTTGTTCAGACCCCCAACCCCCTAACTTAGGGGGCTAGGGACTATTTACTATTTGACGATTTGCTTGCGCACCGTGCCGTCCGCCATACGCAGGATATGGAAGCCCTTTGGGGATTTGACTATTTGACTATTTTGTTCAGACCCCCAACCCCCTAACTTAGGGGGCCAAGGACTATTTACTATTTTGCGGCCACTAAAGTCGTAGACGGCGGTGGTGAGACCCGAAGCTGACGCTTCGGGCATGGTGATGGCAGAAGGCTCGCGGTTGCTGATGAGTACCGTGCCATTGTAGAGCTCACCATTGACCGTGATGCCACCAAAGTCGGTGTCGAACATTGCTTGGACTGGCCTGGTGACATGCAATCCTGCCCCGAGATACAAGGCTCCCAGGCCACTCAACGTGGCGCGTCCCTCAGTCTTTAGCTTCAACTGCGTGTCAGGATTCATCACACGCAGGATTTCTCTCTGATTGTCGCCACGGACGGCGTATGTATTTCCCTTGAGGTTCAGCGTCGGACCGCTGATATTGCAATCGGCCCTGAAAAGCCTCAGCGCAATACCTCCAGTGGACGTGCCGTTGAGCGTGCCATCGCCGGTGATGATGAAGAACTTTTCCGAACGGATAACACTATTGTGGACGTTGATGGTGTTATCACCCACGATGACAATGTTCAGCCCATCTATCCACTGGTTGTCAATTCCTGCGGCTCTTACGCCAGTGGTGGCTTCGAGATTGGCATTGGTCACGGTAAGCGTTCTGGACTCTGGGTCGTAGCAGAACTGCCCGTTGGCAAAGACATCGGTGTAGTTAGCAGTGGTCACAGTCTCCTCGCCGATGAACAATCCCATGCTCTCAGGCTGTCCCATGATGACCTCGTGAGCCGGGTCGCCCCAACGGTCTGCGATACAGTGGCCGAAGTTTACTTCTTCCACCTTCCCGTGGTTGGGCTTCACGATGCAGCTCTTGTCCATGAAGGTGATTGATGCCAGCTGTTCCACAGCAGGATAGTTGAAGGAGCCGGTGCAGGTGACATAGGCATTCTCAGCTATGGTCAGCGACTCTTCCATTTTGCCGAAGTTGTTTCCGCCAATAGCTCCATCGCCTTTGACAACCACATGGTCAGTAAAGGTCACGCCCGCCCTGGCTCCTATGAGCACGGAGAAGCTATGAGCCTTGAGGTTCAGCTTACCATCGCCACAGAAAACGGTCTCCACACGTCCCACCGAGTCGGGATTGCTAATCATGATGGCGGCTCCGGCAGCGGTGGAAAGCGTCGACTCGCCTTCAAGGCGTATGCGCAGTCCGTCGCACGTACTGTTGATGATTTGAATCCTCTCCTCGGTTTCCACGTTGAAGTCCTTTAGGGTAAGGGTCTTGGTATCCTCGTCAAACGACATGAATTTCCTGCTATCGATGTAGGGAGACCCCACGCCCTTGACGTTGCAATTGTCAATCTCCACACCCATGATTTTCACACCGTAGCGCTTGGTAATCTTCTGGAACATCAGCTCGTCGGTGACCGTCTTTCCACCGTTCTGCTTGAAGCTAGACGTTTCGGGGTCGAAATAGCAGCATACGGGCGAACTGATGTTCATCTCGGAGAGCTCGAGTTCCGCCGTCTTGATGTTTCCGTGAATACCTCCAAAGATGTGAGTGGTCTCTGCCTGTCCCTGCGCCGCAGCCAGCTTTAGCGTTCCTGAACCTTGGCAGACATATCCGCTGTTTGCCCCTCGTGCGGTGAGCACGCCACAGTCTACGGTGAAGGTATCGGATGTATTTACCGTGATTGCCGTGTGGGTGGCAATGATATTGAGCGTGCCAGGACCAGTGATTCTGGCCGGACCTTCTACCTGTAGGCCGTAATGAGCGGTCACGGCATTAGTGCCGTTGACCTGGATGGTGAGTCCCGGCTCGCTGGAGCTGATGCCCACGCCGTCAGGATAGGTAAAGGCAATGTTCACCATGTAGAGTGTGCGGAAATCATGGTCGTAGTAGGCCAGGCCGCCACCCGCAATACCCTCGATGGCTATCTCAGCGCTGTTCACGTTGTTGAGGGCATGGCCATTGATGATGACGGGATAATAGGTGGTAGGAACATCGACGATGACCTCTCGTGCCGTGGTGCCGTCGTTGCGGTCGAAGCTCCCCGTAGCCTTGCGCCATATTGTTCCGTTGGCAGTATCGGCGTTCGTCATTTTACAGCCAGCAAAAGCCGTGATGGCCTTGAACCCGCTCTTACCTGCTGCATCATAGACCCTCACACGGGCATTGTTGAAGACCAGCTGAGAGTATCCCGCCTGTCCGTGGAGTCCTTCTACGGCAGCCTCCACCTGCAAATTCACGTCACGGATGGTCAGCGAATAGCCGAAAGGCTGTCCCGACTGATAAATACCGCTGCCAGTACCTTTCACCATCAAGCGACTAGAGAATTGGCCCGCGCCTTCTATGATGGTACTACAGAGCATGCTCATGACGTCGCTGCCCGTCGAGGAGATGGTGTCGGAGCCTTGTACGAAGATGCTAAAGAACTTCACAGCCGTGTTACGGATGGCGTAGATACCGTCTACATGGAGCGTGGCATTGGTCATCGTAAGCCGCTGGAGAAAGCCGTCATATTTCAATGTACCCCTCTTCAGGCCTGTGCAAGTGATGGTCTGTTCCTTGGCCGTCTGGGACACGTCAACAATAGTCCTTCCCACATAGAGATTGCCCTGTATAAGAGCCGACTGCACAGGCAGACTGTCCAGGGGCGTACACAAAGTGCGGGTCTTGGTGTTCCATATTTCATTGCTACTGGCATTGACCGCTGTAAAGCTTATGCCCCGGAAGCCATCGATACACGAACGATGGGCGACCTTGGTCTGAGCAGTTACCTCGGCTGCAGTAATAGAGAGTGAGTCTGCCTTTATGCTCTTCAGGGCATAGCCGTCGCTGCTTATCTTCACGTAACAATCGGTAATGCTCAGGGTGCTGCCGCCACCAACACGCACGGCGGCATCGTCGGAGGTCGTGGCACCTTTAGCCTTGCTGGTGCTGATGCAGAGCAGTCCGTCATGGGTGGCACTACGGATGACGGTACGTCGTTCCAACAACAAAGCGTCGGCACCAGTGATGAAGATGCTGTCGGTGCCCTCCAGAAGGATGGTAAGACCATCGATACGCGCATTGTGAATGGCACAGACGGAGTCGCGGATGACGACATTGCGGAGAGTGAGCGTGCGTGTGCTCGGGTCGTACTTGATTTTCCCATCCTCCGTAACATTGAACGTGGAGTCGTTGCCAACCACCTGTTGGCCACATACATAAAGCCCATAACTGAGGGCAGAAACAGGAAGGGCATTGAGGGCCAGCAACACAAAAACGGTCAACAACCTGAGTATATAACGCATGGTCTTCTATGGTTAGAAAGGAAGTCTGCTTCTTCGAGCACAATAATTAATTGTGCAAAGATACGAAGATTTGTAGCAACAGGCGTGGCTTTTGACCTTAAACTTTGTTAAGAGCACGATAACTATAATCACGAGCTGACCAGCGAAATGCAATATTTCCGAGGCATGGAGCGTTAATTACAAAGTAAACAATGAAGAGGACAGCCGCCATAACGATGCTTGCCCTGTCTTGTGTCGCCACTAGAATGGCAGCACAGGACAGCGATAACGTGTTCAATTTCCTGCGTCTGCCGGCCAGCGCCCACGTGTCGGCACTGGGCGGTGACAACATCACGCTTGCGGAGAACGATGCCTCGCTGGTGTTCCATAACCCAGCACTCATCAACTACGTCTCGGACATGACGATGAACCTGAACATGATGACCTACATGGAAGGCTCTTTCACGGCCAGCGCATCGTTTACGAAAGCCCTTGGCGACCGCGCCACGTGGGGTGTGCAGGGACGGTTCATCAGCTATGGCGAAATGAAGGAGACGACCACGACGGGCGAGCAAACGGGAACCTTCGGCGCACGCGACGTAGCCCTAAGCGGCACGTTCGCCTACGGACTGACAGAGCGTATCAGCGGTGGCGTGACGGCAAAGATGGTGGGCTCGTTTATCGGCAGTTATAGCTCGCTGGGCGTCTGCGTGGATCTCGGCCTGAACTATTACGACCCTGACCACGAGTGGAGCCTCAGCGCCGTGGCTCGTAACCTGGGCGGCCAGGTAAAAGCATACGAGGATGACTTTGAACCCGTTCCCCTCGACCTGCAGCTAGGCGTGTCGAAACGCCTCGTTGGCTCACCATTGCGATTCTCAGCAACGTTCGTCAGGCTCAACGACTGGCAGTATGGGCTGGGCAAGCACCTCGTCATTGGTGCAGACCTCCTATTGGGTGAGCAGTTCTACATCGCTGCTGGCTACAACCCTCTTCGGGCTGCACAAATGAAAATCAAGAGTGGCGACGGCGAGAGCAGTCACGGGGCTGCCATCTCTCTGGGTGCCGGCATGACCCTCGAAAGGCTGCAACTGCACCTGGCATACGCCAAGTACCACGTCAGCAGCACTTCGCTGCTCCTCACTTTCAGTTATAAACTATGATTAATAATTGGAGTGAAGAGGGAGTGAAAGGGGAGTGAAGGGGGAGTGAAAGGGACATTACTTCTTGTCACTGCTCAAAAGGTATTGTCCCTTTCACTTCCCTTTCACTCCTCCTTCACTCCCCTTTCACTCCCCTTTTACTCAACAAAATGAAAAAAATTACTGTTGCAATTGACGGCCATTCGTCGTGCGGGAAGAGCACGATGGCCAAGGACCTGGCCCGCCGAGTGGGCTATGTGTATGTTGATACTGGTGCGATGTATCGCTGTGTGACGCTCTATGCCCTTCGGCATGGTCTGTTCCTGGAAGATGGGAGCATCAAGACAGAAGAGCTGCGAAAGGCGATGGGTGACATCAAGATAACGTTTACGTTTAATCCAGAGACGGGGCGGCCTGATGCCTACCTCAATGGCGAATGTGTGGAGAGGGAGATAAGGTCGCTGGAGGTGTCGAACCACGTCAGCCCCATCGCCACATTGGCCTTTGTGCGCGAGGATATGGTGGAGCAGCAACGGCAGATGGGCCTCGAAGGAGGCATCGTCATGGACGGACGCGACATCGGCACGGTGGTGTTCCCCAATGCCGAACTGAAAATCTTCGTCACGGCATCGGCAGAGGTGCGTGCCCAACGACGCTACGACGAACTGAAGCAAAAGGGTATGCCCGCCGACTATGATGACATATTAAAGAATGTACAGGAGCGTGACTACATAGACTCCCACCGCGAGGTGTCGCCATTGCGCCAAGCCGATGATGCATTGTTACTGGACAACAGCAACATGACCATCGACGAACAGAACGCGTGGCTCATGGAGCGATTCGAAGAAGCTGTGAACCTCTGACCTCTTCGGGACCGTCTATCTGAACAGCATAGACGCCCTCTGCCAGACGTGGAAGAACTAGCCCGTATGTCTGCTGACCAGCAGGGATACGGGCTTCGTATACCTGACGGCCTGTGAGTGAGAAGAGGCGCACGCGGGCATTGGAACTCAGAGACGTGCCGCAGTCGATGGTGAGACGACCATCGGCATAGCCTATCCGAGACAAGGACTGGGTGGAGGATACATCGGTAATCTTGTCAATACCCAGCAGGTAGAGCAGTCCACGGTAAACGTCAATCTCCCCATAGCCATAATAATTGTTAGGATAGGCAAGCGACTGGTCGTACTCTCGACAGGTATGGCTGAACACATCGAGCACATCCTCCATCGTGAGGTCGGGCTTGGCCTGTAGCCACAAGGCGATGGCTCCTGCGACGGCAGGAGAGGACATGGAGGTGCCACTGTTACTGTTCCAAGCGTAGGTACGACCGTTGAAGTCGAAGTGCTTGACATCCCATCCTATGTCGCTGGCATCAGGATGATTCTCCAAGTAGAAGCTGCTATAGGAAGAGATGATGTTGCTTCCCGGAGCGAGCACATCGGGCTTGATTCGTCCGTCCATGGTGGGACCTATCGAGGAGTAGGCAGCCCATTCGCCAAAGTGACCGTTACCCGACTGCCGCCATTCGCCCAGATAGTTGATGATGCCTAGACGATAGTACGTAGCTCCAACGCAAATGACGCAAGGAGCCGTGGCGGGCGAGAGCACGCTATGGGTATTGTCGCCGGCACAAAGGTCGGGGTTGAAGTTATGCTCATAGAAATAGCCGCCCATGCGGTAGGCCTCCACATCAGCATCCTTACCCATCACTTCGAGGGAAATGACAGGCTTGCTACCCACATTATGTGTACTATTGAACATGATGTCACAGCATATCTCGCTGGGATTATAGCATGAAGGATAAGCCTCGATGGTCACTTGCAACGAGTCGCTGCTCGTCTTCAGGTGGCCATAGAACACGGAGTCTTCTTGCATGACTATGTCAGAGGTAGACAGCAGTAGCGTGTCGCGCTCGTTACTTTCATAGGCCACCAGCCGTAGCGTGAAGTCGTGGTCGCCTTTCAGTGTCACCAGGCCGTCATGGGTATAAAAGCGGAGGAAAGTGCCCGCAGCATATTCGCCCATTGGCTTGCGAAACCAGTTCTTCTGACCGGCATAGTTTCCTGCAGCAGAGACGATGATACGACCAGGGCCGCTGATGCGGCGCAGCATCTCATAGTAGAGCTGGTCGTAGCCCCAGAAGTCCTGCATGCTGCCCTCGCTGAAATTGATGACACAGGGCTTTCCCACACTCTGGGCATAGTCGAAGATATACTTGAAGCCCAAGGCATCGAGGGCGAAGGTGTACTTGTCGTAATCCTTGGGGTCTATGTAAATGGTATCCTCGGTGACGGCATTTGCCACAATGCAAATGTCGCTCTCAGGAGCCATGCCACGGTAGGGTGAATCGTAGCCACTGCCAGCCGCAATGCCAAGCGTGTGGGTGCCATGGGTCTGGTGAAGGCCGTCGCGGGCATGGGCGACGGCAAGCAGCTCATCGCGAGTCGTGAAGTCACGGCCCACAGGAAGTTGACTGCCCACGGTGTCGGCAGAGAGCATGTCCCAGAAACGGCGTATGCGGTAGTCGGTAGTGTCGTTGCTGTAGAAACTGGGATGGGTTAGGTCGAAGCCTATGTCCATCACGCCCACAACGACTCCTTGGCCTGTGAATGCCTGCGGCAGCAAACGACCTTCATAGATGGGCAGGGTGTTCAGGTACCATGCCAACGAATCTGTCTGAATACGGGTGCTGCGATTGGCCTCGATGCGAAGGATGCGGTCATCAAGCGACAGACGGCCTATGCTTGCCTTAGGAATGTTGGCGATACAGATGTCACCTTCCTGAGCCAGCACACGGCAGCCGCTTTCTTCCAGAAAAGCCTCACCGCCAGCTGCCACCTGAACAAAGGCACAGACTTCAGGAGTGCCATTGACCATTGACCATTGACCATTGACCGTTGAGCGTTGACCATTGACCCTAGAAGACCCGTGGGATTCCCTGGCCATATTTTCGCTCCTCACCATTTTCCGCAACATGGGCGACAATTTGTCATAGCGCGGACGCTGTGCCCAGACAGGAAGAGACACGAGGGCTATCAGTACCAGTATTGCTAAACATTTATTATTCATAACCACTTTCGATCCGTATAATCCGTAAAATCCGTTGTTGATAAGAAATGATTTACGATGCTATTTTGTCCCGGCATTGCTCCATGAGCCATTTCGGCGTGCTAGTGGCACCACAGATGCCCACGGTCTCGATACCTTCCAGCCACTGCGGGTCTATCTCGTCTGGACTTTCTATGAGATGGCTATTCGGGTTCACCCGGAGACATTCGTTGAAGAGCACCTTGCCATTGCTGCTCTTGCGGCCACAGACAAAGAGGATGAGATCATGGCGCGAAGCAAAATCAGAAATGCCCGTCATGCGATTGGCCACCGAGCGGCAAATGGTGTCGAAGCTACGAAATGAAGCACCGGGGGCAATATGAGACTGGATATAGTCTATGATGCGATGAAACTCATCGAGGCTCTTCGTGGTCTGCGAGTAGAGATAGATGTCGCGCGAGAAGTCGAGCTTCTTCACCTCGTCGAAGCTCTCGATGACAATAGCCGTGCCTTGTGTCTGACCCACGAGGCCTAGCACCTCGGCATGACCTTTCTTTCCGAAGATAACGATAGAGGCCTCCCCCAACCCCTCCGGAGGAGAGGCGCTCTCCCCTTCTTCGGAGGGGTTGGGGGAGGCTTCATATTGTTCCTTGATGCGCTTCTGCAGCTTCAGCACCACGGGGCAGGTGGCATCGATAATCTCGATGTTGTTACGGCGTGCCAGCTCGTAGGTTTCGGGTGGCTCGCCGTGAGCCCGCAACAACACTTTAACATCGTGTAGCCGGGCCATCTCCTCGTGGTTGATGGTGACAAGTCCCATCTCCCGCAGCCGTTCACACTCCACGCCGTTGTGCACGATGTCGCCGAGGCAGTAGAGGATGGAAGGATGAGGGGAAGTCCCCTCCGACTCCCCCTGGGGGGAGAGAAGTGAAGGGTGGGAAGAAAGTTCCTCCTCGGCCTTTCTAATGGCGGTAGTCACGCCGAAGCAAAAACCGCTGCCGCTATCTATTTCTATCTGTAGCTTGCTCATAGAGCTTATGGGACTCGTAGTGTCTATTTGTTCAGTGAGTTGAAATAGCCGTCCAACAACTCCTGCGCGGCCACAAAGCTGGTCTTGTGGCCTTGTAGCACATCGCGCTCCGCTTCGACAAGGCGGGCCTGCACGACAGGATTGTTGTAGAAGCTGAGACGGAGGTTCTCGTTGATACTCTCATACATCCAGTATTTTGCCTGTTCGTTGCGACGGTAGTCGAAATAGCCGTTGGCCTTGACGAAGTCGAAATACTGGTAAATCATGTCCCATACCTCCTTCACGCCCGTGCCGTAGAAGCCGGAATAGCAGAGTACCTTAGGCGTCCAGCCGCTCTCGGGCATGGGGAAGAAATGGAGGGCATTGCGGAAGTTCGTGGCAGCCATCTGGCAGCGGTCAACATTGTCGCCGTCACACTTGTTTATCACAATTCCATCGCTTATTTCCATTATGCCGCGCTTGATGCCCTGAAGCTCATCACCAGTGCCAGCAACCTGTATAAGCAGGAAGAAATCGACCATGGAGTGACAGGCCGTCTCGCTCTGACCCACACCGACAGTCTCCACGAAAATCTTATCGAAGCCGGCAGCCTCGCAAAGGATAATGGTCTCACGGGTCTTTCGGGCAACGCCTCCCAGCGACCCTGCCGACGGGCTAGGACGGATAAACGAGTCGGGGTGCACGGAGAGCTTCTCCATGCGTGTCTTGTCACCCAGGATGCTGCCCTTACTCCGCTCTGAGGAGGGGTCAATAGCAAGTACGGCCAGACGACCGCCCTTCTCCTTCAAAAGATGTATGCCAAATTCATCAATGCTCGTCGACTTTCCCGCGCCGGGTACGCCGCTGATGCCTATGCGTACGCTCTTGCCACTATAAGGCAGACAGCGGTCAATGACCTCCTGGGCACGGGCATAGTGGTCGGGATGTATGCTCTCTACGAGTGTCACCGCCTGTGACAGAATGGTGACATCACCCTTGACGATACCCTCCACCATCTCGCCTACGGTCAGCTCACGACGACGGAAGCGGTTACGCTTTAGGTAGGGGTTTATAATCGACTGCTGTTCCACACCACTGTTCACCTGCAGTCCGGCGAACTCACTGCTATTCTCTGGATGCTCCATTATTTGACTATTATATTAATAGCGACTTTTGGCCGCTTGGGGTCGTTGGTAATCATAAGTACTCGAGGCCGGGAACGGGCTGTAAGGAGCACGTCGCGGTCAATGGTGAGCTTCATCGTTGCCGTCTCCTGCGGTTTCAGCTGCTGCTTGTCGAGTGTGACGGTCACACCGCTTGTGAAGAGCTGCAACGACGAGATATTGAGCACGCTCTGGCCCATGTTGCCCACGGTAATGGTGGCCTTCTTCTGCAATTTGCCGTTCACCATGCCCAGCACCACGGAGTCGGCAGAGAGGTAGAGCCGGGGAGCCATGCCGTGATTGTCGCCCAAGTATGACGACATGTCGGGCAAGAGCACCACGGAGACGGGAATCTCCGTTTCAGGACTGACACGCTCGCCCAGCTGCTGCGCCATGTAGACTGAGGTCTGCGTGAGACCGAAGTCGTGGACTTGCTCTGTGTTAAGCGTCAGGAGGATGGTACCGGGAGTCCAAGCGGGCAGCTGCGACGGCTGCACGTCGGCCTGAAGATAGGACGGCAGGTGGAGCAACCGAGGAGACATGGGGTCGTCGCTGTTGTTATACACGCGAATCTCCATCTGTGGACGGTCGCCCTTGTTCACGTCGTCAAACTCTATGACTTCTGTATCAGTCAGCAGCTTGCCAAAGTGATAGGGATACTCCTTGGCGTAGTCTATCCACTCGCGCAGTACGTGACCTTTCATCGTGAGCCATATCGGCTCCTTCGAGTGACTGACGTAGAGGGCGGCCTGCTTTACGAAATGACCCAGCATACGGGCATCGTAGGTCAGCGAGACGGTGAACGTCTCTCCAGCGGCGATATTGTGGCGAGGATAGTCGGCCTTGGTGCAACCGCAGCCCAGTTCCACCTCTTTTATATTAATGTGGCGCGAGCTGTTGTTCTTCAGCTCAAAGGTAGCCGTCACAGGCACTCGGTAGCCTGTACGCCCCGCATCAACGGTGTCGCTGACTATACTCACCTTCTGTGCCGTAGCTGTCAGGCTAATGGTCAGTAAGAGAAAGGATATTATGAGATTCTTTTTGGTAATCATTCTTAAGATTTTATGGTTACTCGGCGGTAGGTATACCCGCCATGACTGTGATTATATAGGAAATATCGGCCACATCGACATGCCCGTCTTTATTGACGTCGGCCATTAGGTATGGGTCTGTCCCTGCTGGTAAGTTGTCTGGGAACTTACCAGCCATGATGTCGATAACGGTTGATATATCGGCCACGTCAATCGTTCCGTCACCGTTGACATCGCCTTCCATAGGTTCCGGGTTGTATATAGCTATACTAACCTTTACGTTCGATAACCGTATGTGTCCACTTCCTTCATTTACGTTAAAAGCAATATGCGAAGACAAGCCAGACCAGACCAAGCCGCTGACAGTGCCCTCAGATGCCTTGAGCACTTTATCGTCATTACCGCCATCTTTTGTGAACTCTACATCCGTGATTTCGCCAATATCACTACTTATAGTAAGTGTGTTTCCTGCATAGAGACGTATCTGCGAGTCGTTGATATACTGGTTTGAACTGCTGCCTTTGGAGTAGGTCACAGTTATTCCTTCCTTTGTACCAGAGAAATTACCCCCTCCTGACACAGTACCCTTGAAGTTGGTGCCGAACAGACTATTGTTCAGGGCTATGTCTATCTCATTGCCATGCTCGATGGGTGTATTGCCCTTGATGACGTATGTGGCAGCCTGCAAATAACTGGTCTTCAAGCTGTCTTTCATGGCAATGGCTTTCAGGGTAGTGGTTCTCGTAAACGTCAACGGCTCGCTGTAGACGTTGGCACTGTCTGTGGGTTCACTGCCGTCGGTGGTATAGTGTATAATGGCACCCTCCGTTTTCGTGGATATCGTAACCACAACCTGGTCTGTATACGTTCCCCCTTCAGGAGAGAACACGGGCTGGGCAACCCTCTGGGTAATGACAATGTCTCCAGAATCATAATTGTCATAACTGAAGGGAACGTCTTTCTTGTCACCCCAGATGTAGTCCTCCAGACCAGGATAGTCTACGAAAGGATTGCGGTTTCCCTGTACGTCTTTGCTGGCGACGGCATTATTTCTTTCTATTTCAACATCGTCCACAGGATCGAGCTTCGACCAGCGCACCATCATGTTATAGACCCATGTTGCCAGCGGTTGGTACTTCGTACCGGTGAACACATTGTTACCCCAATTCTGGCAGGTACCCTCATAACAGGTAGCCATGTAGAAATAGATACGTGCAATGTCACCCTTCACCTCATCGTTAGGCTCAAATACCTGTCCTGTGTAGCCAGGGGTCTTGCAAGTTCCCATTTTGCTGTAGTTGTTATTTGACTTGTACTTGATGCTACCCACCTCTCCGAAAGGTAGATTGCCACGTCGGTTGTTCACATATCCGTCGGTAGGCACCACATGCATGATATCTGCCTTTGGCGCTCCCCAACTCTGCGGTACGGTGTGTTCACGGTTATAACAGTCACCTTCCTGACCATAGTTGCCACAGCTTTCGTCAAGATGCGTAAACTTGGTTGTATTTGAATACCAGTCGCGCACGTAGCCATCGGCACGAGTATCGGTAGTAGGATACATGTATAGCAGTTCGGCGTAACTTAGGTTCTTGGACTTCTTTGATATTATGTTGAAGAGTGCGGTCTTCAGCGCCGCGCCACTCTTTCCATCAGCAGCTTGATAGTAAGTTTTCGACCCGTTGGGCCCTTGCGCCCACGTGCCCAGCGTGGCCACAGCTAATAGGCAGAGGGTCAACAGTGTTTTTCTCTTCATATTAATTCAGATTTAGGTTATATTCATTTTCCAGTAGCCATGATGTCTATGACAGTCGCAATGTCGGCAACATCTACATTCCCGTCGCCGTTCACGTCAGCTGCCTGTTGGAGGGGATTTGCAATCCCCGACCCGTCAGCCATGACATAGATGATGGTGGCAATGTCGGCCACGTCCACGATACCGTCTCCGTTGACATCGCCTTTTATTTCCTGTTGTATCTTCGTGCGTTTTATCGTGATGCTCTCTAAGTAGAACACCCCGTTGCCGTCGTCGAGGTGGAATGTCACCTTTGACGCATCGCCCGTCCAGTGGTAGCCGTCCAGCACTTCGTCGCCCACCATGAGCACCTTTTTGGCATCGTTCCTTTTCACCTTGAAGGTGATGTCCTGCATCGTGGCGTCCGTGGCGGTCACTACCAGCAGGTTTTTCTGGTAGAGACGTATGTGGTCGTTACCTAAGTACATGTTGCTTCCTTCATTGCCTAAAGCATACTCCACAGTGATGCCGCCCTTCTCGCCCCTAAGCGTGCACGATGAAGCCGCTGGGCGGACTCCCGTCCACTCGCCTCCGAAGAACTTGCTGTTGAGGGCTATGGTGACCGTGGGGGTGAATGGT
Source organism: Prevotella sp. (assembly GCA_017475265.1). Taxonomy (GTDB): domain Bacteria; phylum Bacteroidota; class Bacteroidia; order Bacteroidales; family Bacteroidaceae; genus Prevotella. The sequence continues at coordinate 28,171 of JAFVFY010000039.1, read as the reverse complement.
GCTTCTGTATAACCACTTTCATCGCCATACGTGAATGGCTGGTCGCGCAGTTCACCCCAGACATACTGCTCCAGTCCGGGATAGTCCACGTAAGGGTTGCGGTTTCCTTGCACACGCCACACGCCCTCGTTGCGTGCCAGCTCGATACTGTCCACGGGGTCTTGTGCACTCCAGCGCATGAACATTTCAAAAGCCCACGGTTTCAACGGCTCGTAGGGTGACCCTGCCTCATCGAACACATAGGTAGCTGTGCGGCTGTTGCGCCAGGGCCACGACATGAGGCGGTCCTCGTAGGCGGTCAGCATATAGAAATAGATGCGGGCAATGTCGCCCTTTATCTCGTCGTTAGGCTCGAAGACCTTCGACAGCCCTGACGGTGCGCCCAGGTCTTTGTTGGGAGCACCCCACTGGCTGTAGCCGTTCTTCGACTTGCTCACCTGCGATGCCTTGTCGGTCACTTCGCCAAAGGGGTTGTCGCTACGCATGCCGTTCAGCCTCGCGTCGGTGGGCACCACGTGCATGATGTCTGAGTACATCGGGTCCACCTTACTGCCAAACCAGCTCTGCGGCAACAGGTGCTCGCGGTTGTAGCCCTGGCCCTCCTCCTTGGTTGATGAAGAGAAGTTGCTGCCTGGCTCATACTGCGTGGCGTTGCTGTACCAGTCGCGCAAATAGCCGTCAGGGCGCACGTCGGTCAGCCTGTAGGCCTCCTTCAGACCGACATATCCACCATATCCCACCACCTTCGGGTCGCAGATTATCTGGCACAGAGCCGTCTTCAGCTCCGCTCCCGACTTGCCGTTGGCCGGGCGATAGTAACGTCCGCTGCCATTAGGTCCCTGCGCCCATGTGCCCAGCATGGCCACAGCTAGTAGGCAGAGGGTCAACAGCGTTTTTCTCTTCATATTAAACTCTAAACTCTTAATCCTTAATCGCCGAAGGCGACAACTCTCAATTCTCAACTCTCAACTCTCAATTCTCAATCTCAATTCTCAACTCTCAATTCTCAACTCTCAACTCTATTCATGCCTGATAGCTTCTATGGGATCCATGTTTGCTGCTTTCTGTGCAGGAATGTAGCCGAAGAGCACGCCTATGCAGACGCAGACGAGGAAACTGACGTTGATGCTCCATAATGGCACGCTACTGGGCATGGCGAATAGTGGTATCACCCATTCACTGATACCGCAGCCCAGGAGTATGCCTATCAATCCACCAGTGACGCTGATGAGCACCGACTCTATGAGGAATTGTAGTGAGATAACCGGCCCGGTGGCTCCCACGGCCATACGGAGACCAATCTCCTTGGTGCGCTCAGTAACGGAGACGAGCATGATGTTCATGATACCGATGCCGGCAACGAGCAACGAGAAAGCAGCGGCGACGACGAGGATAAGTGTCACGGTGTCCATCGTGGTCGACATGGTCTCCATCATCTCGGCCTGCGAGCGGATGTTGAAGTCATCAACAGCATCGCCCTTCAGCTTATGGTTGTCACGTAGAATCTGCGTCAGCTCCTCAATGGCGGCATCGCTCATTTCCTCTGTCACGGCCGAGCAAATGATGTTCGAGAACCAAGTCTGCGCGGCAACGCGCTTCATTACCGTGGTGTAGGGGGCAATCATCACATTGTCCTGGTCCATGCCCCAGTTGTTGTAGCCCTTCGACTTCAGCACGCCGATAACGGTCATGGGTATGGACTTAAAACGTATGGTCTTGCCGATGGGGTCTACGCCACCGAAGAGTTCGGTGACGATGGTCTTGCCGATGATGACCTTCTTAGCGGCCTTCTTGATGTCCTCCTCGTTGAAGCACTCGCCCTCCTCGATGGTCCAGAGACGAATGTCGATATACTCGGGTGCCTCGCCATAAATAGTAGTGGTAGTGTTGTTGTTGCCATAGATGGCCTGTCCACTGGCGGTGACTTCGGGCGACACCTTCGTTACGAACTTCTTCTCGCGAAGGATGCGCTCATAGTCGGCCATCTTCAATGTCTGCATGGCAGAAGGGTCTTGTCGTACGCCGCCACGGAAGTCAGCTCCAGGTCGTATGGTCAGCAGATTGGTACCCATGGTGGACAGTTCCTGGCGTATACTTTCCTTCGACCCCTGACCGATGGCCATCATGATGATAACGGCAGCCACACCGATGATGATACCCAGCATCGAGAGGAAGCTACGCATCTTGTTATTCGCCACAGCCTTCAGGCTTACCTTGAAAAGATTCAGTATGTTCATGCTCTCTAAACTCTTAACTCTTTTAATTGCTGCAAAGTTACGACTTTTTCCTGTAACGACAAGCATGAAATCCACTGTCCTACCATTGTTTAACGGAGATTAACACGCAGACATGTCATTCTATGCCGTCTTTTGTCTACCTTTGCAGCCTCAACACTGTTAGAGGGGATTTGCAATCCCCATCCTCTAAACAATTGTCAAATAGTAAATAGTCAAATAGTCAAATCTTGAAACGGCTTCCCCCCATACTCCAGATTGGCCAGGTGCTCATCTCTTCAGACATCCTCACCGAGGAGTTCTGCTGCGACCTCAGCGTGTGCCGAGGTGCCTGTTGCGTCGAGGGTGATGCAGGAGCCCCTGTCACGCTCGATGAGATTGCCCAGCTCGAGAACAGCCTCGATGCTGTGTGGCCAGAGCTAAGTGCTTCGGCACAGGCTGTCATCGACCGGCAAGGTGTGGCCTATACCGACCGCGACGGCGACCTCGTCACCAGCATCGTGGGCGGAAAGGACTGCGTATTCACCTGCTACGGCAATATTAATACAGCCGATGGAACCGTAGAAAATTGCTGCCTCTGCGCCTTGGAGAAAGTCTGCCGCAACGGTAACGTCCCTTTCACTCCCCCTTCACTCCCCCATCACTCCCCTTTCACTCCCTCTCAATTCGTCAAGCCCATCAGCTGCGCCCTCTACCCCATCCGCGAAAAGACTTTCAGCGACGGCACCACAGGCCTGAACTACCATCGCTGGGCCATCTGCCAGTGCGGCCGCGACAAAGGACGGCAGCTGCAACTGCCTGTATACAGATTCCTGAAAGAACCTCTCATAAGACGCTTCGGAGAGGAATGGTATGACGAACTCTGCGCCGTGGCTGAGACGTTGAAGGCGGAATAAAACAGAACAACCAGTTCTACAGAATCCTTCGTAGAAATTTTCAAGATGCTGTAAAACTGACTGTTACATTTATTTTGGTTTATTCCTGGTTTATTTTATTTGCAGGCAATATTTGGCTATTTGCCTTTTTTGACATACCTTTGCAAGCAAATGAAAATAAGCTTGTCATTTATCCTTTGTTATTTGTCATTTGGCGTAGCGCTCACTTCCTGCTCTGGCAATACGACAGCCGATGCGATGCGCCGCGAGTTGCTCCGTGCCAAAGCGATGAACAGGGAATACGTCCCCTTTACCACTGACTCAGTGATGAAGGAAGTCGTAGCCTACTTCGACCGCCACGGCACCCCCATCGAAAAGATAGAAGCCCATTACCTTCTCGGTTGTGTCTACCGCGACTTGGGCGAAGCACCACAGGCTCTGCAATGCTATCAAAATGCAGTAGAGACCGCCTCCAACCCCTCCGAAGGAGGCGAGAAGGGGGTGATTTCCCTTCTCATCAAGGTTTATGGTCAGATGGCAGAACTATACGACGCGCAAAACCTTCCTAGTGATGAAATCTCTGCGATGCAGAAAATCCAGCACTATGCTCTCCTAGAGCATGACAGCCTGATGTACATACGTGCTTTGGAGCTGATGACCAAGCCATACTACAAGCTCGGCGATACGGCAAAAGTCATTGAAACCGTATGGGAAGCCCACAGGCACTATACTGAAATAGGCGACAGCCAGAAAGCGGCCAATGCCTTCGCTACGCTGGCGCACATCATGGTGAAGAGGGGGCAGCTGGAAGAGGCAGACAGGTTGCTGAGGGAATATGAAACCAAGACTGGCCTGTTTGACAAGAACGGCAACATAGAGCGAGGCCGCGAAATGTATTACTACATCAAGGGCAACTATTACCTTGAGGCAGACAAGACCGACTCCGCAGAGACTTTCTTCCGCAAGCTCCTCCCTGACTATTATCCTGCCGATGCCTATAGGGGGTTGCTCTCCGTTTACCAGAAGCGGAAGGAGTTGGACTCCATTGTCAAGTATGCCCGACTATTCGAGGCAACTCTTGACAGCCTGAACAACAAGCGGCGCATAGAGACTGTACATCAGATGGCTGCCCTCTATGACTACCACCGATTCCAACAGAAGGCCGATCAGGAAGTGCTGGCAGCGTCGGAGGCCAGAAACCGTGCGAACATCGCCATAGTGTTCATTGTGCTGATAAGCATCGCAGCGTGCACATTATTTATAATGTACAGGCGAGGCAAACAAAAGCAGCTGGACAAGCTAAGTGAAGAGTGTCTTGTCGTAAGCGGTCTATTAGCCAAGGCACGTATGGAGCTTGACGAAGAAAGAAAAGCCACAACCGACAGCTTTGAAATCGAAATACAGGAGAAACTAGAGGAAAAGACGAATGAGGTAAAGGAGCTGGAAGGCCGGCTGCAACAGCTGGAGGAACACTACCATTCAGCAACACTATTGGCAACGCTGGAGGAAAGGAAGAACAGCGAGGCCGTGAAAAACATTAGGAAAAGGGCAGCATGGAAGCACGGTGCCATCCTCCCCTCGGCCGATGACTGGATAAAGCTCACAAACCAGTTCCGCCTCGACTTCCCCCACTATTACTCAACACTCACCCAAGGGAAGAAACTGTCCATCAAAGAACTGCGTACTTGCATGCTGCTCATGCTCGACTTCAAGGAAGGAGAGATTGCGGTACTGCTCGACGTAAAGCCCCAGCGTGTGACGAACATCAAGAAGAGGGTGAACATGAAGCTCTTCGATGACAACTCTGCCACTACCCTGACAAGCAACATACAGGCTACCGTACCCGTGGTTTAATCTTGGTTTCATTTTTTTTCAAAACGTTGTAACACTTGCTGTTACGCCTCTTTTGGTTTATTTCTGGTTTATAAATAATACCGGAAATATTTGATACTATCCCTTTTTTCTTGTACCTTTGCAGCACCCAAGTAGTAGGTCACGCTTCCCAGCGTGACAATAGCGTAACGCTAGGAAGCGTTACCTACTACTGTGAAGCGGTGGTTATATAGAAGACAAAAACCTGACGAAATGAAAAGACTTGGATTCACTCTCCTGTGGGCGATGCTCCTGTCAGCCGCCCCGATGCTTGCGCAGGGTCAGTATGACAACACATTATATATAGAGGATACGGAGGTGCTCGTAGACTCCGAGGTCACGCTGTCGGTGAAGATGAAGAACAGTGTCGATGCCGAGGCCTTCGCCTTCGACCTTATCCTCCCCTACGGCATGGAGGTGGTCACCGATACCGTCGGCAACCCCGTGGTCAGCCTCTCGGAGGAGCGCACAACGGCTGACCACACGGACACCTTCATGTCAGCTATGCTGGACATCTATCAAGGAAGTGCAGTGCGCGTAATTGCCGCCAGCTCCATCTGCTCGGCTATCCCTGCGGGCGACGGCGAGGTGTGCACCGTCAGGGTGCGCATACCAGCCGATATGGCTGAGGGCGAGTACGAGGTACAGCTGCGGAAAATTTCTATTGCCGACACCTTGGCCCGCAGCCACGACGTGGAGCAGATGACAACTACGATAACCGTCCGCGAATATCTTGTGGGTGATGCCAATGTCGATGGCGAGGTGACCGTGGACGACTTGGTGGCCATTGCCTACTATGTGCTGGGGCATACGCCTGACCGCTTCTCGTTCAAGGCTGCCGACGCCAACCGTGACGGGCTGGTGGATGTTGCCGACTTTATTACCGTAGTACACATCCTTGGTGAAGACCCCACACAGTCACAGGGAGGATTCCCACGTATGCCACCAATCAGAATCAGCTGGAACGGTATCCCTTAATCGCTTTCCCACGTGTTTCACCAATCAAGAAAAATAATGAACAAAAAAAGTAAGAATTATGAAACTCTATTGTGCATTTCTTTTTGCAGTCTTCACTATGACTGCCTCGGCGACCGATAGTTTCACACTGGAGGGACTGACTTACACCGTGACTTCGGACTCACAGAACACCGTGGAGATAACTGCTCGCGAGAATTCCCTGTCCGAGACATGGAAAAACCTGGAGATACCCTCCATAGTGAGGCATGGTGACAAAGAATATCGGGTGACGAGCATCGCTGACGATGTATTCTACATCACCTTCAAGCTCCAGACGTTGAAAGTGCCTGAGAGCGTCACCCACATCGGTGCCCGCGCATTTAGCTATTGCTACGAACTGCAACAGGTCGAGCTGCCCCCTACGCTGACCGACATCAGCGACGGACTATTTGAAAACTGCACCCAGCTCACAGAACTTGTGCTGTCAGACTCTATCCGCACCATCGGCAACCGCGCTTTTGCCTACTGTGAACAGCTGAAGCCTTTCGAATTCACAAATACAGTCAGAAGTGTGGGTGACTGTGCTTTCCTTGGTTGTCTGCAATGGACATCAGTTACACTGCCAGCCACCGTAGAGAAATGGGGAAGCAGCGTCTTCCTGAACTGTCTAAACCTACGCACCGTGAACTTTGAGATGTCCTCGCTCTACCAAGCAGAGGATATTCTTGACGCAGGGAATCATGAATACGATGTGTTCAACCTGCCCGCCAGCATGACTTATATCGATGTCAGCCATCTGTCCCGCTTCAGTGGACTGAAAGCTGTTAGCATAGACCCTGCCAACCCCAACTACGCCACAGAGGATGGTGTGCTCTATGACAAGACCATGAGCCAATTACTTTGGTATCCCAAGAATAAGCAGGAAGAGGTGTTCATCGTGCCTGAGACAGTGAGAACCATAAAAACGCTGAACCAGAACCCACATCTGCGCAAAATCATACTGCCCGACCAACTGCAATCCATTGCCCCCCACGCATTTTCAGATACCCCCATTGATAGTATCACCATTCCTGCATCGGTAACAGAATTTGGTGACTACGTCTTTGCCAACTGCACAAAACTGAAATATGCTATACTACAGTGCCCTCTTTCCGCTCTTCCTGCCGGTACTTTTGCAGAATGCACGTCAATAGAGTCCTTCGTGTGCCCCGACTCCATCACTGCCATTGGAGCTATGTGCTTTTACAATTCGGGGCTGCGCAGCTTTAGCGTCCCTCAATCAGTCCGTTCTATCGACAGTTGGGGCTTTGCACGTTGCCGCAACCTGAAGCAAGTAAGCATGCCCTCACAGATGCGTTCTATCGGTGGTTGTGCATTCCTGGAATGTGAGCAGCTGGAAGAGGTCACACTGCCCGACTCACTGCAATATTTTGGCGACGGGGCGTTCATGCAGTGCATGAAGCTACGTAATGTCAGCATATCATCAGACAATCCCAACTTTTTCGACGTTAATGGCGTGCTTGCCGACAGACGCCACGAGCGTCTCATCTACTACCCTACAGGACGCACTGATACGCTCTACATCCTTCCCGCCAGCATCAAACGCATCGGAGACGAAGCCTTTTATAAGCAGCCCTATCTGCGCACGTTAGTCATGCATGCCGAGGTGGACAGCCTTGGTGCAGGAGCACTGCACGACTGTCCTCAACTGAGACGTATCACTGGATTGCCAGCCGTTCCACCTTATTATGACATGAGTACCATGATGATGTCGGACTTCGATGCCGACGTGTATGTACCTTTAGGTTCGCTACAAGCCTATCAGCAGGACTACATGTGGAGTATGTATAGATTGCACGAGGTTGATTTCCTTCCCCTCGGCGATGCCAACAGTGACGGCAACCTGACCGTGGCCGACATGGCAGCCATTGCCCACTACGTGTTGGGTCATACTCTTGAGGGCTTCTCCGAGACTGTCGCCGATGCCAACCAAGACGGACAGGTGAACGTAGCTGACTATACTGCTGTAGCTCATCTGCTGCTCTATGGGAGCATAGAACGCCCGGCCGGCAGTAGGGAATCTCGCTTGTCTAATTCCTCACCCAGTGACATTGCAGAACTGGAGAACACGGTGTACATTTCGCCAGTAACAGCCACTGCCGGTGAGGAGGCCGTGCTTTCCGTACGTATGAAGAACGCCGTAGATGCTGAGGGCTTCCAGTTCACCCTGACGCTGCCTGAGGGTATGAGCGTGGTGCGCGATGAGGAGGGCTTCGATGAGGCCAGCCTGAGCACGGAGCGCACTACGAAGGAAGGTACGAACACGTTCGCCACGTCACTACAGCCCGACGGTACGCTGAAGGTGATGGGAGCCTCTACCAATGGAACGGCCATCAAAGCTGGCGACGGCGAGGTGTGCACCGTCAGGATAAAAGTCGATGCCGACATGGCCGAGGGCGACTATGCCCTTCTGCTCAGCGACGTGGCCATCAGCGACACCAACGCCAAAAGCTACGACGTGGAGCCGTTGGAGGCCACGCTCACAGTACATGAAGCATCAGGCATCAGCGCTGCGCTAAATGATAAAGGAGAAATGATAAATGAAAAATGCTTCGACCTTCATGGCCGACAATTGTCAAATAGTAAATGGTTAAATAGTCAAATGAAGAAGGGCGTTTACATCCAGGACGGCAGGAAATACGTGAAGTGAGCATTGATTACTGATAAACTATGATGATAAGACTAAGTTTTATTCTCTTTTGGGCCTTGTTCCTCTCTGTCCCTTTGCTTGCGCAGGGTCAGTATGACAACACATTATATATAGAAGATAGGGAGGCGCTCGTTGACTCCGAAATTACGCTGTCTATCAGGATGAAGAACAGCGTGGATGCCGAGGGCTTTGGCTTCGACCTCGTCCTGCCAAACGGTATGGAGGTGGTCACGGATGAAAACGGCAATCCTATGGCCAGCCTATCGGAGAAACGCACCACAGCTGACCGCACAGACACCTTCATGTTCGCCATGCTGAACACATACGAAGGAAACGCGCTGCGAGTCGTTGCCGCCAGCTCCATCTGCTCGGCCATCCCTGCGGGCGACGGCGAAGTGTGCACCGTCAGGGTGCGCATACCAGCCGATATGGCTGAGGGCGAGTACGAGGTACAGCTGCGGAAAATTTCTATTGCCGACACCTTGGCCCACAGCCACGACGTGGAGCAGATGACCTCCACGATAACCGTCCGCGAATATCTTCTGGGTGATGCCAATGTCGATGGCGAGGTGACCGTGGACGACCTGGTGGCCATTGCATATTATGTGCTGGGCTACACACCTGTTCGTTTCTCGTTTAAGGCTGCTGATGCCAACCGTGACGGGCTGGTGGATGTTGCCGACTTTATTACAGTGGTACACATTCTCGGTGAAGACCCCACACAGTCACAAGGAGGATTCCCACGGATTCCACCAATCAGAATCAGCGGAAACAATCCTTAATCCATGAAAAATATGCCAGTCTATTTTGCGTACAGTCGAGGGCTTTTTGCGTAAAGGCGCAAAGTATTTTGCGTATAGACGCAAGGTGTTTTGCGTATAGGCAAAACGGAAAAGGAACGGCTATCATACCCAGACAGTCCCGTTCCCACCCCCGAAGAACTACGGAAATTCATTGTCGTAATTATAAGCTTTTTTGAGATAGTAATAGAAATAAAGTAGAATCATATAAATAATAGGTTATGAAGAAATTATCTTTGCTTTTAGTTTTTGGGCTGTCTGTTCTTTCAGTAGCGGCAGATGAATACATCGACTCGTTGACGAAGGTGGTGTATAGCTACAATCCAGGCAGCGGGGTTGCCATGGTGAAAGAGGGAACTTGTAATTGGATAGACAAGACCCACATAGAATATTTTTCTGGTAGTCCCGACGCCAAAGGAGAAATCTCGATATTAGAGAGGTTCTCTGTTGATGGTCAGGAGTATATCGTAAATAAAGTAGGAAACAAGGCTTTTGCACATAATGAAAACATTACCGCTGTTTCTTTTCCTTCCTCGGTAAAGGATATTCTCGATGAAGCTTTCTATGGATGCTCATCGCTCACGTCGGTGTCATTCTCTGAAGGTCTGGAATATTTGGGCAGTGAAGCTTTCGTGTATTGTTCCATTTCTTCTGTGGAACTTCCCAAGGGTAATCTTTACGTGGCTGGAGGAGCTTTTTCCCAGTGTAACCGGCTAAAGTCTATCTGGATACCATCGGAAATAAGTTACCTCCCTCCGAGTGCGTTCATCTTCTGCGATTCCCTGACGACCATTGTCGTAGATGAGGAAAGCAAGAATTATGATTCGCGCGACGGCTGTAATGCAATTATTGTCCAACCTAGTGCCGAACAACTCAATTACATGCTCGAATGGACTCCCGAAGAGTATCAAGAGGAACTTATTTCCCAGTGGAAGAAGGGAATACTGTACATGGGTTGCGGCGGTACTGTCATCCCACCTGGGATAGGAACAATAAACGAAGAAGCTTTCTACTGCTGTACATCATTGAAAGGCGAGATGGTCATACCGGAGCCTGTGGAGGTAATAGAAGCCTTGGCCTTCTATAGATGCAGCGGTCTGACCCATGTCACTCTCCCGAACACCCTTCGCGCCATCTATAATGCTGCATTTGCCTTCACCAGCCTGGAGTCCGTGACCATCCCGCCGGGAGTGACCGACATCAGGCGCCTGGCATTCCACGGAATACCCACTCTCACCAGCATCACTTCGCTGATAGAGGAGCCCTTCAACCTCACAGAGCCCATCTGCGACGAGGAGACATATTCTCACACCACGCTCTATGTCCCAGCAGGCACAAAGAAAAAGTACACGGCCGCGGGCTGGACAGATTTCAGGAGGATTGTGGAGCTGGAGAAGCCATCCATCGGCGATGCCAACGGCGATGGTAACCTGACAGTGGCTGATATGACAGCTATCGCTCACCACGTGCTAGGCAACACGCCTGAAGGCTTCTCTCCGAAGGCCGCCGACGCCAATCAGGACGGACAGGTGAACGTGGCCGACTACACCGCCGTAGCTCATCTGCTGCTCTATGGGAGCATAGAACGCCCGGCAGGCTGTAGGGAATATGAGAGCACGGACGTCCTCGCCCGCAACGATGTTGCCGAACCGGAAAATACGGTGTACATAGCTCCCGTGAAGGTAACTGCTGGCGAAGAGACCTTGCTATCCGTATGTTTGAAGAACAGCGTGGATGCCGAAGGCTTCCAGTTCACCCTGACGCTGCCTGAGGGTGTGAGTGTGGTGCGTGACGACGAAGGTTTTGCCGAGGCCAGCCTAAACACGGAGCGGACAACGAAGGATGGCATAAACACCTTTGCCACTTCACTATTGCCCGACGGCACGCTGAAAGTACTGGCTGCCTCGACCAACGGTTCTGCTATCAGTGCGGGCGACGGCGAGGTGTGTACCATTAAGGTACACGTTGACGCTGACATGGCCGAAGGTGACTATACCCTGCAGCTCAGCGACGTGGCCATCAGCGATGCCAATGCCCAAAGCCATGACGTGGCACTGGTAGAGGCGACGCTCACGGTGAACGAGGCATCGGGCATCAGCGCTACGCTTAATGATCAAGGAGAAACGATAAATGAACCATTCTTCGACCTCCAGGGCCGCCGCATGGACTCTTCAATCTTCAATTCTCAATCTTCAATCCAGAAAAAGGGTGTGTACATCAATGGCGGAAAAAAGTATGTGAGGTGAAAGACACCTCACTTACTCACTAAATCTCTCAGAAGGCCTTCGACAAAGGCCTTCTGTCTGTTTATTACGCAGCTGCATAAACTTTTCCCTCTTTTTCTTGCTCAATTCAATTAAATTGCATAACTTTGCAGCCCATATTTGACTATAAATGAATCTACTACGACCATTCAACCTCCTCCTTGTCCTGTTTATAGTGACAGCGCTGCTAGCCCAGAAGAGAGTCATCTTAGTTGAGAAAATCAGCGGAGAAGGGCTGTTGGAGACCTTGGACAAGGCGAATACGCTAAATGCCGACTCTGCTTCGGAACGTCTTTTCGTGCTTATCCCCAACGGTTTCTACGACCTTGGCGAGACGGCACTGACACCAATTCTGGGTCATAATATTGCATTGATAGGAGAGAGTATGGAGGGCACGATTATCCGCAATGCACCGCCTGTGGAGAAGGAGGGTATCAGCACTACGGCTACGCTGCTGAACCGAGGCCACAACACCTACCTACAGGACCTTACGCTTCAAAATGACCTTGACTTCTACCACTCCGGCCCCGCCGGGCGTGCGGTGTGCTGGCAAGACAAGGGCGTTCGGGCAATGTTCAAGCGCGTGAAGATGATGTCGTATCAGGACACGTACTATAGTCATAGCGAGGAGTGCCAGCACTACTTCGAGGATTCGGAGATTCACGGCACGGTGGACTTCATCTGTGGTGCGGGAGACGTGTTCTTCAACCGCTGTACCATCGTGACGGAGAAACGCTCGCTGGATGGTGAGGGCTACAATGTGATTGCTGCCCCGCGTACCTCAACGACGGATTGGGGATTTGTCTTCAGCCATTGTACCATTCGCAGCATAGAGTCGGATTTTACGTATGGCCGCGGCTGGCACACCCATCCGCGTTGTGCCTGGCTCTACACCCGCATAGAGTCGCCCGAGAAGCTGATGAATACACGCTACGACCCGCTGAGCATACGGGTGGCAAACGTGGTGTTCAGCGAATATGGAACTACCGATGCCGAAGGACATAATATCACGCCGGCATCGAACGTGCTGGAATTTGTCGGCAAGGAAGACAGGGAGACGCATGAGACCATCATCAGCAAGGAGGAGGCTTCACGCTTCACGTTGAAGAACATCTACGGAGACTGGAAGCCCGACAAGGTGGTCAAACGACTGGAGAAGAAAGCCATGAAGCTGAAGAAACAATATTTCAACCAAAAGTAGGGATTGCCCACTATGATGAAAACATTTATCACAACACTTATCGCCTTGGCCGCAATGTCAGCCATGGCACAGACAAAGGTAAACCTCAGTGGCAAGGCCTCTGAGGGCGCAAAGACCGTGTACATCTACAATGACCTCAGCTTCCGTAGCACGACCGATAGCGTGGCGGTGAAGGACGGCACATGGCACTACGAGGCCGTGAAGCCTGCTGGACAATACGTGATGGGAGTATGCGACGACAAGACCGGCACCATGCAGCTAACGGACAAGCTGGCGTTCATTCTCGTTGATGCCGTAGTCACAGACATTGACCTCTCCACAGGCAGTGTGAAAGGTTCGAAAGGCTCCATGGCGATGAACGAGACCATGCACGGATTGTTAAAGTTTGTGCAGCAGGAAAAGACCCAGGAGAATGAGGAGAAGGCCTTGGCGATGATGCGCAGTGCCGTGATGGACAACCTCGACTCTATGCTTCCCGTAGTGTTCGTGCCCATGATTGCCGGCGGACTGTCGGTGGGCGACCTGCAGAAGATTCTGCAGCCCTCCGCACCCTACTACAACCTGCCGGAGATGGCCTCGGCACGTGACCGCCTGAATATGCTTACGGGCAATTCACCACGCTCGATAGGGAAGATGTTCACCGACATGGCTATGGCCGATGCCCAGGGCGTGGAGCATAAACTAAGTGAGTGGTGTGGCAAAGGCCGCTACGTGCTCATCGATTTCTGGGCTTCTTGGTGCGGCCCCTGTCGTGCTGAGATGCCCAACGTCGTGGCCTGCTACGAGAAATACCATGACCTCGGCCTCGACATTATCGGCGTCAGCTTCGACCAGAAGAAGGAGCCTTGGCTGAATGCCATCGAGAGTCTCAAAATGCCGTGGATTCACCTCAGCGACCTGAAAGGGTGGCAGAGCCTCGGTGCACAAATCTATGGTATCCGCAGCATCCCCGCCAACATCCTTCTTGACGGCGAAGGGAAAATCATCGACATTGACCTGCGCGGCGAAGTACTCGGCGCAAAGCTCGCCGAAGTGCTCAAAACTCCAAAACCATAATGAGACGTTAGGATTTAGGGAAGGCGCTTTAGCCAGGTCTCAAAGAAATAGTCACTGACGGTGAAACCTTTCTCAGTGCGTTGAATTAGGTCTTTGTCGAGAAGCACGTCGAGGGCAGTTTTGACACTGCTGGTACTGGGCAGGTTGTAGTCTGTGATAAAACGATTGCTTTGGGGGCTTTCTATGCATCCCTCTTTCGCAATGGCTTTCAGCAGCGATAGCTGGTTGTCGGTAAGGAAGGAGGACAGTTCTTCGTATTGCATGGTACCGCTGTTCACGATGTGGAGCACAGCCTCGTTGACCTGCTGAATACTGACAATGTTCTTTTCTGTCTCGTATAAACGATTGAGCAAAAGCTGGATGCTCCTTGTCACGCCTCTGAGCTGCTGGTAGAGGCCATAGAATACATCTTCGCTAAGACTGCCCTTTTTTGCTTCAAAGAAACGGCGGGCAAAATCATAATAGACCTCTTTGTATAGTGGTGACAGTCCCATTGATACCGTGCTCTGATAGAAAGGCCTGTCGGGCGATGTGAAAATCTGGGTCATCAAATGACGCTTGCTGCCAGAAAAGACAAAATGCACGTTGGGGGCAAACTGTATATAGGAGCGCAACAGGGCTTCCAAGCCCGCCTCAGGGTAATTGGTAATCTGCTGAAACTCGTCTATGGCAATATAAACCTCACGGCGGCTCTGTACGAGGTAATCGAAGATGGTCTTCAGGGTCATCTCGCTCTGCTTCGGTTCAATGCTTACCGAGACCGTTGGCAGGCCAGTCATGGGGTCGGTGCTGAACACCGGGCGCCAGGAACCAAAGAATGTCAACAGCCGTTTCATGGCCTGTTGTTCACGCGACAGCACATCCTGAACGATGGCGTTGCCCAGCATCTGCACAAACTCATGCTGGTTTTTGGTGGGCATGATGTCGATATAGATGCATACAGACTCCTTTTCAGTACGGTGAAGCTGATAGAAAGTGTTCTTTATTAGCCCAGTTTTGCCAATTCTACGGGGAGAAATGAGCACCGTATTCCTTCCATTTTGCAGATTTGAAATCAATTCTTCCGTTTCAACAGTACGGTCACAAAAATAATCTGGACTTACATATCCCTGATAAACAAAGGGGTTTCTGAGTTCTGTTTTCTGTTTCCTTGCCATCGTTATCGTGTTTTTAACGTGTTATTTATCACGGAATTTCCGTGACGGGAATTCCGTGACGGGAATTCCGTGATGCAAAGGTAGGAATAATTATCGAAACCTCCAAATATTTTATCAGAAAAATCGACGGCACCGCCCGTGTGGGTGATGCCGCCGAAATAGTTGGGCAATAGTTTTGTGGTAGAAAAGAGAAACTGGCGGCAGTCGTTATTTGGATGCCTCTGCAAGTTTTTTCAGTCGTTTAATCTCTTTATCGGTAATGATACCACCACCCAAGTCTGAA
This sequence comes from Prevotella sp., assembly GCA_017475265.1. Classification (GTDB taxonomy): domain Bacteria; phylum Bacteroidota; class Bacteroidia; order Bacteroidales; family Bacteroidaceae; genus Prevotella. The sequence continues at coordinate 12,762 of JAFVFY010000039.1, read as the reverse complement.
CCCGCCATTGGCTCCTTCCGAAGATCCTCAAGCAGCGTTTTATAATCGTCGCGAAACGACGCATAGTGTTTAGCAAGTCTTTTGGCTTGTCGGTCGAAATTCTCAATGGTACTGATTTCAAAGCTCATACAGCAACTCCTCGGCGTTTCGTGTTTTGCGCTTTCCAGTTTTCACCTCCTCAAGCTGATGGAAGGCCTCCGTCAGTCCTTGACGTATTTCTTCATCACTCATAACAGAACTTGTCTGTGGCTCAACAAGTCTTTCGGCCAGCCACTTACGATTGCTTGCCGTTAGTGACAAACCCTGCAAGTAACTCCAGAGGTTGTTCATCGATACTGCATTCATATTTCCTTGTCATTAGGGGGTTAAGTGGCTGCAAAGGTAGACATAATTATCGAAACCTCCAAATATTTTATCAGAAAAATCGACGGCACCGCCCGTGTGGGTGATGCCGCCGAAATAGTTATGCACTTGATAGTGGCTTAGTCGTTCTCCTTGAGTCCGCTGTAGCGTACGCCGCTCACCTTGTAGCGGGTGTATCCGTCGCCCGGATACCAGGGGTCTCCCTTGTAGGTGACGAAGAACACGATGCTGTCGGCGGGCGAGCCGTTGTTCTGGCGGCCGGCACCCAGCAGTATCTTGCCCTCGATGGTGACGGGCATGGCCTTCTCGGCATTGAGCAGCACGTCGACCATTTCGGGCTTTGTCTTTTCATCGTCGGCCCAGACAGTGTCGCCCTTCGCGTCGAGCTTCACCTCCTCATCCCACCACTCGTAGCCTTCGCCGAAGTTCTCCGACTCGGTGCTACGGAAGGTCAGGGCGTTCTGGTCGATGGAAAGCTTGGTCTTGATGGCGTAGGTGGGGAAGCCGGGCATCTCATACTCTTCAAATCCGTTATGGAATTTTTCTGCGGCAGCCTTCAAGTCGCCATCGAGGATGTCGACGTACGTCAAGAAATAATTTTTGTAGGCAGATGCAAAGTTACCGATGCCCATATTGTCTATCCACATCTCCGAACCAGAGTTGCCAGCCGTGTTGTAAGTAAGCCAGATGGTCTTGCCTTCTCCAAAGTAGTCCTCACCTTTATTGATGGGATTACCATTGTCATCGACGGCATCAACCTGTACATACCACTGGCCGGCCATGCTGACGGTAGCGGTGTTCTCAATATCCTCCTTCTGGCAAGCTGTTGCAAGGAAGAGCAGTGCTGCAAAATATAATACTTTCTTCATAATCGTTTTATTGCTTTACCCAGTTCATGTGGAAATACATAGTGTTACCGTTGTAAACGGAGATTACGTGGAAGGTTTTGGCCTCGGCATCGTAGGTTCCGCTAAGGCCGTCGAGTGAGTCACCCCATCCGGGAATATAACTGCTCACGGGCGACAGTGTGCCGTCGGCAGCAAGTTTCATCTTGCCACCCATCTTGTAGTTGTCGCCATAGCCGGCGCGCTGGCTGTACCAGCCTCCGAAGAAGTCGTCGACATAGACATTGTCGCCGTCAGCGCGGATGAGCAGAATGGTGAAGTCATTGTTAAATCCCAATTGGTTGCCGTTGTAAATGCGATAGCCATCGGCCGTGCAGGTATAAAAGCCGTCGAGGCCGTTGGAGGGATCCCATACATAAACAGTACGTGAGGTGCTAGAATCAAATCCGTCACTGTTCTTAGTGGTGGTGTATGTTATAGTGTAAACACCGCCAGTGTTCATATCTACGTTTGAGTTGACGGTGACTTTGTCGGTCACGTCCTCAGTACCCATTATTGAGGTGTAGCCGGGGTCTTTCCAAGTTGAGCCCTTGGTGACAAAGATGGTAGAGCCACCCTCCAAATCAATGGTCGGATAGTAGGTAATGCGCGACATTCCTGCCGACTCGTCATCGCCGCAGCTGGTCAGTATGAAGGCGGCAGCTGCGAAAAGCATTGTATAGATGATATTCTTTTTCATAATGTCTCTTTTCTGTTAAGTGAATTATAGCGGAATTAGACATACTCTTTCCTACTTACCCCAGAAGACAGGAGTTGTGTAGCCGGGGAACTCAGGCGAGTTGCCATTGCGTGATGCCGAGCTGTCGGCGTAGGGCCAGCGCTCCAGGATGTGGTTCTGCCCCAGCTTGTCCTCCACCTTGATGGGGGTGTAGAGCGTGCCGGGCACATAAAGCCCAGGCTTGTAGGAGGAGTCTTTCTCGTTGTCGTACATCTGCGGGCCCGTGACGGTGCCGAAGGCGGGATAGTCCAGACGGCGGGCCTCACACCATGCCTCATAGTTGTTGGTGCCTGCCAGGGCTATCCACTTTGAGATGCCGATGCACTTCTTGTAGCTGGCCTGCTCGTAGGGGAACTTGGCGATGACCACGTCGGCACCGCCCACGCCGGCTGTCTCGCAAGATGCCTCGATAGCGGCCTCGTAGTGAGCCTGAGCCTGAGCGGCATTGTTCTGGCGGGCGTAGTACTCGGCGATGAAGAACTCAATCTCCGAGCGGGTGATGAGATAGACGGGCATGTCGTGCGATGCCACGGGGCGGCACCAGTAAGTCGACTTGTAGCTGTCGGACGTTGAGAAGTTGCTGCCTGAGATGGAGCCTGTGTACTCGCCCGAACCGTTCTTTTCAAAGAAGGCCGGCAGGCGCGGGTCTTCGTAGGTCACGTCGCCGTTGGCATCCTTCTGCAGCATGGTGCCGATGATGGCGATGTTGGCCACAACGTTGATTTGCGTGGAACCCCAGGCTGAGGAGAACTCCTCGGCATAGAAAGGGCTCATGGAGCCAGCCTCGCTGCCCCAGCAGTCGGCGTAAGCCACATCCTCTTTGGGGAAGTTGTCCTCGGCGATGAGCTTGCCCAGTTCGGCAGCCACGTCGCTCTTGACGTCAATCTCGCGCATCATGATCTTCAGCTTCAGGGCGTTGGCAAACTGAATCCAGCTGCCGGCCGTCTCTCCCGGGAACAGGAAGTTGGTGGCCACCTGGTCGGCAGCCTGGGCCTTTTCAAGAGCCTCGTTCAGCTCGGCCAGAATACCGGCATAAATGTCGGCGCCGTCGTCGTACTTAGGCGATGTGTTGCTCACGTTGAAAGCCTCGCTGTAAGGCACTTCGCCGTAGCAGTCCACGAGTGCCTGATAGGTGAAGGCACGCAGGGTGGTGGCGGCCAGATAGCTGCCCCACTCCTCTTTCTCCTTGGCCAGTGAGCGGATGGTCTCCAGGTTCTTCAGCACACGCGAGTTCAGCTGCGTGTAGGTGCCGCTGGAGCGTGTGGCCGACATCTTGAACTGTGAGTAGTCCAGATAGTTCGACGTGCCGAAGGTCTGGGCGTAGTGCTGTGCGTAGTAGCCGCCAGTGATGCGCATGAAGTCGCCATAGCTGCCGGCAAGGTTCATCTCGGCTGCTGGCAGCATGATGCTGGTGGTCATGTTGCTCTCGGCGGGCGAGTTCGGATCCTGGTTGATGTCAAGATAGCTGTCGCAAGCGGTAGTGCCCAGCCCCAGGACGATAGTGGATATAATTGCTATTTTCTTCATATTTGTAGTTAATTGTAGTTAGAAGTAGTTATAAGTAGTTAGAGGTCAAATGTTTTGCGGCTCCGGTTAACAGCTGTAAGTCTATCGACTTCTAACTTCTTCTTACTACTTTTTCTCCTTCATACTTCTATTAGAACTTAATACCTACATTGAAACCGAAGTTGCGGCAGGCGGGGTTAGAATAGAGTTCACCGAAGAGACCCTCGAGGTCGTTACCGTAAGACGAGGTCTCCGGGTCGATGTAGCGGTTGGTCTTGTGCGTCCAGGTGAACAGGTTGTTGGCAAATACCGACAGGGTGATGTCGCTCAGGTAGATTTTGCTGACCAGCGACTTCGGCAGTGAATAGGCCAGCGTGACGTTGCGCAGCTTCACGAAGGAACGGTCGATGAGGTAGAACTCGCCACCCTGGGCAGCTCCATATTCATTGAAGTATTCCTGATAGCTGCTGTTGTTCAGGTAGATAGGCGTGGTATTTTCTGTGCCGTCGGCATAGACCGAGTTGGGGATGATGAACGGACGGCGCTCGTTGTAGAGCGTGGCCTCTCCGTTGCCGGTGAACTGCATCAGGTTCTTGGTGCGTGAGAACATATAGCCACCCTTGCGGATGTCGAGGGCTGCGCTCAGGGTCAGGCCCTTCCACGAGAAGGCCGTGGTCACGCCGCCGGTCCAGTCGGGGTTCACGTTCTTGCCCGTGTCCTGCACCTCGTCGGTGAGCAGGGGCTGGCCGCTGTCACCCACGATGAGCTTGCCATCCTCGGTGTACTGGGGCAGATAGGTGAACAGCTCGCCCATGGGCAGGCCCTCGACGGCACGCATATACACAGCGTCGTTACCGGCGGAGAAGCCGTTGATGTTCACCATGCCGCCGTCAAGGCTCTCAGGCATGGTGAGGACCTCGTTGCTGTTCTTGGCGAAGTTGAAGCCCAGTTCCCAGCGGAAGTCCTTGGTCTGCACGGGCACGGTGTTGACGAGCAACTCAATACCACGGTTGCGCACATTACCGAAGTTGGTCACCATGTAGTTGTAACCCGTGGCGGGGTCAACGGGCAGGGTGAAAATCTGGTCGTCGGTCTTACGGTTGTAGTAGGCTGCATCGATGTTGATGCGGTTGTTGAAGAAGGCCAGGTTCAGACCCACCTCAAACTCGGTGGTCATCTCAGGCTTCAGCTCGGAGCTACCGGCAGTTCCTGCTGTCTGGAAGGCGTTGATGCCGTTGAAGGGGAAGGTGGTCAGGTCGGCGGCATAGTAGCCGTTGGAGTAGCCCTGCACGTAGCGGGGATATACCTGATAGACGTCGGCGTCGTTACCCGTCTTACCGTAGGCCACGCGGGCCTTACCGAAGGTGAGGATGTTGTTCTTGGGGATGATGTTGGTGAAAATCCAGCTCAGGGTGACACCGGGGTAGAAGTAGTTGTTCTTCTCCAAGGGCAGCGTGCTGGACCAGTCGTTACGGGCAGTCAGGTCGAGGAAGAGCATCTCGTCCCATCCGATGGTGATGTCGCCGAAGGTACCCACGGAGCGGCGCTTCCACTGTCTCTCCATGACTTCGGTCTTGGTGGAGCCGTTGCTCAGGTCCCAGAAGTCAGTGCCGAAGGTCAGGCCGTCGGTCTGGTTGCGGCTAAAGGTCTGGTAGCGCTCGCAGAGGTTCACACCCAGCAACACGTTTATGTCAAGGCGGTTGTCGATGTACTTGTCCTTGAAGTTGGCAATAAAGTCGTGGTTCAGCTCATGCTTGCGCAGATAGGTGGTCGAGACGTAGCCGCTCTGGTTCATGTTCGACGGGGCATAGCCGTAGTCCTCATTGATGAGGGCATCGTCGAGGGCAATCTCGGGCACGCCGAGCTTGTGGTCGTAGTCGGTGTAGTCGAAACCGAAGCGATAGGTCAGCGTCAGCTGCTTGATGGGGGTGATGTCGGCCTGGATCTTACCGAAAATCTGCTTGGAGTCGTTGTGGTTGTAGTTGTTCTCGATGGCCCAGTAGGGGTTGGTGATGCCGTAGGGGGTGTACCACGCCTCCGGGGTGTTGAACGGGCTGCTCAGGTCCTGGCGGTCAACGAGGCTGATGTCGCGGGGGAACTCCAGGATACCGTCGATCATCGAGGTTCCCTGATAAGTGCCCACGGTGTTGGTCTTCGACTTGGCGAAGTTCACGCTCGAGGAGAGCTTGAACCAGTCGGTGGCCTGGTAGCTGCCACGGTAGGCGATGGTGTTGCGGGAGTAAGTGTCCTTGTCGCCGGGGATGATACCATTGTCGTTGGTGTAGCCGTAGCTCAGATAGTAGGTCATCTTGTTGTCTTCCGACACACCGTTGAGCGACACGCTATGGCTGTTCGAGACACCGGTCTTGTAGAAGTCCTTGATGTTGTCCTCCAGGGCGGAGTACTCATGGATGAGCTGCTGGTGGTTCCAGATGGGTCCGTAGACTTGTGTGGAGCCGTCGAGTTCGGGACCCCACGAGCCGTTCTCGATGAAGGTCTGCTGTCCGTTCCATCCCTGTCCGAACTGGTTCTGGAACTTGGGCAGCGTGCTCACTGAGCGCCACTGCACGCTACCGTCGTAGCTGATCTGGAAGTTCTTGTTCCCCTGGCGCTTACCGCTCTTGGTGGTGATCATGATGACACCGTTGGCGGCGCGGCTGCCGTAGAGGGCCGTGGCGGCGGCGCCCTTCAGCACGGTCATGGTCTCGATGTCGTTGGGGTTGATGCTCGAGATACCGCCCACGGCGTTGGCAAACTCGTCCTGGCCCTTCTGGGTGCCAGAGAAGGTGGTCTGCTGGAGGGGCACTCCGTCGACGACGTAGAGGGGCTGGTTGCTGTTGTTGATGGAGCTGATACCACGGATGATGACCGAGTTGGCCTGTCCGGGGTCGGTCGAGGTGGTGTTGATCTGCACACCGGCCACCTTGCCCGCCAGGGCCGAGGTGACGTCGGTCATGTGTCCGGTCACCAGCTCTTCGTTGTCAAGGGTCTGAGCGGAGTAGCCCAGCGTCTTCTGCTGGCGGCTGATGCCCATGGCGGTGACCACGATTTCGTCGATGGTGGTGTCGCCGCTACGCAGCACGATGCGCATGTTGGGACGTGCGCTCACTTCGAGTGTCTCCATGCCCACATACGAGATGCGGAGCATTTTCTTACCTTCGGGAACAGTCAGCGAGAACCGTCCGTCAGTTCCTGTCACGGTACCGGTGTTGGTACCCACAACGAGGACGGACACGCCCACAACGGGCTGTCCGTCTTCCTGCGAGACCACGATACCATTCACCTTAGTCTGCGAAAAGACTCCTCCCACGAGTAGGAAGAGCATCGCAACCAGAGTCATGATTCGTTTTCTTTCCATAAAACTCTCTCGTTTGTTTGTTAAATTAAAAATGTTAGTTATATTAAATATGTATACATTTATTTAAGAGGCAATTTCACCCAATTAGGCAATTTGGCCGCAAAAGTACAAAAGATTCTTTAAAAAGCCAAATAAACTGATAAAAAGTTGACTTTTTCGACTGTTTTCTTAACAAATGTCATAATTGAGGGGTCGTATAACCCTACTGGGAGATGTTCCAGAAGCAAAAAAGACGGCCACCCGTGAAAGTAGCCGTCTCTTATAATAAAAAGATGTGTCTGCTTAGAACAGCTTGTTGGGATAGACACCCTCGTCGACCAACTTCTTGATGCGGTCAACGGTGGCCTGGCGGTCGGCGGCGTAGGTAACGCCAAACCAGACACTCGTGGTGTCGAGCACCTCGCAGGTAGCGGTGCCGTCGGTGATGAGCTTGTTCACCATGAGGGGGATGAAGAACTCTGCCTTGAGGTTCGCCATGTTCTTCGGGTCGCTGAGGAACTCCTTGAAGTAGGCCTCCGAGTACTCGAAGTAGTCGGGCGTGAAGCCCCACATGTTCATCGACACGGGAACGTTCTCGCCCAGGGCCTGCCACTTGCCCTCCTCGTCCTTGAAGCGGATGGGCTGGTCGGCAGCACCGGCCTGAGAACCGTCCTCGGCGCAGCGCACAATCTCCGTGCGCTCTACCACGTCGGTCAGATGGCGCTTCTCGTTGTAGGCGCAGACGCCACGGGCCACGGTGCCGTTCTCGCTCAGCGTGTTGCTCACACGGAAGCCTACCATAGCATACTCGTTCTTCGAACCGTCCTTCAGCCCGGCAAGGAACTTTCCGATTTGCATGAAGGCATCGCGGCCGTAGAAGTCGTCGCAGTTGATGACGCAGAAGGGCTCCTTAATCACGTCCTTGCCCATGAGCACGGCGTGGTTCGTGCCCCAAGGCTTCACACGGCCTTCGGGAACAGAGAAGCCTTCGGGCAGGGCATCGAGGGCCTGGAAGCACAGCTCACACTGCACCTTGCCCTCGTACTTGGAGAGAATCTGGGTGCGGAACTGCTCCTCAAAGTCCTTGCGGATGACCCATACAATCTTGCCGAAGCCAGCCTGAATGGCGTCGTAGATACTATAGTCCATGATGGTCTCGCCGTTGGGGCCCAGACCGTCGAGCTGCTTCAGGCCGCCGTAACGGCTGCCCATGCCAGCAGCAAGCAGAAACAATGTTGGTTTCATAATTACTTCTTTTAGTTTATATATTTTTATTTCATGAGGAACCGTTCGGCCTCGATGGCGGCCTGGCAACCGGTGCCGGCGGCGGTGATAGCCTGGCGGTAGGTGGGGTCGGCACAGTCGCCAGCAACGAAGATGCCAGGGAGCTTGGTGCAGGGTGTACCGTTCAGCTTCAGGAGGTAGCCCGTCTCGTCGGTGTCGAGCCACTGTTTGAAGATGTCGGTGTTGGGCTTGTGGCCGATGGCGAGGAAGAAGCCGTCGATGGCGATGTCCACCATCTGCTCGTCGGCCTCGCCCTTGCGGCGCACCAGGTGAGCACCCTCCACACCGTCCTCGCCGAAGAGTCCGAGGGTGTTGTGCTCGAAGAGAATCTCGATGTTCTCGCGCTCCATGACCCGCTGCTGCATCACCTTCGAGGCGCGGAGGAAGGGTTTCCTGACGATGAGATAGACCTTCTTGCAGATACCGGCGAGGTAAAGGGCGTCCTCACAGGCGGTGTCCCCTCCCCCCACGACGGCCACCGTCTTCTTGCGGTAGAAGAAGCCGTCGCAGGTGGCACAGGCCGAGACGCCCATGCCCATGTACTTCTGCTCGTCGGGCAGTCCGAGGTACTTTGCCGAGGCTCCCGTGGCGATGATGACGGTGTCGGCCTCTATCTCACGGCCGCTGTCGTCGGTGAGGCGGTAGGGGCGCCCGGAGAAATCCACGCTGACAATCTCGCCGTCGCGGATGTCGGTGCCAAAGCGCTCGGCCTGCTGCCGCAGGTCCATCATCAACTGGTTTCCGTCCACGCCCTCGGGATAGCCGGGGAAGTTCTCCACCTCGGTTGTCTGTGTCAGTTGTCCGCCTGGCTGCATTCCACAATACTCCACCGGCTGCAGGTTAGCACGGCTGGCATAGATAGCGGCAGTATAGCCCGCAGGCCCACTACCTATTATCAAGCATTTCGTTTTTTCCATTACTTTCAGCTTATTAGTCCGCAAAAATACTAAAAACAAATAACAACCAAAAGCGAATAGCGTTTTTTTTAGTTAGTTTTAACTATATTATATGGGTATTTCATTAAACTTCTTGGTGTAACCCTTAATGTTACTATCCACGAGGCCGTCGGACTTCCATCCTAGGCCAACTGCGAAGCGTGTTTCGCGCTAAAACAGGGGCTTGGCGCACCTTCCAGTTGCCAAGCCCCCGATAATTGCTTCAGATTATTATCAGTTCTCTTACTCTTCCCAGGCGCCCCTGCGGCTCATGGCGTCGGTCCAGCTGTCGCCGGGGGTCTCGTCCTGGGTGAGGTTGTCATTGTCGCCGAGGCCGGTGGTGGTAACTGAGTAGGCCAGCAGCTCCCCGGTCATGTCAAGCTCGTCGAATTCTATCACGGGCTTCATATATTCTTTCTTTGTCATAGCTCATTAATGAATAATTAATGGATAATTCGTGGTCCATTCGTGTTAAACAAAAAAATATCTTTTCTTTTAACATATAATTGTCATATAATGGTCCACGAATTTGTCATGAATTTATTTTACCACGGTCTTCTTGCCGTTCTGGATGTAGATGCCCTTCTTCAATTGACCATTGACCATTGACGATTGACCATTGTGTTTGCGGCCCTGCAGGTCGTAAACTGCGCCAGCCTTATCCGTGAAATCCGTGAAATCTGTGGTCGTTATTCCGGTCTCCTTGTCGCCCAGGTTCAGAACGAACGAGCGGGCGGTATCAGCGTTCTTCAGCTGGAAGTAGGCGCGGAAGCCCTTCATATTGGCGGGCAGTGCCGAGGGGTTCAGCAGCGTGTTGTTGGCTGTCAGGAAGAGCACGGCCTTCGTGTCGCCGTCGGGAATGGTCGTTGCGCCCAGCGTGGGGATGAAATCGACGTCGGTCGAGGTGAAGGGCTGTGCATCCTTGCTCACGATGGCTCCCGTGAAGGGTGCTGTGGAGAGGTCGGTGTTGGCAGCGACCTTCACCAGATAGGGCTTGCCGGCCTCGATGCTGGCGGCATTGGCGAAGTTCAGGGTCAGCGTGCCGTCTGCGAACGTTGCGCTGCTGAGTTCCTTCACGGTCCAGCCCTCGGGGATGGCGGTGCTGAACGGAGCAGCAAACGTATTGTATGAACCGGTGGCAAGCGTGCGCGTCAGGGTGACTTCGGCCTCGTAGCCGTCCCACTCTGTCAGTGCAGCGCTGTTATCCGTTGTCTCGGAGAGGGCCAGGGCGGTCTCATACTCCACCTCCAGCTCCACGTCGAAGGCGGGAGTTGCGGCGAGCGACCATGTGCCGTCGGGGTTCTTGGTCAGTTCTACGCCCTCGGTGTAGGCGGTCTCCTCAGCGGTGGCGTAGGTAGTCTCGGCATCGGTCAGCGTCGAGTAGTTTGTCACGAGTGCCTGCTGGGCGGTGGTCAGCGCGTCGTAGGCCGTGCGTGCTGCGTCGATGAGGGCCTTGCTCTCAGGAGTGTAGGTCACGGTGCCGATGGCTGTTATCTTGGCGATGACTTCATCGGCTGCCATCTGGTCGAGTTCGGCATCGGTGTAGTATGTCACTTCCAGCTCGACGTCGTATTCGGGCATCGTGCTGAGTGTCCACACCGTACCGTCGGCACTGGGCGTGAGGTCGATGGGGTCAGGGTCTTGTGCCCATGCGCCCGTCGCCAGTGTCAGCAGCAGTGCCATGATGTATAGAAATCGATGTTTCATTGTTCTTTAATGTTTTAATTTTATGTTGTTTCTTTTGTCTGACGGCTCTGATATGGCGATGCCTGGGTGTCGGTGCCTGGGTGTGGCATGACGGGTATGTCCATGTTTTCCGAGTCGTCGTTTTTTCTGAATCTGTTGTTCTTTCGTGCGGGGAGGCCGCCCTCTCCGTGGGGGATGTGCGGGCGGGGTTCCGCCGTGCGCGGGGCCTCTCTGACGAATCAGAATGCCGTCCCTTGATCACTGGTAGTAAACCGTGATTTGGTCTATCTGAGTCATGCCGCCTTCACTGTTACTCATCGTCACGACGGTTGCATTCACGTCATCGATAGAACCAGTTGTACTTCCGTCCGTCCAATTAAGGGTACCGGCCGTCACAGTCGTTTCGCTTGCATTCCACTGCCCTAACTCGCAATGGAATTCAACCTTTTTGATTGTTTCACTGCCTTTTGCGGTGATGGTAAGGGTGTTATTATTTCCTATTTGTATTCCGTCACTATCGCCCTGGTCAGAGCAGGTGATGGTAAAGTGGGTGCCGTCGTAAGTAGTTGTATTTCCCAGGTTCGTGTCGAAGGATTCTGAGGCCAGCGTCGGGGCAGCTTCCGTCAGCGTGCTGGTGATGTCCGTGCCGTTGACGGTGATGGATACAAACTCACTAAGATTCCATACAGGAGCGGCAGTACCTGCTTTGAAGCTCTTCGTATAAGTATTGTCTTGGGTATTGAACGTCAGGGTACACTCGGAGTTCATATCACTTTTTATCCAGACCACGAGGTTATTGCCATCCTTCGTCATTGTGACTTCTTCGATATCGTTTGATGACTTAGTATAGCTTGTGTAGCTTCCACCCGAGTAAGTTCCTGTAACTGTATATGTGTCGTAAGTGTTCTTTACTGCTACACCGACCACTGCGCCATCGGTGAACACGTCGGCCAGCGTCGGCTCAGCTGGAGCCGGATAGGTGAACGGGCTTTCGGTGATAGCGCCTACCACGCCACCGATGGTCACCGTGCCGCACGAACCTCCGTTGCCCTTGCCAATGCTGTTGATCGCATACGCGCCCTTCGCGGCCGTCACCTTGGTCACGCCATTGGTGATGGTGATACTGCCGCAGGAAGCTACGTTCTGATCACCATTCCCGGTACCGATGCCGGCAGCATATGTGCCGCCCGTAGCCGTGACGGTTCCGCCCGTGATGATGATGTCGCCACAAGTTGCTGGATTAGAATCGGAGCCTATGCCAGCGCCACTGTTGCCACCCTGTGCGGTGATGACGCCGCCCTCGATCTTGATATTGCCGCAGGTATTGTTGGTATTCGCATAACCACCGCCGATGCCCGCACAATATTCTCCGCTCGTGACGTTCAGCACGCCCGTGGAGCCCTGGATGGTCAGCGTCGTGCCAGCGTCGCCAATCCAGAGGGCGGGATAATCGCTACCCGTGCCGGTCAGCGTGTTCGTCGAGCCGTCCTTCAGGATGATGGTGGCGTCGCCCAAGCACCTGATGCAGTAGTCGCCTGAGCTGATGGTCACGCCGTCGAGCGTCACCGTGGCTCCGGCGCCTATGGACATGGTATTGTTCGTCTGTGTGCCAGTGCCAGTGATGAGCCAGTGCTCACCGGCAGCAACCGTCACAGGACCGTCGTTGATGCTCTTCGTTTCATTATATGTCGGGCCTGCCTGCGTCTTCTTCTTGGCCTTGACGCTCTTCACCTTCTTCATGCCGCCGTAGGTGGCTTTCACCTCCGTGCCTGCGGCCACGCCCGTGGTCGTTGCCTCGGCGGGCGCGATAGTCCAACTGGTGGCATCCTCGGTGCCTTCCTTCAGGGTGACGGTGTAGGTGGCGGGGGCGGGGGCGGCGACGGTCACGGCGCAGGTGGCTGTCTTTGCTCCGTCGGTGGTGGTCACGGTGATGGTGGCCTCGCCAGCGGCCACGGCGGTCACTACGCCATCAGTCACGGTGGCCACGGCCTCGTTGCTGCTGCTCCAAGTCACGCTCTTGTCCGTAGC